>NZ_JABBGL010000001.1:0-650697 GCF_012927365.1 Sphingobium sp. TB-6 | reverse complement strand
TCAGCCGATAGATATCCCGCCGCTCATCCAAACCCAAATGCTGATAGCCGTTCATCGCGTGCCTTCCTGGAAAAGGGATCAAACCCTTATAAACCCTAGGATTTCGCACTTCGATTTAGAATCCACCGCTTACAATCCGATAGTTCGATAATAAGGATTATGTTAAAATCAATGCCGCAATTGTGCATGCTTGGCATCGTTTCCCGAAGATCGGTGCACGCAGAGACCTTGAGACGCTTCCCTTGGCTACGCCACCTGTTTGATGATGGCAGCTATTCGGGCAGCAAATTCAGGGATGCCTTGAAGCGCAGGAATGCATGTGGACGGCGATTTCCGGCAACGGCAGCTCCGGCCGGGCGAACATCGCGTCAAATTCCGGATTTTTCCGGTGATCCGCGAACAGGGGACGAATCCAACGGGCATCCTTCATTTCGTGCAGCGTCTTCGCATTGGCCAGCGGATGCCCCTTTCGGCCTATAAGGTCGAAGCGATTATCGAACAGCTTCTCGATCAAAAGCGGCGACTTGACCGGAAAATCATGGACCGGGCCAACATAGAAGTCGATTTCGCCCGACAGTATTTGAGGTTCGATCGGAGCGAAAAGCAGGCTCTCGGCGAATTTCAAAACAATCTTCGGATATTCCGCCTGAAATGTGCGCAACATCGTGGGCATCAGCGCGATCGTTGCCGCAGTCGACATCGCCACCGAAATCTGGCCGGTCGCCTCGCCCTTCTCCTGTTCGATCGCTTCGAAAATATGACGGATTTCGGACTGGATGGCCGTCGCATGCTGCACGAAGACCTGGCCCATGCGCGTCAAGGTCACGCCATGGCCATGGCGGGTGAACAGTGACACGCCGAGTTCGCTTTCAGTGTCGCGAATGCTGCGGCTCATCGATGGCTGCGTGATGCCGAGCTTGCGGCTTCGGCAACCGCCAATATATCCCGGATGTTGCTCAGTTTCATGCGAGACACGGTCCTGACATCAAAGGGCTGGCGGCCCCCGCATTCCCGGTGTAGGATGACATCATTGGCCATGAGGCGCTCCCTCATGCCGAGAGATGCTCGCCCCGAAAAGGCGCGCATGTCCCGACAGAGGACCAAAGCAGAGCAAAGCGCATTATGGCGTTCGGTCAGGAGGGCGAACCATGGCAATTGCTCACCCGTCCCAGGCGGCGTCCGCGGGGCAAGATATTTCCATCCGCACTATCGGTTTCGACGATCTGCGTATCGCCCTGCGTCAGGGCTGGGACGATTTCCTCGCCAAGAGGGGCGATCTGGTGTTCATCGGCTTCATCTATCCGGTCATCGTCGCGCTGGCGATTATGTCGGCCGGCCAGATGTCGATCCTGCCGCTGATCTTTCCCCTGGTGGCCGGTGCGATCCTGCTGGGACCGGCTTTCGCCAGTGGTTTCTACGAACTGGCCCGGCGACGCGAGGCGGGACTGGATGCCCGCTGGCGCCATTTCCTGGACGTGATCCGCAAACCGGGCGGCTCTGCCCTGTTCGACCTGACCTGCGTGCTGGCGTTGCTGTTCATGGCATGGATGGCGACGGCCTGGTTCATCTATCATGTGACGCTGGAAAATATACCCGGGTCGACCGCCTCCGTGGGCGCTTTCTTCTCCGCGGTGTTCGGCACGTCCGAAGGCTTGCAGATGATCGTGCTCGGCAATCTGGCGGGCTTCTGCTTTGCCCTGCTGACGCTGGCAGTCAGCGTCGTCTCCTTCCCCATGGCGGTCGACAAGCCGGTCAGTTGGGGTGTCGCGCTGCGGACATCCTGTCGTGTGGCTTGGCATAATCCGGTGACGGTCGCGGCCTGGGGTCTGATCGTCGTGGCGTTGCTGGTGCTTGGCTCGCTCCCCGCGCTGGTGGGTCTTGCGGTGGTGCTGCCGGTGCTGGGATATGCGACCTGGCATTTGTACACGCGGGCCGTGGTGCGCTGACATCCATGTCATGCCCG
The DNA here is from genome assembly GCF_012927365.1 of Sphingobium sp. TB-6. Taxonomy (NCBI): domain Bacteria; kingdom Pseudomonadati; phylum Pseudomonadota; class Alphaproteobacteria; order Sphingomonadales; family Sphingobiaceae; genus Sphingobium; species Sphingobium sp. TB-6. The sequence goes on along the minus strand of NZ_JABBGL010000001.1, from coordinate 648,734 downwards.
TAAAGGCGGGGCACCAAGCTGCGCCTAAGGCAATCCATCCCCTGAGCGCTCCACCCGGAGCGACTTAGGGGAGTTGGATTTCCGCCGGCGCGGGATCACGCTTTCAAGGCGATCCGTAAAAGCGCGCGCAGCGTCGGCTCCTCATCCGCGCGACGCCAGGCCAGCCCGGTTTCCAGAACCGGCACGGCGTCGGCCAGCGGCAGGTAACGCACGCCGGTCCGCGCCAGATTCTGGAGCGAGGCCGGCACCAGCGCCATGCCCATTTCCGCCGAAACCAGGCTGATGATGGTCTGCATCTGGATCGCCCGCTGGCGGATATGCGGTGTCCGCCCCTTGGCCCGATAATGGTCGAGAACCAGGTCGTGAAAAGTCGGAGATACATGGCGCGGAAAGAGCAGCAGCGGCTGGTCCAGCCAGCTTTCGCCCGCCAGCTTGCCCTGTTCCATGTCGAGGACTCCCTCCGCGACCCAGGCTTCCGGCACGGCCGCGACCAAAGGCTCCCGGAGCAGCGGCCGGTAATCGATCACCGACGGCAGGCCCGAAGCCGGAGGGATCAGGATACCGGCATCGATCCGCCCTTCGACCAGCGCCTCGATCTGAACATCGCTGGTGGCCTCGGCCAATGTCATCTCGACATCGGGAAAGGCGATGGAATAGCGCCGGACCAGCGACGGCAGGATGCTGTAATCGGCGGAACTGACGAAGGACAGCGCCAGCCGTCCCGCCGTCCCTTCCCGCAGGCGCCGCGCCATGGGGGCGAGGTCCGCGATCGCACCCACCGCCGGGCGGACATGCGCCAGCCATTGCTCGCCAAAAGAGGTGAGCGCGACATGGCGCTTGGTCCGCGTAAAGAGCGGCGCCCCCAGTTCGCGTTCCAGCGCCATGATCGACTGGCTGAGCGGCGGCTGCGTCATGCCCAGCCGTTCCGCAGCCCGACCGAAATGCAATTCCTCCGCGACGGCAAGGAAGTGATTGAGTTGCCGCAGGTCCATCACTTATTCGTAATACGACCTTATTGAACGCTTTCAATATATTTCACAACCTGCGTGCAAAAGCGTAGAGAGCTTCCGAGAGGAATTGAGGAAATATCATGCCCCATTATCGTTCACGCACCAGCACCCATGGCCGCAACATGGCGGGCGCGCGCGGCCTGTGGCGCGCCACCGGCATGAAGGACGAGGATTTCGGCAAGCCGATCATCGCCATCGCCAACAGCTTCACCCAATTCGTGCCGGGGCATGTGCATCTGAAAGATCTCGGCCAGCTCGTCGCTCGCGAGATCGAGGCGGCAGGCGGCGTCGCCAAGGAATTCAACACCATCGCGGTCGACGACGGCATCGCCATGGGCCATGACGGCATGCTCTATTCGCTGCCCAGCCGCGATCTGATCGCGGACAGCGTCGAATATATGGTCAATGCCCATTGCGCCGACGCGCTGCTGTGCATTTCCAACTGCGACAAGATCACGCCCGGCATGTTGATGGCCTCCATGCGGCTCAACATCCCGACCATCTTCGTGTCCGGCGGGCCGATGGAAGCGGGCAAGACCGTGCTGCGCGGCAAGACGGTCGCGCTCGATCTGGTCGACGCCATGGTCGTCGCGGCGGACGAAAATTACACCGACGAGGAAGTGAAGACGATCGAGCAGGCCGCCTGCCCGACCTGCGGCAGCTGCTCGGGCATGTTCACCGCCAACTCGATGAACTGCCTGACCGAAGCTTTGGGCCTGTCGCTGCCGGGCAATGGCTCGACGCTGGCCACCCATGCCGACCGCGAAAAGCTGTTCCTGGAGGCGGGCCGCACCATCGTCGACCTCGCTAAGCGCTGGTATGAACAGGAAGACGCCTCCGCCCTTCCCCGCAACATCGCCAGCTTTGCCGCGTTCGAAAACGCCATGAGCCTCGATATCGCCATGGGCGGTTCGACCAACACAGTGCTGCACCTGTTGGCCGCCGCCTATGAAGGCGGGGTGGACTTCACCATGGCGGACATCGACCGGCTGTCGCGCCGCGTCCCCTGCCTCTGCAAGGTCGCGCCCGCCAAGCAGGACGTCCATATGGAGGATGTCCACCGCGCCGGCGGTATCATGTCGATCCTGGGCGAGCTGGAGCGCGCCGACCTGATCGACGCCAGCCTGCCGACCGTTCATGCGCCAACGCTGGGCGACGCGCTCAACCGCTGGGACATTGGCCGCACCAATAGCGAAGAGGTCCGCAATTTCTTCCGCGCGGCCCCCGGCGGCGTCCGCACCACCCAGGCGTTCAGCCAGAATGCCCGTTGGGAGGAACTGGACACCGACCGCGAAAACGGCGTCATCCGCAGCGCGGAGCACCCCTTCTCCAAGGATGGCGGCCTCGCGGTTCTGTACGGCAATATCGCGCCCGAAGGCTGCATCGTGAAGACGGCTGGCGTGGACGAATCGATCCTGACCTTCCACGGCACGGCCCGCGTCTATGAAAGCCAGGACGCGGCGGTCGCGGGCATATTGGGCAATGAGGTCAAGGCGGGCGACGTCGTCGTCATCCGCTATGAAGGGCCGAAGGGCGGCCCCGGCATGCAGGAAATGCTCTACCCTACCAGTTATCTCAAGTCGAAGGGGCTGGGCAAAGCCTGCGCGCTGATCACCGACGGGCGCTTTTCGGGCGGCACGTCGGGCCTTTCCATCGGCCATGTCTCGCCCGAAGCGGCGGAAGGCGGACTGATCGCGCTGGTTGCGACAGGCGACCCGATCGTCATCGACATCCCCAACCGCGTCATCAAGCTGGACCTGGACGACGCGGTCATCGCGACGCGCAAGGCGGAGATGGAAGCACGCGGCGTCAAGGCCTGGAAGCCGCTCGGCCGCAAGCGCAACGTCTCCCCCGCGCTGCGCGCCTATGCGGCGCTCACGACCAATGCCGCGCGCGGTGCGGTGCGCGATGTGAGCCAGATCGAAAAGGATTGATTCTTACAGGGCGTGCCGCGTTCAACGGATGCGGCGCGCCCATTCGGACGCTCGTGGCAAGAGCGAATCAGTTGAGCAGGAGGTAAAGCGTGCCGGTCAACGCCAAGGCCGACGCGCTGCACAAGGTCAGCAGCCCGATGCTGCATTGACACATGCTGTAATGCATACGCTCCATCACACACTCCCCTGCCGCCGGGCTTATGCCGGTCGACCGGGCGATAATAACAGAGAAAATGGCGCGAATCAAAAGGTCAGCCGTTCGCCATCCTCTTCAGCAATTTTTGCAGCGCAGCATGAAAATGCTCCCGCTCGGACGCGTTCAAGGCGCCCAATGCCTGTGCCCCGAGCTGACGGCGCAGGGGTTCAGTCACGGCCACCGCGGCCTCCCCTGCGGGGGTGATGGTCAGCCGCTTGACCCGCCGATCTTCCCTATCCGGCATCCGTTGAATCAGCCCATCGCGCTCCAGCCCGTCCAGCGCCTCCGTCACCGTTCGCGGCGCAATCCCCATTATTTCGGCAATATCCGCCGCCCGCGCCGTTCCCGGCAGCTCCTTTATGCACATCAGAACCTTTGTCTGCGCCAGCGAAGCGCCCTGCTCCGTCATCGCCCGGTCGAAGAAACGGCGCATCAGCGTGATGACGCGAAACAGGTCCGTCAGTAGCTGCTCGTCGGAGATATCCATGAGGTTCCTCAATAAATGGTATTGCGCCATAGTGCAAGAGCGAGCATAGGAAGCAGGATTGAGATCAGCGGTTTTTTCATGAGTTCAGACGATATGGCCTCTTCCTCCGCATATGCCGACGACTCGGGCCAGCGCCGTTCCTCCCCGCTCAAAAACCCGCGCGTCCGCCTGATCCTGTTGCTGGGGGCGTTGGCGCTGATCGTTGGCGGCGTGCTGTGGTTCATCCGCTTCGAAAGCTTCGGCAAATTTCAGGAATCGACCAACGACGCCTATATCCAGACCGATTCGATCACCGTCGCGCCGAAGGTTTCGGGCTATGTCGACCGCGTCTTCGTCGATGAGAATCAGGATGTGAAGGCCGGGCAGCCGCTGGTGCAGATCGACCCGCGCGATTATCGGGCGCAGGCGGCCCAGTCCGTGGCGCAGATCGACGTGGCCAAGGCCAATGTCGCCGGGGTGACAGCCCAGATCGCTGAGCAGCGCGCCGCCATCGACCAGGCGGACGCAGAGTTGAGCGCCGCCAAGGCCAACGCCGCCTTCGCCGCGAGCGAAGTGGAGCGCTATCGCCCGCTGGCGGCCAGCGGCGCCGAAACCCGCGAGCGCTTGTCGGAGCTTCAAAATCTAGCGGTGCAGGCGAGAGCCAGGGCTGCCGCCGCCCAGGCGACGCTGGCCAGCGCGCAGAAGCGGGTCGCCACATTGGAAGCGCAGGTCAGGCAAGCGCAGGCGCAGGGAGAGGCCGCGCGCGCCCAACTATCCGCCGCCAATACCGACGTGGAGGCCACCATATTACGCGCCGCCGTCGATGGGCGGATCGGTGACAGGAGCGTGCGGCAGGGTCAGTTCGTGCAGGCGGCGGCCCGCCTGATGACGCTGGTTCCCAAGGCCAGCCTCTATGTCGAGGCGAATTTCAAGGAAACGCAGTTAGGCCTGATGCGCGTCGGCCAGCCCGTGAGGATCGAGGTGGACGCGCTGCCCGGCGTCGATCTGCCCGGCCGGGTGGCGAGCATCGCGCCCGGCACCGGCGCGCAATTCTCCGTCCTGCCGCCCCAAAACGCCACGGGGAATTTCACCAAGATCGTCCAACGCATCCCCGTTCGCATCGCCGTCAGCGCCGGCCCTGAAACCCGCAAGCTGCTGGTCCCCGGCATGTCGGTCGAAGTGTCCGTCGACACCCGTTCGGCCAAGGACGCCGCGGCGCAAATCCGCCGGGAGCAGGAGCGGCATAACGCGCGGATCGGCCAATGACCGCTACCGCCTCTTCGGCCCCGGCATCCATGCCGGAACGCGCCGACACCGCCGCCTGGCTGGCGGTCGCGGCGGGCAGCCTGGGCGCGATGATGGCGACGCTTGATATTTCCATCGTCAATTCGGCCCTGCCCACGATCCAGGGCGAAATCGGTGCCAGCGGCACGGAGGGAACCTGGATCGCGACATCCTATCTGGTCGCGGAAATCATCATCATCCCGCTGGCGGCGTGGCTGGAACGGCTGCTGGGGCTGCGTACCCTGCTGCTGGCCGCGGCTTTTCTGTTCACCGGCTTTTCGATGCTGTGCGGCGTGGCCGACAATCTGACCACCATGATCATCGGCCGCGTCGGCCAGGGCTTTACCGGCGGCGCGCTGATCCCGACGGCGATGACGATCATCGCCACGCGCCTGCCCCGTTCGCAGCAGCCGATCGGCAATGCGCTGTTCGGCGTCACCGCGATCCTTGGTCCGGTCCTGGGCCCGCTGGTCGGCGGGTGGCTGACGGAGAATATAAGCTGGCACTATGCCTTCTTCCTGAACCTTCCGGTGGGCATCATCCTGATCACCCTGCTGCTGGTGACGATGCCGCATCAAAAGCCGCTGCTGAGCGAATTCTGGCAGGCCGACTGGCTGGGCATTGCAGGCATGGCGCTGGGGCTGGGCGGCCTCACCATCGTGCTGGAGGAAGGGCAGCGCGAACAATGGTTCCAGAGCCGGGAAATCGTCCTGATGTCGATCGTCTCGGGCATCGGCTTCATCCTGTTGTTCGCCGGCCAATATTTCGCGAAAAGGCCGGTCATCCGGCTGAAGCTTCTGCTCGACCGCCAGTTCGGCGCGGTCGCGATGATGGGGCTGGTGATCGGCATGATGCTCTATGGCACCGCCTTCGTCATTCCGCAGTTCCTGGCCGCGATCGCCGGTTATGACGCGCTGCAATCGGGCCGGATCGTCCTGCTGTCGGGCATTCCCAGCCTGATGCTGATGCCGCTGACGCCGCTGCTGATCCGGCATCTGGACATCCGCATCGCGGTCGGCGCCGGGCTGCTCGTCATGGCGACGAGCTGCTGGATCGACACGGTGCTGACCAACCAGGCGGTCGGCCATGATTTCATCGAATCGCAATTGCTGCGCGGGGTCGGCAGCGTGTTCGGCTTCCTCTTCCTCAATCAGGCCGCCATCGCTTCCGTCCCGCGTGAGGATGCGGGCGACGCCGCCGGACTGTTCAACGCGGTCCGCAATCTGGGCGGATCGCTGGCGCTGGCGGGCATCGCCACCATTCAGGACCAGCGAACCTGGTTCCATAGCCGGCGCATGGAAGAAAGCCTGAGCGCCAATAGCGGCCAGGTGCAGGACTATATCGGCGGGCTCAGTCATTCGCTGGGCGGTCATGAAGCCGCCCTTCGGTCGTTGGCGGGCACGATCCAGAAAGAGGCGCTGGTGATGACCTATAACGATATTTTCACGATGCTGGCGGTCGGCATCATTGCCGTGCTGCCGCTGGTCCTGTTCCTGCGTCCCTTGCCCCATGGGCAAGCCGTCGCGATGCATTGAGGCCGGTTTCCATGCGTTTCCCCTTGATTGCCTTCCCCCTGCTTAGCCTGGCCGCCTGCACCGCCGGGCCGGATTATCGCGGACCGGAAACGTCCAAGCCGGTCAGCCCCGGCGCGCAATTCGCGCGGGCACCCGACGACACCCGCGCCCAAGCGCCAGCCGCAGCCGCATGGTGGACGGCCTTGGGCGATCCGGTGCTGGATGCGCTGGAGACCCGCGCGCTCGCGGCCAATCCGGGCGTGGCGGTGGCCGAAGCACGGGTCCGGCAGGCTCGCGCCTCGCTGCGTTCGGAACGCGCCAATGCCCTTCCCAGCGCCAATGCCTCCGCCCTTTTTGTCCACGCGACTCTGCCCGGTGTCGACCTTGGCAATTCCGATGAGAGCGACCAGTCCGGCGGCGGCAGCCAGTCGCTCAACTTCTACAATCTGGGCTTCGACGCCAGTTGGGAGGTCGACCTGTGGGGCGGCAAACGGCGGGGGGTCGAGGCGGCACGCGCCCAGTTTGACGCGGCGCAAGCCAATGTCGCGGACGCGCAGGTCAGCCTGACGGCCGAAATCGCGCAGGCCTATGTCAATCTGCGCGACCGCCAGCAGCGCATCGTCTTGGAGCAGGAGGCGCTCACCCGCCAGCGCGAGATGCTGCGCCTGACCGAACAGCGCCACGCCCAGGGCACCGCCTCCGCACTGGAGCTGGAGCAGCAGCGCAACCAAGTGGAGCAGGGCGAAGCCGCCCTGCTGCCGCTTAGCGCCGAGCGCGACGCCTATCTGAACGCGCTGGCGACGCTCGCCGGGGAAGCGCCCGGCGCGCTCGACGCGATGCTGACGGCGCCCGCTGCCGTGCCGCTGCCGCCGGCGGAGGTCGCGGTGGGTGATCCCGCCGCGCTGCTCAAACGCCGCCCCGATGTCCGCGCGGCGGAGCGCCAGTTCGCCGCCGCCACCGCCAAAATCGGCGTGGCGGAGGCGGCGCGCTTCCCCAGCCTCAGCTTCATGGGCCTGATCGGTATCGGCGGCACCAACCCCGGCGATCTGGTCGATCTCGACCAACTGGCAGCCATCGCCATGCCCCGCCTGAGCTGGAGCTTCCTCGATTTCGGCCGTAACGCCGCCCGCGTCGAGCAGGCGAAGGGCGCGCAGGACGAAGCTGCAGCCCAATATCGCCAGGCCGTCCTCACCGCCCTGCGCGACAGCGAGGACGCCCTGTCCCGCTTCGGCGCCCGGCGGCTGAGCGTCGCCAGCGCGGCCCGGTCCAAGGCTTCGGCCGACCGCACCGCCGCGCTGATGCGCCAGCGCTTCGAGGCGGGCGCCGCCACCCGCATCCAGCTTCTCGACGCGGAACGGCAGAGCCTGTCGGCGGCACAGACGCTCTCGCAGGGGACGGCGGCCATGACGGCGGACTATATCGCCTTGCAAAAGGCGCTTGGCCTGGGCTGGCGATAAGGGCCGCGACGATCCCGTTTTAACCTTTTTGCAAGGCTTTGGGGGCGAGATGCAGCCTCTATTCGGGGCCGCAAAATGTTGAAAAGAATCCGTACCCAGGACGTCGAGTTGGGCATGTTCCTGCACAAGATGGAAGGGTCGTGGTTTTCCCATCCCTTCTGGAAAAGCAAGATGTTGCTGGAGGATGCCGATCAGTTGGAAACGCTGAAGGCCAGCAAGGTCGAATGGGTCCAGATCGACACGTCCCGCGGCGTCGATCTGAAGCCGAAGGAAGAGCCTGCTCCTTCCCGCGCTCCGGACCCGCGTGATCGTCCGTTCGGCCGGGCCGGAGCCACGATCGCCCGGCGCGCGGCGCCCGCCCCCGTCAGCCGTCCGTTCGACCCGCTGTCGAAAGACAGGCTGCCAGCCAAGGCCGAGATGGTCCATGCGAACCGCCTGGCCCGCAAATCCGTGCGCGCGATGCAGAAGATCTTCGACGATTCCCGCCTGGGCAACGCGATCAAGCTCAAGAAGCTAGAACCGATGATCGAGGAGATTTCCAGCTCCATCCAGCGCAATCCCCATGCTTTCATGGCGGTGACGCGGCTCAAGAATACGAATGAATATCTCTATCTCCACGCCCTGTCGGTTTGCGCGCTGATGATCAGCCTGGCCCAGCAGCTCCGCCTCTCCCCGGAGGAGGTGCAGCAGGCCGGGCTCGCCGGGTTGCTGATGGACGTCGGCATGGGCCATGTGCCGCAGGAAACCTGGGACAAGGACAGCCCGCTCACCCCCGAAGAATGGGAGGTGGTGAAAAGCCACACCACGCTGGCGCATGAATTTCTGGCGCTGGGCGGCGAAATGCCCGAGGCGGTGCTGGACGTCTGCCTGCATCATCATGAGCGGCTGGACGGCAGCGGCTATCCCCATGGGCTGAAGGGCGAGGAGATCGGGCTGTTCGCGCGCATGGCGGCGATCTGCGACACTTATGACGCAATGACTTCCAACCGCATCCACCGCCATGGCGAAGACCCGTCCCGCGCCCTGCTGATGCTGGACGAGGCGCAGACGCTCTACGACCCGGAGATTTTCCAGGCGTTCCAGCGGGCCGTGGGCATCTATCCGATCGGATCGCTGGTGCGACTGCGCTCGCATCGGCTGGCGATCGTGGTCGAGCAGAACAGGGACGATCTGACCCTGCCCGTGGTCCGCCCCTTTTATTCGCTGGCCGACCGCGCCTTCGAAAAGGGCGAGGATATCGACCTTTCCAACTGCTTCGGCGCGGACCAGATCATGACCCGCGAAACCCCCGAAGGCTGGGACATGACGGAGTGGCCCACGCTCAGCGCGAGGTTGCTGGCGGCAGCGGGTTGAGAGCCGATACTCCTGCGCAAGCCGGAGCAGGTATCACCAAAACCGTTTGCCACCGAAGGCCAATCGACCGATAAAGCCGCATGATCGTGCCGAAGCTTCCCCCGACCGCGGCGGACGTTGCGGTTCATTATGACGAACTGGACCTTGCCTATCGGCGGATATGGGGCGAGCATGTGCATCATGGCTATTGGCGGACCGGCCGGGAAAGCCCGGCGGAGGCGGCCGATGCCCTTGTCGCGGAAGTCGAAGCGCGGCTGGCGCTGGAACCGGGACAGACGCTGTGCGACATAGGCTGCGGCTATGGCGCGACCGCTGCACGGATTGCGGCGCGGCATGATGTCGGCATCATTGGCCTTACCCTTTCCGCCGCGCAGGAAAAAATCGCCAATGCCCGCCCCTCGCCGCGCTTCACCTGCCTGCGCCGGGACTGGCTCCACAACGACCTGCCCGACGCCAGCTTCGATCGCGCCTATGCCATTGAAAGCTCGGAACATATGGTCGACAAGGCGCGCTTCTTCGCGCAAGCGGCGCGCGTGCTGCGCCCCGGCGGGCGGCTGGTGGTCTGCGCCTGGCTGGAGGGAGAGGGCGCGCGCGCCTGGGAAATCCGCCATCTGCTCGAACCCATTTGCCGCGAGGGACGGCTGCCCGGCATGGGCAGCCGGGCGGATTATGTGAACATGGCCGCCGATGCCGGCTTTTCCCTGCGCGACTCTGAGGATGCCAGCGCCCGCGTCCGCCGCACCTGGACGATCTGCCTGCGACGCTTCGCCGGAGCCATGATCAGCGATCCCGCCCTCCGCCGGCTGGCGCTCAGCCCCAGGACGCGGAACCGCAGCTTCATCCTCAGCTTGCCGCGCCTGATCCTTGCGCTTCGCACCGGGGCGATGCGCTATGGGATTTTCCTGTGGGAGAAGGCCGGTCCGCTATAGCGGTTTGCGATCTGATTGCATCAGATCAACCGCTCTATTCCTTTGTTTTACCGCGATTTCTTAACCAGCGATCAATTCAGATCGCTTGGAAATCGCTCTATTGCACCCGCGTCCAACGCTGCGACTGGCAGATGAACAACACGCACCCCGTCACCTTGAGCGACCCGTCCGGGTTCAATCCCAATGTCGCCCGATAACTTCGCCCCGATTTGGGATCATAGGCCCGCCCGCCCTTCCATGCCGCGCCAGCCCGATTGAAACCCCATAAGGTCAGCAAACCCAGGATCGGCTGCCCACGCAATTTCGGATCGGGATTGTTGATGTCGGTCGTCGGCACGTCAGGCCCCTTATTGAGTACCCGCACGATCCGCCCGCACATCTGCCCTGCGCAGGGCGCGATCCGCACCACACCCTTCCGGTCGTCGGTCAGCCAATAGCCCTCTACACCCGCCGATGGCGCACCGGCCGCCAGCAACAGGAGCGCGGAAAAATATCCCATGGCGTCACCTCTTTGGGCACGAGAATAACAAGCCTGCCATGCTATGAGGATAGGAAAGAAGGGAGTGCATCATGGCCGACCTTTCAATCCGATCGCGGCAGGAAGAACAGATGGACGCGCCGGGGCTGGACCCGGCCATCTATGAGCGCGTGCTGCACGACCTCGCCCGGGTCAATCGCTGGACCTTCACCGCCTGGCCCGCCATCGCCTTCCTCAACCGCGCCATCGGCTCGGCCCGGCATTTCCGGCTGCTCGACGTGGGCTTCGGAGACGGCGACATTTTGCGCGCCATCGCCCGCTGGGCCAGGAAACGGGGGATCGAGGCCGAACTGATCGGCGTCGACCTCAACGAGAAAAGCCTTGCAGCGGCCCGCCATGCCACCCCGCCGGACCTCCGCATCGACTATCGCGCCGGGGATTATCTCGACCAGCCGGAACGGTTCGACTTCATCATTTCCAGTCAGGTGACGCATCATATGACCGACGCGCAACTGATGACCTTCCTGCGCCATATGGAGGCGAATGCGCGCATGGGCTGGCTGATCTGCGACCTGCATCGTCATGGCTTTGCCTATTGGGGCTTTCCCCTGCTGGCCCGTCTGCTGCGCGTCCACCGCATCGTGCGGGAGGATGGCCAGCTCTCCATCGCTCGCGCCTTCCGGCCCGGCGACTGGGAGGCGCTGTTGCCGCAGGCGGGCATCAACCCGGATGACGTGCGGATCGTGCGCCGCTTTTCCTTCCGCCTGTGTGTCGAGCGGATATGCGGGTAAGCAGCGCGGCCTGCGCGCCAAGCCCCGGCATCCAGCGCAGCAATTGCATCAGCAACCCTCGCCCCACCGGCCCCGCCGCGCCATGGCGCAGCGCCTCGGCCACGCCCAGCGGGCGGCGGCTCCGGCGGCGCATGTCCCTTTGCCAGTCTATCGCCGCGTCGGGGCCGCCGCTGAGATAGGCCTGCGCCGCGCTCATCCCGCTGCTGAGCGCGATGGCAATCCCATCCCCCGCCAAAGAGGCGATCACCGCCCCCTGATCGCCCATGCGGAAGATGCCGGGCAATGTGCTGTCCGCCCGCCAACCATAGGGTACACCGGCAACCGCCTCGAAATTTGCGGGGATGTCACCCTCCATCCGTTCAGCGAGACATGGCGCCTCCGCCATGATCTGCGCCATCAGCGGCGTCACGCCTTGCCCCAACCGCTCCCGGTCGACGGACAGGCAGAGATTTGCGGTTCCATCCTCCTGCAACAGCAGTCCCGCATATCCCCCATCGAACAGATGCAGCTCGATCATTCCAGCCAGATCGCGCGAGCGGACCGCACTGGCGGGCAACACCGCCCGCAAGCCGGCCGAAGGCGCCTCCTTCCGCCCGCCAAGATCACGCGCAAGCCCCCGCAACTCATGCTTGCCGGTCGCGAGGAACAAGGCCTCGCCCGCCCATTGCTCGCCATCGTCGAAGCGAACGGACCGGCCCGCCGGATCGGCGGCCCGCACCGCCCGCCCCCGCATGAGAACCGCGCCGGCATCCTCCGCCAGCCCGATCAGCGCTTCATCCAGCACCCGCCGTGACAGCCCCGCGGCCCGATGCGGCAGCGCCAGTTCGACACGATGCTCACCCGCCACCAGTCGCAGCCGCTCGATCGGCCGCGCTCCCAAAGCCGCCACGTCAACACCCAGAACATCCAGTTCCGCCAGCGCATCCCAGCCCAGAAAGCCGCCGCAGACGCTATCATGCGGCCCGGCATGCCGATCGACCAGATGCGCCGTCACGCCCGCCCGCCCGAGCATGATCGCCGCCGCCGCACCGGCTGGCCCGCCGCCGACGATCAGCGCTGGTACGCTGCGCATCATGCGATCCCTTCGAACCGGAATCCTTCCGCCGCCAGCCCCGGCCCAAAGGCCAGCGCCACCCCGCGCCGCGCCTGGCTCAGCATGTCGCCCAATATGAACATCAGCGTGGACGAGGACATGTTGCCGAAACGGGCCAGCACGCGCCGCGAGGGCGCCAGCGCGGTTTCGTCCAGCCCAAGCCCATGCTCCACCGCATCCAGGATCGACCGACCGCCCGCATGCACGGCCCAATCGTCGATCAGGCCGGGATCGTCACTCCCCCACATACGCTGCCTGATCTGCGGATCGCTAAGCGCCGCCTGGATACGCCCGGGCACCTCACCCGACAGATGCATCACGAAACCGCTGTCGCCAATGTCCCAGCGGATCAGCTCCGCCGAATCCGTCAGGTTGAACGAAAAGGGCCGGTCGATCGCCACCCCGCCGCCCTCCGCCGTCACCAAAGCCGCCGCCGCGCCGTCCGCGAACTGGAGCATCATCAACAGGCGTTCGATCTGCCGCTCCGGCTGAAAATGGAGGGAGGACAGCTCGACCGTCACCACCAGCACCCGCGCCTCCGGCTCCGACCGCACGATATGCCGCGCCGTGCGCAAGGCCGCGACCGCCGCATAACAGCCCATGAAGCCGACCAATGTCCGCTCGACATTCTCCAGCCCCAGCCGTTCGGCAATGATCTGGTCGATGCCCGGCGCGACGAAGCCGGTGCAGCTCGCCACCACCAGATGGCTGATCCGGTCGATCGCGACCTGCTCCTTCAGCCGCGCGATCGCCTCCAGCGCCAAAGCCGGGGCATAATCGGCATAGCGCCGCATCCTGAGCGAAGTCGGCGGCATCTCCCCGGCATAGAAACCGCCCGGATCGACCGGCGATCCGCCTTCGACAGTCGATGGCAGCACGCACCAGCGATGGTCGATGCCCGACCGTTCGGCCATGCGCAGGAAAAGCTGGCGGTGGCGTGGATCGTCCAGTTGCCGGGCCGCCCATTGGATGAAGGGAGCGTGCATGTCCTGCTCGGGAACGGCGCAGCCGATGGCGTTGATGCGAGCGCGCGTATCGGTCATCGGGTTCCTTATCTCATCGGCCTTATGAAACGTCCCAATCATGGGAAATGATCCTGAACCCAGGCTTGCAGTTTCAGTGCCTTAACAAATGCAAATGGTTCAAGGGGTGGACGCCAAAATCTCTAGAGCGTTTTCTAAGCAGATAGAAACGGCAGTTCGGCGAAGCCAATCATCTGCTGACTCGGAAAACGCGGCAAAACAAAGGTCTAGAGCAGCCGATCCGATGCAATCGGGTAGGATTCTGCTCTAGTCCCAATTCATACGCAAATACTATGGCTTACCAATCCCCCGTCTCTCGCATTCAAACGCGCCGCTGCCCTAATTGACGAGCGGCAGACGAATCGTCCCGCACCCCGCGCGACATCCTCGCCTGCGGGAGTTTTCATATGCAGGACATCTTCTGGATCGGCCTGATCCTCATCCTGTTGACGGCCAGCCTCGGCTATGCCGCGCTTTGCGACCGGGCATGAGGGGGGCTGTCATGACCATCGATCTCTGGCTCGCCGCGCTGACCATGCTTGGCCTTCTCCTCTATCTGATCGCCGTGCTCGCGCGGCCTGAACGCTTTTAGAAAAGGCTGTCCATGACCTTTCAGGGATGGCTGCTGATTGCCGCCTTCACCGGCATCCTGTTGGCCCTCGTCAAGCCGGCCGGCCTCTGGCTGTTCGCGCTCTATGAAGGACGCCGTACGCCGCTTCATTCCATATTCGGACCCATCGAGCGCGGCTTCTACCGCCTCTCCGGCATCGATCCCGAAGAGGAGCAAGGCTGGCGCCGCTATGCGGTGCATATGCTGATCTTCAACACGGCGCTGCTGCTTTTCACCTATGCCCTGCTGCGGATGCAGGCCGCGCTGCCTTTCAATCCCCTGGGCGATGGCGCGGTCGGCGCGCATCTCGCCTTCAACACGGCGGTCAGCTTCACCACCAACACCAATTGGCAAAGCTATGCCGGGGAATCGACCCTGTCGAACCTCAGCCAGATGCTGGGGCTGACGATCCATAATTTCCTCTCGGCCGCGACCGGCATCGCGCTCGCCTTCGCGCTGTTCCGGGGCTTCGCCCGGCGCAGCACGACCGGCATCGGCAATTTCTGGGCCGACATGACGCGGGTGACGCTCTATCTGCTGCTGCCGCTCTGCATCGTCTATGCGCTGTTCCTGATCGCCAGCGGCGTGCCGCAGACGCTGGCGGGATCAGTCGACCTCACAACTCTGGAGGGAGCAAAGCAGACCCTCGCCCTCGGCCCGGTCGCCTCGCAGGAAGCGATCAAGATGCTGGGCACCAATGGCGGCGGTTTCTTCAACGCCAACAGCGCCCACCCGTTCGAAAATCCGACCGGGCTCACCAATTTCGTGCAGATGCTGTCGATCTTCCTGATCGGCTTCGGCCTGACCTATTGCTTCGGCAAGGCGGTCGGCAACGTCCGGCAGGGCTGGGCCATCCTGGCGGCGATGCTCACCATCTTCCTGATCGGCGTCACCGTAACCTACTGGCAGGAAGCGGCGGGCAACCCCATCCTCCACCATCTGGGCGTCCCCGGCGGCAATATGGAGGGGAAGGAAGTCCGCTTCGGAATCGCCCCCTCCGCCCTTTTCGCGGTCGTTACCACGGCCGCGAGCTGCGGCGCGGTCAATGCCATGCATGACAGCTTCACCGCGCTGGGCGGCATGATCCCGCTCATCAACATCCAGTTGGGGGAGGTCGTCGTCGGCGGCGTGGGCGCGGGCATATACGGCTTCCTGCTGTTCGCCATCCTCGCCGTCTTCGTCGCTGGGCTGATGGTCGGTCGCACGCCCGAATATGTCGGCAAGAAGATCGAGAGCCGCGAAGTCAAGCTCGCCGTCCTCGCCATCGCCGTGCTGCCGCTCATCATATTGGGCTTCACCGCCATCGCCTCGGTGCTGCCCGCAGGGCTTGCCGGGCCGCTCAACAAGGGGCCGCATGGGTTCAGCGAAATCCTTTACGCCTTCACCTCCGGCGTCGGCAATAACGGCTCGGCCTTTGCGGGCCTGACCGCCAACACCCCCTTCTACAACGGCATGCTGGGGGTCGCGATGTGGATCGGGCGGTTCTTCATCATCATTCCGATGCTGGCCATAGCGGGCAGTCTGGCGGCGAAGAAATACACGCCGGAAACCGCGGGAAGCTTTCCCACGACGGGGCCGCTCTGGACGGGCCTGCTGGTCGGCATCGTGCTGATTATCGGCGGCCTCACCTTCCTGCCCAGCCTCGCCCTTGGCCCCATTGCCGATCATCTCGCGATGATCCGTGGCCAGCTTTTCTAAGGATCACGACATATGGCTCGATCCGCCCAGAAATCCCTCTTCACCGCCGATCTGATCGTTCCCGCGATTGGCGATGCCTTTCGCAAGCTCAACCCCAGAGAACTGATCCGCAATCCGGTGATGTTCACCACCGCCGTCGTCGCGACATTGCTGACAGTCCTGCTGGCAGTCGGACAGGACCAACTTGGCATGGGGTTCAAGCTGCAACTGGTGATCTGGCTCTGGCTGACCGTTATCTTCGGCACCTTTGCAGAGGCTCTGGCTGAAGGGCGCGGCAAGGCGCAGGCCGCCTCGCTGCGCGCCACCAAGGCGGAACTGACCGCCAGGCGGCTGAAGGGCGACAGTTTCGAAACCGTTCCCGCCAGGGCGCTCAAACTGGGTGACGTGGTGCTGGTCGAAACCGGAGACCTCATCCCTTCGGATGGGGATGTCGTCTCCGGCGTCGCCTCGGTGAACGAGGCTGCCATCACCGGCGAATCCGCCCCGGTAATCCGCGAAGCGGGCGGCGACCGTTCGGCGGTGACGGCGGGCACTCGCGTCATATCCGACCAGATCCGGGTGCGGGTGACGGTCAATCCGGGCCATGGCTTCCTCGATCGCATGATCGCTCTGGTCGAGGGCGCAGAGCGGCAGAAGACGCCGAATGAAATCGCGCTGACCCTGCTGCTGGTCGGCCTCACCATCATCTTCCTGATCGCGGTCGGGACCATTCCGGGCTTTGCCAGCTATGCGGGCGGCGGCGTGCCGGTGGCGATCCTCGCCGCCCTGCTGGTCACGCTGATCCCGACGACCATCGCCGCGCTGCTGTCGGCCATCGGCATTGCGGGCATGGACCGGCTGGTGCGCTTCAACGTCCTCGCCAAGTCGGGCCGAGCGGTGGAGGCGGCGGGTGATATCGACACGCTGCTGCTCGACAAGACGGGCACCATCACCGTAGGCGACCGGCAAGCGACGGAGTTCCGTCCCGTCGGCGGCGCGAGCCCGGCCGATCTCGCCGAAGCCGCCCTGCTCGCCAGCCTGGCCGACGAGACGCCGGAGGGGCGCTCCATCGTCCTGCTCGCCCGCGAGAAATTCGGCCAGACTGCGACCGCTTTGCCGGAAGGTGCGCAGGTCATCCCCTTCACCGCCCAGACCCGCATTTCCGGCGTGCAATGGAACGGCAGCATCATCCAGAAGGGCGCGGTCGACAGCATATTGCGCGCCAATCCCGGCCTCGACAAGGACGCGCCCACACAGGAATTGCGCCGCATCACCGACGAGATCGGGCGCGCAGGCGGAACCCCGCTGGCGGTGGCGAAGGACGGCAGACTGCTCGGCGCGATCTTCCTCAAGGATATTGTGAAAGCGGGCATCCGGGAACGCTTCGGGGAACTACGCCAGATGGGCATCCGCACGGTGATGATCACCGGCGACAATCCGCTGACCGCCGCCTCCATCGCCGCAGAGGCCGGGGTGGACGATTTCCTGGCGCAAGCCACGCCGGAGGACAAGCTGGCCCTGATCCGCAAGGAGCAGCAGGGCGGACGGCTGGTCGCCATGTGCGGGGACGGAACCAATGACGCACCTGCCCTTGCTCAAGCCGATGTCGGGGTGGCGATGAACACCGGCACGCAGGCGGCGCGCGAAGCAGGCAATATGGTGGACCTCGACAGCGATCCGACCAAGCTGATCGAGGTGGTGGGTCTGGGCAAGCAATTGCTCATGACACGCGGCGCGCTCACCACCTTTTCGGTCGCCAATGACGTCGCCAAATATTTCGCGATCATCCCGGCCATGTTCGTGGCGCTTTATCCGGGGCTGGGCGTGCTCAACATCATGGGCCTCGCCAGCCCGCAAAGCGCGATCCTGTCCGCGATCATCTTCAACGCGCTGATCATTCCCTGCCTTGTGCCGCTGGCGCTGAGGGGCGTGACCTATCGGCCGATCGGCGCCGGGCCGCTGCTGGCACGGAATCTGGCCATTTACGGGCTGGGTGGGCTGGTCGCTCCGTTCGTGGGGATCAAGATCATAGACCTCGCAGTCATCGGGCTTGGCCTCGCCTGATCTGCCAACGGAAGGAACAGTCATGTTCAACGACCTCAAAACCTCGCTGCGTCCAGCGCTGGTCATGACGCTGCTCTTCGGCCTGCTGCTGGGCATCGCCTATCCGCTGGCGCTCACCGGCATCGGGCAGGCGATCTTCCCGTCCCAGGCCAATGGCAGCCTGATCGAGCAGGACGGCAGGCCCATCGGCTCCGCCCTCATCGGCCAGAGCTTCGCCAGCGCCCGCTATTTCCATTCCCGCCCCTCGGCGGCGGGCAAGGGCTATGACGGGCTCGCCTCCTCCGGGTCCAACCTTGGCCCCACCAGCAAGGCGCTGGCCGACCGCGTGACCACGGACATTCAGTCTCTGCATTCACCCGGTCGCCCCGTTCCGTCCGATCTGGTGACAGCCTCCGCATCGGGGCTCGATCCCCATATCAGCCCCGATGCGGCCTTTTATCAGGTCGACCGGATCGCCAGGGCGCGCGGTCTCTCCCCAAACCGGGTCCACGCGCTGATCGAACGGAGCATAGAGCAACCGATCCTCGGCTTTCTGGGCGAACCGCGCGTCAACGTCCTCGAAATCAATCGACGGCTGGATGGGATCAGCGCTAATCAAAGCCGATGAACGAGCCGGACCGCCGCGATCCCGAAGCCTTTCTGCGTCAGGCAGCGCAGGAAGGCCGCGGCCGTCTGAAAATCTTCCTCGGCGCGGCACCAGGGGTCGGCAAAACCTATGAAATGCTGACCGACGGCATGCAGCGGCTGAAATCGGGCGTCGACGTGGCGGTCGGAGTGGTCGAGACCCATGGCCGCCACGAAACGGACGCTTTGCTCTCCGGTCATGAAGTCATTCCCCGCCGCGAAATCGACCATCAGGGCCACAAGCTGGCCGAAATGGATATCGACGCCATATTGGCTCGCCATCCCCAACTGGTTCTGGTGGACGAACTCGCCCACACGAACGCGCCGGGCAGCCGTCATCCCAAGCGCTATCAGGACATAGAGGAGCTGCTGAACGCCGGGATCGACGTCTATTCGACCGTCAACATCCAGCATGTCGAGAGCCTCAACGACATAGTCGCCTCCTTCACCCGCGTCCGGGTGCGCGAGACGGTGCCGGACTCCGTGCTCGAAATGGCGGAGATCGAGGTCGTCGACATCCCCCCCGACGAGCTGATCGAGCGGTTGAAGGAGGGCAAGGTCTACATCCCGGCCGAAGCCAGCCGGGCGCTCAACCATTTCTTCTCCAAGTCGAACCTGACAGCGCTCCGCGAAATGGCGCTGCGCCGCGCAGCGCAGGCAGTCGACGCGCAGATGCTGGACTATGTCCGCGCCCATGCGCTGGCCGGGAGCTTTGCGGCGGGCGAACGCATCGTCGTGGCGATCAGCGAACTGCCGAGCGCACAGGGGCTTGTCCGCGCCGCCAAGCGGTTGGCCGACGCGCTGAAGGCGCCCTGGACCGCGGTGCATATCGAAACCCGGCGCAGCCTTCAGTTCACGGCGGAGGAGCGCGCCCATCTGGCCGACACCATGGCGTTGGCGTCCCGGCTGGGCGCCACCACCGCGACCATCCCCGCGCCCGGCGTGGTCGAAGGGTTGCGCCAATATGCGACCGACGCCCGCGCCACCCAGATCGTGATCGGCAAGGCGGCCCGGAGTTGGTGGTTCGAGCTGCGTCACGGGTCGGTGGTGGACCGGCTGGTCCGGGACATGGGGGACGTGGCAATCCATGTCCTGCCCGGCGACGATGGAGGGCATCTCCGCCGCGCCACCCTCGTGACGGCCGGACCATGGGGGACGCCCACCGACTATCTCTGGTCGACGCTGATGATCGCGCTGATGACCACGATCGGCAAGCTGCTGGTCCAGACCATCGCGCTCGGCAATATCGCCCTGCTCTATCTGGTGCCGGTGATGTTCGCCGCCGCCTCCTTCGGCCTGCGCGCGGGGCTGTTCGCGGGCCTGCTCTCCAGCCTTGCCTATAATTTCTTCTTCTTGCCGCCGACCGGCACGCTGACCGTCGCCAATCCGGAAAATGTCATCAGCATCCTCGTCCTGCTGGGCGTCGCCATCGTCACCAGCCAGTTCGCGGCCCGCGTCCGCGCCCAGGCCGACCTCGCCCATGGCAGCGCTCGCCAGAACGCCGCGCTCGCCGGTTTCTCCCGCCAGCTCACCGCCGCCGCCAGCCAGGACGAGCTGATGCATGCGATTTGTGCCGAAGTCGGCCGCCTGTTCGACGTGCGCACCGTGCTCCTGCTCCCCTCGCCCGACGGCCCGCAACTGCGCGCCGCCGTGCCGCCGGAGGATCGCCTCGAACAGATCGAAAAGGCCGCCGCGCAATGGGCGATGGACAATGAGCAGCCCGCCGGACGCGGTTCCTCCACCCTCACCGCGTCGGACTGGCTGTTCCATCCGCTGCGGACGACACGCGGGGTGCTGGGCGTGCTGGGCCTGGCGCGGGAGGATGCGGGGGAGCCGTTGCGCTCCGATCAGGTGCCCTTGCTGATGAGCCTGCTCGATCAGGCCTCCATCGCCTTCGACCGCATGGCGCTGGAGGAGGAAATGCTCGACGCCCGCCAGATCCGCGAGCGCGACCGGCTGCGCTCGGCGTTGCTCTCCTCGGTTGGCCATGATTTGCGCACGCCGCTCACCACCATCATCTCGGCCGTGCATGAACTCAAGCAGCAACATCCCTCCGAGCTTGCCGACACGGTCGAGGCGGAGGCGCAGCGTCTCACCCGCTTCGTCGCCAACCTGCTCGATATGGCGCGGGTGGAGGCAGGCGCGCTTCCCCTGAAAGTGGAACCCATCGACCTGTTCGATGCGGTCGCGGGCGCCGTCCACGACACCCGCCAGTCGCTGGCCGGGCATGAGGTCAGGGTCGACATATTGCCCGACATTCCGCTGGTGCGCGTCGATCCGACGCTGCTGCACCATATCCTCATCAACCTGCTCGACAATGCGGGGCGCTATGCCGATCCCGGCACGCCCGTCACCATAAGGGGTCAGCGGCTACCCGATGCCATAACCCTGTCGGTGGTCGATCAAGGCCCGGGCATCCCGCCGGGCGGTGAAAGCCGGGTGTTCGACACCTTCACCCGCCTGGAGGGATCGGACCGGGCCAAGCATGGCACCGGCCTCGGCCTCGCCATCGTCAAGGGCTTTGCCGAGGCGATGGGGCTTGGCGTATCCGCCGCCAACCGTGACGATCCTCCTGGCGCCTGCTTTACTTTGACCTTCCCGCAGACGCTGATCCTATCCCCTCTGCCCGATGAGGACATCATATGAGGAACTGGGCATGACCACCCGTTCATCCGGCCGCCACAAGGTTCTGATCATCGACGATGAACCACAGATCCGCCGCCTGATCCACGTGGCGCTCACCCGCGCCGACTATGCCACGGTGGAGGCCGCCAATGCGCGTGAGGCATTGGAGAAACTGCGCGAGGAACGGCCAGACATCAGCCTGCTCGACCTTGGCTTGCCCGATCGCGATGGGCTGGAACTCGTGCCGCTCATCAAACAGCATTCGGACACCAGCCTGATCGTCATATCGGCGCGTGACGCCACCGAGCAAAAGGTGGCGGCGCTGGATCTGGGCGCCGACGACTATCTGACCAAGCCCTTCGATACCGACGAACTGCTCGCCCGGGTGCGCGTGGCGCTGCGCAACCGGATGACCAAGGATGGCGGCATGTCAGCGGTTCGCGCGGGCGACGTGGCGATCGACCTGATGGCGCGGATCGTCACCAAAGCAGGGCAGGAAGTCCACCTGACCCCCAAGGAATATGGCGTGCTGGCGCAACTGGCGAAATATCCGGGGCGGGTCATCACGCATCAGCAGATCATGGCGCAGGTCTGGCCCAAGGAGCATGAGCATCATGTCGAATATCTGCGCGTGCTGGTGCGTACGCTAAGGCAGAAGCTGGAGGATGATCCGCAGCGGCCAAGGATCATCGCGAATGAATTGGGGATCGGTTATCGGTTGAAGGAGGGGGGTGGCGGTTAAACTACTAAATCTCCACCTGCGATCCCAACTCGACCACCCGGTTCGTCGGCAGCTTGAAGAAGTCCATCGGCGTCACCGCATTGCGCATCATCCAGGCGAAAAGCTTCTCGCGCCAGATCGCCATGCCGGGCTTCTCGGACGGGATCAGTGTCTGGCGGCTGAGGAAATAGCTGGTCTGGCTGACATTGATCGGCCCGCCGCAGCCATCCACCGCCTTCATCGCGGCGGGAATGTCGACCTCCTCCATGAAACCATGGCGCAGCACCACGCGGTAGAAGCCCGCGCCCAGATCGTTCACCTCGGACCGTCCGATCAGCGGCAGATGCGGCACCCCCTCCGTCCGCACGGTCAGGATGATGACGCGCTCATGCAGAACCTTGTTATGCTTCACATTGTGCAGCAGCGCCGGAGGCACCCCCTCGACACGGGAGTTGAGGAAAATCGCCGTCCCCGGTACGCGTTTCAGGGAACCGGAGACGGACTGGATGAACAGCTCCACGTCCATCGCGCCTTCCATCAGATAGAAATTCATGATCTTCCGACCCGTCGACCAGGTTGTGAGGATGATGAACACAACCGCCGCCACCAGCAGCGGGAACCAGCCGCCATCGGGTATCTTGGTCGCATTGGACAGGAAATAGGCGCCGTCTACAGCCAGGAACAGCCCCGTCACCGCACCCGCCAAGAGCCGGTTCCAGCGCCACACGCTGAAGGTCAGTACCGCCATCATGCAAGTCGTGATGACCATGGTGCCTGTAACGGCAATGCCATAGGCCGCCGCCAGATTGCTCGAAGACTGGAAGCCCAGCACCAGCAGCACGACCAGAAACAGCAGCGCCCAATTGACCATCGGCACATAGATCTGCCCCGCCGCCGAAGCGCTGGTATGGGAGATTTTGAGCCGCGGCAGGAAGCCAAGCTGCACCGCCTGCTGCGTCACCGAAAAGGCGCCCGAAATCACCGCCTGGCTGGCGATGACCGTCGCCAGCGTCGCCAATATCACCAGCGGCAGCCGCGCCCATTCCGGCGCGAGCAGGAAGAAGGGATTTTCCGCTGCTTCAGGAAGGTCCAGCAGCAGCGCGCCCTGCCCCATATAGTTGAGCAGCAGACAGGGAAAGGCGGCATAGAGCCAGGCGATACTGATCGCCTTGCGCCCGAAATGCCCCATATCCGCGTAGAGCGCCTCCGCCCCCGTCACTGCCAGCACGACTGACCCCAAGGCCAGAAAGGCGAGTTTCGCGTCCAGCGCGAAGAAATGCACCGCCCACATCGGATTGATGATGCCGATAATTCCCGGATGCCGCACGATGTTGAGGATGCCCAGCGCCGCCAGCACCAGGAAATAGACCACCATGACCGGCCCGAACAGCGCGCCCACTCGCGCCGTGCCATGTTTCTGGATCAGGAACAGACCGATCAGGATGACGATGGCGATGGGGAGGATGAAGGGCGCGAAACCGTCATTCACCGTCTCCAGCCCCTCGACCGCCGACAGCACGGACACGGCCGGGGTGATGATGGCGTCGCCATAGAAAAGCGCCGCCGCCAGCACACCCAATATGGCGATGGTCGGCGTCCACCGGCTCTTGCCCAGCTTGCGGGAGATCAGCGCGAGAAGCGCCATGCTGCCGCCCTCGCCATGATTGTCGGCACGCATGATGATGAACACATATTTGACCGTGACGATCAGCGTCATCGTCCAGAAGACCAGCGAGAGCACGCCGTAGATATGCGCCGGATCGACCGCCAGCGGGTGGTGACCGACAAAACTTTCCTTCAACGCATAGAGCGGCGAGGTGCCGATGTCGCCGAACACCACGCCCAACGCACCCAGCGCCAGAATGGGCAACTTCCCTTGCGGATGGCTATGACTCACCCCCTCACCCGCTTGATCCGTCATCCGTACCGTTACTCGCTGTTACCAGGCCGCCCATTGCACAGAGCCCCATTATATTTCCAGTGGAGCTTTATGCGATCGACATAGGATTCGCATAGGAATGCCGGAAAGCTCCGGCAAATCCTATGCATTTTCAAAGGAAAAAAGCGCTTGTCCATCTCAAGGATCAGGGTAGCTGACATGGGTGGCGCGCTGCCGCGGCGATGATTGGGAATCTTGCGACGTCGATACGTCGCTCTCCTCGCCAGACCGGAGTGTATTATCTCTCGTCACAACCTGCGCCCCAACCGGCGCAAGAGGGATTTGGATCGCGGGTGCCACGCGACGCCAGCATGAGATGAGGCGGTTGCAGCACGCCCGCATCGCGATAGCGGTAGGTGGTGAGTGGCGTATGCGAAGCTGCATGATGCCTTAACGCATCAACCCGGCGGCGCGCAGCGCATCCTCGATCACCTTGCGCACGCCCGTCGCGACTGTGAGTCGAACCGTAGCGCGCTCCTCATGGCTGCGCGGGGATGACGAAGCCTGCAGCGATGCAATCGACGGGACAAGCGCCCGCTTTGCAGGCGGTGTCTCGATCTCATGGGCCCGCTCAACGGCATCCCCGGTCAGGCTCCAGAATCGACAGATGCGGTGGGTCGAGGAAATGCCGGTTTCCAGCATATAGGCACCACTTCGTCCGCAGCCATCTTCGCCTGCGGTGTCAAGCGGCGTGCCATGGCCCATTCCCGCGATACTATATTCCTCGATCACGTCACGGCCCTTTGCATCCGACCAGGTGCGCCGGACATAATCATCCCTCCGCTCGATCCGGCTCGGATCGGCTTCAACATCGTGCAAGGCGCGCCATTGGGCAGCGATCGCCCCGGCATTGGACGGATGCACGGTCGCGTCCGCGCTTCCGTGCCAAATGGAAAGGGTCGGCCAAGGACCGGCGTGGTCGGAGGCGCCCCGGACCAGCGCGGCAAGCTTGGCTTCGGGAGGAACGCCATGGCCGCGCATAAGGTCGAAGGCTGCTGGAATGGTGCGGGCACAGCCATAGGGCACCCCGGCGATGATCGCGCCGCCCGCAAACAGCTCGGGATAGGTCGCCAGCATGACAGCCGTCATGGCGCCGCCTGCCGACAGGCCGGTCACGAATATCCGCGTGGGGTCGATCCGATGGCGCACGGCCATCGCCGCGATCATCTGCCGGATCGAAAGAGCTTCGCCCGAACCTCGCCGGCTGTCCTCCGGGGAGAACCAGTTGAAGCAGAGATTGGGATTGTTCTGCCGCTGCTGCTCAGGAAAAAGAAGCGCAAAACCATGGCGATCAGCGACTTCCGACCAACCCGATCCGATATCATATCCTCCCGCCGTCTGCGTACAGCCATGCAGAACGACCACCAGCGCGGCCCCGTCATCGAACTTTCCGGGAATATATGTCCGCGCCCGAAGAGCGCCGGGGTTCGATCCGAAATCCGTCAGCGCACTCAAGCGTCCGGGGTCGTCGGACATATGGCCGGGAACGAGGCGAAGCGCCGCAAGACGGGAGATCGTGTCCGAGAGGGGCCGCATTGCAGTATCCTTTGATGGAGCGAGCCTGCACAGGCGTGGCTATAACCATCTTGCTGCACTGCACAATAAGTAGGTTTTGATTCTCCATTGGCAAGACCGGCTTTCTCCACTCATCGGCAAGCATGGATGACGTCCCGCCATAATCATATTGAGCGAAGTTAATTACGCGCTTTGTCGGGGATCTATGGCCGACGATCGCGAGTTCCATGAGACGCGTCTTCGCGCTCCCCCTTCTCAGGAGAATGAATATGGCTTCACCCCAGACCGCTACGAAATCCCGTCAAACCAAGCCCGGCTCTAAACCGGCCCGCAAATCGGCACGCGCTGCGTCGCGATCCCCCGACGCCATCAGCCTGCTGAAAGCCGATCACAAGGAAGTGAAAAGCTATTTCAAGCAATATGAAGGTCTGGAGGATGTGGCCGATAAGCAGGCGCTGGCCGACAAGATCTGCCGGGCGCTGACGGTTCATGCCCAGATCGAGGAGGAAATCTACTATCCGGCCGCCCGCGCCGCGATCGACGACGATGATCTGCTCGATGAGGCGGAGGTGGAACATGCCAGCGCCAAGCAGTTGATCGCCGAAATTCAGGCCATGACGGCCGCCGACCGGCTGTTCGACGCCAAGGTGACGGTGCTTGGTGAATATATCGACCATCATGTCAAGGAAGAGGAGAAGGAGATGTTTCCGGAAAGCCGCGCCAGCGACCTCGACCTCAAGGCGCTGGGCGCCCAGCTTGCCGAGCGCAAGGCCGAATTGATGGCGAAGGCCCACTGAATATCCTGGACTGTCTTGTTATCGGCGGTGGCCCGGCGGGTCTCACCGCCGCCATTACACCATGTGGACACCGGACTGGCCTAGTATGATGATGGCCGGCGTCACCGTGGCGCGTGAAGGAAAAATCCACAACATCGCCAACTGAAATTTCGAGTCCTTGATTGAGATAAATCAAGATGCAGGCGCAACCGGTCGCGTATATTCCTCTCGACGCTTATGGCCGATGCCGGCTCCTAGCGGTAGGAATATCTCAGCCGGAGCAATTCAGCATGTTTATCGCAATTTTTATCGCGAATTCTCTTGAGTTGGCTAATCGGCAAGCTCGCAAAAGCCACGGAAATCCGTGGCTTTTGGCTGGTCATCCAGTGTCGGCCTGAGTCAGGATGATGTGGACCTTTCATCCCTACCTGCTCGACCGGCCCGTGCCGCGCTACACCAGCTATCCCACCGCCGCGCAGTTCAGCGGCGATGTCGGCGCGGCGGAGCTTGCCGCCCGGCTGGACGGGGTGGAAAGGGACAGCGCGCTCTCGCTCTATGTCCATATCCCCTATTGCCACGACATCTGCTGGTATTGCGGCTGCAACACGGGCGCGGCGAACCGGGTCCAGCGCCTCGCCGCCTATGTCGAGTCGCTGGAGCGGGAAATCGCGACCGTCGCCGGGCGGCTGAACGGCAAAGGCCGGGTGCAGCGCATCGCCTTTGGCGGCGGCAGCCCCAACAGCCTGCCGCTGGTCGATTTCGTCCGCCTGCTTCAGCAATTACTGCTCTGTTTCGATGCGCATCATGCCGAATTGTCGGTCGAACTCGATCCCCGGCGTCTCGACGGGCAATGGATTTCGACCATGGCCGCCATGGGCGTCGACCGGGTCAATCTGGGCGTGCAGACCTTCACCCCGCATGTCCAGGCGCGAATCGGCCGCATCCAGCCGCTCGACATGGTGGAGCGCGCCGTCGACCAGCTTCGCGCCGCCGGGATCGCGACCGGTTTCGACCTGATGTACGGCTTGCCCGGCCAGACGGCGGACGATCTCGCCGCCACGCTGGAGGCCGCCATTGCGATGCGGCCCGCCCGAATCGCCCTGTTCGGCTATGCCCATATGCCCCGGCTGCTGCCCCGCCAGCGCCGCATCGACGCCAGCGACCTGCCCGATCTCGCCACCCGCTTCGCCATGGCGGCGCAGGGATATGAAATGCTGACCGGCGCGGGCTATGCGGCGATCGGTTTCGACCATTTCGCCCTGCCGGAGGACGGCATGGCCCGCGCCGCCCGCGAAGGCCGGCTGCGCCGCAATTTTCAGGGCTTCACCGACGATCCGGCGGAGATATTGCTGGGCCTGGGCGCTAGCGCGATCAGCCAGTTCCCCGATCTCATCGTGCAGAATGAGAAGCAGGCCGGCCCCTGGCGCGAACGGGTGGACGCAGGGCAATTATCCGCCACCCGCGGCACTTTCCGCTCAGCCGAGGACCGCCGCCGCGGCCGCATCATCGAGGCTTTGCTCTGCCAGGGAGAGGCGCATGTCGGCACGGCCCTTCCCATGCCCGACTTCAGCCGCTTCGAGCGGCTGGGTCTCGTCCGTCTGAGCGAAGGCCGCATCGCGCTAACGCGGGATGCGCTGCCTTATGCGCGCAGCATCGCCGCCTGTTTCGATGCCTATCTGGAACCGGCGGAAAAGCGGTTCAGCCATGCGGTCTAGCGCGCTGGCGTTCCTTGCCGTCATCCCATTGACGGCCGTCCACGCGCCCGCCTCCGCCACGCAAAGCCCCTGGTTCTGCGGTTCGGCGCCGCCGGGCTGGACTCCGCCCTGGCAGCGCAAGCCCGCTGCGCCGGACGACAAGAACGCGCCCTGCCATTTCATCCCCTGCGACAGGAAGAAGGTCCGAACCTGCTCCACCGCCGCGGATTGAGCGGCCGCCCCTTCAAGCCAGCGCCAGCACACTCGTCAAAATATTCCGCACCAGTTCCGCCTGCCCCCGCGCCCCGGTCTTGGCGTAGATCTTCTTCGAATAGTTGCGCGCCGTCTCCAGCGTCAGCCCCAGATCGTCCGCCGCTTCGCTGATCGACATGCCCTGCGCGATCGCCCAGGCCAGCCGCGCCTCGCTGGGCAGCAGGCCGAACAGGTCGACCAACTGGTCGCAACGGTCCGCCTGCGACCAACGATCGCCGCTGATATAAGCGATGGCGACCGGCGGCGACTGGGCGGACAGGGAACGGTCCCGCATCGGACGCACCAGCATGTCGAGCAGCGGATCGCGGCTGAGATTGATCGCCTTTGGCCGCCCCTCCGCATCCTCCGCAAAACTTTTGACCAGGGCGGTCAATTCCCGGTCCACGGCCGGGGATGCGGGCATCAGCCGATCGTAGCGGCCCCGCCGCAGCACGCTCGATCGCTGGAAAAGCTGCTCCAGATGCGGGGTCATGTCGACGATGCGGCAGCGCGCATCCAGCATCAGCCAGCCGAAATTGAGCCGCCCGAACGCCTCCGAAGTCACGGACGAGCGGAATTTTTCCCGTTCGAACGCGACGAAGCTGCGCAGCGCGATGCGCAGATGCGGCACCAGCGCAGTCAACAGGGCGCCGACGGCGGACCCTACTTCACGACCGCCCGCGCAGGTCAGCCATGCGTCCATGCCGCTCGGCTCCGTGACACGGACCGAGCGGATATTGGTGATGCCCAGCGGCTCCAGAAACTCCGCGCGATAGCTTTGCTGCACAGCGTCGCCGGGGTCGAGCAGTTCGTCCAGCGTATAGACCCGCGCTTCGCGCATCCGCCGGTAGGGCAAGGGGTCGCGCACATATTTTTCGTTGAACAGCCTATCAAGGTGCAGCGGCGTGGGCGGCCCGGCATAAAGTTCGACGATCCGCTCCTCGTCCACCGGGCGGAACGCCAGGCTGACATAGGCGGCGCCGGAGCGGGCGCGCAGCTTTTCAAGGAACCCATGCCAAAGGGGTTGCTCGAACATACCCTCATGGAGAGCCGCCAATAATCCACCGTCGTCCAGTCGCATGGCTAATATGTATATCCTCCCATATGGGAGGTCCAGTCTTTCCCCGCTTCTGTCATGTGAGCGTCACGAAACAAGGCGGTGAACGATGATCGATTCGAAAAGGCTGACGCATTTGGAGCGATTGGAGGCGGAGAGCATCCATATATTGCGCGAGGTTGTGGCGGAGGCCGAGAAGCCTGTGATGCTGTACAGCGTCGGCAAGGATTCGGCGGTGATGCTGCATCTCGCGCGCAAGGCCTTTTATCCCTCGCCGCCGCCCTTCCCGCTGCTGCATGTGGACACGACCTGGAAGTTCAAGGCGATGTACGAGCTGCGCGACCGCATGGCGCGCGAGAGCGGCATGGAACTGCTGGTCTATCATAATCCCGAAGCGCAGGAACGGGGCATCAATCCGTTCGACCACGGCCCGCTGCACACCGACATGTGGAAGACGGAGGGCTTAAAGCAGGCGCTCAACCTCTACGGCTTCGACGCGGCCTTCGGCGGCGCGCGCCGCGACGAGGAAAAGAGCCGGGCCAAGGAGCGCATCTTCTCCTTCCGCACCGCCTCGCACGGCTGGGATCCCAAGAACCAGCGGCCCGAACTGTGGAACCTCTACAACGCCCGCAAGAACAAGGGCGAGAGCATTCGCGTCTTCCCGATCAGCAACTGGACCGAGCTGGACATCTGGCAATATATCCACCTGAACGACGTGCCGATCGTGCCGCTCTATTTTGCCGAGGAGCGCCCGACCGTGGAGCGGGACGGCATGCTGCTGATGGTCGATGACGAACGCTTCCCCTTGAAGCCGGGCGAGGAGCCGGTGATGCGCTCGATCCGTTTCCGGACGCTGGGCTGCTATCCGCTGACCGGCGCGGTGGAGAGCCAGGCGAAGACGCTGCCTGATGTCATCCAGGAAACGCTGCTCACCACCACATCGGAACGGCAGGGCCGCGCCATCGACAAGGATGCTGGCGGCGCCGGCATGGAGAAGAAGAAGCAGGAGGGTTATTTCTGATGTCGGACGCAGATGTCATCTACAAGACCGACGCCCTCATTGCCGAGGACATCGACCAGTATCTGGAGGTGCACCAGCACAAGACGATGCTGCGCTTCATCACCTGCGGCTCGGTGGACGACGGCAAGTCGACGCTGATCGGCCGCCTGCTCTATGACAGCAAGATGATCTTCGAGGATCAGCTCGCCGCGCTGGAGGCCGACAGCAAGCGCGTGGGCACCCAGGGGCAGGAGATCGACTTCGCCCTCCTCGTCGACGGCCTCGCCGCCGAGCGCGAACAGGGCATCACCATCGACGTCGCCTATCGCTTCTTCGCCACCGAAAAGCGCAAGTTCATCGTCGCCGACACGCCGGGCCATGAGCAATATACCCGCAACATGGTGACCGGCGCGTCCACCGCCGACCTTGCCGTCATCCTGATCGACGCGCGCAAGGGCGTGCTGACGCAGACCCGCCGCCACAGCTATCTGGCGCATCTGATCGGCATCAGGAACATCGTGCTGGCCATCAACAAGATGGACCTGATCGACTATGACCAGGCGGTCTATGACGGCATATTGAAGGATTATACCGAGTTCGCCCACTCGATCGGCATCAAGGCCTTCACCCCGATCCCGATCTCCGGCTTCAAGGGCGACAATATCACCGGCCCGTCGGAAAACACCCCCTGGTACAAAGGACCGGCGCTGATCGAGCATCTGGAGACGGTCGAGGTCGACCAGGTCTCCGACCAGCTCAAGCCCTTCCGCATGGCCGTCCAGTGGGTCAACCGCCCGAACCTCGACTTTCGCGGCTTTTCCGGCCAGATCGCGACCGGCACGGTGCGCAAGGGCGATGCGATCCGCGTCCTGCCCTCGGGCAAGACCAGCACGGTCAGCCGCATCGTGACGCTGGGTGGCGATCTGGACATCGCCGTCGCGGGCCAGTCGGTCACGCTCTGCTTTGCCGATGAGGTCGACTGCTCGCGCGGCGACGTGATCGCGGCGTCGGACAATCCGCCGCAGGCCGCCGACCAGTTCGAAGCCACCATCGTCTGGATGGCGGATGAGGAGATGCTGCCCGGCCGCCCCTATTGGCTCAAGATCGGCACGCAAACGGTCACGGCAACGATCCAGCAGCCCAAATATCAGATCAACGTCAACACGATGGAGCATCTGGCGGCCAAGACGCTGGACCTCAACGCCATCGGCATCGCCAATCTGTCGACCGACAAGCAGATCGTGTTCGAACCCTATGAGACGAACCGCACGCTGGGCGGCTTCATCCTGATCGACAAGATCACCAACGCCACGGTGGCGGCGGGGATGCTGCACTTCTCGCTGCGGCGGGCGCAAAATGTCCACTGGCAGGCGACCGATGTGTCCCGCGACTTCCACGCGGGCCTCAAGAACCAGAAGCCGGCCGTGCTGTGGTTCACGGGGCTGTCGGGCGCGGGCAAGTCGACGATCGCCAATCTGGTCGAGAAGAAACTCGCCAGAATGAACCGGCACACCTTCCTGCTCGACGGCGACAATGTGCGTCATGGGCTGAACAAGGATCTGGGCTTCACTGATGCCGACCGGGTGGAGAATATCCGCCGTGTGGGCGAGGTGGCCAGGCTCATGACCGATGCGGGGCTGATCGTGATCACCGCCTTCATCTCGCCCTTCCGGGCAGAGCGCGACATGGTGCGCCAGATGATGCAGCCCGGCGAGTTCATCGAGGTGCATATCGACACCCCGCTGGCCGATGCGGAGGCGCGCGACGTCAAGGGTCTCTACAAGAAGGCGCGGGCCGGCGATCTCAAGAACTTCACCGGCATCGACAGCCCCTATGAGGCGCCCGAAGACCCCGAGATCCGCATCGACACCACCGCCATGACCGCCGATGAAGCGGCCGAAGCGATCGTCGCGAGGTTGATCCCATGAGCGAGCGGATCGACATCGCGACATTGAGCGACGCCGACCTCGCGGCGCATCTGGCCGAGGTCACCGGGCGCATCCTCGTCAATGTGCGCGAGAGCGGGCTGTTCAGCGCCAAGGCGCTGGGCAAGGCCGGGGACCAGACCGCCAACCAGTTCCTCTGCCACGCCCTGCGCGAGACGCGGCCCGAGGACGGCCTGCTGTCGGAGGAGGAGAAGGACAATCCCGACCGGCTCGCCATGAGCCGGGTGTGGATCGTCGACCCGGTCGACGGCACCCGCGAATATGGCGAGGAACGTGCCGACTGGGCGGTGCATGTGGGGCTTGCCATCGACGGCCAGCCCG
The DNA here is from genome assembly GCF_012927365.1 of Sphingobium sp. TB-6. NCBI lineage: Bacteria > Pseudomonadati > Pseudomonadota > Alphaproteobacteria > Sphingomonadales > Sphingobiaceae > Sphingobium > Sphingobium sp. TB-6. The sequence goes on along the minus strand of NZ_JABBGL010000001.1, from coordinate 616,386 downwards.
CCATCGGCGCGGTCGCGCTGCCGGGTCTGGACGGCGGCACGCTGCTGCGCTCCGACCAGCCCCGCGCCCTGCCCCCGGCGCCGGACAAGCTGCGCATGGTGATCAGCCGCACCCGCCCGGCCAAGGAAGCGGTCGCGATCGCGGAAAGGCTGGGTGCGCAACTGGTGCCCATGGGGTCCGCCGGGGCCAAGGCCATGGCCGTGATATTGGGTCAGGCCGACATCTATCTCCACTCGGGCGGTCAATATGAATGGGACTCCATGGCCCCGGTCGCGGTCGCGCTCGCCCATGGCCTCCATTGCTCGCGCATCGACGGATCACCCCTCGTCTACAACCAGAGCGACGTCTACCTGCCAGACCTCCTCATCTGCCGGAAGGAACAGGCCAGCCAAATGCTCGCCATGATCGCGGAGCTGGCGCAGGCCGACGGTTGATGCGATGCGTCCCTTCCTCAGAGGGGACGCGACGCCCAATATAGATGGCAGGGCGGCACGTTCCGCCATTCAAAGCCCGTCGCGACCTTCGCGAAACGACCCTCCAGCAGCGGCCCGACGGCCTGGCGCATCTGATAGGCCAGAAACCTTCCCTCAGGCGCCAAGGCCCGCCCGCTCACCCGCATCAACCCCTCCCCCCGATCCCGCGTCAGCGTCGAAAAAGGCAAGCCGGAAAGGATGCAATCCGCCTCGTCCAGTCCATGATCGGCCATGATGTCCAGGACAGCGTCCGCTGAGCCGCTCACGGCGATCAGGCGCCTGTCCGGGGTCGCATCGCGCAAATGATCGATGAACGCCGCGCTGGTGTCGATGGCCAGCAACCGCGCGTGAGCCGGTAGGCGATCCAGCAAGGCGCGAGTGAATATGCCGGTGCCCGGCCCATATTCGACGACGCAATTCAACCGGCTCCAGTCGACGGGAGAAAGCATGGTATCGACCAGGAAACGCGAAGCTGGAAAGGCGGAACCCACGGCCAGAGGATTTTTGAAGAACTCCCGAAAGGCGAGAGCCAGGAATTCCGGACCGCGACTTTCATTCAGCCGGTCTTGAACCACCCTGTCTTCGAACGATGCCGCCACGATTACTCACTTTCCCATCACCCCTACGCACGAGAGGCTTTTCGGGGAAACCCGTGGAGCCTGCACCGGGTTCCTGGAAAATCGGCTGACATGGATCAAGACATGCTCGCGGATCGGCGCAAGAAAGGTGACAGCCACCGATATTCAGCTATCCCATGGATCGGCCTTCCGGATTCAACTGGAAGCAACGGAGAACATCGAAATGCAGCAGATCAATCCGATGACGGTTGCACTGGGCTATTGGAGCCTCGGCCTGGAAGCCGCCATGGTGATCAGCCTGCGCATGCCGAAGCTGCTGGCCGGCAATCCGGCGGCGGCAATCGAGGTGCAAAGGATGGTCTCAGAGAAAATCGAAGCCGTGGCCCAGTTGCAATGGAAGGCGATGACCGGCGCCCTGGGCACGACGCCGCTTTCCGTCATGCAGGCATCCACCGCGCATTATCGCAAGGCGGTGGGGAAGAACCGCCGCCGCCTCGCCCGGCATTAGCTTACCTTCAGGCAAGAAAGTCCATCACCGCCAACCGGGAGCCGCTCATCAGCTTGACGAGCGCTTCGCTGTGCGGCGGCGGCGCGGCCGTTTCGGGGTGGAAGGCAGGGCTGCCGACAATCTTCCGCATGAAAAGCCTCCTCCTCAAGCCACAGCGCGAGCCCGTGCCGAAAAAGCTTCTTCGCTGGAAGCATCGGCCTTCTGGAGTTCGAAATCGAAGGCGATGGTGGCGGTGTCGCCCTGCCGGTTTGGGACGGGCAGCAGGCCTTCCCGTGTGCCGAAGGCGAAATCGTCCGCCGCGAACGGATCGTCCCCAAAGTTGATCTGCGTCGTCAGCATGCGATAGCCGGGCGCCTCGATGAAGAAATGGACATGGGCCGGGCGATTGCCGTGGCGGCCCAGCGCCTGCATCAGCCGGTCGGTCGCGCCGCCCGGAGGCACGCTGTAACCGTTCGGCATCTTCGAATGGAAGGCATAGCGCCCGTCGCCGCCGATCCTGATGCGGCGGCGGTTGTTGAAAGGGGTCTGCTCGCCGGTCGGGTCGAAATGGGAATACCAGCCTTGGGAATTGGCGTGCCAGACATGCAGGATCGCGCCGTTGACCGGCTCGCCGTCCGGTCCCTTGATCACGCCGCTCATATAGAGCGTGCCGGTGTCGTCGGCATCGTCGGTCAGGTTGACGTCGCCCTCCACCAATGGCGCGCCCGCGACATAGAGCGGCCCTTCAATGGTGCGCGGCGTGCCCCCGGTCCTACCCGCTTCGGCATCCTTGGCGTCCATGAAAAGGTCGATGAAATGTTCCAGGCCGACGCCCGGCACGATCAGGCCGAATTCAGCCGCACCATTCTGGAAATATTGGATCGCGGCCCAGAATTCGCTCTCTGTCACGTCATGGCGCACGATGGTCTTCATCACCGCTTCCACCAGGTCGCGGGTGATGGCCTTCAACCGCTTGTCGCCACCCTCTGCATCAAGGCCGCTGGCACGATCCAGCAGGGTCTGGACCGCCGGGGAATTCACGAAATCTTCGGTCATCATGCCTCTCCAAATGGTTGAATATCAGCGATCATCGTCATGAATGGAGGAAGGATGGCGGCAGAGCGCCGTCACCCAGCAGCGGCGTCACGGGTTTTCCGCTCAGCTCCGATTTCATGCCGAAAAGCTATCGGGCGCGCCCGGATCGATGCTTTCGACGCGCTGCATCAGCCGGGCGGCCATGGACGAGCGGACCGGGCGGCCCGCAATGACCTTGCGCCAGCTATTGTAGCTGATGCCGAAACGCGCGTTCAGCGCCTCATCGGTCCTGCCGGTTTCCAGATGCAGCATGCGATCCACCACATCCTTGCCGATGACGATCAGGCCGGACCTCTTCGCCCCATTCATGTGGATCACGCCAGCGGGCCATATTGCTGGCGCACCAGTTCGGCCACACCCATGCGCTCCAGGATCGGCGTCGGGCAAAGGAAAGTGACCCGAACGACGCCCGGCAGACGGCTGATCTCGATCGATCCCGCGATCGTCGCCCGGTTCAGGATTTCGTCATAGGGCAATCCCGTCACCTCGGCGGCGCGGGCGAGGCCGTTTTTGGTAGCGTCGTTCAGCGTCGGTCCCGAACCGATGAAGGTGATCGGCCCATTATCCTCGATCCTCTTCTGGCCGTAGCGTTCGGCCAGACGCCCGACCGCCGCGCTTTCCTCCCGGCTCATCGGCTGCGCCAGGAAGGGCAGGTCGTCGCGATGCTGCAACAGGATCGGGCCGTCCAGTTTCAGCCCCTTGATCACCTTCACTTCCAGTTCGACCACGCCCGACACGTCGGTGGCGTGCCCCGCAATCTCGCCATTGCCCTGCTGCGCATGCATGTCGCCCATATAGACGCCGCCGCCCGGCACCTTGACCGGGCAAATGAGAATCGCGCCCTCGCGCACCGAATTGGTGTCCATATGGCCGTCGGTCTTGTGCTGGTCGAGTTCCTCCTGCGTGAAGCTGTAGCCATGGGGCGCATCGATCAGGAAGGAACCGAAATCCCCCGCATTGTGCGAATCCGGTAGGTCGCGTGACGGCACCGTGCCGATATTGCCGAGGAAGGGCCGCATGCGGCTGGCGAGACCGGCGATATCCGCCCGCGCCAGGGCAAGGATGGAATGCTGGTGCGACTGGTCCGGCATGGCCGCGATAGTGCGGGCATCGCCAGCGATCCGTTCCGCAACATCCTTGCCGACGGTCAGGGACACGTTGTTTTCCCGGTCCAGCACGATGACATAGCCGTTGGAAAAGCGGAACGCGTTCACTTCCGCGCCGCAATTGTCGCACCGGACCGCCTCTTCCCCGATCCCTTCTATATGGCTGGACGGCGCGGTCGTGCCGCAGCTCGGGCAGAGCTTCGCGACGAAGGGATCACCCACATAGCGCCCCTCGACAAATTCCATGACGCCCGAGGAGGTGGCGAGCGAAGTGACGCGCACCGTCTTCAACTTGATGGCGATGGCGTCTCCCACCTCCGCGCCCTCGACCAGCACCGGGCGGGTGACTTCATGGCCGCCCTGGAATTTCGGCGTGATCATCGGCCCCCAGCAGCCCGGCGGCGTGCCGGTGCGGATCGTGCCGCCATCGCGAACCGTCCCGGCCGGTTCGATGCCCGGCCCGACGATCCCGCCGCTATAGTCGTAAACCTCGATATGCGAACGTGCATCAGACATTGGAATTACCCTTGCTTTCTGTGGGAACGCTCAGAGCGCGGCATCGCCATCCATGCGCACGAACCGCCTGGCGTCGAAGCTGAAGGGAACGGCGCTGCTGCCGCTGTAAAGCTCATGATGGGGCGAGGCTTCGGCAAAGGCGCAGGCCAGCAGGAAGAGATTATGGACATCCTCCGGCATGCCGGTGGCGGGATGGTCCGACAGCAGGCGCAATATCTCATCGAGGCGCGGCATCATCGCATCGTACAGCGCCTTGAAATCGGCGGCGGTGGCGGTCCAGCGGATTTCGCTGCGTTCATTCTCGCTCGGGCGCGCCCAATGGGCGGCAAGCGGCGCCAGATCGGCAAAGGGCGCGGGAAGGATGGGGTTCGTCATGCTATGGTTCCTCAGGCCGCGAGATAGGTGTCGAGCGTGCGCGCCGCGTGGCGGATCAGGAATTCCTGGTCCATCAATTGCATCGCATCGATCGATCCGGACATGATGCCGGCGAAAGTGTCTTCCATGGTGGCGGTGTCTTCCAGCCAGGCGTTGCGGTGCAGCGCGTTCACATGCTGCTGCGCCACCTGTTCCGCCGCGGTCTGGGCTGGCCGGAAATAGTTGATGCCTTCCCACAGCGTCCGCCCATGATCGAGCGGCCAGAACTGATGGGTGAAAAAGGACATGCCCGGATAGCCGCAGCCCGACGCCAGATGGATGATGAAATTGGGAAACAGATTGGGCAGCTCGAACTGGAAATCCGCCCGCCGTTCCGGGTTGATCGCGGGCGGCAACTGATCGGGGCGCGGGCGGTGGCGCTCGGTCGTGCTCAGCATCGATGCGAAGGCCAGCGTAGAGGGCGCGGTGTCCATGCCCGCCCCATAGATGGTGGAGGAGGCATGCGGCCCCATCAGCTTGAAATCGCTATGCTCCACCCCCTTGAAGCCCGGCAGCGACCCCGCATGGATGGTCGGCACATGATAGCCTTCGCTGAAGGCATAATGCGCGACCTTCCAGTTGCAGTTCAGCACGGTCGAATAGCGGAAGGCAGTGGTCGATTCCGCATAGGGATAGCCGCCGAACAGCTTGCCGAAATCGCCCAGATATTCGGTCAGCGTCTGAGCCGGTTCGGCGTCGAAATTGATGAAGACGAAGCCTTCCCAACTATCGCAATGGATTTCGCGCAGGCCAAGGCATGCCGTGTCGAGCTTGCCGAATTTTTCCTTCATCGGCACCGACCGCAGCGGTCCATCGGTCGAGAAGACCCAGCCGTGGAACCGGCAGGTCACCACATTGGCGCGCGACCGGCCGAAGGTTTCGAAACCGCTGGTCGGAACCACCTTGTTCCCGCGATGGGTGCAGACATTGTGGAAGGCCCGGATCTGGCCGTCCTTGCCGCGCACGATCAGCACGGACGCATCGGCCACGGGCAGTTCCTTGACCTTATAATCGCCTATGTTCGGAATCTCCCAGCTTGTCGCGACCTTCAGCCAAGTCTTCCGGAAGATCTTTTCGCGTTCCAGCTCGTAAATGGCCGGATCGCTGATCGCCCGCACCGAAACCGGATCGATGCCGAGTTCGTCGCGAATGTCATCGACGCTGCGATTGATATGGCGCAGATCTCCCGCCGTGCATGTCCTAGTCATGATTCTCTCCGAAAATTCCAGTGAAGTCTGCCGCTTCTTATCGAGCAGGCGCTAGGACCAGAGGGCAGCCATCATCCCCTGGCCGCAATCAAACGCATGGCGGATCATGCATCGGCCAAAGCGGCGGGTTTCTCACGCCAGCCATCGGGATAATGGGATATGAGATCGGCCCGCAATTCCAGCGCGCTGAAGCGCCAATTTCCCTCCCTCTTCCGCGCTTCCGCGACATAACGCCCGCCAATCCAATAGGCCCGCCCGCTTGCCGAAGTGGCGACTTCCCACAGCATGAAGTCGACGGCGGCCCGGTCATGGCCGGGATCGAGCGTCACCTTGGGCGAAACCAGATAATGCAGGGTCCATTTGAAGCCCTGATCGGCATTGCCAGCGACCCCCTGCGCGATCGTCTCGCCGCCCGATAACGTGCCATATCGGTCGATCTGGAAGACCGCATCCTCCGTGAACAAGGGCCGCAGCATCTGAGCCGACGGCCCCGCATCGAACGCCCGCGAAAGATCGACGATCAGCGTGTCGATATCGCGCAGCGCCTCCAGACGTTCGACCTTGCGTTCCAATGTTTCCGGCATGGCATCCTCGCCCGGTAAAGGGGCGCCGGAACCCAGCGCCCGCATGATTTCAGAAGGTCCGGCGCGCGCTCAGGAACCATTCGCGGGGACGTCCGAACGCGCCCTCGGTGATCCCGCCGAAGGAATCCACGAAGCCGGAGCCGAGATAGACCTCCTTGGTCAGATTCTTGACGCCCAGCGTGATCAGCCAGCTTTCGGGCTCGTCGCTATAGCCGATCGACGCGTTCACCAGATGATAGCCCTTCTGGATCAGCAGCGGGCTGTTCACCGCGTCATTATAGACCTTCGAACGATAGGACCAGTCGACCCGCGGCGTGAACTTGCCCACGCCATCCACCCGGATGTCGTAGGACACGCCAGCGCTCAGCGTCCACTTCGGCGCATTTTGCAGATGAGAATCCTTGGTCACGCCGCTGTTGAGGGCGCGGATGTCCACCTGACGATATTTGGCGTCAAGATAGCCGAGCCCCGCCTCCAGCCTGAGCGCCTCGGTCGGGCGCGCCTGCAATTCGAGTTCCAGACCCTTGATCCGCGCCTTCGCGGCGTTCTGGATGATCGGCGCGAAGCCCAGGCGCGGGTCGTTCACCGTGATCTGCAGATCGTCATAATCGTTGACGAACGCCGCGCCGTTCAGCCGCAGCCGCCGGTCGAGCAGGTCGGACTTGAAGCCGACTTCATAGGTGGTGCTCGTCTCCGGCCGGAAGGACGGGATATTGGCGAAGGGCGGGAAGACGCGCTGGGTGAAGCCGCCGCCCTTGAACCCTTGCGAATAGGATGCGTAGGTCAGGAATTCGGGCGACCAGCGATAGGAAAGGCTGGCCATCGGCGTCCAGGCGCGGTCCTTGATCGTCGTGCGTCCGGGCGGACCCATCAGCGGATCGCCGTCCTGAAGGCCCGAACCGTCAGGATTGAAGGGCTGGCCGGTCAGGAAGCCCGCCGCCACGACATATTGGTTGCCATTGTCGAAAGTCTTCCTGTCCTCGGTCCAGCGTATGCCGCCCGTCAGGCTGAGATTATGGACGATCTCGAACGTCGCCTGACCGAAGGCGGCAAGGCTTCGCCCATCGAGTATCGCACCGCTCATGAAGACGGCGTCGACAATATTGACCAGATCCTGATGATTGCCGCTTTCCTTGGAATAATAACCGCCGACAACCCAGTTCAGGCGGTTGTCGAGGGCGTCACCGATCAGTTGCAGCTCTTCGGAGAACTGATCCTGCTTCCAGTCGCTCTTGGTCTGGACGATGCTGGCGGGGCTATGATCGGAATCGCGGGTCCAGAAACCCGTCACCTTGCGATAGGCGGTGATGGACTTGGCCGTCACATTCTCGCCCAGCCGCCATTCCACCGTGCCGGAAACGCCCCAGATGTTGAGGTCGGACGCGGATTGATAGCGGCGCTTGCCGAAATTGTCGAAGGTGCTGGACACCGCCCGGAACGTGCCGCCATGGCGATAGGGCGCCTGCGCCCACTGGCTGTTGTAGCAGCGCGTGTCGGAAAGCCGGGCCGGATTGGAAAGATCGGTGCAGATGCTGGCCGCGCCGGAATAAAGGCCGTTCCAGACCTGCGCCGCAGGGGCGTTCTCATCGACCGCCAGCATGACGTTGGGCGCGGTTTCCTCCCGCGAGCGCGTGCCGTCGACGGCGATGTTGATGGAAAGCTTGCTCGTCGGTTCAAGCCGAACCGCGAAGCGGCCCGCCATCGTATTGGTGTCGCCCAGATCCGGCGCCAGCGGCACCGTGCCCTTCACATAGCCTTCGCGCAGATGATAGAAACCGGAGAAGCTGGTATAGACCCCCTCCGCCAACGGCACGTCGATCGATCCCTTGATCTGCACCCGGTTGTAGCTTCCCGTGGTCAGTTCCAGGCTGGCGCCCAGATCGTCGGCGGGCTTCTTCGTCACCACGCTCACCGCGCCGCCGATGGTGTTGCGGCCGAACAGCGTGCCCTGCGGACCTCGCAGCACCTCGATGCGCTCGACATTGAGCACGTCGAGGACATTGCCGACGCCGCGTGAAATATAAACGCCGTCGAGATATAGTCCTACGCCCGGATCGGCGGAGAGCTGATAGTCATTCTGCCCGATGCCGCGAATGAAGATCGCCGCCGTGGCGTTGCTGGCGGAAACGGGAACCGAGCTGTTGAACTTCACATTCGGCGTGAAGTCACCGATCTGGGTGACATTGTCGATGCCGCGTTGCGCCAGACCTTCCGACGTCACGGCCGAGATGGAGATCGGCGTGTCCTGAAGCGATTCCGCCCGGCGGCGGGCCGTGACCGTGATTTCCTCGATACCGGCGCTCTGGTTCGCTGCCGGATCTTCCGGCGCCTGCTGCGCCAGAACGGGCGTTCCGGAGGCCAGCGCCAGGCCAGCCATCAGCGCGCGAAACGAACCGGACTGCAAGCACTGGGCAGCACGGCCGGATGATATGGGTTTGCAGGTTTCAGCTTCCATTTTTTTGACTCCCCGTCTCGATTGGCATTTTGTTTTTCTGATACCGCCCAGTCCCCGAAAGGTGCGGTCACCGCCCTTGCTGGACGCCCGCCTCTAATCGAACCCAGATCGGCCAGGCGCGCTAGCCTGATCCTGCGACGTTCGACATCTGAGCGCGACGGAGTGCAAAGCGGCGAAAAAAGGCGTTTCTTCCCGCTCCCGATCCATCGCGCCTTTGATGCGCCCCCAGGCTAAGGTGCACCGGAACGGGCTAGCGGGGCAAGGCGCGCGCCGACATCATCCATGCCGAATTCACGCATTCGGGAAGCGGCGGACGCGGCGACCGATCGCAACAGCAAGGACAGGATGATGAACGAAGCGCATCGCTGGTTACACGAACATCCCGAACTGGGATCGGGTCCGATCTCCATCGAACCCTATATCGACCCGGACTGGTACGAACTGGAGCGGGCGAAGATATTCAGGAAGGTCTGGCTGTGCGTCGGGCGCGTCGACGAAATCCCCAACAAGGGCGACTATAAGGTCAAGCGCCTCGCCGCCGCCGACACGTCGATCATCCTGATGCGCGGCAAGGATGATGTCGTGCGCGCCCACCACAATGTCTGCGCGCATCGCGGCAACACCGTCGTCACCGAAACCGGCCCGGAAACCTTCGGCCGCAGCAGGGCGGCCATCGTCACCTGCCGCTTCCACGGCTGGGTCTATGGCGCGGACGGCGCGTTGAAGCATGTGCCGAGCGAAGAACGCTTCTACCAATGTTTCGACAAGCGGAAGAACGGCCTGTCCCCGATCCACACCGACTTCTGGGAAGGGTTCATCTTCGTCAATCTGGCTGAAACGCCGGACAACAGCCTGGCGGAATATCTGGGCGATTATGCCGCGCATTTCGCCGGATTCCCCTTTGCCGAACTCAGCTATCAGTTCACCTATCACACCGAACTGGAATGCAACTGGAAGGTCGCGCATGACGCCTTTGCGGAGGCCTATCATGTCGACACCATCCACGCCGGGTCGTTCCCCAACACTTTCTCGACCGGGCTGCAAAATGTGAAGCTGATGGGGCCGCACCGGAGCTGCGCGGTCTGCCTCACCCTGGGCGCGAAGCCGACGCCGGTGGCGGGCATCGCCAATAACATCGCGGGCGCCTCCCTCGTCACGCAGCGCGCCGAAACGATGCTGCCGCCCGCGATCAACCCCGACAAGAGGGACGATTTCGCGTTCGAACTGAGCGTGCTTTTCCCCAATACGCTGATCCATGTGTCGGAAGGCATCTGGTTCACCCACCAATTCTGGCCGATCGCCCATAACCGGACATTGTGGGAGGGGCGCTATTATGTCCGCCCGCCCAAGACCAATGCCGAACGCTGGGCCATCGAACATGCGATGACGCTTCAGCGCAACGCCTGGCTGGAGGACACCGCCACCATGGAGGATACGCAACGGGCGATGCAGTCGCGCGCCAAGCTGGTCCAGAACCTCCAGGACGATGAAATCCTCATCCGCCACAGCGCCGCCGTGGTCGATCAATATGTCAATGCGTGAGGGGGAAGTGACCATGACGCAAACCATACTGCCCACCGGCTTCGAAGACCTCTCCCTTTGCCTCGGCTGGAACCTGCCGACCGCCGACGAGCGGCAGCGCAAGCGGCAGGGGTCGGGCGCGGCGGAACTGCGCACCTTTTACGACCGGATGCTGCCGCGCCTTTCCGACGCGCTGGCGGAGGTCGACCGTTTCCCGCTGGGGGCGCTGCCGGAGAGCCATCACGCGCTCTACAATCTGGCGCTGTCGCTTGCCGAGGTGGCGCCGCATATCGAGCTTTATTCCGGCTCGCCCGGCGTCCCCTATGCGTTCGAGGAGGCGCGGTTCGTCGCCGTCCATGGCGGGCAGGAGACGTGGCGCGGTCTCAGCCCGATGGCAACCGCCTGACCATGGCGAGGACGGCCCATCTCTCCGTCGAGGAACGGCTGTTCCGGATCGAGGCGCGCCAGGAGATAGAGGATCTCGTGGCGCGTTACGGCCATGGCGCGGACCGGAAGAACGATCCGGCGATCATGCAGCCGCTATTCCATGCCGACGCCATCTGGTCGGCGGAGGGCTTCGCCACCTTCCACGGCTCCGGCGCGATTGCCGAAGGGCTCGCCCACATCGCCGCCGAGGCGGTGCTGTGGTCGATCCACTATATGGTCGCCCCCTATGTCGAGTTTGCGGAGGACGGCCGGTCGGCGCGCTGTCGATGGTATCTCTGGGAATTGTCCACCATGGCCGGGGACTCCGGCCCGGAAGATCGCTGGCTGGGCGGCTGGTACGACAGCGTTGCAAGATATGAGGAAGAAGAATGGAAATTCGCGTCTGTGAAGCTGGATCTCAGGGTTCAGGGGGTGGCCACGCCGCCCTGGATGGTCAAGAAGGCGTTCGATCAATGATCCGGCTGTGCGCGGTGGAGGATTTGAGCGAAGACGAGGTTCATCGGGTCGAGCTGGACGGCGACCATGGGATCGCCGTCTACCTGCTGGACGGCGAAGTATTCGCGACCGACGACCTGTGCACCCATGGCGAAGCGTCGCTGGCGGAGGGAGAGATCGAGGACGGCAAGATCGTCTGCCCCTTCCACCTAGGCAGTTTCGACATAAGGACCGGCGCGGCCTGCGCCGCCCCCTGCTCGATCGCGCTCAAAACCTACACTGTGGAGATTATCGACGGCGCGGTGCATATCGCGGGCTGAGAGAGTCTGTTTGGAAATGCGCCGTCCGGCGCATAGCCGTACCAGCCCTCTCCCCCACCCGGTCAGCCCTTCAGTTGCCGCAGGGTGGCTGAAGGGCGTTCGCCAAAGCGCTCCGCATAGTCGCGGGCGAATTTGCTGAGGTGGCTGAAACCGCAGGTCAGGGCGACATCGGTGACGCTATGCCCCTCCTCGACGCCGCCCAGCAACATCTTGCGCGCGAGGTCGAGCCGGACATTTTTGAGATAGACCATCGGCGTGACCCCGCGGAAACGGCGGAAACCGGCGTGCAGGGAGCGCGCGCTGACGCCCGAAATCTCGATCATGTCAATCAGCGAAATCGCCTCGCACGCATGGCCCCGGACGAAATCCTCGACGCGCCGGACATAATAGGGCGCAGGGCCGGATGGGACGGAATCGAACAGGTCGGAATGGTTGTGCGGCACCGCGGCGAGCAGCAGGCGCTTGAGCGCATCCTCCACCGCTCCGCTGGCGCGGGGATGGGTATAGCCGGTCAGGCCATAGTCGATGTCGTCGCAGATGGTGCGGACGAGATGGGCGAACGCCTGGGCGGCGCCGACCAGCGGCACGGGCCGGGTCGAAAAGACCAGATCGTCCGGCCGGAAGCCCAGCTCGTTCGCCAGCACCAGTTCCAGGTCGGCCTTCGGGATCTTGATGGTGAAATGCTTGTAACCCGCGTCGAACGTCTGCCGGAAATGCGAATTGGGGGCGAGCACGCACATCTGGCCGGGCGCAAGGCTGAAACTGTCCTTGTCATGGGTGATGAAGGAGGTGCCCGTCAGCGAAAATTGCACAAGATAGCTCTCGCCCATCTGGGGCACGTCGATGGAGATGCGGCCGAAGGGATTGCCATAATCCTGCGCATTGAACGTCAGCGCCTTGAGCTGGGCCTGATTGTGGCGAAAGTCGATCGGCGGGCGCCCGCCCTGGACATCCAGCCGATGGGGGCAGAACATCCGGCTCATATGCGCTTCGACATCGCCGGCGTCGGTGCTGCTGAACCTGTTCCACTGCACGAGCGGAAGCGCCTCTCCATTCCAGAAGCGGTTCGGCGTGGCCATTTGAGTCAGCATGCTCGTCCCTCCCGGCGCGTTTCCGGCGCAGATGCGGACATATTCCCCCTGATGCGACGGATCATTGACGCAGCCCTCCCTTCGCCTTTTCATGATGACACTCCGATTACAAGGCCGGGTCAAGCCTGGCGCGCCAAAAGGCCGCATTATGGGGGCAGCGCCTGCGGTAACGGGATAGTTGCCGGACAGATTATCGCCCAGATTCCCCGAAACGCCATGAAAGACGGCGCGGCGTGTCCCCCGGTCACGCATTTGGGAGAATCGAGTTGAACGATCAAATCGCCGTGGACGTCCTCATCATCGGCGGCGGGCATGCGGGCGCGCATCTGGCCATTTCGCTGCGGCAGAAGGGCTTTGCCGGAAGCATCGCGATCGTCAGCGACGAACACAGCTTGCCCTATGACCGCCCTCCCCTGTCCAAAGCCTATCTGATCGGCAGCATGCAGATCGACCGGCTGCTGCTGCGGGACAGCGATTATTGGGCCGAGCAGCAGGTGCGCTTCGAACTGGGGTGCAGGGTGAGGTCGCTCGATCCCGCCGGCAAGCGGGTCGAACTGGACGATGGCCGGATCATCCGGTTCGGGTGGTGCGCGCTGGCGACCGGCGGGAAAGTGCGGCACCTTCGCTGCCCCGGTTCGGAGCTTGCGGGCCTCTATTATCTGCGCACCGTCGCGGATGTGGATGCGATCCGCGAGGGGCTTCGCAATGGCGGGCGCATCGGCATCATCGGAGCGGGATATGTGGGGCTGGAGGTCGCGGCGGCGGCGCGCGAGATGGGGCATGAGGTCGTCGTCATCGAAGCGCAACCCCGCGTCCTCCAGCGCGTCACCTCACCTGCAGTGTCCGACTTTTTCGAACGCCAGCATCGCAACCGGGGCGTCGAGCTGCGCCTGGGCGAGCAAGTCGCGGGCTTTTCCGGCGAGGATCGCGTGTCGGCCGTCAGATTGGGATCGGGCGAGGAAATTCCCGTCGATCTCGCGATCATCGGCATCGGCATCGATGCCGACACGGCGCTGGCGGAAGAGGCGGGCATCGCCTGCGACGGCGGCGTGCTGGTCGATGAATATTGCCGGACGTCGGCGGAGGGCGTTCTGGCCATAGGCGACTGCGCCCGGCATCCCAATCCGTTCGCCGGGGGCTTGTGGCGGCTGGAATCCGTGCAGCATGCGATGGACTCCGCGGCCATCGCCGCCGACACCATCATGGAGGCGCCGACCGAATATCGGGCGCTGCCGACATTCTGGTCCGATCAGTTCGACCTGACGCTGCAATCCGCCGGGCTCAACAAGGATGCCGACGACATCGTCCTGCGCGGCGACCGGGAAAATGGCCCGTTCACCGTCATCTACTTGCGGCAAGGCCGCGTGGTGGCGGTCGATGCGATCAATAATGCGAAGGATTTCATGGGCGCCCGCGCGCTGATCCTGAAGGGGGTTGCGGTCGACCGGGCGAAGCTGGCGGATATTTCCGTCCCCCTGAAGATGGCGGCGCAGACGGATCGGGTCGCGTCATGAACGCCCTCTGGAACGCAGCAGCCACCAGAGAATAGCTGCCCAGAAGGACCAGCATTCGCAGTCGGCCCGATATCGCAGGCCGCAAGCATGGGGTTGGCCTACCTCCTTCGCCCGCTCACCGGTACGGGGCTGTGGCCTCTCGCTGGCGGCTGGTCCGGATCGGCGCATCAGGGGCAAGGACCGTCTAAGCAGCATGACGGCGGCCCGGCGCGAGGCGCTGATAGGCGGAAAACAGCCTGCCGAAATGATCGTCCATGGTCATGACCGACGGCGCCAGGGCAGAGGCGCGGCGGCGCTGTTCGGCGGGGCCGCCATTCACGAAATCGACGATGGCGGCGGCCAGGCTGTCGGCCTGAGCGGCGCGATAGAGCAGGCCACCACCGCTGCGTGCCTGGTCCGAAGCGCCCCCTTCGTCGGGCACGATGACCGGCAGGCCGCTGGCCCGCGCTTCCGCCGCGACCATGCAGAAAGTCTCCGCCTCGCAGCCATGGACGAGCGCGTCGGCGCTGGCGAGCAGTTCGGCCAGCGCGGGCCGGTCGTGCATCGGCGCCAGAAGCTGGATATGCGGATTATTGGCGGCAGCGCGGCGGACCCGCGCCCGTTCCCGCCCGTCACCCACCAGCACCAGCCCGACCGGCGTGGCAAAGCCCGCCGACGTGACCGCCTCTATCACCATCGGCCAGCGCTTTTCGGGCGCATGGCGGCCGACCCCCAGCAGCAGCGTCGCATCGGGGCCGAGGCCACAGCGCTCCAGCAGCCGGGCGCGCAGCCGTTCGTTGCGCCGCGTGGGGCTGAAATGGCCGGGCTCCACGCCCATGGGCAGGGTCACGACGCGCTTCAGGCGCCCCGCCTCCAGCCGTTGGGACAGGCTGTTGCTGGCGCTGACGACCATGTCGAAACTCTCGTCCAGCCGCCGCAAATGCCGCCAGAACCAGTCGAAGCCCCGGTCAATCCGCTCCCGGCTCAGCACTTGGCCGAACCAGCGATAGGCATAGGCGGACAGCGGATCGGCATGCATGATGAGGGCGCGGGGCGCATCCCCCCGCCAACGCGCCACCATCGCGGCGCTGCCCCAGGGCGAGGACGCCTCGACCAGATCGGGTTGCAGCCGGTCGAGCATGGCGTGGAGCGACTGTTCATCATCGAAATAGGAATAGCGCCGGTCCAGCGGGAAACGCCGCGCGGGCAGCATGACGATCTTGCCGCCGCCCGCCTCCACCACCCGGTCGCTGTCGGACGGGGCCAGGATGATGATCTCATGCCCCGCCTGCGCCCCGGCGCGCAGCTTGCGTTCCACATAGGTCTTCACCCCGCCGCCGCTGGGCGCGTAGAAGGCGCAGACATCGACGATGCGCATCGGATTATTTCTCCGCTGGGCCGAAGGAAAAAAGTCCCCGGCGATAATTGACGGTGATTGTGATGCGCGTGGGGCCGCTGCCCACGGGCGCGCTGGCAGCGGCGGCATGGGGCTTGGACCAGCCGATCTTCGGATTGCCCGCAAAGCCGATGCCGTCGATCGACAGGGAAAAGCGGCGATTGGCGTCGCGGTCATGCAGCAGGCTGAGCGCATAGCTGCCGGGGCCGGGTGCGCGAATGCACAGCTCCACCGGGCCGGATGGCGGCACCGGCTCCTCAACGCGGCGGAACGGCTTGCCCGCGGCGATCAGAATATTGTCGTCCGCCAGGAAATCCGCGTCGTTCGCGGGATAAAGTTCCAGCTTCAACCGCCCCTTGCGGTCCTTGAGGCCCGCCACCTCGACCAGATAGGCGGAGCCTTTTTCGTCCGGGCGGCATTGCCCCTCGGCCTTGCCCAGATCAGGCGTGGAGGGGATCGCCACGCTGGCGAGGAAGAGGGTTGCGATCATTGCGCCCGGCTTTCCCGCAGCAATCCGGTCGCCCCCAGCGTGATGCCGACCAACAGATGCGCCGCCAGGATCAGCGACGCCATCAGCGCCATGGCCGACACGATCTCGCTGTCGCGCCCGATCAGAAATGCGGCCATGCCTGCGAACACCACATCCTTGTTCGGCAGGAAGGGCAGGCGCGAGACCAACTGCCGCAGCGTGCCGAGTAAAATCCACCAGCTAAGCGCGATGTCAGGCAGCAGCATGTGCCACATCATCGCCGCCAGCACCGTCGTCGCGACGATGCGCAGCAGATGGATCGCCGCGACCATCCACAGCGCCTTGCGCGGCAGGGTGAACAGCCGCTTGCGCAGCAGCATGGCGACCAGCGACGTCGCCAGCACGAAGAGTATCGACCCGCCCACTTCCCATGTGTTGAGCCGCGCATCGACCGCGCCCAGCAGCGGCACGGCGAACGCCACCATCACCAATGTCACGCCATTGCCCACCAGCGCGGACAGGATCGTCACATCCTTGATCGCGCCGAAGGGGGCGGTGGTGATCTTCGCATGGCGCCGGGCCCAGGCGTAGAAATAAACCTCCCCCAGATAGCCGAGCAGGATTTCATTGCTGACCAGCTTGCGCAGCAGCGCGGCGAAGCCGTCCGGCGGGATCGACCAGAGGCGGCGGAAGATCACCCATTCGGACAGCGGCCCGGCCAGATAATAGAGCGCGAAGGCGGCCCAGAAGGCGATGCCGCCCGGCACCAGCGCCCAGAGGCTGGCGGGGTCCAGCCCACGGAACTGGTGCAGCGCGACCACGAGGATCAGCACCGAAACCAGCGGCCCGGCCCAGCGGGTCCAGTTGCGGCCCGACTGGATCAGCGGCCGGGGATCGAGCAGAGCCGGGTCGATCGGTGCGGTAGGCGGCGGCATAAGGCCTGTGGAACTGTTGCCGGTCATGAAAGGCTCGTCATCATTGGCGGGATGGGGTCGCGGCGCGGCTGACCAAGCGCCTCAGTCGGGCATGAGGCGCTTTTGGCGCTTGTCATCGCCGCGAAGCTGTCGAGATAGGCGGCGGAGGCGGCCTCCAGGGTGAAGCGGCGCGCTTGGGCGAGGCTGGCGGCGCTGTCCTGCGGCAGGGGCGCATCGGCCAGAGCGGCGGCAAAGACGTGGGCGTCGCCCACCGGGAGGAGGCGGCCGAGCGCGCCGTCGCCAAGCAGCGACCGCATCGCCGCGCTGCATTGCGTGGCGATGACGGGAAGGCCGACGGCCAGCGCCTCCAGCAGCGCGGCAGGCACGCCTTCATAATCGGAGGACAGCAGGAAGGCGTCCGCCTGCCCGATCTGCAGGGCCGGATCAGGAACATGACCCATGAAACCGACGCGATCAGCGATGCCGAGGCGTTGCGCCCGGCTTTGCAGCGCCTTGCGTTCCGGGCCGTCTCCGAAGATCAGCAGGCGGTCATCGGGCCGCGCCGCCTGGGCGAAGGCTTCGAGCATCAGCGGAAAATTCTTCTGCCGCGCCAGACGGCCGATGGCGACGAACAGACGTCCTTTGCGCCCCTCATCCGGCTGGCGGGCGGCGCGCAGCCGGTCGATCTGCGCCCGCGACAGGGCGGGATCGGGGACGATGCTGATCGCCTGTTTCACCGGGCGCACAAGTTCGGCTATTTCGCACTCCAGACCCGGTGCCATGGCGACGAAATGATCGATGAACCGGCCCTGGATGCGCAGCCATAGCCGGTAGGCCATGCGCGCCGGCCAGATCATGTCGCGCCGTTCGAGATCGTTGCTGATCTTGGCCAGGACCGGCGGGCAGGCGCGGCCCAGCAGCAGCTTCATCGCCACGGCGACCACGGCATAGCTGTTGCCCGCGCAGAACAGGGCGTCGGGCCGCGTCCGGCGGATGAAGGCGGGCAGCGTCGCGATCATCCAGAGCGTTTCGAGGCCCGCAACGGAGAAAGACGGCTGGCGCGGGACATGATGGTCGAGGCCGTCGCCCAGCTCCGCCCGCATGGCGCCGTCGATGCGGCCCAGAAACAGCGGCGCGTCGACGCCCTGCTCCCGCCAGCGCCGTACCAGCCGCAGCGCCACGCGCTCGACCCCGCCCGGCTCGAAACTGTGGAGGAAGGTCAGGATGCGCATGGATCAGCTCGCCAACAGGTCGCCATAGCGGGCGGGCCGGTGGGTGCGCCCCAGCCGCCACAGCACGCGATCGATGCTGGCGAGCAGCGCGGGGACATGCGCGTCGCCCGGATGCACGGCTACTCGCGCCACGGGCGCATGGCGCAGCACCGGCGGCAACACCCGCGCCGCCAGCAGAGAGGATGCGATGCGCGCCCGGCTGCGGCTGGCCCAGGTGATGACCGGGCCACGCGCCAGCACCTTGCCCGATGGCGGATGCCAGACCTTCATATGATCCTCCGCCAGCGCGAAACCGCATTGCCCCAGCGCATCGAGCGCAGGCGCGCCATAAAGCCAGGCGGGCGCGACGAACCCCGCCACCGGACGGCCAGTGATCTGTTCGATAAGGTCGCGTCCATCGATCATGCGCCGCGCCGCGGTCTCGCCGTCCAGGCCCAGAAATTCGCCCTCTCCGGCGGTCATGTGGCGCGCCTTGAACCGCGCGACGGGCTGATCGTGAACGGTCCTATCCTGGTGGAACCAGCCATGGGCGAACATGCTGATCCCCGCATCCGCCCATGCGCGCAGCCGCACCGCGAAAGGGGAACCCACCGCCAGAGGATGCCGTCCCCAATGGTCGGGCACGACCAGCATCGCCAGTTCGGCGGGACCGGCATGGCGCGTCATCCGATCCAGCAGCAGGTCCACTTCCGTTTCGAAACGGGGACCAACATCATGAATGGAAAGAAGAAGCCGCTTCATGACAGGTCAACGCCCCCCCGGAACCCTGTGCATTACCAGCGGCCCTATGATTGTCGGGGATGACGGCATTATTACAAAGTCGATCACAAGCGCTCTTTCACTCTCGCAATGGAGACGCCATGGCCGGAAAGTAACGCAGTTCCTTGCCCGAATATTTTTTTCGACTTGCGACAACTGAGGTAAGAACCCCGTCCCGTCGTCTTCCCGCCATCGCGGCAGGAGAAGAAGCGTGCGCATTTTCGGATATGCCCTGCGGACGCTCGCTGTCGCGGCGCTGATCGCGGCGGCGCCGTCGGCCGATACCCGCGATCCGCCGGCCCCCGCCGGCCCGGCCCGCTTCGACGGCGACCTGTCGGTGATGACCTATAATATCCACGGCCTGCCCTGGCCGATGGCTTGGGACCGTCCCGCCGATTTCGCCCGGATCGCCGCGACATTGCGGACGCTGCGTTCAGAGGGGCGCAACCCGCAGATCGTGCTGCTGCAGGAGGCCTTCACCAGCGACGCCCAGGCGATCGGCCGCGCGGCGGGCTATCGCTACATCGTCGATGGTCCGGGGGAGGACGCCGCCAGCCCGCAACCGCCAGCCCCTGCCGACTTGCGATTCGCGGCGGCGCAAAGCTGGTCCCATGGCGAGGGGATCGGCAAATGGGTCGGCAGCGGCCTTCAGATCCTGTCCGATTTCCCCATCTCCGGCGTGCATGCGATGGTCTATCCCGGCTATGCCTGCGCGGGGTTCGATTGCCTCGCGAACAAGGGCGCGCTGCTGGTGCGGATCAGGCTGCCCGGCGGGGGCGATCCGGTGGACATCGTCACCACCCATCTCAACAGCCGGCGCGCTTCCGATGTGCCGGACGAACGGTCGAACCATGCCCATGACCGGCAACTCGCCTGCCTGACCGCCTTCATCCGCCGCTTTCACAACCCCCGCGATGCGCTGATCGTGGCGGGCGATTTCAATGCCGGGCAGACCCAGGCGCGGCGCAGCGACCTGATCGAACAGGCAAGAGGCTGGAGCAGGAGCACGCCCGTGAACAATGCCTATGCGGCGGCGGAAAGGCTTCGCCTGCCGCTGTCCGCCGATGCGCGGCTGTCGGAATGGCGCGGCCGCGACTGGGAATTTTTCGCGCCGGGCCGGAGCACAAATGTCGCGCTGCGCCGGATCGAGGTGCCATTCGGCCATGCCGCCGACGGCAGCATGCTGTCGGACCATGTCGGCTATGCCGCCGTCTTCGCGCTCCAGCGGCGGCCTGTCACCACGACCTTGTGAAACCCACCGTCCATTGCCGGGGGCGCAACGGCGTATATTGCGGCCCCTTGCCCAACGAAAAGGGATTGCCGAAGGCGAAGCTGTCCGCCCTGCAATCGAACAGGTTGCTGCCCGCCATGCGGATGCCCCACGTCCCCTTGCGCAGCAGCAGATCCACATCGGCCAGCGCATAATCGCCCATCTGGCGGTCCAGCCCCGGATCGAAGCTGAGCCGGGAGCGGCTGAGATAGTTGAGGCGCACCCCGGCGCTGCCGTTCCAGCCCCCAAGCTCGAAGGACCGGCTCAATCCCCATCTTGCCGTCCAGCGCGGAATGACGGGAAGATGCCGGTCCTCAATCTCCGTCCCGTCGCTCGTCTTTGTCAGCAGGGCGCTTTGCACCACCAGCCCGGCGCTGAGCGCCCAGTCGCGCGCGGGCGCCCAGTCGACCGACAATTCCGCCCCATGGATGCGCGCATCCCCGACATTGCGGGTGCCGATCAGCCCGTCCGACAGCAGATAGTCGGATTGCAAATGCGACCATGTCGTCAGAAAAGCGTCGGCATTGATCGTCAGTCCCGCTGGATTGCTGTGACGCCAGCCCGCTTCGAAGGTCTGCAATTCGTCGGAATCGAAACGCTCCGCCGATCCCGTGCCGGTTTGCGAAAGCCCGCCCGGACGCAGCGCCCCGGCATAGCGCAGATAGAGGAAATCCCTGCCCCCAGCCTGCCACGACAAGGCGAGCGATGGGGTAAATCCGCTGCGCGACACCGAAACCTCGACCCGCGCCCTTTTCGCGCCCCGTTCCTCCTCGGTCCGCGAATGGAACAGGCGGCCGCCGATATCGAGCGACAATGTGCGGGACAGCGGCACGCGAATGTCACCGAAGGCCGACAGTTCGCGCACCCCCTGAGTGCCCGTCGCGACCGTGACGTCGCCCGCCTCGTTGCTGATCGTGCCCAGCAGATGGTTGCGCACGTCCATGAAGGACAGGCCCGCCAACCACGACAGGCCGCCGCTGCCGGTATGGGACAGGCGGATTTCCTGATCGAACAGGCGGTTCCGTCGCTGCTCGACATAAAGCGCCGGAGCCGGAACGCCGAAGGCCGACGCCGACAGCGCGCTCGCATCCAGCGTGCTCGACACGTCATGGTCGACCCAGTTGCCCGCATAGACAAAATCCGCATCGCCCAGCTTCCCCGCCACGCGCAGGGCGGCCATGGCGAAGTCATTGTCATGCGGCTCGGCAGGCTGCGCGGGCCGCTCCAGCCGGTGCCGGGCATAGACATATTGGCTGTCCGCGACATCCTGCATCTGCACCATGCCGTTCAGGTCGACGGTCCAGTCCCCCGGCAGCGCGCGCAGGGCGAGGCGAAGGCCGCTGACCTCCCCCCGGTTCGCATCGCCGCGCCCGGCGGTGTCGATCCAGCCCGGCTCGCGCGCCGCATAGGCGACGCCGCGCAGTGCCAGCCGGTCCGCGACCAGCGGCAGGTTGACCATCGCCTCCACATCGCCGCCGGCATCGCCATGCGCCGCGATGGAGCCGCCCGCGCCCGCCATGGCAGCGAACCGCCCGGCATCAGGCGGACGGGTCACGATATGGAACACCCCGCCCAATGTGCCCGTGCCGTACAGCGACCCCTGCGGCCCCTTGAGCAATTCCACCCGCTCGACATCGACCAGCCGCAGGTCGGGATCGGGCGCATTATAGGTGGCGCGGGCGTCGTTCACCAATATGGCGACGGTCGACTGGCTGCTGCCGTTGAACGGGCTGTCCGCCACGCCCCGGATGAACTGCCGGTTGCGCCCCGGCCCCAAATTGGTGAGCGTCAGCCCGTCTAGCTGCCGCGCCACATCGGCGGTGCCGGGCAGCGGCGTTCCGGTCCGCTCACCCGGCGCCTCCGCAATGGCGACCGATATGGGCAGGCTTGAAAGCGGCTCATCCCGCTTGGTGCCGGTGACGATGATGTCCACATTGCCGCCAGGCTGCGGCGGAAGCCGA
This sequence comes from Sphingobium sp. TB-6, assembly GCF_012927365.1. Lineage (NCBI taxonomy): Bacteria > Pseudomonadati > Pseudomonadota > Alphaproteobacteria > Sphingomonadales > Sphingobiaceae > Sphingobium > Sphingobium sp. TB-6. The sequence continues at coordinate 594,162 of NZ_JABBGL010000001.1, read as the reverse complement.
TCCGCCGGACGCCGGGGCAGCGGCCGTTCGGCGCGGACCAGACGAAATGTCGTAGGCGTCAGGCGCTGCGCCTTCAGCCCCGTGCCCTCCAGCATCGTCGCCAAGGCCTGCCGCGCCGTCAGCCGTCCGCTGACCGGCCGGGACCGGACGTCCGGCAAGCGCCCTTCGAAGCCGACCGCTATGCCCGTTTGCCGCGACAATTCCGCCAGCGCGGCGGACAACGGCGCGGCGTCGATGCTGATCTGCCGGGACTGCGCCCAGGCGCTGCCCGGCGCGGCGAGTTCAGCCGCCGCCAGCGCGCAGCAGGACAGCGCCGTCCTGCCGCCCAGCTTCGCGCACGATCCGAAGGTCCATAAGCTGCGCCACTTCACCGACAAGACCCGATCCGTCCCCCACGATCAACACGCCGGAAAAGCGCCGGCCGGCGACGTCCGCCCCGGCCCTGACAGGCACCCCTGCATAGCGGCTGATGTCGGACGCGACCAGAGACAGCGGCACGCCTTCATAAACCAGCCGTCCCTGCCGCCAACTGCCGATGGCGGCGGGCGCGACCGCGCTGATCTCGCCTTGGTGCGTGGTCCGGTCGATGACCATCTGCCGTCCGGCGGAGAGGCGGACCGCAGCATTGTCCGCACCGGCCGGCTTGAGCGCGATCACGCCGTCCGCCACCGCGACGCGCATCGTCCGGGTGTCGGCCAAAATGTCGAACCGCGTGCCGATGTCGCTGATTTCCTGCCCGCCCGCCCGGATCGTCATCGTCCGGCCGGGACGATGGGGAATGTCGAACAGCGCGCCGCCCTCCAGCGCCAGCTTGTCCTGCCCCTCCCCCTCCACCCGCAAATGGCTGGAGGCAGCAAGGGTGATCCGCGATCCGTCCTTCAGCGCGATGGTGCGGCTCTGCCCGGCGCCGGTGCGATAGTCGGCCGCCGACGGCGCAGGCGACAGGGACAGGAAAGTCGGAACGGCGACCGCCAACGCCATGGCCGCCGCGATCCCGCCACCGGCCCAGAGGCTCCAGCGGCGCGGCGACGCGACCGGGTCTTCCATGGCGGGAAACGCCACCGGCACAACCTCAATGGGCGGCAACAGCGCGGCCAGGGTAGGACGATGATCGGCAATCCGGTCATCCAGCAGCGCGATCTCATCGAAGGCAAGGCGATGCGCGGGATCGGCCTCCAGCCACAGCGTAAAGCCGTCCCAGTCGAAATCCGCATCGTCCTGCGCACTGTGCCAGGCAATCGCCCGGTCGATGATCGTCTCCGTCATGGTTCCGTCCCGTTACGGTCCCTTGGCCGGGCATAGCCGCCCGTCCACGCCGTTCTGTCTCCTCTGTGACGTTACCATTACAGCATTGCCTCAGTCCTCGCTCAACGCGCGGCGCAAATATTTCATCGCGACCGCCATATGCTTTTCGACGCCGCTTTTGCTGATGCCCAGGCGGGCCGCGACCTCGCCATGGGGCAACCCCTCGACCTTGTGCAACTGAAAGGCGCGCCGCGCGCCCGGCGGCAGATTGGCGATGGCGGATGCAAGCCGGGCCGCCTCCTCCCGCGCGGTCATCTGTTCCAGCGCATCGGCATGGGGATCGACGGGATCGGCGTGCCGCATGTCAGCGCCGGATGCCAGTTCCATCCAGGCCCGGTCGCGCACTTCGCGCCGTTTCGTCTCGCGCAGTCGGTCGAGCACCAGATTCTGCGCGATGCGATAAAGATAGGCCCGGGGATTGGCGATGGGACCACTGCCCCCCTCCCCGATGCGCAGCCACATGTCGTGCAGCACATCCTCCGCTTCGGCGGCATTGCCGGTGCGCGCGATCAGGAACCGCAACAGCTCGCCGCGAAGCGCGTGATAGACAGTTTCCAGCCCGCCTTCCATTCTGGCGCCCTTCCGATCGACACACCCTCATTCTCCCAACCGGCGGGCTTTGCAATTTAATTGCCTGTAATGTTGCGGTAAGAAGTGCCGCATGCTCCTGCGAAGGCAGGAGCATGCGGCACTTCACATAAAACAACCTCCTTACAACCGCTCCCGCACCGTCCGCGTCACTTCCTCCAGGAAATCGGCTGCCGCCCGCACCCGCGGCAGCCTTTGCAGATCGGCATGCATGACCAGCCAATAGCTGCGCCATACCTCCATCGACTCGGGGAAAAGCTGGACCAGCCGGTCATCCTCCGCCGCCGCGAAGACGTGCAGCACGCCCAGGCCCATGCCCGCCGCCACCGCCGCATGCTGCGCCGCGCTGGAACTCGCCCGGAAGACGATGGCCGCGCCGGGCAGCAACTGGTCAAGGGCGATCATCTCCGCAAATCCGGCCAGTTCCTCGATATAGGACACGAAGACATGGCGGTTGAGATCGGCCCGCGCCGCCGGTTCACCCTGCCGTTCCAGATAGGCCTTGGAGGCATAAAGGCCGAGGCGATAATCGGTCAGCTTGCGCGTCACGAACCGGCCCTTGGGCGGGGGTTTCAGCATCACGGCGATCTCCGCCTCCCGCCGGGACAGGCTGGCCGCCTTACTTTCGGAGGCCAGTTCCAGCGTCAGGCGCGGATGTCGCTCGCGCAACTCCGCCACACGCGGCGCGATCAGATGGCTGGCGAAGGCCTCCGGCGTGGCGAGGCGCACCGTCCCCTCCACCTCCCGGTCGCGCCCGGCGACGCTGCTCATCGCGGCGAGCAATTCGCTCTCGATCCGCTCGGCATGGGGCGCCAGCGCGAAGGCGGCGGGCGTCGGCGTGACGCCACGCGGGCTGCGGTCGAACAGGCGGGCGCCCAGCGTCGTCTCCATATTGGTCAGGCGCCGGGCGACCGTGCTATGATCCACGCCCACCCGGCGCGCGGCGGCCAGCATATTGCCCTCCCGCATCACGGCCAGGAACAGGCGCAGTTCGTCGGAATTCAGCATGGGCAAATCCGCACAACCAATGTGTCCACATACCCGTATATCTGCAAAGCTGACCCGTCTATACCAAAGCCATCCCACCGGCAGGAGAGGAACCGGAAAAATGCGTTCAATTACTCATTTCATTCATGGGCAATCCGCCCCGCTGGCGGGCGCGCGTCTGGCCGACGTGCTTAACCCCTCGACCGGCGCGGTGCAGGCGCAGGTTGAACTGGCCACCGCCGCCCATCTCCAGAAGGCGGTCGATTCCGCGCTTGCCGCCCAGCCCGAATGGGCCGCGACCAACCCGCAGCGCCGCGCCCGCGTGATGTTCCGCTTCAAGGAACTGATCGAGCAGAATATGGACGAACTCGCCGTCCTGCTCTCCTCCGAACATGGCAAGGTGGTGGCCGACGCCAAGGGCGACATTCAGCGCGGCCTGGAAGTCGTGGAATTCGCCTGCGGCATCCCCCATCTGCTGAAGGGCGAATATACCCAGGGCGCAGGTCCGGGCATCGACGTCTATTCGATGCGCCAGCCGCTGGGCATCGCAGCGGGCATTACGCCCTTCAACTTCCCCGCGATGATCCCGCTGTGGATGAGCGCGATGGCGATCGCCTGCGGCAATGCCTTCATCCTGAAGCCCTCGGAGCGTGACCCGTCCGTGCCGGTGCGTCTAGCTGAACTGGCGATCGAAGCGGGCATGCCGGCGGGCATCCTGAACGTCGTCCATGGCGACAAGGAAATGGTCGACGCCATTCTCGACCATCCAGCCATCAAGGCGGTCAGCTTCGTCGGATCGTCCGACATCGCCAATTATGTCTATGCCCGCGGCGCCCAGAACGGCAAGCGCGTGCAGGCGATGGGCGGCGCGAAGAATCACGGCATCATCCTGCCCGACGCCGACATGGATCAGGCGGTGGCCGATATCGTCGGCGCTGCCTATGGCTCGGCGGGCGAGCGCTGCATGGCGCTGCCGGTGGTCGTGCCGGTGGGCGAGGCGACGGCGGACGCCTTCCGCACCAAGCTGATAAGCGCCATCGAGACGCTGCGCCCCGGCATCCCGACCGATCCCGACGCGCAATATGGCCCGCTCGTCACCAGCGTGCACAAGGCGCGGGTGGAAAGCTATATCCAGATGGCCGCCGATGAAGGCGCGGAAATCGTAGTCGACGGGCGCGGCTTCTCGCTCCAGGGCTATGAGGAGGGCTTCTACCTCGCCCCGACGCTGATCGACCGGGTCACGCCGGAAATGAAGAGCTATCAGGACGAGATTTTCGGTCCGGTGCTCCAGATCCTGCGCGCCCAGACCTTCGAGGAAGCGCTGAGCTATCCGTCGAAGCATCAATATGGCAATGGCGTCGCCATCTTCACCCGCAATGGCGACTATGCCCGCAAGTTCGCCGCCGATGTCGAAGTCGGCATGGTCGGCATCAACGTGCCGATCCCGGTGCCGGTCGCCTATCACAGCTTCGGCGGCTGGAAGCGTTCGGGCTTCGGGGATCTCGACCAATATGGCATGGATGGCGTGCGCTTCTACACCCGCACCAAGAAGATCACCCAGCGCTGGCCCGACGGCGGCGCGGTGATCGACCAGAGCTTCGTCATCCCGACGATGAAATAAGCCTCAAAGGAGGGAAGGGCGTGCGCGCCCTTCCCGTCGCCTTACGTCATGGCGGGGCGGACCGGCGGTTTCCGGACGGCCCGTGCGGAGCGCCTGAACCAGAAGGTCCAGACCGTCAGCGTCCCGAGCAGCGTCATCGCCAATCCGGACAGGGTCATGATCAGCTTGAACGCCAAGCCACCGACCTTCGCCGTGTGAAGCGGGTAGAGCAGATTATAGCCCTGCACCGCCATCGGCAGCGCGGCCGCATCGCGCGCGGCGACCAGCGCGCCGCTGTCGGCCGCGAACCATAAAGTGGTGCGGCCATTGGGCAGCCATTCCTGCGGCCGCCGCATGCGGATGGTGATCAGCCCGCTATTCTTGCGCGGCAGGGTCAGGCCGCGCAGCTCCGCGTCGGGGAAGCGCGCCTTCGCCGCCATGACCATCCCCGCCCAATCCAGTTGCGCGGCAAGCTTGGCGTCACGCGGCGGCAGCGGTGCCAGAGCCTTTTCGATCTGGGCAGGCGCCCCCGGTCCGAACAACAGCGCCGCCATCGGGCGGAACACCAGCACCGCCCCCGTCACCAGCGACAGCAGCAGCAGCGGCGCGACGATCACGCCCAAATCGCGATGATGCCGCACGATCGCCGGTCGGCTCATCCGCGCAGGCCACAGCCGCCACTCAAAGGTCCGCCGCGTGCGCCACCAGAGGATGAGGCCGGTCACGACGAAAAACAGCCCGCAAAGCGCGGCAATGCCGATCGCCCAATCGCCCGCCTCGCCGGAGAAAAGATGGTGGTGGAAATCAAACAGCCACAGTTCGGGCCGTTCCCACTGGCTGCCCCACCGCGTCACCACGGCGCCGCGCTGATCCGCATAGGCGCCGCCACCACCCTCGAACAGCAGCTTCAGCAGCCCAAAATCGTCGGACGCATAGCTGATCGACAAAGGCCGCGCCGCCGGATCAGCCATGATGCGCTGCGTCACCTGGGCCAGTTGGCGGACATCCTCCACCCGCGGATCACCCGCATGGGGCGCCAGCGTCCAGGCATTTTTATGCACCAGCAGCGCGCCGCTGAGGCCCAGCAGGGCCAGCAGCAGCCCGATCAGTCCGCCGGTCCAGCGGTGCAAAGTGTCAATCAGCTTCACTTGAGTCGATAGTCCCAGGAAAGGGTGAAATTGCGTCCGCGCCCCGCGAAATAATGGGCATTGTCGTTGGGCCGGACGGTCGGCTGTAATAGTCGATATAAAAACTGTCGAAGATATTTTGCACGGCCAGCGTCAGTGCCCCCGAACCGGGTCTGGTAACGCAACGACAGGTCGCGATCAGTCGCTGTTCGGTCAGGTCATAGGGTGCGTCGAAGCCCGGCATGGCGCGCTCATGGCTAATCTTGCAGCCATATTTGCGATGCGGTTCTATGAGATCACTGTCGGTCATATGTGTAGAGGCGATGCTTAGCCTGCCTAGCTTGACCAACAAAGAGAGATCGGCCACCACTCAAGCGTCTCGTTGATGATATGAAAAAAAATCCTAATTCCCGCCGCGAAACCTGGTGCAACATGATTATGTGCGACGGATGAATTGTTGCCTTGCCCGGCGCGCCATCGCCGCGCGAGCATGCAGGCACGACAAGGAATGAAAATGACGGCTCACCTGAATTACCCTGCGCTTGAACTGCCGGCGATTGGTAACGGCAGCGCGACTGGAATTGCAGACGGAGTCCTTTGGCTGCGGATGCCGATGGGCGGCAGCTTGGAAGCGATTAATCTTTGGGCGCTGGCTGACGGCGATGGCTGGACCATCATCGACACGGGCCTGCGAACCACCGAAACCACTGCGGCGTGGCGCCAGGCGTTCGCTTCGACCTTGGCGGACCGGCCGGTGCGGCGCATCATCGTCACCCATCTCCATCCCGACCATAGCGGCATGGCAGGCTGGCTGGCGCAGAAACAGCCCGCTCGGCTCTGGATGACGCGGCTGGAATATCTGACTCTTCGCGTTCTTGCCTCCTATACGGGTCAAGAAGCGCCTGAGGAGGCGATCCGATTCTACCAGACCGTTGGCTGGGAAGAAGATGCTCTCGATCACTATCGGGCGCGGTTCGGAGATTTCGGTAAGATGCTCTATCCCTTGCCCGACAGTTTCCGTGCGCTGGAGGATGGCCAACGGCTCATCATCGGGGGCCGTGAATGGGTGATCGTCGTCGGCAAAGGGCATTCGCCCGAACATGCCATGCTCCATTGCCCCGAGATGAAGTTGCTGATTTCGGGAGATCAGGTGCTGCCTGAAATCTCATCCAATGTTTCGGTTCAGCCTTTGGAACCGGAAGCCGATCCCCTCACCGATTGGTTGGAGACGCTCAAGGCGATCCGTCAAAGAGTGCCGGATGACGTGCTCGTCCTTCCCGCCCACGGCAAGCCGTTCCATGGACTGCACGCCCGCATCGGCGCCTTGATCGCCGGGCATGAAGCGGGCCTTGCTCGTCTGCTCACACTGGTTGAAACGCCGAAACGGGCAATCGACGTCTTTCCGGCTTTGTTCAAACGCCAGATCGATCGGTCTGTTCTGGGCCTTGCTACAGGGGAAAGCCTGGCCCATCTCGCCTGCCTTCGAAGCCGAAGGCTTGTGACCGAAGAGGTCGATGCTGCCGGTATCAGATGGTGGCGCGCCCTGGGCACAGTCTAATGGGATCGCGGTCGATCCTTATCGACAACTGGTCGCCTTTTCGAACAAGTTGACCTGAAACGAAGGAACAGCCGGTTCCCCCGGTAGGCGACGCCTCGCTTGTGCCCGGCTCAAATAGCCATAGAGGTAGAGCTTGAGCAGCATGGGAATGAGACGCAGTTTTCCCGGCGGTTCAGGTATCAGTTCCCTTTAACTCCGCGCTTACCCTTGCAATCTCATGGCTGAACTGGTCGGGGCCGTGCGCCGGCACGAATGCGCCAAGTCGATCGTCAATCTCCGGCCAGCGGGCCAGGATCGCATCGGCAGCATCGGCTCCGTCCACCACCAGCCCTTGCGTCAACAATATCCTCGCGCTCTCATAGCTGCCTGCGCCCGCGCACAGGATCGCGCCATTGGGCGCATCGGCCGCCGAGAGAGCTACGACGGCGGGCGCGACTAGCGCCGGGTCGAGCTGCAGCAGCTCGCTTGCCTCATATAATCCATCGGTCATGCGCGTTGCCGCGGATGGCGAGAGGCAATTGACGCGGATGCCATATTTCTCACCTTCCAGGCGAAGGGTTTGCATGAGGCCTACCAGCGCCATCTTCGCGGCGGCATAATTGGCCTGCCCGAAATTGCCGAACAGGCCCGATGAGGAGGTGGTGAAGATGATCCGTCCATGCCGGCGCTCGCGCATGCCGTCCCAGACCGCCTTGGCGCAATGGACCGATCCCATCAGATGGACCTCGATCACCGCGCGGAAATCATCCATCCCCATCTTGGCAAAACTTCTATCGCGCAGGATCCCGGCATTGTTGACGAGGATATCCACGCCTCCCCATTGATGCTCCACATTGGCCACCATCGCGCGCACGGAAGCAAGATCCGTGATGTCCGTTCCATCGACGATCGCCTCGCCACCGCGCGCGGCGATCTCGTCGGCCACCGCGCGTGCGCCTCCAACATCGCCGCCAAGGTCATTCACCACCACCCTTGCGCCATGTGCTGCCAGCGCCATTGCGTGGGCACGGCCAAGCCCTCCTCCTGCGCCGGTCACGATCGCGATCCTGCCCGTAAGGTCGATCATCGCCATGTCTGTCCCATCCTGCTTCGTCATTGCCTAACAGCGCTTACTCACGCAGAACCGGAGCCGGAAATCGCTTCGCCCTATGTCGATCATAAGTCCAAAAGATAGGCAATCCTCCGCCGGATTTGCCATGTAGGATGAAGGAAAGCGGCAGTTGCATTGAAATGATCCAGCAGAGGATGGACTTGAGGCACAATGGCTAATCTCAACCGTTTCGACTTCAATCTGCTTCTCGCGCTCGACACGCTCCTGTCCGAGCGGAGCGTCACGCGGGCGGCCGATCGGCTGTGCGTGACCCAGCCGGCGCTCAGCGGTTCGCTGCAACGGTTGCGCCAGCATTTTGACGACCCGCTCCTCCTGCGCGTCGGGCGCGAGATGGAACTGACGCCCAAGGCGCGCGCCCTCATCGAGCCGGTTCGCACCGCCCTGTTGCATATCAACGCCGCCCTGGAAACGCAGGCGATCTTCGATCCCGGAACATCGGAACGGACCTTTCGCGTCGCGATGTCAGACTATTGCGTCCACGTTTACCTGCCAAAGGTCGTACGCATCCTCGCGGCCCGCGCGCCGCAACTCAGGCTCATGATCGAGAATGTGTTCGGGCCAAGCTTTTCGAGACTCGAGGGCGGGGATATCGACATGGTGATCACCCATGGCGACCGCAGCCTGTTCGGTCGCGAGGGGCGCGACGTCGACCTTCTGACCGCTGACCTGTTCACGGACAGCTTCGTATGCGTCGTCGCGCGCGATCATCCCATCGGGGAGACGATGACGAAGGACGACTATCTGTCCTATCCGCACGCCCTTGCCTTCTTCGGCGCCAATGTGCGCACGGTCGAGGAAGCCGAGATCGAGCGGCGCGGGATTGTGATCAAGGAACTGCTGCACGTCCCGACTTTTGCAGGATTATTGCAGATGCTGCCCGGCACGGAGATGATTGCCACGGTGCAGAGCAAGCTGGCGGAGCAGTTGGCCGACACGGATAAGGTCCGCGTATTGCGGCCGCCGATCAACCTTGGCACCCTTCAGGAGACACTCATCTGGCATAATCGCAGCGATGATGATCCAGGTCATATCTGGCTTCGCAAAGTGTTGAAGGAGGCAGCGGCGGAACTGGGCTGAACCATTGGCGCCGCGCCTCCTTTCCTCGATCAGAGGAAGACCGCCAGGTTCGGGGTCTGGAGAATCGTCTCAGCCAGAATGATCGTGCGCCGCACCAGACGGCATTTTCCCTCGGCATCGATGCGGATGCGATCGATCCGGCGTGCGGGAATCCATTCATAGGCCCGGTCGATGGCGCGCTGGCGATAGAGGGAGAGCGCGCTGTGGACCCGATAGAGACCATTGCCCTTATCCTCCTCGACGAAGATCGATCCCACCGTCCGCACAGTCCGCGAGGCAGGGTCTTCCGCCCAGTTCTCGCTCGTGCCCATGCGTTCCAGGCGCTTGCGGATCATCGCCATGTCCTCATGCATGCGGAAGGCGCCCTTGGGGAACTCGTCCTCCCGCTTGCGCGCGCTGATGCGCAAGGGAATCTCGTAAAGTATCTCCTCGGCGAGGAGGCCGACCCAGTCCTCGAGCCGGCCATTATCGAGGAGCATGGCCTCATGGCCCAGGAACTGGCGGATGGCGAATTCCACATCAGGCGTGATCGCGCTCATTTGCCGGTCTCCACCATCTGGCTCAGCCAATGCTGGTAAAAGGCACGCTGGCTCGGCTCGCCGGGTCCCGGACGCCAGGCTTCTCCCGGTCCTTCCCAGCTCTCGTCCAGCGTCTGCTGCCCCATGCCATCCATGCCCATCTGCATGTTGAACGATATGTTCTCCTTGCGCGCCCAGACACTGCGGGCTGCTTCGGGGGCTCCTTCCCATACTACAGTATCGTCCTGTTCGAAGATACCTGCCGAACTGAAACCGAACTGGCCTGCGGCATAGCTGTCGGCGGCCTGTTGCTCGTCCATGAAGTTCCACTTGAGCTGCCAGGACCACAGTTCCATTTCCCCCGGCCCCGAGGGTTGCCACTGACGCCAGGATGTGTAGACCGCAGGCGGCTTGCCCGGCGAGGGCGGGCCGAAGAAGCGCAGGAAGGACAGGTTCGGGAAGATGGTGCCCACGATCGGCGGGTTCTTCTTCACCACGTCCTGCAGCAGCGGATCGATGCGATCGAGATCGAAGTGCTGCTGGATGTCGGGCGGATAGTACCAGACATGGCCATCCGGACCGAACATGCTGTCGAAATCATGCCCAAGGAAGCTGTGTCCGCCCGGGATCACATAGTGCGTCGAATAATTATTGAGGACGTCGAACCCCTGCGCGAGCTGGATCGTCTGGACCGAGCCATGTGCGACGCCGACATGATAGCCGTCGCCGCCGAAATTTTCCGAGCCAGTTTTCCAGTCGCCGCGTACCTTGTAGCGGTCCGGCGGCCCCATCGGACTCATGCCGCCCGGATGCAGGTCCATCAACCCGCGCATGAACCATGCGGCGCCACCCAGATAGTCCATGAGCGTAGGGGCATCGGGATCGAGCGAGGCGAAGATCATCCCAAGGAAGCTCTCGACATGGGGAGCCTTGAGCAGCCCCCAATCCTTTGGGTCGAGTCCCTTATAGGCCTTGCTCTTGTCGGGCGCGCCGATCCAGTCGCCATTATTCTTGAAGACCCAGCCGTGATAGGGGCAGCGGAAATGGCTCTGGTTGCCGACATCGGTCTGACAGAGTTTGGTCCCGCGATGGCGGCAAAAATTCGCCAAAACGTGGATTTCATTCTTTGCGTCGCGCGTCACGATCACGCTGTCGCGCCCGATCCGGCGCTGCATGAAATCGCCCTTGTCGGGGATTTCGGACTCGAAGCCGAGGAACACCCAGCTTTTCGCGAAGATGCGTTCCATCTCGGCGTCGAAGATGTCGGCATTGGCGAAGATGTTGACGGGGACCAGACCCCGATCCAGTTCGCCGCGGGTCCGGGCGAGGATGTCGTCCAGACGCTCGCTGATACCGGGGCGCGATTGCGCTGCGTGCATGACCATGATCGCGTCCTTCCTCAGCGGGCAGAGATGATCGGGCGATTGGCGAGACCCTGATCGGCCATGATGATCTCGCCCGTCAGGATGCGTTGCCTGGGATCGGCGAGGAGCGCGTAGGCCGGGCCATATTCCGCGCCGGTGGGCAAGTGATCGAGCAGCGTGACCTTGCGGATCATCGCCATGAAACTGTCCTTGGGGATGTCGTTCTGGCTTTCGCCCTCCAACCCCAGAGCGCCGGGGCCGCGCAGGTCGGAGTCCGCGATGCCGCAGGGCGAAACCGCATTGACCCGGATGTCGGGCGCAAATTCGAAGGCCAATTGGCGCACGACGCCCAGCACCGAATGTTTGGACGCGGTATAGAGCAGTCCGCCGCCGTCTGCGCAGTAGGAGGCATTGGAAGAGGCCGTCAGCGTGATCGATCCGTTGCGCCTTGCCAGTTCTTCGCGGAACACCACGGCGGACAGGATATAGCCCAATACATTGATCCGCATCACTTCGTCGAAGGCGGCGGGAATCTTCTCCAAAGGCAGCTCCGAAATCGGCCGATTGCCGTCGAAGATACCCTGGGCGCCGACGAGGCAGTCGACCCCGCCGAACCTGGCGACTGTGGCGTCACGAAACCTCTTCAGAGCCTCAATGTCACGCACGTCGCCTTCCATGACGAGCGTATCGTCGCCAAAGGCCTGCTGGAGCGCGGCAACCTTCTCGGACGAGATATCCAGCAGGGCCAGCTTCGCGCCCAAGGTCCGGAAATGTTGGGCCAGCCCGAGCCCTAGGCCAGAGCCGCTGCCGGTCAGCGCAACGACGGCGCCTGTAAGATCGGTCATGTTGTTCCCTACTCCCATTATATTCTCACGCGACTGTCGCGTAATCAGATCATTTCGGCAAATCTGTCATGGATCCAGTCCGCGATATAGCTGCGGACAGGTTCCATATTGTCGGCGCTGCAATGCTCGACACCACCTTCGCGGGCCGTGAAGACCTTGAGGTCCGCACGCGGGCTGCGCACGGCCTGATCGTGCGAGCGATAGGCATATTCGACCGGGATCTGCCGGTCATTTTCACCATGCACGATCAGGAAGGGCACATCGATATGCTCGACCACGCCAGTGAGCGTGATCCGCTCCGACATCGTCATGAAGTCGTCGAGGCGTTGCTGGCCCCAGACCCACATGACATGGGCCCAGTAATGCGGCACGGGATTCTCGCCTTCATTGCGCCGGCGGCGCTGCTGCACCAGACCCCATTCATGGTTGGCGCCCCAGGCGACGCACAGCTTGAACCGTTTCTCGAAGGCCGCGGCACGCGGGGCATAATAGCCACCCAGCGACCAGCCCATCATCCCGATCCTGTCGGAAGCGACATCCTTGCGTGTCTCCAACCAGTCGACCGCCCTGCCGGCCCAGACTTCGGTCTCGACAATTGCGGGCAGCTTGTTGCGGCGGAGCGCACCGCCGACGCCAGGCTGGTCGACGACGAGGCAGGAGATGCCGCGCGCGCGCAAAGCCGCGGGCAACCCCACCAGGAACACCATCTCCTTCACGCTGTCGAGGCCGTTGCAGAAGACCATGCAGGGCGGCGTGGGATTGTCCTGGGTGGCCGCCGAACAGAAGAGCGCGGGATAGTGGCTGCCGGCATAGGGAATCTCGACCATCTCGCAGGGCTCGCCGCTGCATTCGACATAGCGCGCGAAGGTCGAAAGCATGTCGGCATAGGCCTGCTGGCGCGGCGGATAGTCGCTCGCCTGCATGCGTTCGGCCGTGATGAGATAGGCACAGGCGCGACGATATTTCGCCGCTGCGCTCTCCAGATGCCCGGCAGCGTAATCCGCATCCGCCATGTCCTTCACCCGCGCCGCCATGGCGAGCCACGTATCGAAGAAGGCGTCGACCCCGTTGTCGCCAGCCGTCGCGGCCTGAGCGGTCGCGCGATTGGCGCTATCGATCTCACCGATCGATCCCCCCATTTCCAGCGCGAGATTGATGGACAGGTTCCAGACATAGTTGGTGGGAAAGGGCTCAAACATGATCGATCCCTTCGGCGACCTGCGCCTCGGTCAGATATTTGAAGCTCCATTCCGGCTCCGTCTCAAGGAAGGGCGGAACATTGTGGGTGAAGTGGCTATATCCAAAGAGCGGCACGTCGAATTCGCGCGGCACCCAATTGTCGTCCACATAGTCCGCGTCGGTGCCATATTCGGCTTCTCCGCCGGCAGGACAGGGAAGATAGTAGAAAAGCGCGGAGTCGATGCGATGCCGGCCAAGCCCGATGTCGGACGGCTGCCAGCCGCGGCGCACCATGTAGTTGGCCCCGACCATCAGCTCGTCAATATCCTCGACACCATAGTTGGCGTGATCGAAACGCAACTGGCCATCGCAGCCGGGAAAATGGGCGTTGGCGTTGAGGAAGAGCAGGTTGTGATGGTTGTTGCTGCCGCTTGCGCGCAGATAGTGGCCAAAGCCGGTCTGCACGTCGCTCAGCCGGAAGCCAAGCCGCGCGCGCATGAAGCGCCCCGCCTCGATATAGTCGGGAAGCCGAAACACGACATGGTTGATCACCTTGGGCCGCGCGCGGCGACGCCACTTGCGATGGGTATTGAGACGTCGCACCACGCCGGGCGCATTGACCGGGTCGGGCGCATTGGCGAACTGGCGGGGCGTCCACAGGACGAATGAGAATGGCACACCGAACAACAGAGCGCGAAACCCGCCCTCAATCGATTCCAAGGCATGGTCGCGGCCCAGATTGTCGGCAAGGGCACCAAGCGATACCTCGTCATCGATGCCCCAGGAAACTTCATGGACCCCATCGCCAACGATCTGCGAGGATGGAAGTGCCGGGTCGCCGGAAGGCAGGATTTCGACCTCCGATCCATTAGCGAGAGTGTAAAGGCCCGGCGCATCGCCGCCTGCCGGACTCAAACCGAAATCAGCGAAAAAGCGCCGCGCAGCCTCTGTGTCAGACACAGAGTAACGCAGCCGCTTGATCCCGATAATAGCCATTTCTCGATCCCTCCCGTGCCCGTCCCGGGCTGCTCGAGGCTGTCCGTCAGACCGGCCATGCCTTGTTGAGATCCGGGGTAATATGCCCTGGCCGTCCGCAAAAATCGTTTGTCGGTATGCGTGGCATAATCGCTGCCTATCCACGCCTCATGCCGATCAGATCGGCTTATCCGTCATATAGGGTAAAGTGATTTCCCGTGCGCTCGACGATCTGGAAGCTTGGCCATCAAACAAGTCGATGGAAGGGATGACGGATGCGCAAGGTGATCGTGACATGTGCGGTAACGGGCGGGATCCATACGCCCTCCATGTCGCCGCATCTGCCGGTAACGCCCGAGGAGATCGCCAGCTCTGCTATCGAGGCGGCCCGCGCCGGCGCGACGATCGTACACCTGCATGCCCGGGATCCCGAAAATGGCAGGCCGACGCAGGATCCGGATGTCTATGCCCGCTTCCTCCCGGTAATCGCGGACCGCTGCGACGCGATCATCAACATCACCACCGGAGGATCGCCGGTCCTGACGCTGGAGGAGCGACTGGGGCCCGCCCTGTCCTTCCAGCCCGAAATTGCTTCGCTCAACATGGGCTCGATGAACTTCGCCTTCTATGAGATGCTACAACGCTTCACCTGCTTTGAACATGCATGGGAAGAGCCCTATGTGCGCGGCAGCGACGACTATATCTTTCGCAACACTTTCCGCGACATCGCCTACATTCTCGAAAGCTGCTCGGCGCAGGGCACGCGGTTCGAGGTCGAATGCTATGATGTAGGGCATCTCTACTCGGCAGCCCATTTCGCCGATCGCGGCTTGTTGAAGCCGCCTTTCTTCATCCAGTCTGTGTTCGGCATCCGTGGCGGCATCGGCGTCCATCCCGAAGATGTCGCCATGATGCGCCGCACGGCGGACCGCCTGTTCGGTGACGATTATGTCTGGTCGGTGCTGGGCGCAGGGCGGCACCAGATGCCGATCGCAACCATGTCGGCGGCGATGGGCGGCAATGTGCGCGTTGGTCTGGAGGATTCGCTGTGGGGCGAACCGGGACGCCTTGCCAAGTCCAATGCCGAGCAAGTCGAGCGCATCATCACGGTCCTCCACGGCCTGTCGCTGGAGGTGGCGACCCCGCAGGACGCTCGCGAGATATTGCAGCTCAAGGGCGCCTCCGAAACGAGGATCGCGGCGTGACCCTTATCCTGCAGGGACGTGGTCCCAACCCCCTCAAGGGCTTTCGCGTGGAAGACCAGATGCTGCGCTTTATCGGTCGGGATCTGCAGCGCCCGGAATGCATATTGGCCGATCGCGAGGGCACCCTATGGTCAGCCGATGCGCGCGGCGGCGTAATGCGGATCGCGCCGGACGGCACCCAGAAGCTGATATGCCAGAACGCCGACGCTCATTTCGACCTCTCGGGCGATGCGGAGCAAAGCCTCGTGTCCGGCACGCTCCCCAACGGCCTTGCCTT
Source organism: Sphingobium sp. TB-6 (assembly GCF_012927365.1). Classification (NCBI taxonomy): domain Bacteria; kingdom Pseudomonadati; phylum Pseudomonadota; class Alphaproteobacteria; order Sphingomonadales; family Sphingobiaceae; genus Sphingobium; species Sphingobium sp. TB-6. Next base: position 578,446 of record NZ_JABBGL010000001.1, on the reverse strand, counting down.
CGGGCCGGACAACTCGATCCTGATCTCCAACTTCGGTACCGACCGGCTGGAGATCATGGATCGCGAAACCGGCGCAACCCGCGTGCTGCACGACCGGATCGACGGCAAGCCGATGGGCAAGGTCAATTTCGTGCTGCGCGACAGCAAGGGGCGTTTGTGGCTCACCATATCCACCATGGTCAATCCTTGGACCGACGCGATCACGCCATCGATCCGTGACGGCTATGTCGCGCTGGTCGACGATCGCGGCATTCGCGTGGTGGCGGACGGTTTTGCCTTCACCAATGAAGTCCGCCTCGATGCCGCCGAGGAATGGCTCTACGTCGCCGAAACCACCGGCAAATGCGTAACCCGCCTGCGCGTCGGCCCGGACGGTTCGCTGAGCGACCGCGAGGTCTATGGCCCCTCGACCCTGGGGCGCGGCGTGATCGACGGCATCTGCTTCGACGCCTATGGCAATTTATGGGCGACGATGATCTTCGCCGACCGGCTGGTCGCCATCACCCCCGATGGCGATTGCCTTGAACTGGCCGAATTCGGCAGCAGCCAAGCGACCGATCGGTTCGAGGAGGAGTTTGGGAGCGGCGCGCCGGTTTCCTTCGAGACCTTGGCGGCCTGCGGCGGGACGATCGCCCCCTGGCTGGCGAGCGTGACCTTTGCCGGGCCGGACCTGCGCACGGCCTGCCTGGGCTCGCTGCGGGGCACCAACATCCCCGCCTTCACCTCCCCTGTTCCGGGCTTGCCGATGGCGCATTGGTAGGAAGCGTGCCGCCGATATCCCGCCCTTATGTTTCACATCAGCAAGGACAATTGGATACGCCGGGCAGAGCGAAATAGGGATGAAGGCAAGGAAGGGCGCGACGAAACGACGCCTTCCAGACATGCAGAGGAGAAGGCATTGTCTACACGGGTTCACCATCGCAGTTACCCGCTTAATGCCTGGTACATGGCCTGTTGGGCCGATGACCTTGCAAGCAATCGCCTGTTGGCGCGAACCCTGCTCGATCGACCGGTCGTCCTCTTTCGCGATGCGAACGGCGCCCCTGCCGCGCTGGACGACATGTGTCCGCACCGGTTCGCTCCCCTCTCCAGGGGCCGCGTTCAGGACGGTATAGTCCAGTGCGGATATCATGGCCTGCGGTTCGACGCATCAGGCGCATGCCTGGGCAATGCCTCCGCCTACAGCAGCTTTCCGCCGGGCACGTGCGTGCAATCCCATCCCGTGGTCGAGCGGCACCGTGCGATCTGGATATGGCTGGGCGATGTCGAACGAGCCAATCCGGAGCTGATCCCCCTGCTTTCGCGGATGCCCGAGCCTGGAGGCCAAGAGAATATCGGCAACTATCTGCACGTCCATGGCAACTGGCTGCTGGAAACCGACAATATCATGGACCTGACGCACGTCCATTATCTGCACGACGGTTCGCTCGGCAATGAAAGCATGCGCACAGGTGAAATGACCGTGAGCGAGAAAGACGGCGTGATCCGCGCCGAATTATGGATGCCAGGTACGACCTGCCCCTTCGGACCGCTGGAAGGCAAGCTCTGCGACCAGTGGAACAATGTCGAATGGCACGCGCCTTCAGCCATGATCCTCGACTTTGGGGCAGTGCTTCCGGGCGAAGCTGCCGTGCAAGACGAGGGTGGTTATGCCTTCCACATCTTCACGCCCGAGACCGAGCGGACCACCCATTATTTCTTCGGCAGTTCCGGCTCTTATGCTGAAGAGGACGCCTCGCTGCCGCGCATGATCGGCGCGCTGCAGAACCGCATCTTCCTCGAAGAGGACAATCCGATGATCGAAGCGATCCAGGAAAGGATGGCCGGTCGCGACTTCTGGGAGATGCGCCCGGCGATCCTGTCGAGCGATGCCGCCGCCATCAGGGTGCGGCGCAAGATCGCCAAGCTTTGCAGGGAAGAGGTCAACGCCGCGGACTGAACCACGGTACTGGCTCCTCAAGAAACAATGAAAATGCGACAATTGGGAGGAAATATGACTTATCGACACTTGCGCAGCGCGGCTCTCTCGAGCGTAGCGGCAATCGCGGTCGCCGCATCTCCGGCTCTCGCCCAGGTGAATGCTCCACAGGGTGGCACAGCTACTGCCGCTGCCGACACAACCGGCATCGCCGACATTGTCGTGACCGCGCAAAAGCGTGCGGAATCCGTTCAGGATACCCCGATCGCGGTGTCCGCCATTGGCGGCGCGGCGCTGGCCCAGCGTGGGGCGACCGACCTGACAGCGATCGCCTCCACCGTCCCCGGGCTCAACGTTTCCGAACAGGTCGGACAGGCGCGGCTGACCCTGCGCGGGATCGGCGTCGACAATATTTCGACTGGCGCGGAAAGCAGCGTTGCCTTCAATCAGGACGGTGTGTTCTTCTCCCGCTCGGCAGCGGCTCTGGCGTCCTTCTATGATGTCGAACGGGTCGAAGTGCTGCGCGGACCACAGGGAACCCTCTATGGCCGCAACGCCACGGGCGGCAGCGTCAACATCATCACCAACCGCCCCACTTTCAACACCAAGGCGGGCGTCAGCCTGACATATGGCAATTATGACGCAATCAATGCAGAGGCCCACTATTCGACGGGCCTGAGCGACAAGGTGGCCATGCGGCTGGCGGGCCAGATCCAAAGTCATTCCGGCTATGGCGAAAATCGCGTCACGGGCGCCGACGTCGACAACAAGCATTCGCAAGCGGTCCGCGGACAGTTGCTGTTCCAGCCGACCGAACGCCTGACGATCCTGCTGGGTGCCGATTATTATCACCAGAAGGACAGGTCGAACATCTATCACTATTTCGGTCCGGCGGGTTTCACCGCATCGGGCGATCCGGTCACGCCGACCGGCCTGCTGCTCGGCGGTTTCGACCCTGGCCCGCGCAATGTGGCAAGTGTGCGTGATCCGTCCAATAAAGCGGAATTCTGGGGCGCGCGCGCAGACATTTCCTATGAACTTAGCGATACGCTCTCGCTGCGTTCGCTCACCGCCTATCGCAGCAGTTCGTTTCTGGTGAAATCGGACCTCAATCCGCTTGGTCTTGATCTTTTCCAGATCGATTTTGGCGAGACGTCGGACGAATATACGCAGGAACTACAACTCAACCTCGACACAGACCGAAACAAGCTGGTCGTCGGCGCCTTCTACATGCACGAGCAGATCGACGGGTTCATCAAGGGGCCGTTCAATCTCCTTGCCGTGGGCAGTCCGGACTTGTTCGTCCAGGGCTTTTACTCGGGCGGACGCCTGAAGACCGACGCTGCCGCCATCTTCGCGCAGGACAGCTATTCACTCACCGACGCCTTGCGCCTGACACTGGGCGCCCGCTACAGTTGGGAAAAGAAGAAGGTCGCCGACCAATCCGACTTCAACTTCGCTGATCTTTACGATCCAGCAGCCGGTCCCCGCTTTCCGGCAAACAGGGACAGCAAGACCTTCAAATCCTTCACGCCCAAGATCGGCCTTGATTTCGACATTGCACGCGACGTGATGGTCTATGCCTCCTATTCCAAGGGCTTCAAGGCGGGCACTTTCAACCTGGGTTCGACCGGCCCCGCGCTCGATCCGGAGAAAGTCGATGCTTATGAAATCGGCCTGAAATCGACGGTGCTCGACGGACATCTCCGGGCGAACCTGTCCGGCTTCTACTATGACTATTCCGACCTTCAGGTGGGCAAGGTCCAAGGGCAGCTTCTGGTTCTGGAAAACGCGGCGGCTGCCGAAATCTACGGCCTGGAAGGGGAGTTCACCCTCGAGCCGGTGCGCGACCTCATCGTCACGCTCAACGCCAGTTGGCTGCATTCGCGGTTCAAAAATTACGTGACGGCGGATCAGGCCCGGCCCGCCGGGGACGGCACGACGCTGGACGAGAACGGCGTGCCCGCCTTCGACCTTTCAGGCAACAGGCTGCCGCAGGCTCCCAGATATACGATCGACCTGTCGGCCCAATATAGCTTCGACGTGCCCGGCGGCTCGCTGACGGTCCGGGGGGAAAGCAATTGGTCGGATAGGATTTATTTCTCGCCCTTCAACCTCAATCATGTCTCGCAGCCCGCGTTCAACACCCAGAACGCCTTCGTCACCTACCGCACGGACAAGGGGCTGCGGATGACGGGTTTTGTGCGCAATATCGGCAATGAAACCATTCGCGCATCCGGGCAGGTCGCAACAACACTCCTTGGCTCGCCGGTCATCGGCTTTGTGAAGCCGCCGCGCACTTATGGACTGACAATCGCCTTCGATTATTGAGCCGATCTCGAACGGCAAAGCATAGCGGCCACATCTGTTGAGGATCGACATGGCAAGCAATCCAACATCTGCGCGACCCGTTTCCTCGCGTCGGCAATTCTTCTCAACGGCGGCCGGCGCGACCGTCGGCGGAGCGCTGGGCCTTGCTGCGGGCGCGACCATGTCGCGCCCGTCGGGAGACGCGTTCGACTGGGCGCAAGAGACCGACATACTGATTGTAGGAACGGGAGCCGCCGCGCTTTCGGCAGCCGTTGCGGCCGTGAACCAGGGCGCTTCGGTCATCATGGTGGAGAAAGGCCCCACCTATGGCGGGACATCGACCAAGTCGGAAGGGGGCATGTGGGTTCCGAACAACCGCTTCCTGCGTGCCAAGGGCAAGGTCGACAACCGTGATGACGCCTTGCGCTACATGGCGCGCTGCGCCCGGCCGCATCTCTATCGCAGCGGCGCGCCCTTTTTTGGCATGCCGGAGCCCGAATATCGGCTGATGGAGGCATTTTACGATAATGCATCCAAGGCGTTCGAATATATGGAAAGCATCGACGCGCTCAAAACCACGCAGATATTGCAACTGCCCGATTATTATGAGGGGCCTGAGAACAAGGTGCCGCTCGGGCGTCAGATCATGACGCAAAAACCTGATGGAAGCTATGGCCTCGGCGTCGAACTCGTGCGGCAGCTCAAGGCCTGGCTAGACGCGCGGAAGGTTGTGTTTCTCCTCCAGCACCGCGCGCAGACGATCCTGCGTAATGGAAAAGGGGAAGTGGTGGGTTTGGAACTGGCCGCGCCGGATAAGACGACCGTGCGGCTGAGGGCGCGCAAGGCCGTGATCTTCGCCACCGGCGGTTTTGCGCATAACAAGGATATGATGCGCAATTTCCAGCCGGCGCCGATCTATGGAACCTGCTCGGTCCCCACCAGCGAAGGCGATTTCGTCACGATGGCGCAAGCCATCGACGCGAAGCTCGGCAACCTCAACAATGCATGGCGCATGCAGGTCGTGATGGAACACACGCTAGATCTGCCGAGCGTCCCCAGAGGAATTTGGCAACCACCGGGCGATAGCATGGTTATTGTCAATAAATATGGCGAGCGCGTGGTCAATGAAAAGCATAATTATCATGACCGGGCGAAGGTTCATTTCACATGGGATACCAATAGGGAAGAATATCCCAACCAGTTTCTGTTCATGATCTACGACCGGCGCGTCGCCCAATTGTTCTCCGACAATTTTCCTCTGCCGCCCGCCGGCGCACAGGCCTCTTACATCATTGAAGCCGACAACCTGGCCGCCTTGGCCCCGGCGATCCAGGCGCGCCTGGACCGTCATGCCGACCGTTGGGGAGAGGTTCGCATCGACGGCAGCTTCTCGGCGAGCCTCGCCAAGACGGTCGCCCTGTTCAATCAATCTGCCGAGACCGGCACCGACGCGCAGTTTCGTCGCGGCGCGTTCCAGTGGGACAGGGACTGGCTCAGCTACACCTCGATTCCGCGTGAAGGAACTCCCTGGAAGACTGGGGAGATGCCCAACGCCACCATGCATCCGTTCCAGGCGCAAGGCCCCTATTACGCGATCATCCTGGGATCAGGCGTGCTCGACACCAATGGCGGGCCGGTCATCAATCCCAAGGCGCAGATACTGGATACGTCTGATGCTCCGATTCCCGGTCTGTATGGCGCCGGCAACTGCATTTCGTCCCCGGCTGGGCAGAGCTATTGGGGCGGCGGCTGCACTCTCGGTCTGGCCATGACCTATGGCCATCTGGCTGGGATGAACGCGGTCCAGGAACCCGTGAAAGACGCCGCTGATGTAAAACTGCCTGCGGCCGCCTGAGGGTAATGAAATGACAGATATGCGATGGGCGGCCGCCCGGCGGCGCGCACGGATTTTGATCTGCCTTTCGATGTTGATGATCTGCGCCTGCTCTCAAGATGGGAAGCGGGAGGCCGACAAGGTGCAGGAGCCATCCAGCGGCCCAAGCTTCAGCCAGGAAATTCAACCGATCTTCGACGGCAATTGCGTAGCTTGCCATCAGGCCCAAGGGGCTTCGGGCAATCTCAATCTTGAGATTGGTACGGCTTACGGGGCAATCGTGGCAATTAAAAGCGGCGAGAGTCCCCTTTCCTACATCGCGCCGGGAAAACCGGAACAAAGCTACCTCATCCGCAAGGTGGAGGGGACGCATGTCCAAGCCGGTGGCTCGGGCGAACGCATGCCCCTGACGGGACCCTTGGATGCTCCGTCGATCGCCAAGTTGCGCGACTGGGTGAAGGCTGGAGCCAAGGCGGACTGACGATGGAAAGGGGATGTCGGCCCGTTTACGTTCCCACGCATCCAAGCATCGCCGCATAAGCAAGGACAAATGATGAACGAGGAATCGACATTCGATCTGGTGGTGGTCGGTTCAGGGGCAGCCGGTCTCACGGCCGCGGTCGTGGCGGCGCATCGGAGCCTTTCCGTGCTCGTGATCGAGAAGGCGGAGACGTTCGGCGGCACGACGGCGCGTTCGGGCGCGGTGGCCTGGATACCGAACAATCCGCATATGGCATCCGCTGGCTTGTCCGATAGTCCGGAGCAGGCTGACCACTATCTTCGCGACCTGATGGGCAATTTCTATGACGAGGGAAAGGTCGGCGCCTTTCTGCGGCATGGCCCGGAAATGGTCGGCATGATGGAGGCGAACAGCGCAGTGCGCTTCGACAACTGGCACAGCCTCGATTATGAGCCGTGGCGCAAGGGCGCGGCGCGCGGGCGCAGCATTGGTGCGGCCGAATTTGATGGCCGGCGGCTCGGCAAGGATCTCGCGCGGATCAGCCCCGGCCTCCCCAATCTCTCCATATTGGGCGGCATGCAGGTCGCCTATGCAGATGTCGCGCATTTTGGGGCGGCGTTTCGAAATCGCGCTGCTTTCCTGTACACCGCGCGAAAGATTGGCCGCTATGTCCGGGATCTGCTGCTGCACGGCCGTCCGACCCGCCTGGTCGGGGGTAATGCGTTAATCGGCGCGCTGCTGCTCACGGCGCGGGAAAAGGGCGTCACTCTGTGGCCGTCAACGCCGATGATGCGGCTACAGTTCGACCAAGGCGCGGTGCGCGGCGTGATCGTGCGTCGTGACGGCAGGGAACAGGTGGTTGTCTCGCGACGCGGGGTCGTGCTGGCAAGCGGCGGCTATGGCGGCAATGATGCGATGCGGCACGCCTATCTGCCGCTCGCGGGCGCGGGTTGCTCTTTGCAGCCGGAAACGAATGTCGGCGATGGTCTCCATGCCGGCGGGCAAGCAGGCGGACATGTTGTCACCGACAATGTCGCCAATGGCATATGGGCGGCATTGTCGACTAGGGTCGATCGCAGCGGCAGGCGTCTCCATCATCCACACATCTTCCGCGATCGGGCGTTCCCAGGCTTCCTGTTGGTGGATCGGCATGGACGGCGTTTCGTCAATGAAGGCGCTTCCTATCAGGAATTGGGCAATGTGATGATCCGTAAGGACATCCAGTCCGCCTGGCTGATCTGCTGCCATGCCGCCTTGCGCACCTACGGCATGGGACATGTCAGACCTGGCCCGCTCCCCTACAAAAACCATATCCGGAACGGCTACCTCAAAACGGCGGCGACTATTCCTGCCCTTGCCCAACGGCTGGGGATCGATCCGGCTGTTCTGGATGCGACAGTGGATCGCTTCAATGGCTTCGCCCGCGATGGCCACGACTCTGATTTCAACAAAGGCGAAGACGCCTATACCGCTGAACAGGGCGATCCCCAGCACCAGCCTAATCCCACGCTAGGGCCGGTGGACCCAGGTCCCTTCTACGCCGTGGAGATCAGGCCAGGCGAATTCAGTACGATCAACGGTCTGGAAACCGATGCGTCAGCCCGCGTGCTGAATGCAACGGGCGAGACCATAGCGGGGCTATATGCCATCGGCGTAGACGCCAATTCAGTTTTCCGCGGCGCCTATCCAGGAGGCGGTGCCAGCATCGGCCCCGGTATGACATTTGGCTATATCGCGGCCATGCACGCAGCAAGTAATTGAAGAGCCTTTTCAAGATCGCGACAATCGAAGAAGCGATGATATGGGAGCGGTCTCCGGCTTCGCGAGCGTCTTTGAAAGACACGTAACGCTCGACCGTCCAGAATTTCGAGACCACGTCAAGGGAAGTAAATTCAAGTACGGCGATGCGGTCTACGTCCAGGTCGCCTTCCAACCGATGAGGCTCTCTTCCTCCAGCGATGACCCGCCGCCATATTTGGCGATCAACGCCGGCACGGTTTGGAAACAGCCGGTAATCCAAGGAGGATCGTCGATCTTCATGTAGACGACCATGATCGCGGCCATTTCCAATCCTTCCCGTTCAGAAGCCGAAAAATGGGGATGGCGCAGCGTACAAGTGCGACATCCCCAAGGGAGAGTTAGTAACGGTAGCTTACCGAAAGCCCGTAGGTTCTGGGCTTGCCGGTCTGGCGATAGGTGTATTCCGCAAGATAGTTGGCGTTGGTCCAATAATATTTGTCCGTCAGGTTGCGGACCCAGAGCTGGCCGCGCCACCTGTCATCGCGATCCCGAATGCCGACCCGCAGATCGATCAGCGTGTAGGGATCGATCGCGAACAGCGGATCTCCCCCGTAACCGCCGTGCTGACGGCTCTGATAGTTTACGTCGACGCCGGCAAACGCATTCACTTTGTCGCTCACCGGAGTGTCGTAGGCGATCGTTCCGCTGGCTGCCCACTTAGGCGTGAGCTCGAAAGACTCGCCCTTCAGATTGATGGGCGCGCCAGTCGGCGTAAGACCCGGATAATCCGATTGGACCTTGGAGTCCGCATAGGTCACGTTCACCTCGAAGGTGAGGCCGGGAGCAGGCGCTGTGAGAATCTGCAGCTCAGCACCCTGAACGCGCGATTTGGGAATGTTGATCAGGGCTTCGCCTGTACCCAGGACTGGATAGATGAACTTTCCGCGCAGTTGCTTGTCGCTATAGTCGTAATAGAAGGCCGAAGCGTTAAGTTGCAGCTTGCGGTCCAAGAGCGAGAGCTTCGTCCCGATCTCATAGGCGAGAAGGCTTTCCTGGCGCGCCGGGATATATTGCGTGCTTAGACTCGCACCCAGGGTTGGAAAGCTGCCTTGCTTGTAACCCCGGCTGACGCTCGCATAGATGAGAGCGCCATCGGCCGGCTTGTAGTTGATGGCTCCGCGCCAGGAAATATTGTCTTCGTTTAGATCGTCGCCCTGAAGGCCGATGACGCCCGTCGCGGGATTGATCGTCGTGCACTGCCCGACGCCCAGTGTAGTGCCGTAAAGGTACGAGAACAGAGCCGCCCAGCGACCCTCGCCAATCGGGCCCGGGTCGCCCAGGCAGCCAGTGAAGCTACGGTCCTGCTTCGTATAGCGGATGCCACCCTGAAGGTTGACGCCTCGGGATAGTTCATAGTCGATGTTCGCAAAGCCCGCATAGGTATCGGCCTTCTGCTTCGTGTACGTCCGCGCATAGCGGAAATTCAATCCCTGCGCTCGCAATCCGTTGGCCTGCGATCCATCGGCCACGATGTAGAGCGTGTCGTCGAAGATTGTATCGTGGGAGTAATTCGCCCCCACGACATATTTGATCGGGCCCGCTTCGCCCTGCAAACGCAATTCTTGGGAAAATGACTTGATATAGCCGGACTGGTTGCTGTCGGCCGCTTCGGCATTCGTGCCGTCCGCATCCGTGGTCTGATCCTGCTTGAAGTGCTGATAGGCGGTGATCGCGATCAAATCCGCGCCGCCGAGCGAATAGGTCGTTTTCAGCGCAGCCTGATAATACCAGTTGTTTCGGCGATATTCGCGGTTGGCACCCCAATCGGCCAGACGGTTGCTGCCCGGCGATGTAAGAACGGCCGCAAGCTCCGCTGGCTGTACCGACGTTGGATCGTTCGGCGAAAAACTTGCCGCGGCCAGCGCCTGGGTGTCCGACCTGTCGATAAAGCCGTTCAGGTTGAGCTCGAAGGTCAACGCGTCGCTTGCATCCACGTCGAGGAGGAAACGTCCCATCGTGACACGGGTCGCACCCATGGTGTCTTCCCTCGAGACGCTCTTCTGCCAATCACCGCTCTGATGCGTTCGAAGGGCAAGGCGAGCCCGAGCGGAGTCGCCCAACGGCCCGCTGACGAAGCCCTGGACATCGGTATCCATGAAGCGCCCGAGGCTCGCGTCGAAGCCAGCCTTGATCTCATCCGTAGGCTTGTTTGCGATGAAGTTGATGGCGCCGCCGGTCGAATTCTGGCCATAGAGCGTACCCTGCGGCCCCTTGAGCACTTCGATGCGCTGGATATCCAGCGAGGTGCCGGCCGCCATTCGAGTGTAGGGAAGCGGAATTTCATCGACATAGGCTGCCACGGGGGAGCTGCCAGCGAGGCTGGACTCGTAGAAGCCGACGCCGCGCAACGTCAGAACGGGCGTGCCGTAAGGCGTTTCAGTTGCGGTCAAGCCGGGAACGAGCTTCGCAAGATCCGCGGTGCTGCTTACGCCTTTCGCCAGCAGAGCGTCACCGCTGGCAGCGACGACCGAGATGCCGACGTCGTTGAGTTTTTCGGAGCGTCGCTGCGCCGTGACGACGATGTCGCCTATACCTGCGGATTCTCGCACCTGCGAGGCCGGATCCGCACCGGCCGTCTGTCCGATTGCGGGAATGACTTTCATCAAGGCCGCCAGGGAAAGCCCAGCAAGCAGGATGCGCTTCGTGTGTTGACTGCAAACGGCCATAAGAATCCCCTCCGGATCTCCATATTCCATGCTTCCGCGTCTCTCCGCACGGTTCTGAATGAATATTCAGTCTTATTGCTTTAGGATTGCATAGCCCTTCCTGTCAAGAGATTTTGAGGAAATCCTCAATAATGCTGCAATTGGCGAAAATCCGGGGATTCTTTCCATCGGCGTCGTGGTGGCGACTCGCCAATATGAAGTGCTAACGTTCGCAAAGGAATGGCATGAAGAAAGCTGGAAGTTGCTTGGCACATAACCCAATGGGTGAAGTGCGCCGAATATGACCCGCTCCTCCAGACTAGGAAAGCACTTATGCGACGGGAAACGTTGCGCTGCCGCTCTGGACGTTTATAGATATCTGACGAATCGATCAGAAACCGACTATCACCCCCGCGCCCCGGGCCGATCGCAACGGCAAAGGCCAACCGGCTACGGTCGCTCGCCTTCCGGCTGCACCGGCGCGCGGCATTCTCAAGGACAGGATATGACCCACACCAAGATTTTAATCGTCTTTTATTCGCGCGCCGGGTCGACCGAAGCGCTCGCTTTGGCGGTCGCCGCGGGCGCTTCGGCTGCCGGCGCCGAAGTCAGAATTCGGCGAGCGCGCGAAATCGTAGCGCCGGAAATCATGCAGGCCGTTCCGGGGTGGACCGAGCAGGCCGAGCGCATGAACGCCAATTACGAAAGCCCGAGCCTCAATGACGCCGAGTGGGCAGACGCGATCATTTTCGGAACGCCGACCCGCTTCGGCTCCGTCGCATCGGAAGTCAAAGCCTATATCGACGGACTCGGCGGATTGTGGGCAAAGGGGCGCCTGGACGGAAAGGCTGGCTCCGTATTTGGTGCGACCTCCTCAACGCACGGCGGCAATGAGTCCACGCTTCTCTCGCTATACAATCCGTTGGCGCATCTGGGGATGGTGATAGTGCCGCTCGGCTATGGAGATCCGGTGATGTTCGCGGCGGGAACCCCTTATGGCGCGACCCACGCCTCCATGGGAGACAGCATTCTCCCCGACGAAGCTCATCTTGCGGTCGCCCGCTATCAGGGGCGGCGCGTAACCGAGGTAGCCCGCGCTCTTCGCTGCTCGCCACTCTCGGCTGTTGAATCTGTTTCCACGAATTAGAAGGGAAGACACATGCTGATACGATCGGGAACATGGGAAGGGCAAGCCCAGCCTGGTACAGAGAGCAAATTGCGCGCAGGAATTTAGAGCGGGTTGCTGCGCGCCAGCTGCCCGGCGTCGAAAGCGCACAGCTCTTGTGGCCAGTCGGCCGGGAAGGCCGACATGCCGACTCATTCTACCTGATCCCGATAATCTGACGAGATGCGGCCGGGATGGACGCAATGATGGCAGCCCCGGGACGCGCGCTGGTACGTAAGGAAATGAAGCGCCTTCCGGCACTTTTCGATGGCGGCATCGGTCATGTGGCGGTCGAAGCATAGATCGCTAGGCAAAATCAGCCAACGCCTGCATCCGTGTGGCAACGTCGTGTACCGGCATTCGGGACTGGTGTCGACAGCAATGGGGAAGTAGACAGGCAGGCGCTTGCAAGCACCCGCCTGCCATCCCGGCAAGGCAAAGGTTCCCCGGAAATTAGGCGGTTTCGGTCTCCGCTTTCTTCAGAAGCGGGGAATCGGCATAGTCGACCTGAACATGCTCGACGACGTTGTTGATGCCGTACATCCCGCCGTCGACGATGATGTCCTGAGCGTTGATGTAATGCGATTGCGGCGAGGCGAGGAACAGGGCCACGTTGGCGATTTCGTCGGCCTGTCCCATCCGGCCCATCGGGATTTTCGAGACGAGCAGGTCGCCGACGACCTTGTCTTCCTTCTCATAGCTCTGCGAAACCGGCGTCAGGATCAGACCGGGGCTGATGGCATTCGACCGGATGTTGTCATTGCGGCCTTCCGCAGCGAACATTCTTGCAAGGGCCGACACGCCAGCCTTGCACGGACCGTGCGCGGCGGAACGGAACGGCGGCAGCTCGACATGGCCGCATAGCGACGCTGTGCTGATGATCACCCCGCCTCCACGTGCGACGAGATAGGGCCAGACCGCTTTGGTGGATACGTAGACGATCGTAAGCTCATACCGTAGCGTGTCGTTCCATTGTTCCAGCGTCGAGTCGATGAACGGCCCGAACGCACGCAGCGATGCGCCGTTATTGTAGAGGATGTCGATGCCGCCGAACGTGTCGACAGCGAACTTCGCCCAGCGCTCAGCATGCTCAGGATTGGAAGCGTCGATAGGCGCAACCGATTCCATGATGCCACCCGCTTCCCGGACCATCCGTACCGTTTCCGCATCATTTTCGGCATTGACATCGCAGCCGACGACTTTCGCACCCGCCTGCGCAAAAAGGAGAGCGGCAGATCGCCCCATACCGCCGCCCGTCCCCGAAATCAGGGCGACTTTTCCTTCAAGAACCTTCATGCTCTTTCTCCTAGTGAATCATCTTTGGCGTGAGGAATCGGGCGAACGCCTTGCGGCCGACAACCGCAGCGCGGGCTGGAAAAGGCCACGGCACCATGGTCCACCGAGGTCATCCTTATCGCTGGAGAGCATTGAGCCGGGAGCTTCATACATTCTCTCGCGACCGCCGCTGACTCCCCAGCGATTCGCTTGCTTAAACTGAGGGAATAATCAGTCAATAAAAATTTTACAAGAAACTAAAATCTTTCGAAATGCTTGCAACAAGGCATTTCCATTTGACCTCGTCCCGCATCCATGTTCATATATTTGAGGATATCGTCAGATAATTTATAGGCGATATGCCCACCCCATTCTGAACATAGGAGACAGGATATGAGCCTGGAGGGCAACAAGAAGGTCGCGCTCGAATTCTTTGACGCTGTTGCAAGCGGCGACACAGCCCGGATGGGCGCACTCATGACAGACGATGCGACTTGGTGGGTGATCCCGTCGACGGTATTTTCCGGCCTGCATCAGAAGAACGATTTCTTGGCGATCGTGCCGCAGCTCTTTGCCGAAGCGGACGGCCCCTTCACCTTTCGCTTCGACGACATCACGGCTGAAAACAATCGCGTCGCGATCACCGCCAAGGGACATATTCTCATGAAGAGCGGCAAGGCCTATTCGAGCGACTATCATTTCCTGCTGTTTTTCCGCGACGGGAAGATATCCGCCGGCAAGGAATATATGGATTCCGCTCATGTGGGCGAGGTGTTCGGCTTCCCCGAAGCCACCGTCGCGGCCTAATCGGAACGGCTTGAGGACGCGAATTCAGCATTCGAGCGCGGCTTGTCGCCTTTGAGAGCGCAATCCCGTGCGCCCCGAGTCCGCTTGTCCGGCCATCTCCTGCTCAACCTCCAGAAAGCACAGGATTGAGGACGAGCCTCCCCATGAAAGCGAACAGTCGCCGTATAATTTGAGTAATTATTCACTTTTTTTGGCTTTTATCAAGCCATAACAGGCCAGGAAGAAGGGAATTCCGGCTCCCATCCTCCAATGAAAGCAAGGCTTCCAAATAGCCCATCCTTCATTGATTGGCCGTATCCGGCAATCGATTCGTGGGAGAAATTTATTTATATATTTTTGAAATTTCAACATAATTTATCTATTTTCATTACTTCGCAGAAGAACGGACCCGACTGAAATCGCTCCGGACGCGCCGGCACTTGACATCATACCGCAGAAATTCGATATAAAAGACTGAGGATTCATTCAGTTTTCTATTCCACCCTTAGGAGAGATATCATGGTCAACGACGGCATCGTACTCGATATCAAAAAACCGGTCAGTCGCGACCGCGCCAAATTGCAGGAAATCCGCGACACCCGTCGGGCGAAAACGACGGTAGCGCGCTTGCATCACCATGCGTTGCGGACCAACAAGATGGAAGAAACCCGGCACTTCTACGAGGATATTCTCGAGATGCCGATGGTGACCGCTTTTAAGGAAATGATCGATCCGACGCGCGGCCTTCCCACTCCCTATCTCCATTGTTTCTTCGAGATGAAGGACGGCAGCTGCCTGGCCTTCTTCGAGTTCGCGAACAATGCGCGCGGCGAGGCGCCTAAGACACCCCAGGATGCGTTCGATCATCACGTCGCGGTGTCCGTTCCGGATTTCAGGGACATTGACCGCTTCATGAAGAAGCTCGAAGGGGAAGGTTATCCGATTGCGGGCATCGACCATGGATTCTGCTACTCGGTTTATGTCCGGGATCCGAACGGCATGCTGATCGAGCTTGTCACCGATCCTGAAAACGAGATCGAGATCAACGAGGAATATGCACGGGTCGCCCATGAGGAACTCGAGCGCTGGAACCGCGGTGATTACTCGGCGAACAACGAAGAGCGCAATAGCGGTGTATACCCCCTTCCCACCTCCTCGTTCGACGATCTTATGAAGGTTCTTCCCGACGATCGCCCGCAATAAGCCGACGGAGCGCAGCGAAGGCCGGGACCGCCGATCAATCCCGGCCTTCTTGGAACGATGAGAATTAAGCGCAGATTCCGTTGCCGGACAATATTCGCGCCGCCTCGTTCGCGGTAACGACATCTATGGCGGCCGAGCGCTCGGCATATTCCAGTATCTCGCGCAGAGCTTGACTTCTCTCCTCCGTTTCGCAGGAGACGAAGGCGTGGAAGATAAAGGTTTGAAACCCGCCATCCTCCTCGAGCTTGCGCAGCTTTCCGAGAAAATTTTCCTTCATCTGCGCAGGAGACTGCGGACCAGCCGGATGCATGGCATAATGGAAATAGTCGATGGACGACCATTGCCAGGGCAGGTTCGGAAAATCGCCCTCCAATATGTGCGGTGCTGGCGCCAGAGCGTCTTGCGGATCATCGAACCCATGTTCGACGCTGCTGTCATACAAAAGGCCGAGACGACGCAGGATGGGCAAAACATGAGGCCCGCGCCATCCCCCAGGAGCTCGGAATCCGAGGGGCGTAATGCCGATGCGCCTGAACGCCGCATACGCATCCAGGAGAACCCGCTCGACGTCAACCTGTTCCAGGGAGCCGATCGCCTCATGGACCCACCCGTGCATGGCGACCTCGTGCCCTGCCTCGACCAGCCGCCGCACGGCTTGCGGGTTGTGCAGGGCGTTCCAACCTTCGATGAAGAAGGTTGCCTTGAGGCCAGTCTCCGACAGAAGGGCGATGGCCTCGGGATATCCGGCCGGTCCGAGGTCGTCGGAGCCGGGGCCCGCGGCCTCCCTTTTGCCGACGGCCTGGGCGCTGCCCATATTGTCGAAGGTGAGGCAGAGGATAGCCTTGGTCATCGCCCGTACCTCACGATGAAAGGCGCGTGGTGAGGATCCCAAGGCCTGCGATCTCGGCCCTCACTTCATCACCTGGTTTGAGATAAGTCCCGGATATGAGGCCGACCCCGGCCGGCGAGCCGGTGAACAGCATGTCGCCGGGTTCGATCGTCATGTGCCGGCTTATCCATTCGATGAGTTCGGGAATCGACCAGATCATCTGATCGGAGTTGGAGTCCTGCTTGAGTTCTCCGTTCACCCAAAGTTTCATGCCTAGGTTCGAGGAGTCCACGAACTGGGCCGGCACGAAAAGCGGACCCACCGGGCTCGCTCCGTCGAAAGCCTTGCCTGCGAAGAGATCGAACTCACGCATGTGGCGCTTGCTGTTCTGCCAATCGCGTGCTGACAGGTCGACACCGACGGCATAACCGGCAATGTAGTTCATCGCTTCTGCGCGAGGAATGGCGCGGCCGGATTTACCGAATATCACGACAAGCTCGACCTCCCAATCGAGCTGCTGGGTTTGGATCGGGAACGCCAGTTCCTGCCCGGATGCGGCCTGGGCACCCTGATGCTTGAGAAATAGAAGAGGATCGAGCGACTCTTTGTCGAAATCGGTAATCCCCAGATCGATGCGCAGATGGTCGTAATAGTTCAGACCCGCGAAGATGAGCTTCGAGGGGTGGGTGACGAGGCGCTGGAACGCCCCGTCGTCCGGTTTGGGCAAGGCAGCCTGATCGCAACCCGCCAGCGAAGCTGCTATGTCATCGAGGATGGTGGTCGACCTGTCCCAGTTCTGGAGCAATGACAGAATGCCGCCAGATGCGTCGACCTGAAGGTCGGGCGCCGCTTTGGACAGATCGTAGAATGCGCCGCCGGTCTCCAGCGCAACCACCGGCCGACCGCCGCTCTCGACCACCGACAATGCATAATTGGTCATGATGCTTTCCTTGTCCTTATTAGGCCGCGACCTTGGGCCGGATGCCGGCCAAGGTCTCACGTCCTGCAAACGGTAGCTCCGCTGCCGCTTCGATGCGAAGCAGCTGATTATATTTCGAAAGGCGCTCGGAGTTGCGGGTGGACCCGATCTTGATCTGACCGGCTCCCGATCCCACGGCCAGATCGGAAATGAAGGCATCGTCGGTCTCGCCCGAGCGGGCAGAGACGATCGTGGAATAGCCAGCGGCCCACGCTGCCCGCATCGCCGCGAAAGTCCCGCTCAGCGTGCCGTTCTGATTGACCTTGATGAGGGCCGCATTGGCGACGTTTTCGACAGCGCCGCGCGTGATCCGTTCAGGATTGGTGGCGAAAAGATCGTCACCCAGCAGTTGGATGTTACCCAGTTTCGAGGTGATCTGCGCCCAGTGGATCCAGTCGTCCTGATCGAGCGGATCTTCGATCGAAACGATCGGATAGTTGTGGGCGAGCTTGACGATATAGTCGACCATCTGGACACCGGAATAAGTTTCACCCTGGCGGGCGAGATTGTATAGACCTTCCTGACACAGTTCGCTCGATGCTACATCGAGTGCGATGGCGATATCAACGCCCGGTTCATATCCAGCCGCCTTGAAGGATTCGACCATGAGGTCGAGAGCTTTCTCGGCCGTTTCCAGGCCCGGGCTCAAGCCGCCCTCGTCGGCGAGAAGAACCGGCAGGCCATGACGGGCGGAGAGTTGTGCCGCGGTCGCGCGCACCTCGTTGACCATCGTCAGTGCTTGCGCATAGTTGTTCGCGCCGATGGGGATCGCGAGGAAGTCCTGGATATCCATGCCGCGGCCCGCGTGCGCGCCACCGCTAAGGATATTCGTCATCGGTATGGGCATCGACAGCGGGCGATCGCCGAGCAGGTCGTTGATGTAGAGATGAAGCGGTCGGCCGGCGGCGATGGCGCCCGCTCGACATATGGCGAGCGATGTGGCCAGTACGGCATTGCCGCCCAAGCGGCTGAAATTCGATGTTCCGTCAAGATCGGTCATCGTGGCGTCGATGCCGGCCTGGTCGTTCACGGCGAAACCCTTGAGGGCCGGAGCGATCTCGTTGGCGACATTCGTTACCGCCTTCGCGACGCCGAGCCCGGCGAACTGGAGAGGATCGCCGTCGCGCAATTCTACCGCTTCGTGGCGGCCTGTTGACGCGCCCGACGGTGCGCACGCCCGTCCGACCGTGCCGTCGCTCAGAATGACATCGGCTTCGATAGTTGGACGACCACGCGAATCGAGTATCTGACGGGCGACCACCTGTTCGATGAGGCGGGAAGAATCAGGCATCAACATTCTCCAGATTTGCAAAGAAGGGGAGAGAGCGGGCGTTCGCATTTCCCCGCACCAGTTCCTTCGCCAGCATAGCCGTCGCGAGGACGTCGATCTGATCGAGATAGTCGATCGGAGACGGACCGAAGAGGCGAGTGGTCATGAGGCAACCCACGAGAGTGACGAGATCGCGGTCCCACGGTCCCGGATTTTCGGATCGATAGGCATCGGCGAACGCACTGGCTGCCTCGATGAACGCGTCGTGGTCGGCGCCCTGGCGGTGCGCCTTCAAAATCAGGTGCGAAAGGCAAAAGGCGATATCGAAGCGGGGATCGCCCCAATGGGCCACCTCCCAATCCAGGACTACGATATCCTGGCCGTCGGTTAGCAGATTCTTAGGGCTATAGTCGCCATGCACCAGCGCTTCGCGACGCTTGCGCATGCCCTCTGCGGCCGAAACTATGTCGTCGGCGATTTCGGGGCAACTTGCGGCGGTGCGCGCGAAGAAGGGCTCGATCCGAAGTTCTTCGAAATTCGTGACATCGTCAAACCTGCCGCGAATATCGTCGCGACCGGCAGAGTTCCTATGCATCCGCGCAAGGATGCGACCGGCCTGGGCGGCAACGGCGGGACAGACGTTTCCTGAGAGCAACTCCCCTTTCCAGTTCGTGAAGGGCGGGCCTACGAATTCCATCGCGAAGCTGTTATGCTCGGCATCGCTCCAGAGGATCTTCGGAACGGCGGCAGCTCCCATCAGCTCGGCGGCCGCTTCGAGGGCGGCGACTTCCGTATTCGACCGGTTCGGATCTGAGAACCAATCCGCTTTGACACGCAGCTTCGAGAGCGCATGTTTGATGACGATGGGGCCATATCCCTCGTCGATAACACGAATATCGCTTGCCACACCCCCTTCGAGGGCCGTCCCCGGTTCATTGCAGGGATGAGCTGGCTTCTCGCCTTGCAGGGCGCGAACGACATCCTCGCAGGCCCGTCTGCGCAACTCGACGAGCGATGCCGTCGACGAGAACGCGACATGGGGCGTCGCGATGATGCGAGGATCCTTGAGCAGTTCCGACGGGGGCGACGGCTCTCCTTCGATGACGTCCAATGCCGCCTCCGAAATCCAGCCCTCCGCCAGAGCGGCCAGAAGAGCGTCGTTATCGACCAGGCTGCCCCGACTGACATTGATAATAAGCGGCGTCCGCCGACAGGCCTTCAGGAAATCCCGATCGACAAGGTGATGCGTTTCGGCCGTCAAAGGCGCGTGAATGACGATCGCGTCGCACTCGGCCTGAATACGCTCGTGCGTCGCGGCCTGAGCGAACTCGTCTCCCTGGAAACTGCGCGATTGCCCCAGCACGGTGCAACCGAACGACGCCAGCTTGCGAGCAGTTTCGCGGGCGATCCTGCCATAGCCGATGAGCCCGACGATCAGATCGGCGGTGCGACGCAGATCCGCCT
The DNA here is from genome assembly GCF_012927365.1 of Sphingobium sp. TB-6. Classification (NCBI taxonomy): domain Bacteria; kingdom Pseudomonadati; phylum Pseudomonadota; class Alphaproteobacteria; order Sphingomonadales; family Sphingobiaceae; genus Sphingobium; species Sphingobium sp. TB-6. The sequence goes on along the minus strand of NZ_JABBGL010000001.1, from coordinate 558,508 downwards.
TGTCCGGCGACCATTCGCCCGCTTTCGTCGCGCGATCGAAAACCGAGATCCCCCGCGAATATGCCAGGAGCAGGGCGATCGCATGGTCGGACACTTCGCCCACGCAATAGTCCGGAACATTCGAGACCCACGCCCCGCGATCCGTTGCGGCCTGAACTGCGATGTTGTCGAGCCCAATACCGAGCCTCGTCACGATAGTGAGCCGTGTGGGATTGCTGATGGCCTGAGCCGACACCTGCGCCCAGCAAGTCATGATTGCCTGGGGATTGGCATCAGCGATCATGCGCTCGACCTCTTCCGGCGCCGGAGCTGTGACCGGCCCGGCGACGAGATCGATGTTCGCTTGGGCGAAAATCTCGGTTTCGATCGCCACGTCGGGCCACGGGTGATCGGTCAGCACAACCGTAGGCCGGCTATCGGACTTTGCAGGCACGTCTTCTCTCCAAAAATTTGCGCTATCGATAGCTCGATGTCTATGCCAAGTTTCTGAGTGAAGTGTCAATCAAATATAGACCGAACGAAGGCAGTCTTCGGATCCGAGGAACATGGGGAAGGAACCGGGCATGGTGGGCGCGAAGGAAATTGCAGCGATGCTCGGACTGTCGATCTCGACGATCGGACGCGCGCTTGCGGACGACCCCAGAATCAGTGCGGAAACGAAAGCGCGAGTACGCAAGGCCTGCGACCAGATGGGCTATGTCGGCAACCTGCCGGCACGGATGATGCGCGGCGGATCGAGCAACTTCATCGGCTTGGTTCTTCCGGACATCCGTAACGACTTCTACGCCTCAATCGCCCAAACTCTCTCCGAATGTTGCGATCGTAACGGGTTCCATGTCGCGCTTTCGATCACCAGCGACAATCGCGAAACCGAATATCGCCATCTTCGCGATCTGGTGGGCGCTCGAGTCGCAGGTACGATCATCGTACCTACCGCCGCCCCGCGACGCGATAGCGTGGCGCTGCTGAAACGGGCTCCTCATGTCCAGATGTTGCGGAAACTGCCCGGCGTGGGCGGCGCGTGGTTCGGGATCGATGACGAAGCGGCGCTTTACGACGCGGCAGATCATCTTCTCAGGCTGGGGCACCGGCGAATCGCCTACATAGGCGTGTCCGACCGGCGATCGACATCAATGGACCGACTGCGCGGGGTTAGGCGCGCTTATGCGGCGCATCGGGCGGACGCGGAGCTGCTGAGCGTATATCTGGGTCCGTCGAACGCAGAGGCAGGCGAGCAGGCTTTCGAACAGATCTTGAACGCTTCGCCCCGTACCTCAGCGATACTCTCAGCTTCCGTTCATGTTACGCACGGCGTGCTTCGGGCCATTCGGTCGCGCAACATAGACATCCCCGGCGAGATGTCATTCGTGGGTTTCGGCGATCCTGAATGGTATTCTTGGTGGGGTCCGGGTCTGACCACCGTGCAGTTGCCCGTACAATCCCTCGCAACCAGTTGCGGACTTTGGTTTCTGGACACGCTGCGGGAGGGTTCGGAACAAGCCTTACAGGCCGATCACCAGTCGACCAGCGCCGCCCAACTCGTAGTCCGCGGATCGACAGGCCGACGCTAGCTCGCCGGCCCATCCCCGCGGTCGTCCAGTTCGTTTCCGTTCAGCAATGCCACGTGAAGCATGTTCGTGGAACCGGGAATGCCGAACGGAACCCCGGCCACGATCACGATACGGTCGCCCCCCTTCGCCATCCCGCAGCGCAAAGCCATGCGTTTGGCCTTGGCGATCATGCTTTCGAAATTTTCGACGTCGTTCGTCTGGACGGCATGAACGCCCCACAACAACCCCGCCCGGCGGGCCGTATCTCTCTTGGGGGTGAGGACCAGCAAGGGTACTGGCGGCCGCTCCCGAGAAATGCGCCGAGCTGTCGAACCGGAAAGGGTGAAACATACGATGAGCGAGGCATTGACGGTGCCGGCGATCTGCGATGCACCCGCGGCGAGCGCGTCCGCGGTGGTCGCATTGGGCAGGGTCCGGATAAAGTGAAGCCTTCCGGCATAGCCATGGTCGCGCTCGACGGCCTGGGCGATGCTATCCATCATTCCGACGGCCTCGCGCGGCCATTGCCCAGCCGCCGACTCGGCCGACAGCATGACAACGTCAGCGCCGTCGTAGATTGCGGTGGCCACGTCCGAGACTTCCGCCCGCGTGGGCGTGGGTGCAACGATCATCGATTCGAGCATCTGCGTCGCGACGACCACCGGTCGTCCCAATATGCGTGCCGTTTCGACGATCTTTTTCTGCATGCCGGGAACAAGGTGGGGCGGCACTTCGACCCCTAGATCGCCCCGCGCCACCATGACGGCGTCGGAGAGCTCCAATATCTCTTCGGCGCGCTCGACGGCCGCCGGCTTTTCGATTTTCGCCATGAGGGAAGCCCGGCCCGCAATGAGCTTTCTCGCTTCGGCGATATCCTCGGGCCGCTGCACGAAGGAAAGCGCGATCCAGTCGGCCCCCTGTTCGCATGCGAATTCCAGATCGCGACGGTCTTTGTCCGTAAGAGCCGTCATAGGAATGACGACGTCAGGAACGTTGAGACCTTTGCAGTTGGAAAGGCGGCCGCCGGTTTCCACGACGGTGTCGGCGCGCGTCGCATCGCAGGCCTCTACCCGAAGGGCCAGCTTTCCATCATCCAGGAGGAGCCGCGCACCAGGAACAAGCGCCTGAAGTATCTCGCGATGGGGTAGGTGCACCCGCGTTTCGTTCCCCGATGCCGGGTCACTGTCGAGGACGAACTTGGCACCTTTTTCGAGGAGGATCGCGCCATCCTGGAAATTGCCGATCCGCAATTTGGGGCCCTGAAGGTCGAACAGGATCGTCGTCGCACGCCCGTGCGTCTTCTCAATGCCTCGGATCGCCGCAACGATCGCGACTTTATCCTCTTGCGTACCATGGCTCATATTGATCCGGAATGCGTCCGCACCCGCTTCGAACAGTTCCGTAATTATTTCCGGAGTCGCGCTCGCCGGACCGAGGGTTGCCAGCACTCTCACATTGCGAAACCGGGGATTGGCTCGATGTTCCATCATCATTCTCCATCGGGCGTAGCCCGCCGCCCCGCACCGATCCCGGCGGAGGCGAGCGCCTCGCTTGCGGCAGACCGGATCAGCTGCTCGAGGCTGAGCGCGTCATGCTTTCCGAACTTGGCATGACCCCATCCGACGATAACTGGTTCCATTTCTGCATTCCTCTCTGCCCCTCGGGGTCAGCATAGGTTTGAAACGATTTGCCCCGTCGGATCGGTGTGCAGCCCGAACCCGACGAGACCCCGCATGCGCAGCGGGTTTCCGGGATCGGTCAGCCCTCCGGCACGACTCGATGTTTCTGCTTTCCAAGATCGTCCACGCCTAACGCAACTATGTCCCCGGGCCGAAGATACATGCGCGGATCCATGCCAAAGCCCACACCCGCCGGCGTTCCGGTGAGGATAACGTCGCCAGGAAGCAAGGTCTGGAACTTGCTTATATGTGCGATGCATTCAGCGACGCTGAAGATCATCTCGCTCGTCGAGGCATCCTGGCGAATGTCCTGATTGACCGTAAGCCAGATGTGAAGCGACTGCGGATCGACTACATCTTGCGGCGTCACCAGCCATGGTCCAAGGGGGGTAAAGCTGTCGTAGCTCTTCCCTTTATTGTGCAGCCCACCATGACTGAACTGCCAATCCCTTTCGGAGATGTCGGCGGCCACCATGTACCCGCCAATATAATCGTAGGCGTCTTCGAGGGCGATGTGACGGCCACGCTTCCGTACGACTACGGCAAGTTCCGCTTCCCAGTCTAGCGCTTCGGCCCCTTGGCCCAGAAGAATGTCATCATATGGACCCGATATGGAGCCTAGAGCCTTTTGGAACAGCATCGGGAAATCGGGAATGGCCATATTTGCCTCGGCTGCATGATCCCGGTAGTTGAGTCCTATACCCAGAAGCTGGGATATTCCGGATATCGGTGCGGCAATTCGAATGTCTCCGTCCACTTTGGGCAGCTTTGCCGGGTCGAGGGCAGCGAGAATATGCTGCCATTCGTCCGACAGATGCTCGACGGTCCAGTCGGTGACCAAGGGCGAGATAGCGCGAAGATTGCCTTCGCCGTCAACAATGCCGGCCTTCTCTCGTCCCGGCTCTCCATACCGCACCAACCGCATATCCGTCTCCATATTTCTGAATTAATCCTCAGTATTACCTCGATCGCATTTTGTCCAGAGCCAGCCGCCCTCTTCGTGTCGTGTTCTGATTGAACCTTCATTCCGATCTTGCTAGGGAACATCGGAACACGGAACCGAGGGGGCGTATGGCCAAGGCAAAACCGATTGCAGCAGTGTCCGCAGAGCCGACGAACGAACCACGCCGAGCGAAGGGTGGCAGGAAGCTGACGGCGAGGCGCAAACTCATCGACGCCGCATATCGCGTCATGCGCACAAAGGGTCTTGAAAGCTCGACCATTGCGGAAATCGTCGAGGAAGCGGATGTCGGAGTCGGATCTTTCTACAACCATTTCACCTCGAAGGAAGAGCTTGCGCAGGCGGTCTTTTCGACGGTCGTCGAAGAATTCGGAGCGGCCCTCGAACAGGTCACTCGGAAACAGCCGAATGCGGCAATATCGACATGTTTCGCAATCCGGCGCCTTATCGAACAGGCAGAACGTGACCGCGCCTGGGCCGCATTCATCATTCAGCTCGAACCATCGTTGCAGATGCTCGACCGTTTGCTGCGCGATCATGCTCGCGTCGGCGTTCAGATGGGTGTCGATTCCGGAATGTTCCGCGTAGACGACGTCGAGTTCGCGATCACGGCGATCCACGCCGTCACCATCGCGATCGTGAAGGCGACGCTCGAAGGACAGATCACACACAAAGCAGCCCATCGCGCATCCGCTTTGCCGTTGCGTATGGTCGGCGTGTCGGAGGAAGAGGCCAACCGTCTTGCCGCGCTTTCGATGACGGCGCTGCGCAAAGAGGCGAGAACTACGGGCGGGAAGGATAGCCAGCCAAAGGAAGACAAGGCTCGCTGACTATCTTCTTGGTCACATCGGCTGGTGGGCTTCCTGTCCGCGATGCTATCGAGCGACGCCAAGGAGGTGCCCGCCGGTCGCCGTCAGCCGCGCTTCGTCGCTCATTGCTGGTCGGCATCGGGCTGGACGGAAGGATGCGCCGCCGTAAAGGCATCCAGCGCCCGCGCTTTTTCCCCCGCCGCGACCAGCGCGGGAAAGGGCGAGAGATCGACCTTGAACCGCTCCGCCGAATAAAGCTGCGGCACCAGATAGCAGTCCGCCAGCCCCGGGCGGTCGCCAAAGGCAAAGCCCCGGCCATGCCGCGCCACCAATATTTCCAGCGCGGCGAAACCATCCTCGATCCAGCGAGCTATCCATTTGTCCAGCGCAGCCTGATCCGCGCCGAAATCACCTTTCAGCGCCTGCAACACGCGCAGATTGTTGAGCGGATGGATGTCGCAGCCGATCAGCGCGGCCATCGAGCGTGCAATCGCCCGCCCTTCCGCATCCGGCGGCAACAGTGGCGGTTGCGGCCAGCGTTCCTCGATCCACTCCAAGATCGCCGGGCTTTGCGTAAGCGCAAAATCGTCCGTCTCCACTGCCGGAACCAACCCTTGCGGCGCCAAGGCACGATAGCCCGCCTCGCGTTGCGCGCCGGTGCGCAGATCATGCGTCACCTGTTCATAGGCCACGCCCTTCAGGTTCAGCGCGATCCGCACGCGATAGGCGGCGCTCGACCGCCAATAGCCATGGAGTGTCAGCGCGCTCATCGGGCCGGCTCGATCACGGCCCGGCATTCCCCGAAGCCGATGGACACATAGCCGTCCGCCCGCGCCACCGCCTTGAGTGCCAGTTCGTCGCCATCCTCCAGAAAGGCCCGTTCCTCGCCGGTCGGCAGGACGATCTTCGTCTTGCCGCCCTCGGTCAGTTCCATGAGACTGCCATAGCTGTCCGGCGTCGGTCCGGAGAGCGTGCCCGTCCCCAGCAGATCGCCGGGATTGAGGTTGCAGCCATTGGAGGCATGATGGGTGACGATCTGCTGCGCGGTCCAGTACATGGACGAAGCTGGCCCGCGGGAAAGCCGCATCGGCGCCAGCCCCTGCGCTCGCATGCGCGCACTCGACAGATGGACCTCCAGTTCGATAGCCAGCGCGCCATGGGCCTGATCCCCCTCATCCCACAAATAGGGCAAGGGTTGCGGATCGCCCTCAGGCCGCTCTGGCTGGGCGATGCGGAAGGGCGCCATGGCCTCCGCCGTCACCACCCAGGGCGAGATGGTCGACTGGAAATTCTTGGCGAGAAACGGTCCCAAAGGCACATATTCCCACGCCTGAAAGTCCCGCGCCGACCAGTCGTTGAGCAGGCAGAAGCCCGCAATATGATCCGCCGCTTCGGCAATCGGCACGCGTTCGGCCAGCGCATTGCCCGCGCCAATCCAGATGCCCAGCTCCAGCTCATAATCCAGCCTTTGGCTTGGCCCCACAATGGGCACATCAGCATCGGGCGCCTTGCGCTGACCCTGCGGCCGCACCACCGGCACCCCTGAAGGACGGATCGAGGACGCCCGTCCATGATAGCCGATCGGCACATATTTATAATTGGGCAGTAATGGATTGTCGGGCCGGAACAGCTTGCCGATATTGGTCGCATGGTGAATGCCGACGTAGAAATCGGTATAATCGCCAATCGCGGCGGGCAGATGCAGCGCACAATCCGCCGTCCGGTGCAACAGGGGTTCAACCGCGTCCCGCTGCCCCGCATCGCTGAACAGCGCACTCAACCAGCGGCGCAGCGCCACACGGTCAGCCACCGGGAGCGCCATCAGCGCGTTCAGCGTCGTTCCGCCCAATGCGGACACCGCACCAGCGGGCAGCAATCCGGCCTCCGCAGCGGCGCGCAGATCGAATATCCGATCCCCGATCGCCACGCCGGCCCGCGCATCCCCGCCGGGCGGCGAGAAAATCCCGTAGGGCAGGTTCTGCACGGGAAAATCGGGATGCCCATCGGCCCCTTCCACCCAGCTCGACCGGGCCGGATCATGGGTTTCGTCGATCTGCGGAAAACTCATGCCCCCTCCTCGTCTCTTGAACCGGCCCCTTGCGGCAGTTGCGCCTTTGTGAAGCCCGACCAGCAATCATCATAGTCCAACTGGCAAAGCGGCGTTTCCATCGCGAAGCGGGTCGGATGGAAAGCGAAGCGGCTTTCGAACATGAAGGCCATGGTGTCGCTGATCCGATGCGGCCTCAACTCGGCGGCCACCGCGCCCTCATAGCTCGCCCGGTCCGGCCCATGTCCCGCCATGCAATTGTGCAGCGAAGCGCCACCCGGCGCAAACCCGCCCGCCTTGGCATCATAGACGCCGTGGATCAGTCCCATGAACTCGCTCATCACATTGCGGTGAAACCATGGCGGGCGGAATGTATCCTCCGCCACCATCCAGCGCGGCGGAAAGATCACGAAGTCGCAATTAGCCGTGCCCGCCCGGTCGCTGGGGGATGTCAGCACGGTGAAGATCGACGGATCGGGATGGTCGTAACTGACCGTGTTCATCGTGTTGAACCGCCGCAGATCATAGCGGCACGGCGCCAGATTGCCATGCCATGCCACCACGTCGAAGGGCGAATGGTCCTGCGTCGTCACCCATAGCCGTCCGGCGAATTTCTGGACGATCTCATGGGGCGTATCGTCATCCTCATACCAGGCGACGGGCGTTTCGAAATCGCGGGCATTGCCGAGCCCATTGGCGCCGATCGGTCCGAGTTCAGGCAGGCGGAACAAGGCGCCGTAATTTTCGCAGACATAGCCCCGCGCCGCGCCATCGGGCAGGTCCACCCGGAAACGCAGGCCACGTGGAATGAGCGCGATCTGTTCCGGCGCGACATCCATCACGCCCATTTCGGTGACGATGCGCAGCGTGCCCTGCTGCGGCACGATCAGCATCTCGCCATCGGCATTATAAAAGGCCCGCTTTTCCATCGAGCGGTTCGCGACATAGAGATGGACGGCCAGGCCTTCGCCACCCGCTGCATCGCCCGCGCCGCAATAGCTGGTCAGCCCGTCAATGAAATCCAATGGCCGCTCGGGCAGCGGCAGCGGATCCCAGCGCAGGCGGTTGGGCGTCGGCGGGACTTCATCAAACGGCCCGCTGCGCAACAGGCTCTCATATTCATAAGGGCGATAGGGCGGATGATTGGCCGCCGGGCGCAGGCGATAGAGCCAGCTCCGCCGATTCTCGCCGCGCGGCGCGGTGAAGGCGGTGCCGGACAATTGTTCGGCGTAAAGCCCATAGGGCGCATGTTGCGGCGAATTGCGGCCGACCGGCAGCGCGCCCGCCACCGCCTCCGTCGCGAAATGATTGCCGAAGCCCGCCATCATGGCTGCGTCGGGACGCCCGTGCTCCTCCATCCTTCACGACTCCAATGGTATCAATTGTTACCATCATAGCGCTTTGCCGATGAAGTATCAAATGTTACCATTTGGGCATGACCGCCAAGACGCTGCGCCTCGACCAATTCCTTCCCTACCGCCTCTCCTTCACGGCGGCGCTGCTAAGCGACACGATCGCGCAAAGCTATGAAACGCTGTTCGGCATCACCATAGCCGAATGGCGCGTCATCGCCTGGGTTGCGGAAAGGGGCAGCATCACCCAGCAACAGATTTGCGCCCAAAGCCGCATGGACAAGGTGACGGTCAGCCGCGCCGCCATCGCCCTGACGGAGCGAGACCTGCTCCATCGGCTGCCCAATCCGGAGGACCGCCGATCCCATCTGTTGGCACTCACGGCGGAGGGGCAGCGGCTTCACGCAGCCATCGCCCCCAAGGCGCTGGAACTGGAAAGCGGAGTCTTCTCCCATTTCAGCGCGGAAGAAATCGACGCCTTTACCACCATGCTCCGCCGAATCGATGCTATCGTGCTTGGCGAGCGGGAGGGAGAATGATTGGGGATTTACCCCTCGCTCCGTCCTGAAATATCCCGCGCCACGGTCAACACCGCCTGCGCCAGCGGGCCCAGCGGCGCCCGATCGGAGACGATCACGCCGATCCGGCTCCCTTCCTCCGCATCGGGCAGCGCGAAGGTCCGCACCCAATCCAGCCCGTCCAGCAGCATCGCATGGCTATCCGGCACGATCGAACAGAGCCGCCCCTGGCGCACCAATGCAAACAGCGCGACATAGCTGTCCGCCGTCACCACCGGCCGCAACGCCAGCCCGCGCTCCCCCAGCCGCGCATCCAATATCCGCCGGTTCTGCATCCCCTGATGCAGCAGGCACAGCGGCAATCCAGCCACATCCTCCCAGTCCAACACCCGCTTTTCATCCAGCACGCCCTGCGCCGCCGCCAGCATGTAACGCTCGACATAAAGCGGCACCGCGAGCATGTGCGACGGCGGCTCGAAATCCAGATAAGTGAGGCCCGCATCCAGTTCGAATGCGGTCAATTCCCGCTCGATCTGGCGCGACGTCAGCGCCCGTACGGATATGTTCAGCCCCGGATGCCGCTCCAGCAGCGCCCCGACCAGCGGGCCGACGGCCGGCATCGCCGCCGGGATCGCCCCCAGTCGCAATTCGCCCTGCAACGGCCCCTTGGCGACCGCCGCCGCCTGCATCAGATTGTCCGCCGCCGCGACCAGTTGCTGCGCCCAGGGCAGGATCGCCAGCCCCTCCTCGGTAAGCCCGGCATAGCGGCGGTTACGCAGGATCAACCGCTTGCCAAGCTGCGCCTCCAGCGCGGAGATGCCCGCCGACAGCGTCGGCTGCGACACATGGCACGCCGCCGCCGCCCGCGCGAAATGCCCTTCCCTCTCCAGGGCCAGGAAATATTGAAGAAGACGGGTCTGCATGCGCTTCGCTCTCTTTTCCCGGCTGATAGGATAAAGTGATGCCCCATGTAACCCGGCTCTGGACGCTGGGCGCAAGCTTCACTATATACCGCTCGGTATGGAAACACAGACGCAGACAGCAAGGGGACGCCCGCGAGAGTTCGATCCCGAAGAAGCGCTCAGCGCCGCGCTCACCGTCTTCTGGCGGCGTGGCTATGAGGGTGCGTCCATGGCCGAGCTGACCGAGGCGATGGGAATCACCAAGCCCAGCCTCTATGCCTGTTTCGGCAACAAGGAATCGCTGTTCCGCAAGGCGCTCGACCTCTATGAGCGCGACAAGCTTTGCTACATGAAATCCGCGCTGGACGCGCCGACGGCGAAGGGCGTGGCCGAACGGCTGCTGCGCGGTTCGCTGGCGATCCAGACCGGCACGACCGATCCCCATGGCTGCCTGGGCGTCATCAGCGCCGTGGCCTGCACCACCCATGCGGATTCGATCCGCGACGATGTCATCGCCCGCCGCGCCTCTTCGGACGCGGCGCTCCTGGCGCGGATGGAACGCGCGCGGGATGAGGGCGACTTCCCCGACACGATCGAGCCGCAGGCGCTGGCCACCTATCTGACGACGGTGATGCAGGGCATGGCCGTGCATGCGAGCGCCGGAATGCCGCGGGAACGGCTGGAGCAACTGGTGGAGACCACGCTGGCCGTCTGGCCAGGCAAGTGACGGAAATCAGACATTTCCTGTATTAAATACCAAAAAATTACCAATCGGTACAAAAAGATTCTTGACCCCACTGCTGCACCGCATTATATACCAATCAGTATTGAATAGACCTGCTATCCAAAAGGGGTCATATGATGCGGACATTTCTTAAACTCTGTCGTCACTGACGACCTGAAGCGGCCAGCCCAACAGGGCGCCGCGACCTGACCATCATCCTATCGCTTGACGCGCGGCCATGGGTTGCGCGGCGGAGAGGTTTTTTCACGTTCGGCCGGGATGGCTCGCGGCGGACGGCATCATGTCGGCCCGAACCCCCGGCTGTGCATCGTTGACAGGGGAATAGCCATGGCATTTCTGCAACTTGCCACGCTTGCCGAAGATGGCGGGGCGATTGGCGCCACAAGGGCAGCAAGCTCCAGCTTCGCGCCCATCGAATGGCAGATCATCCAGTTGGCGCGCCGGGACGGACTGTCGTCCTTGCGCGCGCCGGACCGCTGGGACCGGCTGAAAAGCTGGATATTCGGGGAGCGCGCCAATCCGCGCCTCGCCAACAAGCGGCTGGAAAGCCTGCGCCGCCTGGCGGTCGACGCCTGGCATCGCGGATACACCGTCCGTCCCTCCTTCCTGAAGGCCTTCCTCCAGGCCGGTTTCAATGAAGGCCAGCTTGAAACGCTGCTGGCCAGCATCAGCGCGCAAAGGCGCTTTCAAGGTTCCCGGAGCTGACACTCATGAACATGCATACACCCATCGACGTCGACACCCGGTCGGCCACGCCCCTCGCCCGCTGGCGCAAGCGCCATGTTTCGCTGGGCGTGATCGCGCTGGCCATCGTCGGCGGCGTGACCTGGAAGATCGTCGACAGGCCCGAAGCGCAAGCCGCCGCCACCCCGCTGGTCACCGTGGGCGTCTCCGTCCCGCTGACCCGCACGGTGACGCAGTGGGACGAATATGTCGGCCGCTTCGCCCCCAGCCAGACGGTCGAAATCCGTCCCCGCGTGTCGGGTTCGGTGACCGCGATCCACTTCAGGGACGGCGATTATGTGCGGCAGGGGCAGTTGCTCTTTACCATCGACCAGCGGCCCTTCCTGGCGGCCCTGGCCGAAGCCCGCGCCAGTACCGCCAGCGCCCGCAGCGCATTATTGCTCGCGCAGAACGATTATAGCCGCGTCCAGCGCCTGACCGGCGATGAAGCCGTTTCCGCGAGCGAGGTAGACTCGCTCCGGTCCCGCCTGCAGGCCGCTCAGGCAGCCCTGGCGGGGGCGCAGGCCCGCGAGAGGCAGCGCGCGCTCGACATGGAGTTCACGCAAGTCCGCGCACCGATTTCGGGCCGCGTTTCCGACCGTCGCGTCGATATCGGCAATCTCGTCTCCGCAGGCGAGGGTGCGGGCGCGACGCTGCTGACCACGGTCAACAAGCTCGACCCCATTTATTTCAACTTCGACGCGTCCGAAGCGCTGTACCTGAAATCGCAGCGCGACAAGGGCAATGGCGGGGCAGTCGAGGTTCGGTTGCAGGACGAAGCGGATTACCAGCACAAGGGTCGTCTGGACTTCACCGATAACGGGCTCGACCCGCGTTCGGGCACGATCCGGGTGCGCGCTGTGTTCGACAATCCGGAGATGTTCCTGACGCCGGGATTGTTCGGAAACATGCGCCTCGCCAATGGCGGCAAGGTCAATGCCCTGCTGGTTCCGGATGAGGCCATCCAGTCCGATCAGGCGCGCAAAACCGTGCTGGTGGTCGGAAAGGACGACAGCGTTACAGCAAAGCCAGTCGAACTGGGGCCGGTGGTGGACGGGCTGCGCATCATCCGCGCGGGGCTGGCGCCCGGCGACCGGGTGATCGTGTCGAACATCCAGGCCGCCATGCCCGGCGCCAAGGTCGCTACGCGGCCAGCGGCGATCGAGGCGAGCCCGGCGCCGGTCAAGCCGACGGATGCGGCGGCGCCGACGGCGGCGCAGGCGACCTTCGCTCGCTGACCCAACCCCTTGGGACAGCACGGAGAATTATCCTGCGATCCGGCACTCCCCACCGGATCGCGTACCCCTTTTCACGCCATCGAGGAATTCGTCCGATGCGCCTCTCCCGTTTCTTCATCGACCGGCCGATCTTTGCCGCCGTGATCGCGGTGATCATCACCGTGGTCGGCGCGATCGCCTTCGTCGGTCTGCCCGTCTCGCAATATCCCGACATCGTGCCGCCCACGGTCACGGTCTCCGCCCAATATCCCGGCGCCTCGGCCGAAACCGTCGCGTCCACCGTCGCCGCACCGATCGAGCAGGAAATCAACGGCGTCGACGACATGCTCTATCAAAGCAGCCAGTCGACCGGCGACGGCAAGGTTACGATCACCGTCACCTTCAAGGTCGGCACCGATCTCGATGCCGCACAGGTGCTCGTTCAGAACCGCGTCGCCGTGGCCATTCCGCGCCTGCCCGAAGAGGTGCAGCGCCTGGGCGTCGTCACGCGCAAGACGACCCCGGAATTCCTGATGGTCGTCAACCTCCAGTCGCCCGACGGCACGTTCGACCGCAACTATATCTCCAACTATGCCCTCACCCAGGTCCGCGACCGGCTCGCCCGTCTCGACGGCGTGGGCGACGTGCAGCTTTTCGGCTCGCGCGACTATGCGATGCGCATCTGGATCGATCCCGACCGCGCCGCGGCGCTCAACCTGACGGCGGGCGAGATCGTCCAGGCTCTGCGCGCCCAGAATGTGCAGGTGTCCGCCGGTTCCATCGGCCAGCCGCCTTATGATAGGGGCGAAGCCTTCCAGCTCGGCGTCGAGATGCAGGGCCGCCTGACCGAACCTCAGCAGTTCGCAGACGTCGTCATCCGCACCGACGCCGATGGCCGCCAGGTGCGCGTGGGCGACGTCGCCCGCGTCGAACTGGGCGCGCAGGACTATGGCGTCAACACCTATCTGTCGAACAAGCCCACCGTCGTCATCGCAACGATGCAGCGCCCCGGCTCCAACGCGCTCGACGCGGCGGAGAAGGTGAAGGCGGAGATGGAACAACTGTCCAAGCGCTTCCCCAAGGGGCTGGAATATAGCGTCATCTACAATCCGACCGAATTCATCAGCCAGTCGATCGACGCCGTCTATCACACGCTGTTCGAAGCGGTGATCCTCGTCGTCCTGGTCATTCTGGTCTTCCTCCAGAACTGGCGCGCCGCCGTTATCCCGATCATCGCCATCCCGGTCTCGCTGATCGGCACGGCGGCGATCCTGGCGGGCCTTGGCTATTCGCTCAACAACCTGTCGCTCTTCGGGCTAGTGCTGGCCATCGGCATCGTCGTCGACGACGCCATCGTCGTGGTCGAGAATGTCGAGCGCAATATCGAGCATGGCATGTCCCCGCTGGAGGCCGCCCGCGTCTCCATGGACGAAGTCTCCACCGCCCTTATCGCCATCGTCCTCGTCCTGTGCGCGGTGTTCGTGCCGACCCTGTTCATCACCGGCATTTCGGGCGCCTTCTACCAGCAGTTCGCCGTCACCATCTCGACCGCGACGATCATCTCGCTGATCCTCTCGCTCACTCTGTCTCCGGCTGCGGCGGCGCTGTTGCTGAAGTCCAAGCATGGCGCGCATGATCTGGACAACGCCCCGCGCTGGCGCCGGATCGCGGCGCAGGCCGCCGACCGCTTCAATCGCGGTTTCGACCGGCTGAGCGCAGGCTATGCCCGCCTCACCCGCTTCCTCGTCGCGCGGCCCAGGAAGATGCTGCTGACCTATTCGGGCCTGATCGCCGCCACCATCGCCCTGTTCTGGGTGACGCCCGGCGGCTTCATCCCCGCGCAGGACCAGGGCTATTTCCTTGCCGTGGTGCAGCTTCCCTCCGGCGCATCGCTGGAACGCACCGACAAGGTGACGCGGGAGGTCGCGGCGAAGATCCTGCCCATCAGGGGGCTGCGCGGCGCGGTGATGTTCGCCGGTTTCCACGGCCCCTCGCAGACGCAGGCGCCCAACAGCGCCGCCATCTACTTCCCGTTCAAGACCTTCGCGGAACGTCGGCAAGAAGGCGCCACCTATGCCGGGATCATGGAGCAGGCTAACAAAGCCGTCGCCGGTTATGACAAGGCGCGCATCCTGCTCGTGCCGCCGCCGCTCATCCAGGGCATCGGTTCGGCGGGCGGCTATCGCCTGATGGTGCAGGACCGCGAGGATCATGGTTATGCCGAACTGAACAAGGTCGCGCAGGATTTCATCGCCAAGGCCAACAAGATGCCCGGCCTCAACATGGTCTACACCCTGTTCGACGTCGGCACCCCCCGCGTTTACGCGGATGTGGACCGCCGCAAGGCCGACCTGCTCGGTGTGCCGCCGGAACGCGTGTTCGAAGCGATGCAGGTCTATCTGGGCTCCGCCTTCGTCAACGACTTCAACCTGCTCGGCCGCACCTATCGCGTGACCGCGCAGGCCGATGCCGACCATCGCGGAACGGTGGCGGATATCGCCAATCTCAAGACCCGTTCGAACAGCGGGCAGATGGTCCCCATCGGTTCCGTCTCGACCTTCAAGGACAAGACCGGCCCCTATCGCGTGGTGCGCTACAATCTGCTCCCCGCAGTGGAGATCGACGGCGACACGGCGCCGGGCACCAGTTCCGGCCAGGCGCTGATGACCATGGAAAAGCTGGCCGACTCCACCCTCCCCGACGGCTATGGCAAGGAATGGACCGGCGTCGCCTATCAGCAGGTGATGGCAGGCAATACCGCAGGCATCGTCTTCGCCATGGCGGTCTTCTTCGTCTTCCTGGTGCTGGCGGCGCAATATGAAAGCCTGACGCTGCCACTCTCGATCATCCTGATCGTGCCGATGTGCCTGTTCGCGGCCATGCTGGGCGTGAACCTGCGGGGCATGGACAACAATATCCTGACGCAGATCGGCCTTGTCGTGCTGATCGCGCTGGCGGCGAAGAATGCCATCCTCGTGGTCGAATTCGCCAAGCAGGCCGAGGAAGAACAAGGCCTCTCGCCGGTCGACGCCGCCGTTCAGGCTGCCCAGACCCGCTTGCGTCCGATCCTGATGACCAGCTTCGCCTTCATCCTGGGCGCGGTGCCTCTGGTGATCGCGAGCGGTGCGGGCGCCGAACTACGGCAGGCGCTGGGTACGGCCGTCTTCTTCGGGATGACCGGCGTGACGGCGTTCGGCCTGCTCTTCACCCCCACCTTCTATGTCGTGTGCCGCGCATTGGGCGACCGCCTTTCCCACAAGGGGAAGGGTCAAGCTTCCGCCGCGCTGCAACCCGCCGAATAAGGAACGGCAAGATGATAAAGACCCTCCTCCCCCTTCTGCTGGGCGCATCGGCCTTGACCGCCTGCGCCGCAGGGCCGGACTATAAGGCTCCGGCCACCCCCACCACCGCTGCCGGAGCCTTCATCGGCACCGCCAGCCCGGCGGTCAGCGCCGCTGAGGCCGACGATCATTGGTGGCGGCTCTATAACGACGCGATGCTGGACGGGCTGGTGCAGGATGCGCTGAAGGCCAATACCGACATCCGCGTGGCTGTCGCCCGGCTCGAAAAGGCCCGCGCCCAGTTGCGCGGCGCCCGTTCCGACAAGCTGCCGCAGACGAGTTTGAGCGGTTCGCCCAGCTATGGCCGGGCCTCCGCAGCCCAGACCCTGCCGGGAGCCGACCGCGAGAACTGGACCGTCGATGCGGGCCTGAACGTCGCCTATGAGATCGACCTGTTCGGCCGCGTCAAGCGCAGCATCGAAGCCGCCAAGGGCGATCTCAGCGCGGCGGCGGGCGATGCCGACGCGGTGCGCGTGGCGGTGGCGGCGGACACGGTGCGCGCCTATGTCGACGCGACCAGCTCGGCCGAACGCCTCGCGGTCGCGCAGCAGACGGTGGCGCTGCTCGACAACAGCATCCGCATCACCAACGCCCGGTTCGAGGTGGGCCGATCCGACCGGCTGGACGTGATCCGGGTGACGGCGCTGCGCGACCAGCAGGCGGCGATCATCCCCAGTCTGATCGCGGACCGGGATGGTGCGCTCTTCCGCCTTGCGACCCTCACCGGCCGCACGCCGCAGGAGCTGCCCGCCACCATCCGCGACCAGAAGACGACGCCCGGCCTCAGCCAGCCCATTCCGGTGGGGGACGGGCGCGCCCTGCTCGCCCGCCGTCCAGACGTGCGCGCCGCCGAGCAGCGGCTCGCTGCCGATACCGCGCGCATCGGCGTGGCGACGGCGGACCTCTATCCACGCATCACGCTGGGCGGATCGATCGGCACGACGGCGATCGGCGGCGGCGATATATTCGGCGGCGGCCCGTTCCGCTGGCTGCTGGGGCCGCTCATCAACTGGGCCTTCCCCAATCAAGAAGCCAATCGCGCCCGTATCGCCGCCGCCAGGGCCGATGCAGACGGCTCGCTCGCGACCTTCGACGGCACGGTGCTGCGGGCGTTGGAGGAAACGGAGACGGCGCTGTCGGTCTATGCCCATGCGCTGGAGCGCCGCGATACGCTCAAGGCCGCCCGAGAAGCCGCCGACCGGGCGGCGCGCATCAGCCTTGCCCGCCAGCGAGAAGGGCAGATCGACTTCCTGACGGTGCTGGATGCGCAGCGGACGCTGGCGGCGGCGGAGAGCGATCTGGCGACGGCGAACCGCGCGGTAGCCTTCGCGCAGGTCGATCTGTTCAAGGCGCTTGGGGGCGGGTGGACGATAAGCTAGGCCGTAAACTCATTAATGTCGCGTTCGAGGTTTGAGGCAAAAAGGCCCAGCACAAGGAGAGAGGGCGCAGGAATATGTCGATATTTCAAGCCCTCTCGACGCCGGGATGGGCCTTTTTGGTCAAATCCGCAGGACGCCAAAATGGCTTCCATCTCGAACCGAAATGCGCTTGCAAAGGTGTCCAACCTTCGCCGCGCGCATTTCGGCCCGATATGTTCGCCGTTTTGGCGCCTCGAGCGCGCCATTTATGAGTTTACGGCCTAGAAACGTGCCGACACCCGTCCATAATAGAAACCGCCGCTGAGCCCGAACGGCGCGAAATTGCCGTACGCGCCCGAACCGTCATAAGCGATTACGCCGTTGCGGTCCGGATAGGTGTCGAACAGGTTATTGGCGCCGACCGACAATGTCAGCCGATCGCTGATGTCATAGCCGACGTCCAGATCCGCAATCCATTTCGCGCCGAATTTACGGTCGCCGCTCGCGACATTGCTCGATTCCACATAGCCGCCGAAGCGGGTCAACCGCGCCAGTGCATGCAGCGGCCCCAGCGACCAGTCGTTCGTCAGCACCAGCTTCGTACGCGGCGTCGCGGCGACCAGATCGCGCTGCGCCTGACGGCCGAACAGGGTGACCTTGAGCGCGGCGAGTTGCTGTGGCGTGTCGATGACCTGGGTAATCTTCGTGCGATTATAGCTGTAGGCGGCATTCAGGCGGAAACTGCCGAGCCCGCCGGTGCGCAGCGTATATTCGGCCACGACATCGACGCCGCGCGTCCGGGTGTCGATGGCGTTGGCGAAGAATTGCGCGCTGTCGACATCATCGATGCCGTTGGCGACCAGGATCGCGCGGATGGTCGACCCGCCATTGGACGCCGTGCCGAGGAATTCGGTCTTGACGATGCGGTCGTCCACCTTGATCTGATAGGCGTCGACCGTCAGGCGGAACGGCCCGCGCTCGAAGGAAAGGCCCGCCGTGTAGTTGAGCGACTTTTCGGGCTTGAGCGGACTGGCGCCCAGCGCTTGGGCGGCGACGCTGCCGACCGGCAGGAATTTCGAGGTGGTGCTGACCCGCTCATTGCCGATGATCGTCGCCGTGTTCTGCGTGGTCGAAAAGCCGCCCTGCGCCAGCGAGGGTGCGCGGAAGCCGGTGTTGACGCCGCCGCGAAGGGCCAGGCCGGGCGCGAATTCATAGCGGGTGGAGAATTTGCCCGATACCGTGTCGCCCGCGCTGTCGTCATAATGTTCGAAGCGCCCGGCGACGCCGACGAACCAGCCCGGCGTCACGTCCGCCGACAGGTCGACATAGGCGGCCAGATTGTTGCGGCTGAGCGTCGCCTCGTCCGCGGGGGAGGTTCCGGTGAAGGACACCAGTCCCGGCGAAGGCGACCGGCCGCCATAGGCGTTGCCGAATGGCGTTCCATCGGCGGGGATCACATAGCCGCCGTCGCGATAGCTGTCCGGTTCCCCGGCGCGGTTGCGGAATTTTTCCCAGCGATGCTCGAACCCGATCGCCACGTCCAGCGGCTGGGCGGTGCCGATGTCGTAGCTGCGGGTGAATTCCAGATTGTTGACCCAAAGATCCTGTATCTGCTTGCCCATGAAGAAACTTGTCGGGCTGGCAGGGCCGAGCGAGGGATTGAGCGTGCCTACCGCCCCCAGCTTCACATGGTCGCGGCCATAGCTGGTGGAAAGATCGAACGACCATCCCGCCGTCAGATCGCCGCGCAGCCCGACGGCTGACTGCCAATCCCATTCCCGGATGCGCCGCCGCGCCTGAAAGCCCGAAGGGTAAATGCCCGGCAGGGACGTCTGTCCCTGACCATTGGTCTGTCCCCCATAGCCGGTCTTTGCCGGGACAATGGCCCCGCGCTTGTCGTCGATGTCGCGGTAGCTGAGGGTGGAGAAGCTGTAGGCGGTCAGCGCCGCGCCAACGGGCAGTTCGGCATTCAACGATCCGTTGACGATCTTGTCGCGGTTGGAGCGGCCATAACCGCCCGCGATCAGATGATCGGCATTGGCCTCGCGCGGGTCGGGCGCGCCGTTCACCAAGGGATAGACATAGGGCACAGGTTCGGCCGAACTGTCGGCGCGGTCATGATATTTCCCCTCCACCGCAAGGCGGATGAACCCATCGCCGCCGATGCGCGTGCCATAGCTCAGCCCCTGCTGCACCAGCGCGCCGCCCTTTTCATAAAGCTGCCCGGCGGTGGCGGAGAAGGAACCGCCCTCCGGCGCGTCGTCCAGCAGGATGTTGATGACGCCGGAAATCGCGTCCGACCCATATTGGGCGGCGGCGCCGTCGCGCAGCACCTCGATCCGGCCCACGGCGTTGGTGGGGATCAGGTCGATGTCGACCGGCGTCGAGCCGCCCGATATGCGCGAAAGGTTATTGATAAGCGCCGTCGTGTGCCGCCGCTTGCCGTTGACCAGCACCAGCAGATAGTCGCCCGACAGACCCCGAATGGAAATGGGGCGCACGCTGGCCGATGTGCCGCCGCCGCCCAGCGCCGGCATGGTGAGCGAGGGGATGATGTTGCCCAGCACTTCCTTAAGGCCGGTGCGGCCGGTGGCCTGCAATTCCTGGGGGCTGATGACGTCGATCGGCACCGGGCTGTCGGCCACCGTCCGTCCCCCGCCCCGGCGCGTACCGGTGACGACGATCGCTGATCCCGCCTCCGCATCGTCGGCAGCGGCGGGCGGCACCGCGCCAGGCTCCTGCGCGAAGGCATAGGACGGAAGGGCGGCGCCGGACAGGGCGGCACCCGCGAGCAGCAGGCTTTTCATCGGGATTCCTTCGAAATGGTAAAAGGGGGTTCAGTCCCGCCGGGCCAGGGTCGTGGCGTTGAAGGAGGGATCATAGGCGCCGCGAATGTCGGGCAGCGCGGGGATGATGCCGGCGCGGCGGTATCGGGCGAAGATTTCGGTTTGTTCGCGGACCAGCGCATCGTCGATCGGCTCTGCCGTGCCGATATAGGCGGAGATGGAAAAGCGGGCGACCTTGAAGGGCAGGCCCGTCTCCCGCGCCAGCGTCCGGGCAAAGGCGTCGGGATGCGCCGCGGCCCAGCGCCGCGCCCGATTGAGCCGCGCGAGGAAATCGCCCAGCACTGCCCTCTTACCCTGGATCGCTGCATCCGATGCCGCGAAGAAACCGGCCTGGGTGGGCAGGCTGCTGGCGTCCCCCAGCGCCCGGTCGCCATTTTCCATGACCGCGATGCCGACATAGCTGCCCCAGGTCGACCAGGCGTCGATCGCGCCGCTTTCCAGCGCAGCCTTAGCGGCGCCGTTGTCGAGATAGGTCCAGCGGATATCGGACGGCGCGAGTCCCGCCTTCTCGATCAGGCGAAGCGCCAGATCCTGCCCGACGGACCCCCGGACGGTGGCAAGCCGACGCCCCTTGAGCTGCGCCAGGGACCGGATCGGAGAGTCCTTCGGCACGACGATGGCGGAAGCGCGACCGACATGCGCGCCCTGAGGGCGATAGGCGAAGACCGCCTTGATCTTCGCGCCGCCCGCATAGGCAAAGGCAAAGGGCGGTCCCCCCACGCCGCCGACATCGATCGCCCCTGCCCCCAGCGCCTCCAGCAAGGGAGAGGCGGCCGGAAACTGCGCCCATTCGATCCGATAGGGCACATCGTCCAGTTCCCCGGCCGCGCGCATCAGCGCCTGCGCGCCGCCGCGCTGGTCTCCGATCTTCAGGACCGGCCGAACCTGATCGGCCCCGCCGTGCTGACGAAACGAGACGAGGCCGATCGCCACCGCCGCGATCAGGGCGGCTAGGGCAATCCAGGGAAGAACCCTGCGCCGGGAGGAGGGATTGCGAGTCATGGCGTCTCCGCGACCGGCCAGTCAGGGATCAGAGGTTCGCGTAGAGCGGCTCGTCCGCAATCAGGATGCGTTCAAGAACACGCGGGAAATCGCCATAGTTGCGCACAGCATAATGGACCGCAGCGCGATTGTCCCAGAAGGCGACCGAATTGGGACGCCAGGAGAAGCGCACCTGATATTCGGGCCGCTTATACTGGCGGACGATCTCGTCGAGCAATTCGCGGCTCTCGGCAAGCTCCACGCCCAATATCTGGGGCCGCTGGGTATAGTTAACCCAGAGAATTTTCTGGCCGGTTTCGCGATGGGTGCGCACGACAGGATGCGCGACGATCGGATAGTCGTGACCCGCGCCGGTCAATGCTTCCCGGAAGTCATGGGTGACATGCAGCCCCGCCAGCCGGGCCTTCACATCGTCGGACAGGCCTTCATAGGCGAGATGGGCGTCGACCCAGATGGTGTCCCCGCCAACCTCAGGCAATGTGACGGCGCGCAGCACCGCGCCCCAGGTCGGCACCAGCCGCCAGCTCGTGTCGCTGTGATAGCCGTCGCCCGGCTTCACGTCGCGATGGATGCGCTTTTCATATTTGGCCGCATCGGCTGCGGCGATCTTGTGGATCGGCGCGATCTTGGGATCGGCGGTGTTGCTCGGGTGGGTATAGAGCGGACCGAAAGCACCCGCGAAGGCAGCATGCTGATCGTTGGTGAGCGGCTGGTCGCGGAAGAATAGCACCTTGTAGCGCAACAGCGCGGCGCGGATGGCGTCGCGCTGTTCCGGGGAAAGCGGCCTGCTGAGATCGACGCCGTCGATTTCGGCGCCGATGGTCGGTTGCAGGGGGCGGATGCCGATGATCCCGTCGGCACGGTCCAGAATATCTGCTGCTGCTGAGGACATATCATCACCTCTCAAGTCGCCGGACAATTCCGCGACGGACTATTGCTAAGGGAGGATTGCGCCGCGCGGTTATGACGATTGGGCGGCGATGCTTTGAATATCCGAATATTATTGGCAATGCTCATCCATGGAGAAGATTGGATCACCCGATAGCAATCCATGTTCAGGATCGATTTCCATTCTTCCTATTCCAATCCTTCATAATCCTCACAGTAGAGACAATAATTATTCGGTGGCCAGACCATGTACATAGACCGGGAGGGGTGTCGCCGCGCGCCGATCGGGAGCGCGGAAACTGCCGGGAAACCGGAGAGTGGAGATGGCGCTGATGGATTATGTCACGATCGATTTCGAAGCGAGCTGCCTGCCGCATCACGGCCGGTCCTTTCCCATCGAAGTGGGAATTGCCGACGCGCAAGGAGCGCGAGCCTGGCTGATCCGTCCCATCGCTGAATGGCGCAAATGGGACTGGACGCAGGAGGCGTTGGAACTGCACGGCATCGGCCCCGAGCGGCTCGAACGGGAGGGAATGCCGCCGCATCAAGTATTTGCCGAACTCAACCGGGCCATCGGGAGCCGGCGCATCATCGCGGACAGCAGGATCGACGGCTATTGGTGGCGCCTGCTGGCCGGCGCCGCGGGCGAGGTCCGCGCCCGTCCGATCGAACATGTCGCGAGCGTCTTGGACGCGCTTGCCGTGGCGAGCGAAGATATATTTTCGGCGCAGAAACATGCCGATCGCCTCTGCCCTGCGCGGCATCGCGCGGCGGACGATGCGCGGTGGCTCTGGACGTTGCTGGCGGAGTTGGAGCGGCGCGTGGATGCCATGTCCTACCCGGCCCATTTGCCGTCCGATCCGGCGCGCGAGTCACGCTCGATGGTTTTGCAAAATCCATAAATGACCGATCATTACGCATTGGTCGGCGCGCATCCCGGCGCTTAAATCCTGTTTTGCAACTCATTCAGCGAGACATCGATCATGCCCCAACAGCGTCATATCAAGCTCGGCTTCATCCTGCACGGCGTCGGCCGCACCTGGAACGACTGGCGGCATCCCGGCCGCGACGTGAACGCCAGCACCAGCCTGGCCTATTATCAGAAGCAGGCCGCGACGGCCGAACGCGGCAAGTTCGATTTCCTTTTCGTCGCGGACAGCCTGTCGATCACGGAAAAATCCAGCCCGCATTATCTCAATCGCTTCGAGCCCATCACCATCCTCTCGGCGCTGGCGGCGACGACATCGCGCATCGGGCTGGTCGGGACGCTGACGGTCAGCTACTCCGAGCCGTTCAACGTCGCGCGCCAGTTCGCCTCGCTCGACCATCTGAGCGGCGGCCGGGCGGGATGGAACATCGTGACGTCCTGGCTGGGCGACACGGCGGCCAATTTCAGCAAGACCGAACATCCGCCCCATGCCGTGCGCTATCGCATCGCCGGGGAATATCTCGACGTAGTCCAGGGCTTGTGGGATAGCTGGGAGGAGGACGCCCATGTCGCGGACAAGAAGAGCGGCCAGTTCGTCGATCCCGATCGGCTCCACCGGCTGGACCATAAGGGCGAATTCTTCCAGGTGCGCGGTCCGCTCAACATCAAGCGGACACCGCAGGGCCAGCCGGTCATCTTCCAGGCGGGCGCATCGGACGACGGACGCAATTTCGCGGCGAAGCGGGCGGAGGTCATTTTCACCCATGCCGAAGACGAGGAAGCCGGTCAGGCCTATTATGCCGACGTGAAAGCGCGGGCCAAAGGCTTCGGTCGCGATCCGCACCAGCTTTTCATCCTGCCGGGCATCGCCCCGATCGTCGGGGAAACGGATGAGGATGCGGAGGCGCGCTATCGCGAGCTGGCGGCGCTGGAATCGATTGACACGGGGCTCGGCTTCCTGTCGCGGACCTTCAACGATCATGATTTCCGCCAATATGATCTGGATGCGCCCTTTCCCGATGTCGAACATATCGGGCTCAACAGCCAGCAGAGCGGAACGCTGCGCATATTGGCACAGGTGCGCGCCGAAAATCTGACCTTGCGGCAAGTGGCGGAGCGGCTGGCGACGCCACGCGGTGTCTTCGTCGGCTCGCCCGAAACCGTGGCGGATCGCTTGCAGCAATGGTTCGAAAACGGCGCCGCCGACGGTTTCGTGGTGTTCGAGCCGCTTCCCGGGCAGCTCGACCTGTTCGTCGACAAGGTGGTCCCGATCCTTCAGGCGCGCGGTCTGTTCCGTACCGATTATGAGGGCGCCACCTTCCGCGAGCATCTGGGCCTCGCCCAGCCGGACAATCGCTACAGCAGCAAAGCTGCCGAAAAGAGCGCGGCGTAATTAGTCGACAAAACCAGTGGGATATATTCCGCACCGGCCCATCCATGACGAAACTGGATCGTCACAATAATCTACCGATTTTAGCAGATAAATGGCCACCGGAGTGGGATAAAGCCATATCCCGCCGGGTGGACCTGCGACAATCATCAGCGGCCGATTTCGGTCCTGAACGACGGCAAAGGGTCGAACTCAGCAGACTACGCCTCCGCGAGCGCTTCCATTACTGCTTTGAGGTCGCCCTTGACGACGATGTAATGTCCCTTTTCGAAATTAATGGCGCTGGCTTGATCAGTTCCCCTGTACCGCCGAACGAAACTGACACGGTCCGCATTGATGGCAAGGACATCGCCATCGGGCGTTTCGAATTTCACATACCCGTTCATGGAATTTTCGCCTGGGAGCCGGATGGGTCAGATGCGGCGCCTTTCTTGGCTTTATGCTTCGCGAGCAATTCGTCCAATTCCGCTATTCGGATGCGCTCCGGAGTATCCTTTGCAAGACCTTTCAACCTGCATTCGGCCCACAGGCTTCGGCGTTCCGACTCCAATGCTTTCTGATACAAATCGGCCATGCGTTCTCCAGAATTGGGATGCTCAAAGGTTCGGCTGTGGATCAGCAGCCGACTTGGGCAATGCGCTCTTAGGGCGCTGGGGCGTGTTGACCATGATAAAGCCGTGGCACGCCAGCATTAGCTATTTATTTGCGAGCTTTGCGCGCAGCGTAGCGAGCATCCCGCGCAGCCTTCATTTCAGCGGCGCTGGCGGGGGTCAGCCTGGCGGCCTTGAGTGCCGCCGCGGCGGCGGCGGCGGCTTGTTTTTCGGCTTCCGCCGCCTGCTCGGCCGCTTTGCGTTCCGCCTTTTGAGCCTTGGCCAAAGCAACCGCCTCAGCCTTGGCCGCCCGCTCGATCGCAATTGCCTGATCCCGCGCTTCGCGCGCCTGGCGTCGTTCCGCCATAAGAGCCTCGTCGACGGGTGGCTTGGCTCTCAGCGCATCCAGAGCCTTCTGTTTGGCCAATCCTGCAGCGGCAATACGATCTTGGAAGGAGGGAGCTTTATAGGAAGGCAATGTTTATCCTTGAACGTTCAATATCGATGACGCGGTGTGGTGCAACTGCAACGCTCGTTTAGCGTTGAGGCCGCAGCCATTAACAAAGAATCTTCCTGATCTCAAGGTCGCCCGATTGCGCGGTACGAACGTCATCCTTGCGGTCAGTCCGCACGGGCGCTTCATGACCTCCCATCCTCCACCGTCTCAGGTCCGCGGACAGCGGCCGATTATTCACCACATCCATTGCTTTTGCGCAGCTTCGCCCGGTTGGGAGAAGGTGAGGCTCCGGTCGCGCATGTAAAAGATCATGCGCTGTCCGACGGATCGGCGGCCGGAATGCCCATCCGGAATTTCGTTAGGCGCGGATCATAAAATGCGCGCGAAACTGGCGACGCCCTGTCTTTTCCTCGACGGGAAAGACGATGTCTCAACAGGCGTCGGCTGCGGAGTTCCCATCCCTGCGAAAATGGCTTCGATATTGCGGACGCACAAAGCGACGCTTTCATCGGCCAGCATATACCAGACCTGCTTGGCTTCCTTGCGGGTCTGAACGAGCCCGGAGCGGCGCAGTTCACCCAGTTGCTGGCTGAGCGCGGGCTGCACAAGTCCAGTGATCTCTGCGATCTCGCCGACATTGCGTTCACCGCGCAGCAGGCAGGACAGGATCATCAGCCGTTGCGATTGCGCAAAGACCTTGATCTTTTCCGCCGCGACTCCCGCAGCATCGCGATCCTCATAGAGCGCCTTCATGCGCGATCCTCGAAACGGCAGAACCAATCCCGATCGCCGTCCGCCTGCTCCGCCACGGGAAGCAGCAACCGCTGGCCATCGTCCCAGCCTTCCGGCGTCAGCACATCTGCGCCGTCGACGCACTGCAACGCGCGCAGCAGACGCAGCATCTCCTCGACGGAGCGGCCGACATTGTGCGGATAGCAGGTCGTCGCGCGAATGATTCCTTGGGGATCGATGAAGAAGGTGTAGCGCATGGTCATGCTGTCGGAAGCCGCATCGTCGATCATGCCATAGGCGCGGCCCACCACCATGCTCGGATCCTCGATGATCGGGAAGCCGATGTCGACGCCGAACAGATCCTTGAGGGCACGCACCCAGGCGAGATGGGCATAGAGGCTATCCACCGAGAGGCCCACCAGCTTGCAGTTCAACGAATCGAAAGCCGCCTGACGACGGGCCAGTTCGGCAAATTCCGTACTGCACACCGGCGTGAAATCCGCCGGATGGGAAAAGAAGATCACCCACTGTCCGCGCAAGGTCGAAAGCCGGAAATCCCCCTTCGTGGAACGGGCCTGAAAATCGGGCGCCTGATTGCCGATCCGCACCGAACCGGCTGTCTTCATCATCTCAACGTCCATGCCGCATTCCCTGCGATCGCTCGCCGCATATGGCAAGCCCTTGACGATTTCAAAATATATAAATACATAGTTTTTGTAAATATGAAATTGAAAGAGAGTCGCATGTCCGACGACGCACTCGCCAAGGCTGCCGTGCAAATTGCTGCCGCACGGAAGGGCGCACCCATCATCAAGGCGTTCTTCGATGTGCCGACCTTCACGATCACCTATGTCGTGCATGATCCGGAAACGCGCCGTGCGGCGGTCATCGATAGCGTGCTGAGCTATGATCCAGCGTCCGGCCGGACGACATTCGAGGCCGCCGGTCCGATCATCGCCTATGTCGCCGAGCAAGGATTGGCCCTCGATTGGCATCTGGAAACCCACGCCCACGCCGATCATCTGTCGGCCGCGCCCTATCTCCAGCAGAAGCTGGGCGGCAAGATTGCGATCGGCGCGCACATCTGCGAAGTCCAGCACACTTTCGGGAAGCTTTTCAACGCGGGCACCGAATTTGCGCGGGACGGCTCCGACTTTGACCATCTCTGGGCCGATGGCGACAGTTTCCAGATCGGCAACCTGTCGGTCACCGTGCTGCATGTGCCGGGCCACACTCCGGCCTGCGTCGCCTATGTGATCGGCGATGCCGTCTTCGTGGGCGATACCATGTTCATGCCGGACTACGGCACCGCCCGGGCCGACTTCCCCGGCGGCGATGCCCGCACGCTGTTCCGGTCGCTGCGCCGTCTTCTCGACCTGCCGCCCCAAACGCGCCTGTTCATGTGCCACGACTATCTACCCGAAGGTCGCGATCATTATGTCTGGGAGACGACCGTGGCCGAGCAGCGCCGGGCGAATGTTCACGCTCATGACGGGGTCAGCGAGGACGAATTCGTGGCCATGCGCGAAGGCCGCGACCGCACGCTGGCCATGCCGCGGCTCATCCTCCCTTCCGTGCAGGTCAACATGCGCGCCGGCCATCTGCCGCCTGCGGAGGACAACGGCGTCGTTTATCTCAAGATCCCGGTGAACCAGCTATGATCGCCGCCGCCTTTCCTTATGCGCAGCCCGGCGCCGGCTTGGTTGGTGGGCTCATGATCGGCCTGGCCGCCGCGATCATGCTGCTGGGCCTGGGCCGGATCGCCGGGGTGAGCGGCCTCACCGCGCGCGCGACCGGCATCGCAAACAGTGGGACTCCGCGCGGAATCGCGATCGTCTTCATCCTGGGCCTGCCTCTTGGTGCGTTCATCGTCGCATCCCTGACCGGCGGCGTCGCGGCGACCTTTCCCGCGCCGGCCCTGCTCATCATCGCCGGGCTGATCGTCGGGTTCGGCACGAGACTGGGCTCCGGTTGCACCAGCGGTCACGGCGTATGCGGACTGTCGCGCCTGTCGCGCCGCTCGATGCTGGCGACCGGGCTATTCATGGCCAGCGGCTTCGCGACAGTGGCGGTGATGCGCCTTGCGGGAGCGCTGTGATGCGGATCGTCATTGCCCTGCTATCAGGCATGCTGTTCGGAGCCGGGCTGGCCATTTCCGGCATGGCCGATCCGGCGCGGGTTCGCGCCTTCCTCGATCTCTTCGGTCGCTGGGATCCCACTCTGGCTTTCGTCATGGGGGGCGCGATCATGCCGATGGCACTTGCCTGGCTCGTCCAGAAGCGGCTCGAGCAGCCGCTTGCGGACACGGCCTTCAACCTGCCTGAAACGCGCAGCCTTGATGGCAGACTGGTGCTCGGCGCGGTGTTGTTCGGCATCGGATGGGGCATCGGCGGGCTGTGCCCCGGCCCGGCCATAGCCAGTCTCGCCCTCGCCCCCGCAGCGGTCGCCCCCTTCGTTCTGGCCATGCTCGCCGGCATGGTTCTGCACCGTCTCACGACACGATAATCACGCGATGCCGACAAGGAGCATCCCCATGGACATCAAGCCGCTGACACCCCGCCTTTCCGTGTCCCCCCAACGGCTTCCGCAGGATATGCAGGAGATAGCGCGCGCTGGCTTCCGTTCGGGACTTGCCGCTGCCGCGAGCAACGCCCTGGCCGCGCTCGACGGCAAGGCGCCGGTGGCCGCCTATGACGGCTATGGCAGTTGTCCGCTGACCGTCGTGGCAGGCCAGCCGTCATGATGGAGCCGATCCAATATGCCCTCGGCGCCTTGTCCGGCGGCCTTGTCGGCTTCGTGCTGGGTCTGGTCGGCGGTGGCGGCTCCATCCTAGCCGTGCCGCTCATGGTCTATCTCGTCGGCGTCCCCAATGCCCATGTCGCGATCGGGACGAGCGCCCTTGCCGTCGCCGCCAATGCGGCTGCCGGACTTGCCGGCCATGCGCGCGCCCATCATGTCAAATGGCGCTGCGGCGGCATCTACGCCGCCGCCGGTATCGTCGGCGCGCTCGCCGGCTCGACCTTCGGCAAGATGGTCGATGGCGAAAAGCTGCTGTTCCTCTTCGCGCTGGTCATGCTGCTGGTTGGCGCCCTGATGCTCAAGGGGCGCGGCAATCCGGGCGATCCCGGCGCGGAATGCAACCGGGAGAAGGCGCCCAAGGTGGTCGCCTACGGCCTCGGGTCGGGCGTGTTCTCAGGCTTTTTCGGCATCGGCGGCGGCTTTTTGATCGTTCCGGGGCTCGTCGCATCGACGGGCATGCCGATGTTGATGGCAGTCGGCACCTCGCTCGTCGCGGTCACGGCCTTCGGGCTGACGACGGCCGCCAACTACGCCTTTTCCGGGCTGGTCGACTGGCCGCTCGCGCTGGTCTTCGTGCTGGGCGGCGTGGCGGGCAGCATCGGCGGCACATGGCTTGCGGAACGACTGGGTGGAAAGACCGGGCGACTGACCATGGTCTTTGCCGGCCTGATCTTCATCGTCGCCCTTTACATGCTCTGGCGCAGTGCAGCCGCATTTCTGCCGGGCATGACAATCTGACCCATCACGCTGATCGCGCTGGCCTGCTAAAAGGCGGGTGAAAGGACATGACCATGTTCGATGCCGTTGACGCCCTGTTGCTGGCCCGCGCGCAATTTGCCTTCACCGTCAGCTTTCATTTCCTGTTCCCCGCCTTTTCGATCGGGCTGGCCAGCTATCTCATGGTGCTGGAGGGATTGTGGCTGGCGACAGGCAAGGGCGTCTATGCCAATCTCTATCGCTACTGGCTCAAGATCTTCGCCATCGTCTTCGCCATGGGCGTCGTTTCGGGCATCGTCATGTCGTACCAGTTCGGCACCAACTGGTCGGTCTTCTCTGACAAGGCCGGTCCCGTCATCGGGCCACTCATGGCTTACGAGGTGCTGACCGCCTTCTTCCTGGAAGCAGGATTTCTTGGCGTGATGCTGTTCGGCATCAACAAGGTAGGGCGCAAGCTGCACTTCGCGGCCACCTGCGCCGTCGCGATCGGCACGTTCATCTCCGCCTTCTGGATCCTGTCGGTCAACAGCTGGATGCAGACGCCGACCGGTTACGAAATCGGGGCCAATGGCCAGTTCCTGCCTGGTCCAAGCTGGATCGCGATCATCTTCAACCCCAGCTTCCCCTACCGCCTCGTTCACACCGTGCTGGCGGCCTATCTGACCACCGCCTTCGCGGTCGGCGGGGTGGGCGCATGGCATCTGCTCAGAGACCGAACCAATCCCGGCGCGCGGACCATGTTCTCGATGGCGATGTGGATGGCCGCGATCGTCGCGCCCATCCAGATCTTCGCGGGTGATATGCATGGCCTCAACACGCTCGCGCATCAGCCGGTCAAGGTGATGGCGATGGAAGGCCATTACGACAGTCATCCCGATGGCGCACCGCTGATCCTTTTCGGCATCCCGAACAGCGTCACGAAGCGGATCGACTATGCCGTCGAAATTCCCAAGGCATCCTCGCTCATCCTGAAACATGAGCTGAATGCGCCGCTCAAGGGGTTGGACAGCGTTTCCGACGGCGATGAACCGCCGGTCGGCATCGTCTTCTGGGCCTTTCGCGTGATGGTGGGCCTGGGCTTCGCGATGCTGGGGCTGGGTGCCTGGAGCCTGCTCGCTCGCGCACGGGGCAAGCTGAACGACTGGATGTGGCTTCATCGCGCGGCGCTCATCATGGGACCATCCGGGTTCGTCGCGGTTCTGGCGGGGTGGATCGTCACCGAAGTCGGACGGCAGCCTTTCACGGTCTATGGCCTGCTGCGTACGGCGCACAGCGCATCCCCGCTCGACGCGCCTGCCGTGGCGAGTTCTTTGCTGGCTTTCGTCATCGTCTATTTCAGCGTCTTCGGCATGGGCATCTGGTATTTGCTGCGTCTGATGAAGAGGCCGCCGCAGGCGCATGAAACCACCCTTGACGGCGCGCCAATTCGTACCGCTGGCATCACACCGGCGCCGGCCATCGAAGGAGGGCAATGACGATGTTCGACCTTACCGTCATCTGGGCCGCCATCATCGGCTTCGCGATCGTGGCCTATGTCGTCATGGATGGCTTCGACCTCGGCATTGGCATCCTCTTTCCGCTGCTCAAGGTGGGCAAGGACCGGGACACCGGCATGAACAGCATCGCGCCAGTGTGGGATGGTAATGAGACCTGGCTGGTGCTGGGCGGCGGCGGGCTGCTCGCGGCCTTTCCTCTGGCCTATGCCATCATCCTGCCCGCGCTCTACGCACCGCTGATCGCCATGCTGCTGGGCCTGGTCCTGCGCGGCGTCGCGTTCGAGTTCCGCTGGCGCGATCCGGCGCACCGGGCGTGGTGGGATCTGGCCTTCACCGGCGGATCGGGAATCGCGACCTTCGCGCAGGGCGTGGCGTTGGGCGCCCTGCTGCAGGGTATCAGCGTATCGGGACGGGCCTATGCGGGCGGATGGTGGGAATGGCTGTCGCCCTTTTCCATCCTGACCGGATCAGGGTTGATGATCGGCTATGCACTGCTGGGGGCATGCTGGCTGAACTGGAAGACGGAAGGCGCTCTGCAGCGGCAGGTCGCGACCTATGCGGGACGCCTGGCAATCGCCTTGTTGGCTGTGATTGGTGCGGTCAGCCTCGCCACGCTCACGCTGGAGGCGAGCTACCAGAGTCGTTGGCTCGGTTGGCCCGGCGTTCTGGCCACCGCGCAGGTGCCGCTGGCCACGCTCATCGTCACGGCGCTGTTCTACCGCAGTCTTTCACGCCGCAAGGATGCCCAGCCATTCTTCTGGGCGCTTGCACTATTCGGGCTGTGCCTGCTGGGCCTGGGCATCTCGATCTGGCCCTACGTGATCCCCGCGCGGGTCACGATCTGGGAAGCGGCAGCGCCCTATCGCAGCCAGTTGTTCATGCTGATCGGCGGTGGCGCGCTGGTGCCGGTGATTCTGGCCTATACGGCCTGGGCTTACTGGGTATTCCGGGGCAAGGTTGGCAGCGAGGGCTATCACTGATGCGCGCCACTCTGGTTCGCATGGGCTGGTTCGTCGCGATCTGGGCGATCAGCGTCGCCGCGCTAGGGCTATTGTCTCTCCTTATCGGCAGCTGGCTGTCATGATAGCGGAATGCCCGAGACGATCCGCGATACCCTGCTCTCCGATCTAAAATTGGCTGGCTTCCTGCGATAACGGGGAGCCAGGTCCGTTAGGGTGCCGGTAACGCACCAAATTCAGTCGCGCCGTCTGAAAATATCTTCCTCAAACCTGCCATGCCTTCAAACGGCGTGTCGCAAACGACGAGAGCGATGCCGTCCGCCACCAAAAAAACCGGCCGGGACCAAAAAAATCCGTCCGCCAACTGAGGAAGAAGATTCGGCCTGCCGTCTCATCCGCAAATGCCGAGGTATTGCTGATGATCGAGACGAATTCGAGCAATCTGATACGACGCAGATATTCGAGTGTTCACGGCGCACGGGCGCAACCCTGCTTTTCCAACATGCTCGACGTTGCGCGAGCCGGGGCGCCAAGGGCAGTGCTGGGATACCGCCGCGCAGGCAACGAACCACTGTTTCTGGAATGTTATCTTGATGCGCCGGTGGAGGACTGTCTGACGGCCGCATTGGACCGGCCCATCGTGCGCAAGAGCGTGATCGAGATCGGCAGCCTTGCCGCCGACGATGCCTTTGCGATGGTCTCGCTCTGGGCAATGGCCGCAAACGATCTTGGAGGCGAATGCGAAATTGCCGTCGCGACCCTGACCGCGCCCTTGCGGCAGATGTTCAGGCGCATGGGCGTGCCATTGCATACGCTCGCCCCAGCCAGGGCGGACCGGGTCGGCGATCCGGAAATCTGGGGACGTTATTATGATAGCGATCCCTTGGTCTGCGCCGGACTCATAGCCGAGGGGCAGCGCGCGATCGGCGCCTATCTTTCCGCGCGCCGGAATATTGCGGCATGACCCGCCTGCTTCCGAGCATCCGCAGGCATGCTTCCGCGCAACCGGGCGGCATCGCGCTCGATCCCGTGGTCGGGCCGCCCGTGACATGGGCCGAGCTTGCAGAACGGGTCGCGTCCGAGGCCGTTCGCTATCGCGCGCAGCGGCACGGCGTTCCTGCGGTCCTCAGCCTCGACCATGGGGTCGAAGCCGCGGTGCGCGAACTGGCCCTGCTGGAAGCTGGCGTCCCCGTGCTGTCTCTGCCGACATTCTTCACGTCCGATCAAGCGAACCATGCCTGCTCCGCCTGTGGTGCGACAGGCGAACCCGCGGCGCCACCAAAGCCTGGGCCGTCCCTGCTGCCCGAGGGAACGGCCCGGATCACCTTCACTTCCGGATCGACCGGCGCGCCCAAGGGCGTATGCCTCTCAGCCAGCCACATGCTGAACGTTGCAGGCGCGGTGGTGGAAAACGTCGGGTCAACCCATGCGGGCCGGCACTGCGCGCTACTGCCGCCGGGCATCCTGCTGGAGACGGTGGCCGGCTTCTTCGCCACCATGCTGGCCGGCGGCACCTATGTCTGCCCGCCGCAGCAGGCGCTGGGGCTGGCCGATCCGTTCCGCCCCGATTTCGGCCGCATGGTGCGCATGATTGCCCAATGGCGCATCACTTCGCTGATTCTCGTGCCCGAATATCTGGCCGGCATTGTCGTTATGCTCGAGCGAACCGAGCTCCGCCTGCCGGACCTGACACTCGTGGCGGTGGGCGGCGCGCGCGTTGCGCCCGAACTGCTTGCGCGCGCCCGGCGAGTCGGGCTTCCGGTGCGCCAGGGCTATGGACTGACCGAATGCGGTTCGGTGGTTTCGCTTGAATCCGGTGCAGACGCGGCCAGCGGGTCCGTCGGGCGGCCACTGGGCCACATGCAGGCCTGGGTCGCGGAGGATGGCGAGATCATGCTGGAAGGCGAGATGTTCCTCGGCACCATCGGCGAACCGCGCCTGCCCGGTCCCTTCGCCACCGGCGACATCGGACGGTTGGACGAGGCGGGGCGGCTGTGGATCGAGGGGCGCAAGTCCGCCCTGATCGTCACCAGCTTTGGCCGCAATATCTCGCCCGAATGGGTCGAGACGCAGCTGACGGCACAACCGGCAATCCTGCAGGCGATGGTCCATGCCGACGGGCTGCCAGCGCCAGAAGCGCTACTGGTTCCAGCGTTGTCCGAAGCGGACCTTGCCGCCGCGATCGAGGCCGCGAATGCGGCGCTGCCGGCCTATGCCCGCGTGGCGCGATGGCGCGAGGTTTCCCCCTTCACGACCGACAACCGCATGCTGACGGGTAACGGCCGCCTGCGCCGCAAGGCGATTGCCGAGGCATGGCTGGAACGCGATCCACCCTTCTTCGACGAACTGGAGGCGGCGACCTTTCGCGACCGGCTGCGTTTCCTGACGATCCCGCAGGTCCGGGCGGGGCTGGCGGGCGCCATCGGGCGCCGCGCCTATATCGACTATCTGGGACAGGCCTATCATCATGTGCGCCACACCGTCCCGCTGATGCAGGCCACCCGCGCCCGCTTGCTGGACCGCCCCGAACTTGTCGCCGCGCTCGACGACTATATCGAGGAAGAGACGGGCCATGAGGAATGGATCCTGTCCGACATCGCCGCCGCCGGTGGCGACGCCGATGCCGCCCGTAACAGCGAACCCCATCCGGCGACCCGCGCCATGGTGGAACATGCCTATGCCCGTATCGCATCGGGCAACGCGGCCGCCTTCTTCGGCATGGTCTATGTGTTGGAAAGCGTCAGCGTGGCGCTGGCCCAGCGCGGCGCGAACGCGGTGGCGGAGCGGCTTGGCCTGCCCCCGGAGGCCTTCACCTATCTCACTTCTCACGGTGCGCTGGATCAGCATCATATGGCGTTCTTCGCCGGGTTGGTGAACGGACTGCCAAACGAGGACCGGGATGCGATCCTGTCCATGGCGCGCGAGATGTTCGGCCTGTTCGGCGCCGTTTTCGCCAGCATTGAACTGGAGGATGCACAGCATGTCGCGGCATGAAGCCTCAAGGCTCGACGGTCTGCGCGTCATGATGACGGGTGCGGCAGGCGGGATCGGCACGCCGGTCGCCCGGATGCTGGCCGAGGCGGGCGCGCATATTACCGGCATCGACCGCAGCGAGTGTACCGCGTGCCATGCCAGCATCGTCACCGACCTGTCCGACGATAGCGCCCTGACGGCACTGGCGCAGCGGCTGGAAGATGAATGTCCGGACATTCTGGTCAATGTCGCGGGCGTGATGCGGTTCGGACTGCATGAAAGCCAGCCGATCGAGGCGCTGGCCCTGTGCTACCGGGTCAACCTGCTGGTGCCCGCGGTGCTGGCTCGCGCAGTCGCGGCGCCGATGCGGGCGCGCGGATCAGGGCAGATCGTCAATGTCGGCTCCGTGCTAGGGGCGATCCCCTATCCCTGGTTTGCCGCCTATTCGAGCAGCAAGGCGGGCCTTGCCGCGCTGAGCCAGGGGCTGCGCCGCGAACTGATCGGCAGCGGCGTCACTGTCACGCACGTCAACCCGCGCGCGGCGCGCACACCCTTCAACAATGGCGAGGTGAACCGCTTCCTCGCGCTTACCGGCATGAAGGCGGACGAGCCGGAATGGGTCGCACGACGCATTGCCTCTGCCATCGTCGAACGACGGGAGACTGTGAGCATCGGTGTGATGGAACGGGTCTACGCGGCCCTGAACGCCATCGCGCCAAGGATCGTCGACAATGGCCTTGCCGGGCAGATCCGCAAGGCCCGCGCCGAATTCAGCTGATCGTCCGGGCAGAACCCGGCACCATCGTGAAGGAGAGAAGTCCATGAAAATCCGCACCGCCCTTACGGCCCTGGTCCCGCTGCTCGCCATGCTCGCGCCCACCGCCGCCTTCGCCGACATGGCAAGCGACGTGAAGGCCGTGAACGACGGCTGGGCACATATCGCTTACGAGGTGCAGGGATCGAGCACCCAAACCAAGGCGCTCGATCAACTGGCAAAGCAGGCCAACACGCTCGTCGCACGCTATCCGGGCAAGGCAGAGCCGCTGCTGTGGGCCGGAATCGTCACCAGCGAACAGGCCAACCGCGCCAACTTCTTCCACAAGCTTGGCCTTGCCACGCGGGCGCGCGACCTGATCGCCAAGGCCTATGCCATCGATCCGCGCGCGGCCGACGGCGGCGCGGCGCTAAGCTTGGGCGTCCTTTATTACAAGGTGCCCGGCTCGCCGCTCGCCTGGGGTGATGGCGACCGGGCGGTCAAGCTACTGAGGCAAGCGCTGGCGATCGATCCGGACGGCCTCGATTCCAACTATTTTTACGGCGACTATCTGCTCGATCGGGGCGACAAGGCCAGCGCGCGCGCCTATCTGCAAAAGGCGTTGCGCGCGCCGCATGACGCCAGCCGCCCGGTCTGGGATGCAGGCCGTCGCCGCGAAGTGCGCAACCTGCTCGCCAAGGCGGCCTGAGCGGAAGGCGACCCTTCATGAGCTTCGCTGGAAGCCTGGCCCGGCAACTCGCCCATCCGAGGGGCAGTTCAGGACGCCTGCTCGGCAGCGCAATGGATGTGCTCAACCGCCGGCCGATGCGCCTTGCCCTCGACATGCTGGCGATCCGGCCCGGCGAGGACGTGCTTGATGCCGGATGCGGCACGGGCGCGGCTCTGGCCGAGATGCGTTGGGCCGGTCCGGCATCGCTAACGGGCATCGACCGATCCGATGTCATGCTGAACATGGCGCATCGATCGCTCGGCGGCACAGCCACGCTGATAGCGGGCGATCTGGGGGCGCTGCCGCTGGAGGACCGCTCCATGGACGCGGCGCTGGCGCTGAACATACTGTATTTCGATGGAAGCGACCACGGCTTCGTGCGCGAATTGCATCGCGTGCTGCGGCCCGGGGGCCGGATGGTCGCCTACGTCACACATCGCGGCACGATGGAGGGCTGGGCCTTCGCCCGGGAGGGGCTTCATCGCCTGTACGACGCCGATGATCTGCGCGCAGCACTCATCGCGGGCGGGTTTGCGGAAACAGAGGTGGAGGTGCATGAAGTGGCGGTGACTCGCTCGGTCCGGGGACTTATTGGCCGGGCCCGACGCGGATCGTGATCGCCGCGGAGAAACGGATGGGGGCAGGTCAGGACGAACCGCAGGGCGCGGGTCTTGCCAGGCTGCTCGAAGTGCACCGGGCCGAACTGCTGCGCTTCCTTTGCGGGCGATGCGGATCGCGGGACGAGGCGCAGGACGTCATGCAGGATCTGTGGATCAAGGCGCGCGCACAACCCGCCGGGCCGATCGGCAATCCACGCGCCTATCTGTTTCGCATGGCCAACAACATCGTGCTCGACCGCCTGCGGGCCGCGCAGAGGGCAATGCGGCGCGAACGGGCCTGGCTTGAAGAGGATCATGGGGGCGTGGCCGAAGCACCGGAGGTGCGGATCGACGCCACCGAGCCTGTCGATGAAGCGATTGCCCGTCGGCAGGAAGCGGAAATCCTGCGATCGGCCATCGCCGGCTTGCCCGAAGGCGCGGCGCGCGCCCTGCGTCTCTATCGGTTCGAGGGGATGGGTCAGAGTGAAATCGCGCAAGTTCTTGGAATTTCTCGCAGTGGCGTGGAAAAGCATCTGGCGCTGGCGATGAAGCATTTGCGGGCGGCTCTGGCGAACTGCGGATCATTTGCAGCGGCGGCGTCGCAGGATCATGGGGCAGACGACGGCGCAAAGCCGCGAATGGAACAGGGACGATGAACCGCGAGAACCAAGCCAATCTTTCCGATGCGATGCTGTCCGAAGCCGCGGAGTGGCACCTGCGCTGCGTGGACCAGCAGGCGGACGCGATCAACTGGGACGCCTTCACCGCCTGGCTTGAAGCGGACCCGCGCCACCGGGTCGCGCTCGACCAGATGGCGCTGACGGCCGATGCCCTCGATCGCCATGGAGATGCGCTCAGCGTCGCCGACGGTAGCGAAGCAGCTCCCACGCCGCGTCGGCGCCGGGCCTATTGGCGCTGGGGCGGGCTGGCGGTCGCCGCCTCGCTCGCCATGATCATCGCCGTGCCGCAATTCATGACGCCTGCACCAAGCGTCTACGTGACGGACGCCGGCAGCCGGCGCATCGCCCTGGCGGATGGATCGTCCGTCCTGCTGGCGCCCCACAGCCGCCTGGCCGTGGATGGGCGCGCGCAGGATCGCATCGCCATGACTGGCGGCGCCACGTTCGACATCCGCCACGATCCCTCACGCACGCTGACGATTTCCACCGGAGACGTCAGCATCAGCGATATCGGCACCCGGTTCGACGTGCAGCAACAGGACCATGTGGTGCGCGTCGCCGTGGCCGAGGGCAAGGTTCGGGTCCACGCCGAAACGATGGCGCAGCCCGTCTCGCTCAGTGCCGGGAACGAGCTGACCTTCGATATGGATGGCGGGATCTCGGTGGTTGCTCCGGTAAAGGCGACCAATGTTGGATCCTGGCAGGATGGGCGGCTATCCTATGATAACGCCGCGCTCCCTCTGGTCGCAGCCGATCTGCGCCGTTATGCCGGGGTCAGGGTGGAGGTGCCGGCTGCATTGCGCTACCGGCGCTTTTCGGGGACTCTGATTGTCGACGATGGCGAAAAGGCTTTGCGCGATCTGGTTGAGCTCATGGATCTGCGTCTGAGCGGCCATGTTGGCGCCTGGCATCTGGAACAGCGCTGAGGCTCGCGAGGCAGGCACGCTGGCGAAAAAGAAATCGGGCGGCGATCTCTCCGATGCGTTGAGCGAGTTTGCCCGCAAACTGCGGATTTCCATCGGCGACGACACTAAATCGTCAACGTTGAGCGGTCGCTATCAACGCGGTCGAAGGGATGGCAAGCGTAAGTCGGGTTCCAGCCATCTGCCGCGCTTCGGCAATGACTGCCTCTTTCTCCCTATCGTTCAGGCTGCTCCAATCGGGTGACATACCAAATAAGGTGTCGGGATCGCCAAGGGCCGACACATCAAGTTCATAGTCATGCGTGACATATTCGATCTGGGGATCGCGATATCCGGCAGCGATCAATTCGCGGGAAAAATCCTCCGGTTCGCTCAGTGCCTTCACGCCTTCTGGCATTGTCATGCCTTCGCGTTCGGGGAAGAGCTTTCGGCGGATCTGGCCAAGCAGCAGAAAGGTAGCTGCGCCGCGGTCCTGCCATGTGGCGATGACTCCGTAGCCGCCGGGACGGGTTACACGCGCCATTTCCGATAATCCCTTGCGCCAGTCGGGAAACATGATCACCCCAAAGATAGAGAAAACCGCATCGAACGCCGCATCAGGAAGCGCGAGCGCCTGTCCATCCATGACGCGCGTCTCCACATTGGACAGGCCATGGGCTGCGATGCGGGCAACCATGCCCGGCGAGAAGTCGGTCGCCAGAACCTGCGCTCCGGTTCGGGCTGCGGCCAAAGCAAGTGCGCCTGTACCTGCGGCGACGTCCAGGACGCGGCTCGCAGGCGTCAGGAAAACCCGCGCGAGCGCCGCGTCGGCATAATGTGCCGTAAAAGGGTGGGCGGTTTTCTCATAATGCAGGGCGGCAGTGTCCCAATGATCAGGGCTTTCGAACTCTCTCATATCTTCACTCCGTGAATCATGTAACATAATAAGTATCGTGATTGATCGCTCTTGCCAATTGCGGCGCACATGCGAAGGATCGTCCCGTGCGAAACGACAGCCGCCTTTCCCGGATGCTTCATGTCCTGCTCCATATGGCACGGCAGGACGGACCCATGACATCGGAAGAAATCGCGCGGATGCTCGGCACCAATTCGGTGGTGATCCGCCGTACCATGGCGGGATTGCGGGAAGCGGGTTATGTGCTCTCGGAAAAGGGCCATGGCGGCGGCTGGGTAATCGTAACCAACCTGGAAAAGATTTCCCTTCTCGACGTTCACCGCGCGGTTGGCGGCCCACGCATCTTCGCGATAGGCAACGAGCGCCAGAACCCGGACTGTGCGGTCGAAAAGGCCGTCAACTCAGCCTTGGAAGGCGCATTGGCCGAAGCGGAGGCTTTGCTGATTGCCAGGCTGGGGGCTGTCAGCCTCGCGGAACTGGCCCGGAATTTCAATGCGCGATGTGATGTGAAAGGTGCAAAAGCGCATATCCGATGATCCGGCGACGGACAGAGATATGTCGATCAAGCAGGTCTGCGCGATGCAGCCCTGCGACTGGCTCGACATGCCCAGACCAGCATCAGCGCATTGCAGCACCCTCATTCCGCAGGAAAGCGGCATCATTTCATCAGTCACGATTCTGGTCGACATGGCGCAGGACCGTGTCCGCTTCCGGGCGATCCAGCCAGTCGGGACTGACCTGCAACCAGCGCACGACGCGTCCGGCGCCAACGAGCAGGAAAGCGGGCTGGGGCAATTCCCAACTGCCCGTGCCGGTCACTTCACCGATCCAGCCGGACGGCGGCGGCGACGGGCGGTGATCGGGCTGGAAGCTGATATGCAGCAGCCGCGCCAGGCCATTGTCGGCATCGGTCGCGACATGGAAGGGCAGATCATGCCGCGCCTTGATTTCGCGCAGGAGAAGGGGCGGCTGCGGACTCAATGCCACGAGTGGGATGCCCCGTTGTCTCAAGGCAGGAAACAGCGCTTCCGCATAATGGGGCAAAGCGATGTTGCGGGCCGGGCAACCCGCATAGCGAAAGAAGACGAACAACGCAGCGCCATCAGCGGTGAGCTCGTCCAGGCTCAGCGTGTCGCCGTCCACCTCCACGAAGGACAAGGGTGGCAACACCGTACCGGGTTGGGCCACGGCGGCGGGATCGAAACGTTCCAGCAACTGGTTGCGCTGCCGCGCATTGCCCTCAAGCTGAGCGGGGGGCCAGCTCCTCTCGCGCTCCGCCTGCAGGGCGGCATAGCGGGACT
Source organism: Sphingobium sp. TB-6 (assembly GCF_012927365.1). Taxonomy (NCBI): domain Bacteria; kingdom Pseudomonadati; phylum Pseudomonadota; class Alphaproteobacteria; order Sphingomonadales; family Sphingobiaceae; genus Sphingobium; species Sphingobium sp. TB-6. Next base: position 517,647 of record NZ_JABBGL010000001.1, on the reverse strand, counting down.
TGAGCGTTTCGTTGACTGTGGTGGCCATGATGATCTCCTTCGCCGTGCAAGCCCTTTTTGGCGGCGGCCGCCGGGCGCCGCCAATGAGACTTGGCCCGTCAATCACGAAGAATGATCATAGATCCATTTTTCAAGCGGTAGCCACACTGTAAGGCGCGACGGGGTCGAACACGTTCACATCTACGGAAATGGTGGGCATTTTCGTCACTCCTTCATTCCGTTCCCCGAACGGCCTTACAGCGCCCATGGGAGACGACGGACTCACCACCCCGCTAAGCGATCATGGCGAGTAGCGTTTGATGGCGCTCGGGAACTGTACTGGTGGTGCGGATCGGCTGCATTGGATCGTTGGTGCGGATCACGAACTGGGGCATGCCGGTTACGCGTCGCTCCTGAAGGGCAACCGAATAGGCATGATCGAATGAAGGAGCGCAGCCCGTTTGGCGGACAGCGCGTGCGGGATTGGATGCGTGGACATGAGGAAACACCCTTCATGGATAATCATGGGTCGGGAAAGACAGGCAGGTCAGGCATGGATGGCTCGTCGCGATCGAAGAGAATCCAGGATGCATCCGATTCGAACGCGGCGGTCAGGATCGCCCAGAACTCTGGGGATATATGAGAAGTCCTCTCGTCCCCACGCATGACGACCTCGGTGTGGACGAAGAAACCATAACCATGAGGTTCTATGATCAGGTCTGGATGCGCAACCTCGATCCGCCCACCGGCATTGCGGGGCGAGTTGGCGATGATCCTGTCGATTTCTTCTCGTTCGGCGACGGGCAAGTGCGCAGTCGAACAGACAAAAATGGTGGTACGGCGCATAGCGGCCTCCCAATATACAAGGAATTCGAACGGACGACCGGCGTCAGCCGGAAGCGGGCGTCACCGCGACCGTCTCCTTGCTCGCCGTCAACGGGAGAGCGTGGGACCATGGCGGGACATCTTCATGATCAGCGCGTCGCCGACCGCCTGGATGCCATTGTCATGGGATTGGGATTTCTGACGCATGGAGGCCATTTTCCGGCCACATCAAATCCCTACCCCCTCCCCTCAGCAGGATACGATGGGCGCAAGTGGATGAGCGCCGCCACCGGCTGGATATCGATTCAATCGACAGGGAGCGGCTAGGCTCTCTTGCCCGATCGATACATAAGGACTCGTCCAGTCGGCACGAGTTGAAGAAGGAGATCGAACTCGATGATATTACCCGTGACGACGGTAAATCCGAGCTTTTGCGCTTGGAGGAACAGGGTGCAGTCTTGCAGCGCCTTGAGCCGTTGATGCCGCGCATAGCCTTGCAATCGGCTCAGCATGCCCGCGAGCAAGGCAGCCCGCCCCAGAATCTCGGCATCGGGTGTGAAAACGCGGTGCGCGGGCATGGCTTCGATCTGCTTGCGGATGATAGTGATCACCGGACCTGTTCGTTTATCCTTGGGATCGAGCGCACCAGCCGAATGCATGAGTTCCTGGATGGCGACCGTCGAATGATTGACCTGCCGCGTGTCGATCAGACGCTCAACGACCGAAGGCGCGTGGCCCTGCATCTGGTCGATATAGACGCAGGTATCGAGCAACAGCGGCTGGCCGACCAGTTCCTCTTCGCTGGCGAAGGGGAGTTCGCTGTCCGCCCGCCGCGCAAGCGTCCTACCCGGATCGAACCGGGCCCAGCGCAGCGCGCCCGCAATATCAAATGCCACCACGTCAGAAACCCAGCTTCAGATCCGGGTCCACTTTGCCCCGAGCAGCCTTGAAGGCCTCGGAGAATTTGTCTTCGAGCGCGAGGTTCGCGAGGGCGAATTCAATGAGGTCGGTATCCGTCTGGATGCCCGTTTGCGCCTTGGCCTGCCTGACGAGCGCGGCACTCACACGGCCACCGATACGACCGCCCTTCTCCTTGAGGAGGCCCGAACGTTCGGCGGCCGCCATCACGGCTTCGACCCGCACATTCTGGGCGGAGACGATCACGTCGGCGGCGCTCCGCGCCTTGCCCCGAACTTGCTTTGCGGAGAGTGGCTCCGATCCATGCGATTTTGCCATAATGTCCAACAATATGAAATTTTGTCTAACGTAACGCAGCGGTGCTCTCAGATCAAGACTGGCCGTGGTCGGCCGAGGTTGAACTATCATCGCGCCCAGAGGCGATGGCCGGACCGTAAGGGTCCGACCAGTCGATATTGTCGAGAATCCATTGCGGCACGAAATCCCAATCGAAGCACATCGGATAATCATCTTCCACACGCCGCTAGGCCTCATCCCGTATCAGGCATATCGGGCCGGTTCTCCCCCAATTGTCCAGGAAATCACCGCCATGCAACGCCTTCATAGACGCCGGCCGGGCGCTGCGGTTCTGGCCTCGCGAACTGGCAGTCGACCTCGACGCGCAGCCCTTGGCATGACCTAACGGCGAAGCGGCGTTCGCCGGGCGAGATCGTTGCGGATCGTAGTCGCGGCGACGCCGCCTTCGCCCATCGCGTGACTGATCTGGTCCAGACCCAGCACCACGTCGCCGGCCGCGTAAAGCCCCGGAACATCGGTCCGTTGATGCGCATCGACCGTGAGGCATCCCTCAATCGAAAGATGGGCGCCAACCTGGGTCGCCAGCTCGGAACGGATATCCGAACCCAGCGCCGGGTACAGCGCATCGAAGACGAGCGTGCCATCCGCCATTGTGAGGATGAGGCTCACCCAGATCCTACGGGAACGCTGGACCGATCTCCTGCTGCTGATGGCCGAGCAGGCGCTCGCATCCGGCTCGCCCGGCAACAACCCGAGAGTTCCGGACAGCGAGACCATCCAGACTCTTTATCGCGAAGCCTGGACATGACGAACAGCCGTTCCCAACGCGTAGCCCCCGGTGCCGGACGCGGCACCGGGCAAGCTATCGCAAGTACGCTTGCATAGCGAGGGGCAGTCGATCATCACTGTCCCGGGGCTGCGTGGATGATCTCGCTCGGAAGCCGCCGGTCGTCCCGCAACGACGACCGGATCAGACCCGCTCGACCGCCAGCGCCAGACCCATTCCCACGCCGATGCACAGCGTCGCGATGCCGCGCCTGCCCCCCGTTTTCTCCAACTGGTGGACCAGCGTCATCGCCAGCCGCGCGCCGGACATGCCGAGCGGATGACCCAGGGCGATGGCGCCGCCATTGGCGTTCACGTGCGGTGCATCGTCGGGCAAGCCCAAACCGCGCATCACCGCCAGGCTTTGACTGGCGAAGGCTTCGTTGAGTTCGATCGCGTCGAAATCCCCGATGCCGAGGCGGAGGCGCGTCAGCAGCTTCTGCGTGGCGGGAAGCGGGCCGATCCCCATGACCCGCGGCTCCACGCCGGCCGACGCCATGCCCAATATGCGCGCGCGGGGCGTCAGCCCATAGGTTCTGGCCGCAGCTTCGCTCGCCACGATCATGGCAGCGGCGCCGTCGTTGATACCCGATGCATTGCCCGCCGTGACGGTGCCATGGGGGCCGAAAAGCGGCTTCAGCTTCTGAAGCGCGTCGATGCCGGTGTCGGCACGGGGATGCTCGTCGACCGCGAACTCCATTGTCTCGCCGCCTTTCCTGCCCGGCACGGAAACCGGCATGATTTCTTCGGCAAGAAAGCCGCTCGCCTGCGCAGCACCGGCGCGCTGCTGGCTGCGCAGGGCGAAGGCGTCCTGATCCTCGCGGCTGATGCCATGATCCTGCGCCACATTCTCGCCCGTGCGCGGCATCGTCTCCGTGCCGTAGAGCGCATCGAGCGCCGGGTTGACGAAGCGCCAGCCCATCGTCGTATCCTCCAGCTTCTGGGCGCGGCCGAAGGCGCTGTCCGACTTGCCCATGACGAAGGGCGCGCGCGACATGCTCTCGACGCCGCCCGCGACGGCAAGGGCCATTTCGTCGCTGCGGATCGCCCGCGCCGCCGCACCCACCGCTTCCAGGCCGGACGCGCACAGGCGATTGAGCGTAACGCCCGGCACTGTATGAGGCAGGCCTGCCAGCAGCAGGCTCATGCGGGCGACGTTGCGATTATCCTCGCCGGACTGGTTGGCGCAGCCATAGAAGACTTCCTCGATGGCCGAGGCGTCGAGACCGGGATTGCGCTCCAGCAGCGCCTTCATCGGCATCGCCCCCAGATCATCGGCGCGAATCCTGGCCAGGCCACCGCCATAGCGGCCGATGGGGGTGCGGACGGCATCGCAGATGAAGGCTTGCGTCATCCGAAAATCCTTTCAGGCGGAGAGATCGAGCGACAGGCCGGTGAGACGGCGCAGCTCTTCAAGGGTGAGACCATCGACCAGTTCGGTCGCGCGCGCGCCCTGCGGACCGACGTCGAAGACGGCAAGGTCGGTGTAGACCCGCGACACGCAGGCAAGGCCGGTGAGGGGGTAGGTACAGCGTTCGACCAGCTTGGGTTCGCCCTGTTTGGTCAGCAGTTCCATCATGACGAAGGTCTGCTTGGCGCCGATGGCAAGGTCCATCGCCCCACCGACGGCGGGAATCGCGTCCGGCTCTCCGGTGTGCCAGTTGGCAAGGTCGCCGTTGACGGAAACCTGGAACGCCCCCAGCACGCAAATGTCGATATGACCGCCGCGCATCATCGCGAAGCTGTCGGCATGATGAAAGAAGGCGCCGCCGGTCAGCAGGGTCACGGCCTGCTTGCCCGCGTTGATCAGTTCCCAATCCTCCTCGCCGGCGGCGGGTGCCGGCCCCATGCCGAGCAGGCCATTCTCGCTCTGCAGGAATATCTCGCGTTCCTGTGGCAGATAATTGGCGACCTTGGTGGGGAGACCGATGCCAAGGTTCACATAGGCGCCCTCTGGAATGTCGCGCGCAACGCGCTGCGCCATCTGGTCACGATTGAGACGGTTCATGGAATATCTCTCCGGTTCAGGCTGCATCGGCATGGACGGTGACGGAATCGATCTGGACGACGCGCTGGACGAAGATGCCCGGCGTCACGATCACTTCCGGGTCGAGCGCGCCCAGCGGCACGATCTCACTGACCTGCGCGATGGAGGTGCTGGCGGCCATCGCCATGATCGGGCCGAAATTACGGGCCGTCTTGCGATAGACGAGATTGCCCCAGCGGTCGCCCCGCTGTGCCTTGATCAGCGCGAAATCGGCGTGGATGGGATATTCCAGCACATGGTTGACCCCATTGATCTCTCGGGTCTCCTTGCCCTCCGCCAGCAGCGTGCCGTAGCCGGTCGGGGTGAAGATCGCGCCCAGCCCCGCACCGGCAGCCTGAATACGCGCGGCAAGATTGCCCTGTGGCACCAGTTCCAGCTCGATCCTGCCTGCGCGATAGGCCGCGTCGAAATGGTGCGAGTCAGACTGGCGGGGGAAGGAGCAGATGATCTTCCTCACCCGGCCTTCACGGATCAGCGCAGCGACACCCTGCTCGCCATTGCCCGCATTGTTGTTGATGATCGTCAGATCGCCCACGCCGCGCGCGATCAGCGCGTCGATCAATTGGTCGGGCATCCCCGCCGTGCCAAAGCCGCCGATCATCACGGATGCGCCGTCGAAAATGTCGGCGACCGCCGCCTGTGCCGACTCGATGCTTTTGTCGATCATGATCCTCACTCCTGATGGCGGGGATGTGCGACTGGACAGGAAGAGCGTCAACCGATAAACGATCATATAACCGATAATCGGTCAATATATGGAGGACGGACCATGGGCGAATTCGGCGAACTGGATCGATCCGGAGACCCGGAATTCATGGCATCGCTGGCCCGTGGCCTGGCGGTCATGCGCTGCGTCGCGGAGGCGCAGCGGCCAGTCACCATCGCCGATGTCGCGCGGCGCACGCAGCTCAGTCGGGCGTCGGTGCGCCGCTGCCTCTATACGCTCGCGATGCTCGGCTATGTGGGACAGGACGAGCATGGCTATGCCGTCCGGCGCAAGGCGCTGGTGCTGGGCCATCCCTATCTTTCCCTGAACGCGCTCGCCGCGCGGGCGCAGCCGTTGCTGGATGCATTGCGCGACGAACTGGGCGAGTCCTGCTCGCTCGGCATCATGGAAGAGGATCAGCTTTATTATGTGGCGCGCGGCGAAGCGATGCGCATCATGTCGGTCGGCCTGCGGGTCGGCAGCCGCCTGCCGCTTTATTGCACCTCCATGGGCCGCGTGCTGCTGAGCGGCCGGTCGGACGAGGAGCAAGAGGCCTATCTGGCCCGCACGGACATCAAGGCGCTGACACCGCGCACCGTCACCGATCGCGCGCGACTGCTAATCCTGTTCCGCAGTGTGGGTCGGGAAGGCTATGCGCTGGTCGATGAGGAACTGGAAATGGGTCTTCGTTCGATCGCGGTCCCGGTGACGGATCGCGGCAAGGTGGTCGCCGCGCTGAATATCGGCACTTCAGCGCAACGCATTTCGGTCGAGGAGATGCGGCAGCGCTTTCTGCCGGCATTGCAGGCGACCGCTGAACGATTGAGGTTGTGAACGACGCTTCGCAAACCCCATTCCGCCCTCTGCGGCGGCGATACTTTTTGTCCGCTTGTGTCCTTCAGGCATCGAAGCCGGGCGATTGGCGCTCCGCCTTGCGAAGCGCCGCTTCCCAGACGATGTCATAGTGCGGCTTGGCACCCTCGGCGGGCTTGCGTTCGCGGCTCATCTGGCGGCGGACTTCCTCCTGAGCGGCTTCCGGGGCGATCAGCACCTTGTCGCGGCCGGCGGCAAGGCTGCGGACCTGCGCCTTGCAGGCTTCCTCCAAATGATAGATGCCGCTGAACGCCTCGCCCGGCGTCGATCCCAGCGCCAGCGTGCCGTGATTGCGCAGCAGCATGACCTTGGTATCACCCAGATCGGTCACCAGTCGTTCCCGCTCGTCCAGGTTGAGCGCCACGCCCTCATAATCATGATAGGAGAGACGCGGGATAAGGCTGAGCGCCCGCTGGTTGAGCGGCAGCAGCCCTTCGGCATGGGCCGACACCGCCACGCCGTCGGCGCTGTGGAAATGGGCGATATAGTGCGCATCTTCCCGTGCGCCGTGGATCGCGCTGTGGATCACATAGCCCGCATAGTTGATGCCGTAATCGCTCTCCCCGATGACATTGCCGTCGAGGTCGACCTTGACCAGGCTGGACGCCGTGATCTCATCGAACATCAGGCCGAAGGGGTTGATCAGGAAATGATGTTCCGGCCCCGGCACGCGGGCGGAGATGTGGGTGTAGATGAAATCGTCCCAGCCATAGAGGGCGGAAAGGCGATAGAAAGCGGCAAGATCGACGCGGACCTTCCATTCCGCTTCGCTGATGCCCGACTGGCGGAAACGGTCATCCTTCAAGACTGTAGCCATGGCGATGCTCCTTTGCGCGGGATTTTAGGGAAGCGGCAGGGCGCCGCCCAATGAGAATGGCTGATGAATGGATTGGCGCTGCTCATACCGGGAATATGCCCGCGTCCACGATCGAGGCGACATCGATATGGGCGGGCAGTTCGCCATCGGCATGGAAACGATCGACCACCCGTTGCAGCAGCTTCACCACCGCCGCGTCGGGCGCGATCAGCAGCGGGTTCTGTCGCTCTACGATCAGGGCGGCGAGCTTCGGGTCAACCTTCGTCTGCCGCGCGAAGAGGCAGGCATAGTCGGCGGGATGCGCCCGCGACCATCGGCCCGCCTTGCGGAGGCGGCCAAGGACGTCGCGCAAGGCTTCGCGCTTCGCCGGGTTGTCGAGCGCGGCCTGGGACGCGGCGATCAGGGTCAGGCCGCTATTGATCCCCTCTCCGTCGCGCAGCACCCGAGCGCCGCGTTGTTCCGCGGCAAGCTGGTAGGTGCCGAAGGTCGCCCAGGCTTCGATCCGCCCGGCGGCAAAGGCGGCGGCGGCGTCATTGGGCAGCATGAAGCCGATATCGACCTTCCGCCGGTCGAGCTTCGCTTCCTTGAGCGCTTCGAGCAGCAGATAATGGGATATGCTGCCCCGCGCGCTCGATACGATCACGCGCTTGCCCGCCAGCCCGGCAACCGATCGGATCGGAGAGTCGGCGGGGACGATGATGGCGATATCCTTGGTCGACGAAATCGAGCCCGCAATGATCTTCAGCGGCACCCCTGCCGAGGCCGCCAGCACTACCGGCAGGTCGCCTGCCGGAGCGGTATCCACCGCTCCCGCGTTGAGCGCCTCCAGCAGCGGCGCGGCGCCAACGAAATTCGCCCACTCGACATCATAGGACAGGCCGTTCAAGGCGCCTGCCGCCTCCGCCTTCGACTGGAGGAGGTGGACCTGATCGCCCAGCACCAGCTTGGTGCGCCCGCCCTGCCCCGCGCAGGCGGTCAAGCTAAGCGCAGCGGCTCCAGCAAGGAAGGTACGGCGATCAGAAAGCAAGCGCGATCCGTCCATAATAATAGCCTCCCGCCGGATTGAAGGGCGACGGACCATAATAGCCCTGCCCCGTCTGGGGATTGCCCGGCCCGTTGGTTTCGGGGCGGACGTCGAACAGGTTGGTGGCACCGGCCGAAAGCGTGGCGAACTTCGTCACTTTGGCGCTGATGCTGGCGTCGGTGATGATCTTCGCGCCGAAATGCCGGTCGTCGCCCGCCGCCGTGCGCTGCGTATATTTGCCATAGCGGGTGGCGGTGAGGCTGAGGCCGAAAATGCCCTTGCTCCAGTTGAGCGTACTGACCAGCTTGCTATGCGGCTGGAGCACTTCCAGTTCACCGATCTTGTCGCCGCCGAAGAAGACCGATCCCGCGCCCAGCAACGAAGCGCCGGTGGGGCCGAACAATTGCGACGGGGTGGCGACGACATCCGTCACCTTCGTCTTCGAATAGTTGAAAGCGAGGGTCAGGCCCAGCTTGCCCAGATCGCCAAGGCTCTTCGAATAATCGGCGACCAGATCAAAACCCTTGGTCGTGGTGTCGGCGGCGTTGATGAAATATTCCGCCTGCTCGATGTCCGACAGACCGTTGGCGGCAAGGATGGCGGAAATGCCCGTGCCGAACAGGCGGCCGGTACGCTCGATCCGGTTCTTGATGCGGATATAATAGCCGTCGAGCGTCACCGACAAGGACGGCGCAGGCGTGAAGACGAAACCCAGCCCTGCATTCCAGGTCTTTTCCGCCTTCAGCGGCTTGGCGCCGAGCAATTGGCCGACGGTGGAATCCGCCGTCACCAGCTTTGCTACGGTGGGCCGCAATTCCGTCTGGCCAGTCGCCGCGTTGAAGAAGGAAGAGGTGCGCCCATCGGTCTGGGCATAGCCGATCTGCGTCAGCGACGGCGCGCGGATCGCGGCGCCGATATACCAGGCGTCGAGCGGATAGATTCCGTGATCGATATAGCCCGCATAGACTTTGCGGCTGATGTCGGCTTCATCGGCGGGCGACAGAACAATCGCCCCCTGCACCACGGGCGAGGCCGTGACGCCGACATTCCAGTCATATTGCTGGTCGCCGGGCCGGAAGCTGTAGGTCGCCGGTTGATAGGCCAGCGGGTCGCCCGCAAAGGTACGAAAACGGTCGAGCCGATATTCGCCGCCGATGGAGATTTGCAGCGGCTTGGCCAGACCGATTTCGACTTCCCGGTGCAGATCGACATTGTGGGTCCATTGCCGGGATACTAAATTTCGACGCACATGGTTGAAGATTAAAGATTTGCAAAATTCCAAAATTTGCAGATCCAACAAGATTACCAACAACCTTATGGAACCTACTTCGACTTCTATAAATCCCTTGGTTCTTTGGGTCAATACCAACAAATTTTCGTTCTTGTCGAGGTGATGGACGAATCCCGAATTTAGACCTAACTTCCAAGCCGGGGGACTTGATGCCGAAGATCTAAATCTCGGAAGGCTACGCCCAACAGACCAGCTAGACCGCTTTGAATGAAACGCAGCTGGCGCAACGATACTCGCCCGTCGCGATCTCGATTGGACTTTCCCGGGCCGGGCCACATCGTCAACCCGATGGAGCGCTAAGTGCCTCATGCACTTGGTCGGCTGATGATCAGTACGCTCATCGATCCGATCTGGCGCGGAACATAGACATCGTCGACATAGACGGCCAGCACCGGTTCCTGGATAGGGTCGCTTTCGCCCACGCTGGTGAGATTGCGCTGCTCCAGCAAGTCGGGCGTGAAGGCCGAAATGGCGATAGCTGTCTTTTGCAGATCAGTCGCCCGGCGTTCAGCGGTGACGATGATTTCACCCCTGGCATGAGCATTGTCTGTGGGCTGTAGCTGGGCTTGGGAGGTTTCAAGGACCATAGGAAACAAGACACATAGGGTGCCCGCCAGAAGAAGCTGATCGGAAAATTTCATACTTTGCCCTGCCAAAGCTGCCCCGCGCAGCACAAATTATCTACTATATTAATAGACAATTTGGTCAATTGATTCGTGGCGGTTCACCCATAAGCTACGCTCAAGGTTGCGCGGGTTAGCCGATGCCTTCGCCATTCTTGGATTTAATGTAATTTTGGTCCCTAGCAAGCGACCGATGATGTTTTTCGCGTGAGCGCAAGTTTCTAGGAGTGGCGGTCAGCTTAGGCTTCCCTCGCGCGCAAGCGGAGGTCGCGCTCGTTCGTGATAAACGTCAGTCATAGGTGGAACGCAAGACCGCAGCCGAAATCGCGAAATTCACTAAATCTTAGAGACGAATTTCCGCTACTGGCTGGGAACGCAAAGTCTTCCGCACAATCGCAGGACGGCGAGACCGTATGCCAGCGACTGGGCAGCGATGTGGCTGAAACAACAGTATTAGACTTCCTGAAACGTCTTGAGACGGAGGCAGTATTCAAAAACGCACGTACATCGCTGCATATTCAAAATAAGTTAATAACATTAAATGTCGAGACCAACAAAATATCCAAGAACTATATTGTACTCTTAACGAGCTAATGAAGCCACATGATACCGAAGTCAATATTTTCTCGCTCCACGTTTTTCACGAATGGATTTTTGATATCCACCGATACTCAAAATCCGTCTCCCAATTTCTTTGATCGATTGCAAACCTCTGGATCGCAACGGCGCCCGGTTTGGAGATTTCAAGAGATCGCCTCGCCGGCACCCGCATGATCAGATGGCGTCCCACGACCCCCAGTTCGCCGCGATCCACACGCTACAATGTATCAAACCACGAAATCTCGCCATGGCTCATCTCCACCACCGTCATAAGCGCGTCCTCACTGCCAAATCGTTGCCCTAGTGAAGAGCCCCTCCGCTTCAATAGCAATGGCATTGTGCCTAAACGAATGATCGCCCGCTCTCCATCGATCCGCAGCAGAAAGCGTCGCTGCTGAGCGCATTCGACCTGCAAAGCCACCGCCGATCTTGCTGCGACTGGGTGAAACGGGAATAAGAGCAGTGCAGCCATAACGGAGCAGAGAAATTGCCTGGAACCGACCACTACTCGCACCTTTCATGGCTTCGAAATAGCGTGTCGCCTTAATCCCCAGACGTTTCAGGGGTGCCATTCGCCAATGCATCCGTAATCATGGCTGCCAAGGTTTCTTCTGCTCGACTGCGTACGCCGACGTCCTTGGAAAGCAGGTCGCTGCGCACCCATTGTGGCGCACGCTCGACCACGCGCAATATTATCGCCTGTGTCTGATCGCCCATTTCCTACGCCTATGGCCGCATGGCGTGCTTGACGCAACAAGGCATTACTATTCAAACCAAAAGACATCCGCAAATCTGCGATCGCCTCGGCCCTTATCGCCGAAAGCTGCTGACCACAGGCTCCCACTCATTTTATCCAGCGCGCCCGCAAGGACCGCGTCTGTCGAGATATTATAGCCCATAAGAACGAATCAGTGGCCCGTGCGAGAGTTAGCTCGATGCCAAGCTGCGCCGTACAGAGGATAACATCCATGACGAGCTTTACGCTGTGACCACTCCAACCGGTAGCCAGCTTTTTTGGCGCTTTCGAGACAGCCTGTCATGCTGAAATATATTGTCGCGATTTACGGCTTATCGGGCACAATCTATGATCTGCGTGAGGCAGCAACGACGTTTCCCAGTTTGCATTGCCCACTTTGTCTCGTGAGAGATACTGAGGCAAAGGTGACATTGGAGAAAATGGTACCGTTAGCTCTATATTGAAAATAATCTGATGAAATAATATATATTCAGTTATAATCAAAGAGGTAAATTCGATGTCAAATTGCGACTATGATCTCATTCCTCCCCATGTCGCCGAAGAAGCGGCAATATCCCTTCGACTATTCGATCGTGTCACAATTTCGGAATGTCCGCAGGAAACCCTTATTCCCCAAATACATGAAACTTTAGGTCCTATTACTTGGGTAACCAATATCTTTATGGCTCATCAAGGGGGCTGGCTGCTGACCCGCATGGAGGACATACAGACAATTTTGCGGGATGGAGAGAATTTCACAAAGCGTGGGATGGGCAAGTTCGCGCAATCCATTGGCGAAGACTGGCTGGTCATCCCTACCGAGACAGACCCGCCCGCTCACGGGCAGTATCGCGAAGCGCTCAATCCCTATTTCGCGCCCCAACGCATGGCCGCGATGCGCGACAATCTGCACGAGCGTGCCATCACGCTGATCAACAGCTTCAAGGATCGCGGCCATTGCGATTTCGTGCATGAATTTTCCGAAAAATTTCCGATTTACATCGTGCTCGATTTACTCGGCTTGCCTCAAGAAAGATTGGAGGAGTTCCTTCAATGGGAGAAGGAGATTCTGCACACCAAAACGCTGGAAGCCCGTGCGAGCGGCGTGCGTAAGGTAAAGGCCTATCTTGAAGAACAAATCGCCGACCGGCGCGCTAATCCGCGCGATGATTATATCAGTCGCATTTTCGACTATGAGATAGACGGCCGGAAATGGAATGATGCCGAAATTTTCGGCCATTGTTTCAACCTTTTTATCGGTGGACTCGACACGGTTACCTCGATGCTCGGCAATATCTTCACCTTTCTTGCCCGTTATCCGGACCGGCAGGAAGAACTGCGTGAAAATCCAGGCAAGATCGTGCTCGCCGTCGAGGAGTTTTTCCGCGCCTTCGCACCGGTCAGCGTTTTCCGGATCGCGGCGCGCGAAATGGAAATCCACGGGCAAAAGATCATGCCGGGCGATTATGTGGCGGTTTCTACGCCCGTCGCGGGACGCGATCCAAACTTCTACGACAATCCCAATGAAATCCGCTTCGATCGCCGTGGTCAGCATATTTCATTGGGCTATGGCATCCACAAATGCCTGGGCATGCACCTCGCACGACTGGAGCTTCAAACCGCCCTTGAGGAATTTCTCAAGGCGATCCCACCATTCCGTATCAAGGACGGCTTCGAGGTCGGCTATTTCGTCGGAAACATTCTTCATGTCCCCGAGCTTCATCTTCAGTGGGACTGAAAGTGAGATAGCGATCATTCAAAATGAATAAAACGCTGCCGGCTTCATGGCCGGCAGCGTTTTATTCATTGAACGAAAACTCTCTAAATTCGCGGCCGATTTTGGTAAAATCTAGCTCTCGCAGATTGCAAGCAGCGTCTTCTTGAGCAGCGTCTTGGTATGGCTGGTGATCGGCGATACCGCATCGGCGCCCGCCGCCAGTTCTTCAGCCAGCGCGAGGTCCTTTTCGCCGATGCCGGCTTGGCTGGCGAAGAAGGCACGCCGGGCTGCATCCCCCGGATTATTGCGGAAGTCGACGAAACCCGCCATCGGCGGGGTGAGATTGCCGTTGCGCTTCATCACGGTGAGCAGCTTGTCCATCGGCACGCCCGACGCCTCCGCCACATTGGCAACCTCTATACCCAACATGATGCCGCACCAGGAAACGAGGTTGTTGCAGATCTTGAGGGCCATTGCCGATCCGAGCGGACCGATATGCATCGTGTTCGTCGAAAAGGCGTTGAGCACCACCTGGACGCGGGCGGCGACGGACTCCTCGCCACCAGTCATGCAGAAGACGAAGGGACCGTCCTTGCTCATTTCGGTGCGCGTAACCGGAGCATCGATGACGTCGATACCCAGGGGGGCAGCGCGCTCGGCGATATGCTGCGCGGTCTTCGGCTTGATCGTGCTGTGGATGAGCAGGATCGCTCCCCGCTTCATCGCGGGCAGCAGTGCATCGACGCATTCCAGTACCTGCGTGTCGTCCCGCACGCAGATGCCGACGGCGTCGGCATCCTCGCCGACCTCCGCCATGGAAGCGGCGAGCTTCGCGCGGCCCTCGAATTTCGCCAGTGCCTCGGGAAACACGTCGTAAACGGTAAGGTCAAGCGGCAGTTTGGCAAGTTCCCGCGCCTGATCGCCGCCCATGCTGCCCAGACCGATGAAACCAATTTTCCTGATAGTATCTGTCATGAAATATCCCTCAGGCCTTCTCCAAGTTCGCGAATGAGGTAACCACTCCGAACGACCTTCGTAAATCCCAAACGGGGGCTGCATGAATGCCAAACCATTGCGGAAGCGCCAAAGCCGGTCGCTCCGGGACTAGCTTTTCGGTCCGAAACGAAAGGTCGCGCCGATACCCCACGTAAAGGGATCGCCGATATAATCGATCGCCGTGCCCAGTGTCGGCAACTGATCGGCGAAGGCACGGGTTACATATTTCTTTCCGCCAATATTGCGGCCAAAGATCGACAGCTCAAGATTGGGATCTTCGATCTGCAAGGCGATGCGCCCACTCAAAAGCCCATATCCCGGAATGCTATTGATCCGGTTGGCAATGGCAACCGCATCACGATAGGCTTGCGGACGCCGCGGATCGGCGGTGAACAGACCGAAATTCTGTTTGCCGATATAGGCGTAGTTTGCGTAGATCGAGAGTTCGCCAAATGGGGTCGGCACCTTCTGCGTGGCCGATATGCCGAACTGCTTCTTGGGCATTTGCGGCAGAGCCTCGCCGCTGCGATCGACCGAACAGCGGACCGAACCTGCGGCGGTGCCGGCGACGCAATCCGACACGTTGGCGCCGGCGACGGGAACGAACTGCTGCTGTTCGACGAAAGTGCCGGAGACATATTTGCCGTCGAGCAGGGCGAGATTGCCGGAGAGCAGCATCCCTTCCCAGGGAACGGCGCTTATTTCAAGTTCGCCGCCATAGACACGCGCATCGCCCGAGTTGCGGAGGAATTGCGTGGTTGCACAGGCAAGCGCGCCCGGTGGGGTGATGCAGTCGGAAGCATTGCGCTGAACGTCCGACTGCCAGGAATGGAAAGCGGCGGCATTGATGCGCAACCGGTTATCCAATGTGCTGAACTTGACGCCGAGTTCAACGTCCCTGACCTTCTCCGGCTTGAACGGCGGTGTCGCGGCCGAACCATTGCGCATATTGAAGCCGCCGGCCTTGGATGCGGCGCTCGTCTTCACATAAGCAAAAAGGCTGTCGGTGATTTCCACATCGATACCCGCCGTCCAGGCGGGGTAATTATATTTGACCGAACGTGGCAGGCTGCAAGGCGCAACGAAGTCGGGATTCGAGACCAGTTCGGGCGCGCAGGTGTTGGCGGCAAGGTTCGTTCTGTTCATCAGAACAACCTCCCGCTTATCCCATGTCCAGCGGACGCCGCCGGTGAGACGGATCTTGTCGGTCAGACGGTAATAGCCCTGGCTGAACAGGCCGACCGAGACATTCTTCACTGTGCCGTAATTCAGGCCGAAACCGAAATTGGGTGCGGGGGCTGCGGGTGCAAACGACCCGAAGGTCTGCGATACGGACGATTCACGGCCGCTTTCCGTCGAATAATAGCCGCCGAGAATATAGCTGAAGCGGTCGCCCAATTCCCCGGAGAACTGAAGTTCCTGCGAATATTGATCGGACTTGTAGGCGCTTTCGGCCGCCAGAATCTGGGCAGGAGTGCCATCGAGTTCGTTCAGGCCGATCGCGTTGCTGTAACGATAGGCAGAGATCGATTTCACGGTGACGGAACCGATTTCGCCATCGATCGTGAGATTGCCGCCATAGGCTTCCAGCCTGTTATAGGCGTTTCGGCCGCCTGCGGTCAGAAAACCGTAATTGGACCCGACCGGCGGATTGGTGCTGAATGGAATGCCATAGGCATCGTACCAATGGGCTTTGCTGTGCAGATAGGGCGCGAGGGGGGTTGCGGCGTTGATGGCGCTGATCGCCGCGCTCGCGCCCGGATTGACCGCTGCAAGACCGACGAACTGGCCATGATCCTTGATGATATTATAATCGCCGCTAAGCGTGGCGGACCAGTTGTTGCCGGCGGGCGCCCAACGTAATTTGGCGCGGGCATAATGGCTGTTGCGGTCCTTAAGTTCGCTGTTCGAGGTCAAATTCCGGGCATAGCCGTCGTGATCCACGAAATCATAGACGAAGCGCGCCGCCAACTCCTCGCCCATCAATGGCACGTTGAGAACCGCGTCGACATTGCGATAATCATAGTTGCCGCCCTGAATGCGGAAATGCCCTCCGAAATCGCCCGTAGGATTGGCCGTGACGATGTTGAGCGCGCCGCCGGTGGTGTTGCGACCGAACAACGTGCCCTGGGGGCCACGCAGAACCTCGACCCGCTGCAGGTCGATGAGATCGGCCGAACCCTGCGAGGGGCGCGGAATATAAACGCCGTCGACATAGGTTGCGACGGAAGGATCGTTGGCGACGCCCGGATTCAATGCCGGCATGCCGCGGATGGAGATATAGACGAAGCCCGAACCGCCCGGGGCGCCGGTCGCGATCGACAGGCTCGGCGCGGTGCGCTGCAGGCCCGCCACATCGCCGACCTGCGCCTGTTTGATCATTTCGGTCGACAGTGCGGTGACGGCGACCGGCGTGGTCTGGATATTTTCTTCGGTCCGCCTGGCGGTGACCACAATGTCCTCGATTCCCACAGGTCCGGTCTGGTCCGCCGCCATTGCCGGCACGCTAGCCGCGAAAACCGACAAGCTCGCCAATGCGGTCGTCTGGAACCATTTACCTGAAGCCATTTCATCCCCTCCCTGAGCGTTGAATTCGGGCAGGATGCTTTTTCACCTCATGCCCATGCGACAGAGCGCTAACATCAGGAACCGGCGCGGAGAACCGGCTTGAGCGCCATGTCATGCCGGCGATCAAACTAATGTCCTCTTCGCGATGCTTTGGAGATTTTCCGACCAGTCGGCCATGAACGCAATGACGGTTTCGCGATGGGATGTCCGGTTTGCGCGATATGATTGCGAGTCGACGTGCTGCGGACAAGGCCCCATAATGTCCGCTCATGACCGGGTCCAATGACCAGCATGGAAGGCAAGCTCTGAACGCAGGCGCGACACACATGGATCGGGTGCAGTCGCCTTTGCATGCTCCGCGTTCGAACCTGCCGATTTTGTCATATCCTGCTTTGCGGCGCAAACAGGCGCGAATGGAAAGGGACGGAAGGAGCAATGGCAGGCGGGCGACCTATGATGCAGTCAACGGGCACCATCCTTCCATGCCAGCCGCTCACCGTCTCCTATTTCCATGTCGAGAACAGCATCATCGCGAACGGCATTCGTGCCGATATCCGGCATTTTGCGTGGGAACGCAGCTGTGACGCCAGGTTCGAGCCGAACAGTCACTATCTCGACTATTCGCTCGGCCCGCGCGCGCGCGGGGCGCGTCTGCTGCCCGACGGCAAGCGCCATGCGCCACCCTTTGGCGAGGTTTCCTACCTGCCAAAGGGGAGCCAGTTTGAAGCGCGCTGCGAACCCAGCGAATATCGCATATTCTGTTTGACCTTCGAAAGCCTGACAGCCGATCAGCTCTTTCAGAATGAGGTAATGCCTTCGTCATTGCCCCCCTGTTTCGACGTCAAGGCGCCGTGGGTCCGTCAGGGCCTCGCCCGCCTCGCCCAGGAAGTGCGCAATCCCGGTTTCGCGCCCGACATCATGGTCGAAACCATTGCGTTGTCGCTGGTCATCGACCTGTCTCGTCACCTTCAGATCGCTCACAAATGCGATGACACCGCCGATCCACGAATGGCGGGCTGGCGCCTGCGCCGCCTTCAGGAGCGTATCGAGGCGGGACTGGCGGGGCCATTGTCGATCGTCGATCTGGCCGAAGAATGCGGCGTCAGTTCACGGCATCTGATGCGGACCTTCAAGAACACGGTCGGGAAGACCCTGGGCAGTTACATTGCCGATGCGCGGATTGCGCAGGCCAAGCGAGAACTGGTTCAGGATGGCGCCCTTATCAAGGTCGTCGCGGGCAATTGCGGTTTCCAAAGCGTCGCGGCCTTCAGTGCCGCCTTCCGCAAGGCGACCGGCCTCAGCCCCCGGGGTTTCCGGCACGAGATGCTGCGCGGTTGACGCTGGAGCGGTTATCCGATGCAATCAGATAACCGCTCCAGAACCAATTTGACCGGTCAGACCTCATGCGCCCACAGATCACAGTCCCGGGCCATGGGAATATTCAGTCCCATTGCAGGTGGAGATCCGGCACATGCAGAATATTGCCCACGAAATACGGCACTTTGAAGCCGTCCTTGATCCGAAATTCCGGCAAAGTCGTGACGAATTCCTCGACCGCGATTTGCAGTTCCAGCCGCGCGAGATGCATCCCCAGACATTTGTGAATACCGCTGCCCAGCGACATATGCGGCGCCTTACGGTCGAAGCGAATGGCCTGAGGATCATCGTAGAAGGCCGGATCGCGACCAACCACGGGTGAGCTGAAGGCCACATAATCCCCAGGCATAATCTTCTGCCCCTGAATTTCGATGACCTTCGTCGCGATGCGGAAGGCCGTGACCGGCGCGAAGGCGCGGAGGAATTCTTCGACCGCGAGGACGATCAGCGACGGATCAGCGCGCAGTTCGTTCTGCTTATCCGGGTGAGACGCCAGATAGTTGAAGATATTGCCGAGCAGCGACGTAACCGTGTCCAGTCCACCGATATACAGGTTGAAACAGTGCCCCAGAACCTCGTCATCATTCCACAGGCGGTCATCCACCTCAAAGGTCAGGACCTTGCTGATATAGTCATCGCGCGGCTGCTGGCGGCGGGCCTCAATCTCCTCCAGCAGATAGTCTTTCACACAGCGCACGGCGTTGCCGCGGACTTCCCAGTCATTGGAGTGGAGCATTTCCTTTTCCCATTTGAGGAATTGCGCCATTCTTTCCTGTGGTAGCCCAAGCAGATCGAGGACGATGAAGATAGGGAATTTCTCCGAAAATTCCTCGATGAAATCGCACTGACCCCGATCCTTGAAGGCATGGATCAAGGTCCGCGCACGCTCGCGCACCTGTTCCTTCATCGCGAACATCTTCTGCGGCGCGAAATGACTGTTCAGCGCCTTGCGGTAACCGGTGTGAATGGGCGGGTCGGCTTCGGTCGGAATGACCAGCCAGTTCTCGCCGATATTCTGCGCCCATTTGCCCATGCCGTTCTTGGTGAAATTGTCGGCGTCGCGCAGCATCGCCTGCACATCCTCGGCATTTTTGAGCAGCCAGCCGGGTTGGTCACCGGGAAAGATGTTGGTGACATAGGTGACCGGCGGCAGGTCCGCATGCATGGCCGGGATCAGCACCTCCTGCGGATTGTCGTAGATCACCTGCCGGGAAAAGAGCGGCAGCGCCATCGCCAGTTCGGGTGGCACATGATCCGGAAGGGGCTGTTGCGCAGGTTTGGTCATCATATTCTCCGAAGCAAAAAGAGATAATTTCCACCCTTGCCAAAGACAGGTGCGGTCCTGGTCATCCGATCGAGACTGGCGGCCATGCGGATGATCCGCAATGACAGGAGGCGATGCGCATGAGCGAGGTAGAAGTGCCGGATCTGGAACAGGCGATCCGCGACAATTACCGGCTGTGGAACGAGGGAAAGCGTGACGAACTCGACCGGCTTTTCCGGGCGCTGGGCCCCCAAGGCTTTACGATCGAATATGTCGGATCGCCTGCCGTCGACGGTAGCACCGCTATGGCGGAGATGTGGGCGGAATATGGCGGAAAATGCACGACCGAGCCGCTGGAGGTGATTGTCAACGGATCGGAGGGCGCGGCCTATGTAGCCAATCGCCTGCAAACCAAGGATGGCATTGTGACGCTGCCGAGCCTCGAAACCTACAAGGTCGCCGATGGCCGGCTGACGATCCGCTATTTTCATCGGACCGCTCATTAACCCCCTGAGAACCGAAGTGCAGGCGTTGGACACAGCTAGTCCTTCGCCTGCATGAAGGCCAGCAAATCGGCATAATGGGGCTGGTGGACAAGGCCGCCGCCAGAAATGGATATATTCTCACCCGTGATGTAGCGCGCCTCGTCCGAAGCAAGAAAGGCGACCAACGCGGCGATATCATCGGGCGTACCGAATTCGGGCGTCAATATATGCCGCTGAATAATCTCCTTCAGGCCCGGCACGGTTTTTTCGAGGGCTTCAGTCAGCACCACGCCCGGCGCGATGCTGTTGCAGCGGATATTCTGCCGCCCATGCTGGGTCGCCACATATTTGGTGAGGCCGATGATCGCCGCCTTGGACGAACCATAGGCAATGCGCGCAAGATCCCCGGCGGTGCCCGAATTGGACGCGGTATTGATGATCGAACCGCCACCACCGGCGACCATATGCGGGATCGCATATTTGCATCCCAGCAAATAGCCGGTGAGATTGACGTCGAGAATCTCGCGCCAGATCCCGATCGGAATGTCGACGGCGGTGGTGTCCTGCGGACTTTTGTCCGGATCGGTCATCGCCGCATTATTATGTAATATGTCGAGCCTGCCGAAATGGTCGACGGCGCGATCAACCATCGCCTTTACCGACTGCGGATCGGCGGCATCGAACTGGACCGCCAGCGCCTTGTCCCCCAACGGGGCGGCCGCACGGACGGCCGCCTCCTCGAACAGATCGGCGATTACGACGCGAGCCCCCTCCGCAACGAGGCGCCGCGCGACGGCGGCACCGATACCACCGCCGCCGCCGGTGACGATCGCCACCCTGTCTACCAACCTCATCATCTTTCAAGTTCCCCGGTCATGGGCTGGCGGGAAAAAGCCGTACTGGCCATAGCTTCTCCCGCCATCCGCGTTATCCGATCAGAATTTAAACGTCGTTTCCACGCCATAGGTGGCCGGCTGACCAACATAGGCGGCTGTGATGCCCAATGTCCGATAGAGATCGGGGAAGCGCCGCAGCAGATACTTCTTGTTCGTGATGTTGCGACCATAGACGGCGATTTCAACATTGGGATTTTCAAGCTGGAAAGCGATACGGCCGTTGAAAATGCCATAGCCGGGCACACGACCAAAGCGGTTTTCCGTATCATAGGCGGCCTTGGTCGCAGCCGACGCCTGGTCCGCCGCCCTGACGGCATCGAAATGCTGAGCGCCGACATAGGAATAGGCGCCGGTGACAGCAAGCGTGCCCGCTCCCAACGGAATTTTCTGCGTGGCGCTGATATTGAGCTGCTTCTTGGGCAATTGCAGCAGCGGCAAACCACTCAGATCGACGACGCAGCCATTGACGACCCCAGCGCCGTTCGTGCAGCCGCTGCCAGCCACCACCTGAATTTCGCTGAAGCTACCCTTCACATATTTACCGTTTTGCAGCGAACCGTTGACGCTGAGCGTCATGCCTTCCCACGGCACAGCCGTGATTTCATTTTCCATGCCCCAGATACGGACCTTGCCGTTATTCTGAATATATTGGGTGACGCCGATGCCGGTGACGAAGCTGTTGACGATCGCCTGATTGTCATCCTTCCACGTGTGGAAGACCGCGGTGTTGAAACGCAGCCGGCGGTCGAAGAGATCGACCTTCAGGCCGGCTTCGACGTCTTTCACCTTTTCGGGGGCGAAGGCGGGCAGCCCCCCTGCCCGCAGGTTCCAGCCACCGGCCTTGGCCGCGCCACGGGTCGCGAGATAGAGGAAGAGATTGTCGCTGGCCTGCCAGTCGAGACCCAGATTCCAGGCCGGATAATTGAACTTGGCATTCTGCGCCTGATTACAGGTGGTGGCCGTAACCGGTTCCGTCGGGGTCACCGTACAGTTGATGCCGGTCGGCGTCCCCGCCACGGCGACATTATAGGGTCGGCCATATATCTGCGCATTATGCAGCAGGCTGTCGCGGGTGTCCCAGGTATAGCGGAAACCGCCCACCGCGCGCAGCTTCGGCGTCAATTCATAATAGGCCTGGGCAAACAGGCCGAAGGTCTTGTTGGTGACATCGGCGTTCGAATCACGGATGAGTCCGCCGAAAATCTGCGACCGACTGAATTCGTAGCCGCTCTCCTTGCCCGCATAGGCGCCCGTGATGAAGCTCAGGCTGTCGGTGATATTGCCGGAAAGCTGAAATTCCTGAGAAATATAATAGGAACCAGACCCCGCGAAGGTCGCCAGCAACGGGACGGCGGTGCCATCCGTGTCGTTCTGACCATAGTTCATCGAGTGGCGATAGCCGGTGATGGACTTGAAGTTCAGGCCGCCCAATTCAACATTCAGGGTGCCGGAAAAACCGTATACTTCGAGCGTATTAAATGGCCGCACGCCATAGAGTGCCTGCGCCTCTGGAGTCAGCGTACCGATGGTGGCCGGGATCGACGTGCCGGTCGTTGTATTGCCCCACCAGTTTTCCTTGGTCAGCAGGCCCGCGGTGAGCCCCGGCTGGAAGGCCGCAGGAACGATCGCCGGATTGAAGGCCCAGAGCGCGATCTGCTGACCATGGTTGGACTGGCGGTTCCAGTCGCCCGACAGGGTCAGATCCCAGCCATTGCCCTCATATTTGAGCTTGCCGCGAACGAACTTGCTGTTGTTGTCGGAAAAGTCGCGCTTGGTGAGAAGATTGTCGCCATAGCCGTCCCGGTCGTTGATCGCCCCGCTCAGACGAATCGCCAGGCCTTCCGCAAGCGGCACATTGATATTGGCATGCGCCCCCAGCGTACTGTAATTGCCAAATTCTGCCTTGAACGCACCGCTGAGCTGGTCGTTCGGATCGTTGGTAACGATGTTGATGGCACCACCAGTCGTGTTACGGCCGAACAGGGTACCCTGCGGTCCGCGCAGCACTTCCAGCCGCTTGACGTCCTGAATATCGGTCATGCCCGTCGATGGACGGGGAATGTAAATACCGTCAATGTACGTGGCGACGGCAGGATCGTTGGCGAGGATCGGCTGGAGATTGCCCTGACCGCGAATGGCGACGAAGACGATACCGTCGCCGCCTGCCGAACCACGACCGATGACAAGGCCCGGAGCGGTGCGCTGAAGATCGACGACATTTTCGACCTTGGCGGTCGTCAGCGCTTCGGGCGTAAGCGCGGTGACAGCGATAGGCGTGGTCTGAAGACTTTCCTCGGTACGGCGCGCGGTGACCACGATATCCTGAATGCCTTCGCTGGCACCCGATTGCGGCTGCTGCGCATAGGCAGGCTGTGCCATTGCGGCAATCAGCGCGCCTGTGGCGATCGCACCCAAAGTAGCGGTCTTGCTCATTTTTTCCCTCCCCATCATTTTATTCGGCTTCGATTTGTAAACGCAGAGTGCGTCTAGCTTGGAGATAATGCGCTCCATAGTGGTAGGCTCCTGTTTGACTGTGCGGCGACAGAATTTGGCCGCCGATCGATATTTTCTTACTTGCCGGGTCAATGGACCTGCGGCGGCTGGCAGCGGAAATCCTTGGGCGTCTGGCCCGTCGCGGCGCGAAAGGCAGCGGAAAAGGCCGAAGTGCTGCTAAAGCCGCAGCGCCAGCTGATTTCCTTGATCCGCGCGCCGTCGTTCCGCAGCAGTTCCTTGGCCAAAGCGATGCGGCTGCGCGCGACAAATTCACCCAGACTGACGCCGGTTCCGTCCCTGAACACGCGGGCGACATGGCGCACACTCATGTTGCAGTCGCGCGCAATATCCGCGACGCCAAGGGGAGCGGACAGATTGTCCATCACATAGTCGATGATATTGCGCACCTGCCGCGCACCGCGTGATGTCGTGCTGCCCAATTCCCGTGGACACATGTGCCGGACGAGTTCGACCGCCAGCCCCATGAGCATCGATTCGACAAGAGTCTGGCTCGCAAAGCCGGGCGCCCGCAATTCCGCCGCCAGTCCGGCAAAAAGGCGGCGCATGGAAATATTCTGGACATCGGCGCAGGGGTCCACCCTCTTCAGCGGCTGCTCGCCGTCGAACAGTTCTTCCAGAAATTCGTCCCCCAGCGCGACACACACCAGATGCCGTTCCTGAAGCGCGGGTTCGCCGACATATTGGCGATGCGGCGGCATGTAGAGAATGTCACCCGAAGCGACACGCCGATCGGGTCGGCCCATGCTGACCATGCTGCGTCGCGGTTGACCGTCGAGCGAATAATCCAGATAATGTTTCTCAGGGCTGAAGACGCCACTGCTGGGCAAAACCCAATCGAAATGACGCAAATCCACACGGGCATCGCGAACGGTCGCCACCGCTTCGATGTAGAAATTCTTGACCCCGAACCTGTCCTGGCCGGTCCAATCGCTCTCCGGACGAAACATCGCCACCTCTGCCTGTTTCTCTTCTCTCTGTGCATCAGATAGGCGCAGCACCCACTTTTACTTCTATCTTCGGATAGGTGGTCAAGACGCCCAAGGGCGGCACATCCATAAACCGTACTCGACACAATCTGGCCGAGGGCGGCATGGGGAACATATGCTATGCGTTTCTCACGCACCTCAGCCTGATATCCAAAAACAGGAGGCGCTCAATGTCCATCGCACCGCTCTTGCAGCAGCGGGCGCCATGAGAGCGCTGTCGGAAAAACCCGCCGCCGTCAGCCATTATCCCTGGTATGTGCTGGGCATATTGACGCTGGCGCAGACCTGCCATGGCATCGATCGCGCCATCATCGGGCTGGTGCTGGCGCCGGTCGGGCATGAATTTGCCCTGTCGGATGGACAACTCGGGATATTGGCGGGCTTTGCCTATGGCATATTTTTCGCTCTGGCCGCCCTGCCCTTCGGCGTAGCGGTCGACAACTGGAACCGTCGCAACCTGATGGCTGCGGCACTCACGCTGTGGAGCGGCGCGACCGCTTTGTGCAGCCTGGCGACCGGATTCTGGACATTGCTTGTAGGCCGTGCCGCGGTAGGGACGGCCGAAGCGGGCGGTTCACCGACCGGCATGTCGTTGCTGAGCGACTATTTCGGGGAGGACCGACGCGCAACCGCTATCGGCATCTGGTATCTGAGTTCGGGTATCGGCCTTGCCATCGCCTTCATCGTGGGCGGTGCGATCGTGCAGAACGCCGGATGGCGCTGGGCATTTGTGGCCGCCGGCGTACCGGGACTGGTGCTGGCGCCCCTGCTGCTGCTCACCGTCCGGGAACCATTGCGCGGCGCGCATGACGGGCCGGCCCCGCTGCAAGGAGAGACGCTGAGGCTGGTGCAGCGTATCCGCCTGCTCGCGGCGCGACCGGGACTGCTTTACTGCATCTTCGCCATCGTCCTGATCGCGGCGGGGATTTACGGCATGAGCACATGGCTCACCACTTTCCTGATCCGGGTCCACGGCATGCCCATTGCGCGGGCGGGTTTCCTCATCGCCATTGCCTATGGCGGCCTCGGCTCCCTGGGCGGATTTCTCGCGGGTTGGGTGATCGACCTCATCAACCGGCGCCGTGGCGGCTTCGATCCGGCAAGGACATCCCTGTTC
The DNA here is from genome assembly GCF_012927365.1 of Sphingobium sp. TB-6. Lineage (NCBI taxonomy): Bacteria > Pseudomonadati > Pseudomonadota > Alphaproteobacteria > Sphingomonadales > Sphingobiaceae > Sphingobium > Sphingobium sp. TB-6. The sequence goes on along the minus strand of NZ_JABBGL010000001.1, from coordinate 492,166 downwards.
GGCGCGGTGATCCCCTTGCTGACGGCAGTGACCGGCGTCGGCACCGTGCTGTTCCGGGACCTTGATCTGATGCTGGCGCTGCTGATGGCCTGCGGTTTCCTCAGCGCTTCCTATAACGGCCCGATCTACGCCGTCATCGTGACCATCGCCGGGCCGCGCCTGCGGGGCCTTGCGGTATCTCTGGTGCAATTGGGGGCAAACCTGATCGGCGTGGGCGCCGGCACTTATCTGATCGGCGCCGTCAGTGACTTTGTCGGGGGGACGGCGGGTGTCGCCTGGGGGATCGGCACCGCCATGCTGTTCACCTTTGCCGGGGGATTATTGCTGCTGCTGGCGTCCCGCGCGATCCGCCGTGCCCAAAATAGCGGCGAAGCATAAGAAAAGGGCGGCCTGGTTCTTCGACCAGACCGCCCTTTGTCATGCACGCCCTGTCATTTGGACGCGGCGTCGCGCTCCTTGCGCCGTGCCTTGGCGGCTTCGATCCCCCGGAACACGGTGGTCGTGTTGCCCGCCCCGGCATAGAACAGTATGAAGAGCGGCAGGAAGTCCAACTCCTCATCGGTGAATTCGTTATTGATGAGGGCGCCGTTCATCTGGATCTCGACCAGATCGGCGCGTCCCAGCATGGCGGTCGCGCCCAGCACCAGCAGGCGCTTCTCCCGCATCGAGAAGATATCGCTCGCCCACAGATTGGCGAACTGGTTGCCGACGATTTCCTGATTGAAGGAAGAGTCGCGATACGGACGGGTCATGTCCGACGATCCCGGTCCGTAGACCTTGTCGAACACTTCAAGTCCCTTCTGCCACTGCGCTTCGTCGATGCTCATGCCTTTTCTCCCATTACATTTTCAAGGCCGACGACCGCCTGATCGGTCCGGCGTGTCAGTTCGACCAAGGGCAACGCGATGCCATAGCTGCGCGCCAGATCGATGGCCGCATCCAGATCCTTGACCATCAGCCCGCGCGTATATTCGCGCACTGCCGCTTCCTGTTCGCTGGACGACGGATCGTCGCGTACCGCCAGCATCAACGGTCCGCCCACGCTGTCGGAGCTGGCGTCGATCACTTGCGCAAGTTGGCGGACATCCACCCCAGCATTGCGACACAATACGGATGCCTCATAGCCGGCGCGCAGGCAGCCAAAGACGATGACGTTACGCGCGATCTTCGCCGCCATGCCCGCGCCGGGGCCGCCCATATGCGCCACCAGCTTGGCAAAGCCGTCCAGCACCGGGCGCACATTCGCAATGGTCTCATCCGTGCCGCCGACCAGGCAGACGAGGCCGTGTTCGCGGGATTTTGGGCCACCGGTCACGCCGCAATCGACCAGTTCCACGCCCGCCGCGTCGGTCAGGGCGCGCACGGCGTCCAGATCCTCGATCGAGACGGTCGCCACCAACACCACGACCATGCCCGGCCGCGCGCGCGACAAAACCCCGTCGGGGCCTGACAGTACGTCAATCGTCTGCTTTGCGTTGACGACGGCGATGATGACGACGTCGGACTGCGCGGCCAGTTCCGCCGGACTGGCGACGACGGGCGGCACCCCTTCCAACGTGTCGGCAGCATCGGCACGAATGTCATAGACCGCCGCCAATTGATTTGTCCGCGCGAGGCATATGGCGACACCCGCGCCGATCTGCCCCAAGCCGATAACTCCTGCTCTTCCCATCCTCATTATCCTTTCCGCCGCCTGTACGCGGTCCTGTAATCGACAGGCCGGGAGGGTGGCATAGCCAAGACCGACGCGTCATCCCGTTCAGGGCCGCTTGGCCGAACCTCGACAGCTTTCCCGTCCTTCACGACGCATTTGCCTCCAGCGGTAGATTTTTTGCGGCGAGAAGATAGTGGAGAACCGCGATCAAAAGCACGGATGCGGATAGCTGCATGCTCAGTTGCAGACCGCTTGCCGCAGCCGAGAGACAGGCCGCCGGCGGTGGCCCCCTCCCCGCAGCGAGACAGTCCGCGGCATAATTCCCCTCGTAGAGAAACACGGCCAAACGATCGCTGAGATAGCCCAGCACCACCGATCCCAATCCCAGCCCGGCCACGGTCTGGCCGAAGGAGTGGAGCGCGGCGGCGGATGCCCGCATGCGCGGTTCGACCAGCGATTGTGTAATGGTCATGATGGCGGGGGTGAAGGCGTAGAGTAAGGTGGTGGCGACGAAGAGAAAGGCGACCAGCCATCGCCAGTCCGACTGATGAATCGCGAGCAGATAGAAGGGCAGCGCCAGCCCCACCGCGATCGCGGGCGCCCATCCGCCCCAGCGTATATCACGCCGGATCAGGCGTCCGATCAGATAGCCGCCGCTGACCTGCCCGACCATTGTCGCCAGACTGAACGAAAGCGCAAACATAAGACCTGCGTGGGCAAGCGGCAGATCGAAGCGGCGGACCAGCAAAGGGATCAGGAACAGGTTGGTCCCGAACCCGACCAGCCCTACGAAACCGCTGCCGAAGGTCAGGTGCAGGAAGGCGGGCGAATGGGCGAGCCGCCGCAACACCATGGCGAAGGGCGGCGTATCCACGCTTTGCCCCGCATCTTTCCGCTCGGGCTCGGGAATCGTCGCGATCAGCAGAAGCGCCAGCAGCAGACCGGGTGCGCCGACCGCCACGAGCGCGAGCCGCCAACCGAATGTCTGCGCGACCGCGCCACCAGCGATCGCCGCTATGGCGCCGCCCAGAGGTACCCCTATCGCTATCAGCGAAAAGACGACCGCGCGGCGACCGGCATCGAACCGGTCGGAAATCATCGAGACGAGCGCCGGTGTGAAGCCCGCTTCTCCGATGCCTACGCCCATGCGGCACAGCAAGAGCTGGACATAACTTCCCGCTGCGCCGGAGAGCGCGGTCATCAGCGACCAGAGCATTGTCACCACAGCGATGATCCGTACCCGGCTGTAGCGTTCGGCCAGCCGCGCCAGCGGAATGCCCAGCACGGCATAGAAGAGCGAGAAGGCCAGCCCGCCGAGCATGCCGAGTTGAAGATCGCTCAGCCGCAGATCGTGGCGAATCGCCTCGCCGACCACGGCGATGATCGTGCGATCGATGAAGTTGAACATGTAAATCGCGCCCAGAAGCAGCAGAAACCATTGGTCGCGTGCGCCTGACCCGCCCCTGCCCTTCATCGCCTCTCCGATTGCCATCCGGCTGCTTTTTTCATGCATGTAAGACAGATAGAACAGATTCTTTTCGATGTGTATTGGTTTTCTCTTGAAACGATCCTTCGACTGCGCCAACAGGTCGCCATCTTCGACAAAGGATTTCAGCATATGAAGACCATCATCATCGCGCTCACGGCTCTGGGCCTGGCCGCGCCCGCCTTTGCCCAGGCGCCTGCGGTGGATCGCAACGAGGCGATCTACTCCGCCGATGGAACCAAGATCGGCAAGGTCGATCGCGTGCTGACCGCCGGCGACGGCGCCGTGAGCGCGGTGCGCGTCATCTATCGCGGAAAGTTCATCACCATCCCCGCAACCACGCTGAGCGCGGGTGAGAAGGGCGTGACGACCAGCCTGTCGAATGCCGAGCTGAAGAAACTGTGATTTTTTGCCCCACGGTCTTGCAGGACCGTGGGGCATGGACCCGTGCCGCGCCTCGGCTTAAAGCGAAGGCATGAGGGCAAACCAACAACCGCTTGCACGGCTTCCCCGGCGCGGCCGACCGCCGCAATCCGAAGGGCCTGCGCTCGACCGCAGCCGGCTGGTCGCGACCTTGCTGGACATGGCCCGGTCGGGCGGAATCGAATCGCTCAATATCCGTCCGGTGGCGCAGCGTCTGGGCGTGTCCCCGCGTCTGCTCTACCATCATGTCCGCGACAAGGAGGAGATGCTCGGCCTGCTGACCGACGAGATTCTGCGCGGCCGGATGCCCGACCTGTCGGCGCCGGATTGGGAAAGCCGCCTCCGCAGCATCGCCCGCGCGGTCCATCTGGCCTATCGCGATTTTCCGGGGTCCGCCGCCTTCATCCTGTCACGCAGCGCCAACCGGCTGGAGCAACCCAATGCGCTGGCGATCCGCCGCGCCATCTTCGAGGCGCTGGCCGAGGCAGGGCTGACACGGCCGCAAAGCGAAGAGATGCTGGTGATTTTTTCCGTCATCGTGCTGGGCAATGTCGTCGTGTCGGAAAGCCTGACCGACAATGACGAACGGCTGGCGATGCAGCGCGATGTGGTGGAAGCCGCCTTCACCCGCGCGACGGACATGCTGCTAACCGCGATCCGCGCCATCGCGGGCGCGGCCTGAGCCTAAGGCAAGGTCGGCGATGGATCGGACGGGGCGGCTGATCCCGTCCCACGCGCGATGGGCGGCGTGCATCCGGTCGAGCGACGCTTCCATCGCAGGCGAAAGCTCCATCAGTTCGACATAGCCGCCATTGCCTGCGCGGGTATCGAACAGCGCGAACCTTTCACCCGACGCCATCATTCCGCTGAACGCCATGGCATAGCCTTCGCCGGACAGCCGCTCCACCCCCTCGTCATAGGGAATGCGCAGCATGACATGATGATAGCCATCGCCATGACGGTCGAGCATTTCGGTGAAGACCGAAGGCCCCTCATTCGTCTGCTGGAGCAGTTCGATCAGCAGTCCGCCGGAAAAGCCGAACGCGACCTTCATCGCCACCTGCGTCGGCGCGCCACGATAGATCTGGCCCGGCAGCACGGGCACGTCGAAAACGAAAAACGGTCCCGCCCCCATGACCCGCGTCCAGTGAGCCAATGCGCGCTCCATGTCGCGCACCACCTGACACAGTTCCAGTATCGAGCCCTTGGGCTGCATCATGCGTCTCCCCAGATTGCGGCATGGGTTCGCAGGCCATGCTGGCGCGCGCGATCGCGCAACTGCTGTTCTCGCAGGGCGAGATCGACCCGGGGAACGCCTGCGTCCACTTCGCGGTCGATGGCCGCCAGATCGACGACACGCACGTCGCGAATGAAGCGGGCGGGGTCGGCGCCTTCGGACACGCCCTGCCAGCGCAGCAGCACCCAGCCTTCTTCGAGGCCCGTCGTATCGATCCAGTTGGCGATGCCCGGATCGACGCCCGCCACCACATAGCTGACCGTGCAGTCTACGGCGGGCGTGACCTGCCCACTGTTGAGGCTGACCATGCGAAGCATCGGATCTGGCGAGATCGTCCACGGGTCGGCGATCTGGATGCCGGTATAATAGCTGCCCGCCGGATCGATGGTCACTAGCAACCCCTGCCCTTCCCCCAGTGCAAAGCGCCCACCGGCCAGATAGCCCCAACCCCCGTCGCGGCCATTGGGTCCGATCAGCCGATTGGGTTCGGGATGGCCGAGAAAATCATTTTTGAAACCCGACCAGAAGGCGACCCAGGCAGGCAGGTCGGCGATGATGGTCCGGGCAATCTCGCTCTCGCTGCGCGGGCGCCGGTCCGATGGCGGGTCGAGGCGACGGACGCTGACCTGTGCCGGCACCTGCCGCCAGTCGCGCTGACTGTCACGGGTATAGACCTGAATCCGCGCGCCCGGCTCGGTCCGCAAATGGGTCGCACCGCCTTCCTGCGGGCCGACGGTCACCGTCACCTGCCCATCGGCATCGCAGAAGGGCAGAAGTTGCTGAAGCGTCAGCGCGCCCAGATTACGGCCAAGTCCCGCATGATGCTCCGGCTCGACCTCGGCAACAATGCTGAACTGTGGCGGATCGGCGGAAAAGCGAATGTCGACGGCATAGTGCCCATCGCCATCGACCGGAATTTCACGATTGAAATTGTCAGGATTGTCGATCGCCACCGCCGCACCCGGATAGATGTGGCCGAACCAGCGCCGCGGGGCGTTGCTGATATTCCAGACGACCTTGGGATCGGCGGGATCACCATTGGCTTCGCGCATGGCGAGCCCCAGCACCCACTGATCGAGCGCACGATCCAGCCCCAGCCGTCCGTCGAGCGTAGCCGCCAGCGGATCGGCCAATAAGAGGAGGCGCGCCTCCTCGCGCGCGGCGCGGATGTCGGCCCGTTCGATCAGGCGTAGCGCCAGCCGTTCCGCCGCCGCCTGATCTTCGGTCCAGAGGGGGTTGGCGGTCATGAAATGGTCCCCACCCGGCCGCCTTCGGTGAAGATGGTGCTGCCGGTCGTGTAGCTGGAGCCGTCCCCCGCCAGCAATATGGCTGCGCCTACCGCCTCGTCCGCCGCGCCGAAGCGCTTGATCGCGTTGCGCTCGGCCAGGCCCAGCCCCTTGTGAATATCGGCCTCTTGTCCGTCCGGACTCATCGATCCGACGCACAGGCAGTTGATCCGCGTGTGCGGCGCCTGCGTCTTGGCCAGCTCGCGCACCAGAAAGAGCAGCGCCGCCTTAGACACGCCATAGGCGACGGCGGGCGGGATTGGCGTGAAGCCGCCGCAGCTCTGGACTGAAATGATGCTGCCCTTGCCATGCGCCTTCATATCGGCCTCGGTCAGTTCGGTCAGACGCCAGGTCGCCATGACATTGACGTCCATCGCCGTTTTCCAGACGTCGTCCGTGTTCGCCCAAAGCCCGCCATCAGCGGCATAGACCACGCCGGCCGCGGCATTGTTGAAAACGATATGGATCGGCCCAAAAGCCTCACGGGCGCCCGCCACCAGCCGTTCGAGATCGGCCTTCTCGCCTGCATCGGCGGCGATGGCGATCGCCCTGCCGCCGTCGGCCGCGTTGATCTCTGCGGCAATCCGGTCGAGCCGGCCCTGCGAGCGGGCGGAGAGGACCACATTGGCGCCCAATTCGGCATAGGCCTTGGCGACATGTTCTCCCACGCCCGGCCCTACGCCGGTCAGGATGGCGGTGCGCCCGTCGAGGCGGAAACGGTCGAGAACGCTCATGCTCATACTCCAGACATCAGGGTCGCGCGCGGTCGAACAGATGGCCGTAGCGCGCATAATAGCCGGCAAGCCGCTCATGCACCTCGCCCGGATCGATGCCGAACTGTTCCGGACTATGCTTGTGCTTGCCAAGGCGGCTGGCGGCCGGATTATCTGCCAGAAAAGCGGTGATGCGGTCGCGATGCTCGTCGGTGAAGGACAGAGCGAAGCGGTCGTAGATGCGCTGCATCGCCGCCATCGGATCGGCAACGATATCGCGATGGGCGAGGTCGAGAATGCGGCCCTCGATCGCCGGATCATTCGCCCGCGCCTCGGTCGCGCGGGCCATCGCCGCGCACCAGGTGTCGACCACCGACCGGCCGATCGCCTTCAGGTCGTCTGCGCCGCCCACGGCAGCGAGGAACCCCGCGATCATGCTCGACAACGAAGAGAAGGTCAGCACCGGATCGCGATGCGTCCACACCAGCATCGCGCCGGGATAGGCCTCCACCAGACCGGGCAGGTCCATCAGATGCTGCGGTGATTTCAGCGTCCAGCGGCCCTTGGGTCCTTTCCACTGATATTGCTGGAGCATCCGCTTGTGGGTGCGATATTGCCCTTCCGGCACGGTATCCTGCAACCAGCGGGCGAAATCGGGAACCCCCAGTTCGGCCGGAAAATTGGTGCTGGCGAAATGCAGCATCATGCCATGATTGCACTCTCCCGGCTGCGTGCAGTCCATCCGCTGGATATCGGCCAGTTGCGGCGCGTGTTTCAGCCAGTTTTCATAAATGGCCTGCACCTGCGCGATGCGCGGATCGCTGTCGAAACTCGCTTCTTCCGGGGCAGGCCAGGGGATATACCATTCCCATTCGCGGGGCGCGCGAGCGGCCGGATCAAGGCAGAGCAGGTCATAGGTGATCGTCGTCCCGGTGCGCGGCAGGCCGCAGACGATCAGCGGGTCCCCCACGTCCTGCGCGACAATGTCCGGATGCTGCCTTTCGTCTTCGGCGAAGCGCAACCGGGTCGCGAGCAAACCGACAATCTTGTGATGCGCGGTCTCGCGCAGCTGGGCAGGCGGGTCCATCGCCTCGACCGCTTCGACCAGCCGGCGAAAGCCCGTCATGAAGGACAGGTCCGGTCCGAAATCGGACAGTCCGGTCGCGGCGCCCGCCTCCGCGATCAGCGCATCGACGTCGAGAGGCGAGCGCTCCGCGACAGCTCCGTTCATGAATGCCCCTCGTCCGACCGCTGCCTCATGACTCGCCTCTCCACTATTATTCCACACTGTGTATTTAATAGAAGAGGCCGTGGTCAAGCAGGCAATTCACTTATGCCCGCAGCGAGCCGCGTCAGGCCGCCTTGTCTTCCACCGGCGTCAGATTCTTCATGAAGGCCACGAAATCCGGTCCCAGTTCGGGGATGGGCAGCCCCAGCTTTTCGGCCAGGTAAAGGGTCATGAAATTGTCGTTGAGCGATTTGTTCGTCGCAGAGATGTTGCCGATGCCGACCTGCCGGTCGAAGGCGCCCACCGCGACCAGCGCCATGCGGAGCGCCGCGACGATGTCATAATAATTGAGATGCCCGGCCTTCTGTCCGCTTGCCGCTTCCCAGATGGCAATCGTCTCGTCCTTGCTCGGCAGGCCTTCCAGCCGGGTGATACCAAAGCGGCGGCCGAACAGATCGTCGAAATAGAGCCACCAGGCGAGGTCAAGCTCCGCCGGCCCCAGTGCCGCGAGTTCCCAGTCGATCAGCGCGTTGACGCTACCGTCGGCCGCGAACATGACGTTCGACGGCGTGGGATCGCCCCACAACACATTCACCCCCGCATCGGCAGGCATGTTGGCGCGCACATAGGCCATGGCGGCATCGACGATGGGCATCGTCCGGCCGCGCCCCGCAGCCTTGTGCCACGCCTCCAGCGCACCGACATATTGATCGAGACCCGGCCGCCCATTTTCCGGCTGGGCGAGAAATTCAAAGCCGTCGCGCCAGTCGATCGTCGCCAGGCTGGCAAAAGCGTTGATGGCATTGGTGAATGTTTGCCGCCGCTGTTCCGGGGTCATCTCGACCAGCCAGCCTTCCAGATTATAATTGGGCTTTTGCTTGGCGCATTCCCCTTCCACCTTGCCCATCACCAGGAAAGGCAGGCCGAGAATATCGGGGTCGAGATGCATGCCGATCCAGGGCGGCACGGGCAGATCGCCGCGCGCATCGAGCGCCGCCATCATCCTGCCCTGAAGCGCGAGGCTGCTGCCGAACACCACTTCCAGATCCATCGGCTGACGGCGGACCACAAGCGTCTGGCTCTGGGCACCAGCCGGATCGTCATAGTCGACGTCGACAAAGAAGATGTCCGCCGAAAAGCCCGCGCCCAGCGTCACATTGAGCGGGCGAACGCGGATGTCGCGCCACTCGGGCTTTTCGCTCGCCAGCCAGTCCTGCAACTGGACGGTGATACGATCGGGAGTCAGCAATTCCATGATTACAGCCCCTTCGCCGCCAGCGCGCGCTTCAGTTCGGTGGTGAGCGGCCCCATATCCTTGGGCGACGAGCCGTGGAGCAGAATTTCATCGGCGCCAGCATCCAGGAACCCCATGAGCTGATCGGCGCATTGGGCCGCGGTCCCCACCGCAGCGCCCTCGTCCAGCCATTGCTGCGGAATGAGCCGACTGACGTCGACCAGCTCCTGCCGCGTATAGGCCTGATCCGCCGGCTTGCCGTTGAGGCCTGCAATCTTGGGATGGGCGCGGATATCCTCCAGCACCTTCTTGTCCCAGCCGTTGATGTCGACGATCAGGTCGCCAAAGCCGGGCAGTTCGAAATAGGTGATGGCGCGGCCGCCGACGACGGCCTCTTCCTCGTCCTTGGGCAGGTCCGGGGCGACGATGATATTGTGATAGATGCGCACGGACATGGGATCGCGGCCGGCCTTCTCCGCCGCGTCGCGGACGATCTTGGCGCTGTTCTTCACCCCCTGCGCCGACACGAAGGGATGCAGCAGCACGCCGTCGCAATGTTCGCCAGCGAATTCCAGGCTTTTGGGCCCGATCGCAGTGAAGATGATCGGCGGGGGCGTGCCGCAATGGCGATCGGTCAGATTGATGGCGGGGAATTTGCCCAGCACACCCTCATAATCGATCTTCTCACCCGCCCAGAGGCGCCGGCAGATCGAGATCAGATCGGCCAGCCGCTCCATGGTGATCGGCGGCGAACCCAGCATCTTCATATAGGCCGGAACCGCCCGCGCGAACATCAGGCGGAACCGCTCGCCGCTCATCGCCTGCATCATGTCGGCGACGCTGGCGGTGACGAGCGGATGGCGCATCGTCGCATATAGGGTGCCGGTGATGCGGATCTTCGACGTGGCCTCGGCCACCGCGCCCGCCAGCACCGCCGGTTCCTTCAGCGCATAGCGTTCGGATATCCACACGCAGCCAAGGCCGATGCGCTCCGCCTCTTTCGCTTCGTCGATGCCGCGGCGCGGATCATTGACCCGCCCGGGGAGGATATAGGTGCCGAACTTGTCGAAAAGTGCCTGCGCGCCGGGTTCCACCGCTTCCGTCATTCCCATGTCCTCTCAAATATATGCCACTGCATTGCCGTTGGGAGGAGCATTGGCAACCTGTCAAACGGCAGGTTCGGGATGCACCTCGACATAGAGGCGCGTGAGCTTGAGCGCAGCGATTTTCCACTGTCCGTCCTGACGCACATAGCGTTCGGTATAATGGCCGAAACCGGTGATCGACTGACCGCCGGGGATCGGACATTTGCCCGGCGCCCAGACCACCCGGTCCTGCATCGCCGTGATCATGTCCGCCTCATCGCCGCGCAGGTCGATTTCCGACGAGTGGATCTGATGCGCCGAGCATGCGTCGATGACCGCGGAACGCACCTGCTCCAATATGGCGGCGTGCCCGCTCATCGGGGGATTGCCGGTGTCCTCCTCCACATCCAACACCGCATCGGGCGTGAACAGAGAGAGGAAGCCATCCCAGTCCTTGGTGTCGAGAAAGCGGCAATAGCGCGCCTTCACATTGCGGATCGCCTCATAGTCGAGAAGTCTGGCCAGTTCGTCGCTCATTGGTTCCCCCCTCACCAGATGATGCGCGTGTGCGCGCGGAGCGTGCGTTCGCGAAGCGCTTCGGCGCGCGCGTCCGGTGTCACCAGTACAGTGTCGGCGGGCAGATGGCTGCGCACGTCGGCGAGCTTGACCTTCTTCATCGTCGGCGTGGGCCGCTCGTCGGTGTTGAACCAGCGCCCCTGCACAGCGCCGCTGGCATAGCCCGATGTGTCAAGCCAGTTGTGAACGCCCGGATCGTGCGCGGAAATGACCGCGCGAAAATAGCCGTCGCCATCGACCACGGCCTGCGCCGCATTGAGGCTGGACTGATTATGATACCAGTCGGTCGTCTCATAGAGTTCGTTGGTCAGGATCAGCGACCAATAGTCGACTTCCCTGGGGATCTGCACCTCAGTTATCAGCGCCTCGTCATCGGCCAGATCATAGGCGCCCTCATAATAGGACTGCCGGGCAAGGCCCGTCATCTGCGAGAAGTCGACGACCTTCAGCGTGTTGATCAGCCCCTCGTCGCGCAGTTTCTGCACCTTGTCGGGAAAGGCCAGCGCACAGACCGTCGCCGTGGCGGGAATCTCGGCAAAACGATGCGCCAGTTGCGCCAGCGTCGGGCGTCCCTTGGCGGCGTGATCGGCATCCAGACGCACGATGCCGAAGCGCGGCTCGCGCTCGACACCCCAGTCGCAGGCGACGATCCGGACCATCAGCTTCTCGGTCGCGGGTTTTAGTTCCCACCAGTCGCCATCATAGCCGGCGGGACGCGTCGGCGAGAGGATGACATCGAAGGCCCCATCGGCACCGATATGCAGATCATTGAAATCATTGGCGTCCTGTGCGGGATGATGCTGGCCGGTGCGCAGCGTGTCCGGGCCAAGCTGAGCCAGGATCATCATCCGCGTCGTGCCGCGATCGCCCCGGATGCGATAGGTCCCGCCCTTTTCGATCAGCGCCGCCTTGTAGATCGTATCCGCATTAGGCTGAAAGATATTCTGGCAGATATTGAGTTCGGGCACGAAAATCGGGTGACTGCGATCATGCATGATCGCGTCGTTGGTCGTCCGCAGCACGCCCGACAGCAGCAGGCGCATCGATTCCTGCATAAGCTGTGGATCGCCGCGCAGCCTTTCCGGGATACGGTCGCGCATCAACTGGCCCAGGGGGCGAAGCTGGTCGAGCAAGTCTTCCCATTCGAAAATGCCGTTGTCGCTCATCTCATTCTCCACCATCTTCTTCCGGTTGACGGCCGACGCCCCGGCAGCAGAAGCCCGGCCAGGGTGGCGGACACGCCCGCGCAGATTTCCCGCCTAGTCTGTGGCAAGCAATTGTCTCAGCGCCGCTCGCCGCCCCGCGTCGACACCTGCCGCCTCGAAATAGCCTTCGATCCCGCCCCAGCGCGTCACGACCATATCGAGCGCCCGCGTGAGGAAATCATCCTGCACACCGATCAACACCGCCACCATGTCGTCGGGCGGAACGAAGCCGAAGGTCTTTTGCAGATCGCGCTTGAGATGACCCGACACGCGCAGATTCTGGCCGAATATATCGGACTTGCGATAATCCTCGACAATCACGGGACGCGACACTGCGAGCAGGTCTAGGAACAGGGCGACGACGACACCGGTGCGATCCTTGCCTGCAGTGCAATGGACCAGCATCGGCGTGTCATGAGCCAGCAGCGCGTCGACCATCAGCGGCAGATGGGGCAGAAAGGCCTGCGGCATCAGGCCGTAATTATGCGCCATCACCTCGGCGGCGCGCGCGGCGGTCGGCTCGTGACCGAGCGACATCCACATATCTTCCCCCTGCGCGCGCAGGTCCGTATTCATGTCGAGGTCGAGCATCCGGCAATCCGGGCCGCACCAGTCATGAGGCGCCGCATCCCTCTCGATCGTCGATCGGAGATCCGCCACCGAGCGAAAGCCCAGGTCCGACAGTTCCGCATGATGATCCTCGAAAAAACTGGCCGGGCCTTCGGACCGGAACAGGATGCCGGACCGGACCTGCCCTCCGCCCGCGGTCGGCAGGCCGCCAATGTCGCGGAAATTGAGGCGGGACAGGGCGATGGTCATGCAATCAGTCCTTTACTGGCGGATAGGTGGGGACGACGGCGCGCATCTGCGCCAGAAGGTCGGGCGCCATCCAGACATGCTCGACATAATGGCCCAGCGTCGCGCGCTCGTCGGTATAGATATATCGCAGCACGTCGCCTAATGCGCCCTCGAACACAACCGGGTGCCGCGCCAGGTCGAGCGAGGCGACATGCGCCTCCCAGTGGGCAAGCGGTCCGTCGATCCGGGTCGCGACATGATGAAAGCGAATGGCCAGGTCATCGCCCTCGGGCAGAAAATCGCTGAACAAGGGGGCCGTGTCGCCCACCGGTTCGATCAGTTCGACCTCCACGCCGCCGACCACCGCCAGCGCGATCTTCAGCACCGGCTTGCCGGTCGGGTCTTCGCCGGGCTGGATGTTCGACAACTCGAAGAAGCCGGGCGTGCCATAAGCGTCCTTGAGCGCGGCCATCGCCGCGTCGAGATCGTTGGTGACATAGGCGACCTGGCAATGCTGGCTGTTGGGCCGGGCGAACATGCATATCTCCTGCTATTATCGACAGTCCGTCGGTCAGTTGGCGGACATCTTCCCCCCGTCCACGACCAGCGTGTCGCCAGTGTGATAGGCCGCCATGTCGCTCGCCAGATAGACGACCGCGCCTTCCAGATCGGCCGGCTTGCCCGCTCGCCCGAGCGGCGCCTTCGCGGCGACCACGTCCGCAATCATCTTGCCAACCTCCGGGTCTGCAAATGTCATCTCGGTTTCGATGAAACCCGGTGCGATGACATTGCAGCGCACGCCGATCGGACCGAGTTCGGCCGCCAGCGCCTTGGCGAGGGCATTGAGCGCGCCCTTGGCAATGCCATAATGGGCCATGGTCGGCACGCCCTGGAAGATCGAACCGCTGCCGCAGATGATCAGCGAGCCCCCCGGATCGCCCGCCTCGGCGCGCGCCTTCATATGCCGCGCGCCCTCCCGCAGGGTGAAGACCGCGCCATCGAGATTGACGTCGATCAGCTTGCGATAGGTGGCGACGTCCATGTCCGTGAACGGCACCCGGCTGGCGATACCGGCATTGGCGACCACCGTGTCGACCCGGCCCATGGCATCGAGCGCGCGGGCGAAGCCGGCAACGATCGCGGGTTCGCTGGCGACATCGACCACGTCAGCGAACACCCGCACCCCATGCGCGCGCAACGCCGCTGCCGCCTCCTCATTCCTGTCGGCGCGCCGCCCCCAGAGGATGACGTCACTGCCCGCGCGGGCGAGGCCGCGGGCAAAGCCGAACCCCAGCCCCGAATTGGCGCCCGTGATCAGCGCCACCTTGCCGCTCAGATCGAACAGGTTTTCCGGCACGTCCAATTCTCCCGTTGGCCGCTCGAACATAGGCGGCGCTTTGGCGCAACATTGCTGGCGACCGCGCCGATGGACAAGGGGGGCCAGTTTCGCGATCGCGCCAATGCCATCGCGAAACGGCCCTGCCTTCAATGCATCATGCCTTCACGAAACTGCCGGGGCGTCAGGCCGGTCGCCTTGCGGAAGGCGGCTGAAAAGGCGGCCGCGCTGTCGAAGCCGCAATCCCAGGCGATGACCTTGATCGCCGGGCCGGCCTGGCGCAACAATTGCTTTGCCCTGTCGATCTTGCGGTCGGCGACATAGCGGGTGAGCGTCTGCCCCGTAGCAACCTTGAACTGGCGGAAGAAATGACGGGTGGAAAGGCCGCATTCCGCCGCCAACTCGGCGACGGATGGGGGCTTACCCGGCTGCTCGATGCGATCGCCGATGCGTTGAAGCTGGGCCCGGGACATGCCACTCCCCCGTATTCCGGTATCGCCGCCCGAAACGCGCAGATAGCGCTGTAACTCGATCGCGGCCTGAAGCCATATCGCCTGTGTCAGCATCTCGCTGCAAAAGCCGGGCTGCGCAATCTCACCCGCAATGCGCCGGAGCGCCTCACGCACGGCGGGGCTGCGAACGTCGAGCGATGCCTGCAAGGCGTCGTTCGACAGATCCGGCTCGTCATGATCGAATCCCATCCCGTCGAAGCCGCAGCATATCGATGTCTGCTCGCCCTCGCCCCACTCGGTATGAAGTTCGCTTCGGGCCGGGACGAACAGCACGTCACCCAGGGCGCTGGCTCTGCCCTCTCCGATCCCGCCATAGCCGCCACAGGGACGACCGGGGCGAGGAGACAGCGCGAGATCCAGAAAGCTGCGGGGCGACGAAAATATCCCGCCCTGCAGGCCACGGAAGCGATAATGGTGCAATTCCATCACCACGCCGGGCAGCGCGATCCGGCCCCGAACCGTACACTCCATGGCCGGTGTGACGGGCAGATCATAGACCTGGGAAACAGCGTTCATCTAAACTCTCCGAACAGTTTCGCGTGCCGCGATGCCATCCTGCGCAGCATGGCGCTTTTGCGGAGCATTTGGCGCAGTGGCGATGGCTGCGCACCTTGCGGAAGAAAGGGTCCGTGCTTTTAGATGGCGCATCGATAAAAGGAGAGCGACATGGGCAGTCCCGCGCAGGAAGAGGCCGCGCGCCGTAACATCATTGACATTACCGACCTGCATCACCCCGTGCTGACCGATGTCCAGATGCAGGTGATGGCCGGGGCCGAAGCGGCGGCGGATCAGATCGTCCTCCAGCCGGAGGTCATTTTGACTGCGGCGCAGGCGCAGACCGGGCTGTCGGATTTCGGCGCGGACGATTTTCGCGAACGGCTGGCCGTATGGTGCCAGGCCGTGGACGAGGATGCCAACGCCTCGGCGGTCACGCGCGCCAATCTGTTCCAGATGATGATCCGCTTTGCCGCGACCCGCCTGCGGATCGAGGACATAGTGAAGCGCCACCCGGAGATATTGGACATCCAGATCGTCCGGCCGATCATCGTCGCGGGCCTTCCCCGATCGGGCACGACGCATCTCCTCGGTCTGCTGTCGGCCGACCGCCGGTTCCGCTCCCTGCCCTGGTGGGAAGCGATCGCGCCGGTTCCCGCCCCTGACGAAACCCCGACACCTGAGGATAGCAATCCCCGCTGGACCAAGGCGGAACAGGGCTGGCGGATGATGGAATCCATCCTGCCCCATATGGCGATCATGCACGAATTTTCGCCCGATCATATCAGCGAGGATATCGAGCTTCAGGCGGTCGACTTCTCCTCCTATCTGATCGAGTGGCTCGCGCATGTGCCGCGCTGGCGCGATTATTATCTCAGCCACGACCAGTCGGGCACCTATGCCTATCTGAAGAAGGGCCTTCAGGTCCTGACATATCTGAATGGCTCGAACCGCTGGGTCATCAAATGCCCGCAGCATATGGAGCAGTTACCCGCCCTCTATAAGACCTTTCCCGACGCCACCTTCGTCCTGACCCATCGCGATCCGGTCGGATCGATCCGGTCGCAGCTCACCATGTATAGCTATGCGGCGCGCATGTTCCGCAAGACGGTCGATATTCAGGAACCGCTTGGCTACTGGCCCGACCGTTATGAGAAGCTGCTCCGCGCCTGCGTGCGGGATCGCGACATCCTGCCCCCCGACCGGACGATCGATGTCTATTTCCACGACTGGATCAGAAATCCCGACCCGATCCTGAAGGAAATCTATCGTATTGCCGACATCCCCCTGACCGATCAGGCGCTGGCCGATATGCACAGCTATCTGGCCGAGCATGGCGAGCAGACAAAGGGCAAGATCGTCTATGATCTGGAACGCGATTTTCATGTGACCGGCGAGGAATTGCGCCGCCCCTTCGCTTTCTATTTCGATCGTTTCCCGGTCCAGGTCGAGGTGAAATAGCCAATCTCACAACCTGCCTTTCGACAGGAGGGAAATCAGTGCGCCCTGATTAGGAGGGGGCATCGATTCCGATTCCAGCAGAGGAATGCCATGCCCGAATTGAATGTCATTACCCGTGACGGCGCCCAGCAGACGATCAAGGCATCCGCCGATACGTCAGTGATGGAAGCCATCCGTGATTCCGGTTTCGATGAGTTGCTGGCGCTATGTGGCGGCTGTTGCTCCTGCGCGACGTGCCATGTCTATGTCGACCCGGCCTTCGCTCAGTCCCTGCCCCCGGTATCGGACGATGAAAGCGATCTGCTGGATGGATCGCCGCATCGCAACGACTATTCGCGCCTGTCCTGTCAGGTCATGATGTCGGAAGCGCTTTCGGGCCTTACGATCACCATCGCGCCTGAAGACTGAGCATAACGCACCACCCCTGAATGAATGAGAGAGGACTATCATGGCCTGGAAAGAAGATATTCGTGAACAGCTCGACGTGTCGGATTCGACCGTACTGACCGACAAGCAGAAGCAGATGGTCAAGCATTGGACCGACCTGCAGGAAACCCTGAATGCCGGCGACTTTGACGGCATGGATCGATTTTTCCATCCCGAATTTCGCTACGGCAACCCCAACCGGCCGGATCTGGGCACCTATGAGCAGTGGAAGACCTCGCCGGTCGCGCTCTACAAGACCTTCTTCCCCGCCGCCTACAAGACCATCGACGCGGTCGGCAAAGGCGACGATGAAATCTGGATCTACGCGACCCATTATTGCAAGCATGTCGGCGGCCCCTATATGGGCGTGCAGCCGACCGGCAACGAGTTTCAGGTCAACTGGTTCTCGATCGTCAAGTTCAAGGACGACAAGATCATCAGCATCTTCAGCATTTCCGACGTGCTGACCATGCTGAAGGACATCGGCGTGGTGGAAGTCCCCCAGCCTGTCGATCCCTATAAGTAAACAGATGTGCCACTGCCCTTCTTCCGCGTCGGTCAGGCGACCGGAGGAAGGAGGGCGGCGAGCAGGAAGGCGGCCAGGCGATCGGCATGCTCGGCCGCATGCATATCATCCACTTCCTGCCCGGCCCCCAGCCGCTGCTGCATCGGCACGGCACAGAAATAATAGCCGACCCCCTGCACCAGCAGCGCCATCAACGCCGCCGTCGACAGGCCGTGAACCGGCCGCTGCAACCGCACCGCGTCGAGCAGACCATCGAGCCGCCGCTGGAACGGCAGCACAAAATGTTCGACGATATGGTCAAGCCGCCAGGTCGAACGGCAGCCTTCCACATTGGTCAGCGACACGATGTCGCCATTGCTCGTCGCCCACAGGCAGAAACGCTGGATCAGATGGCGCAGCCGCACTTCCGGATCGGCCGGCTCGTCAAAAGCGGCTTCGACGAAGGGCGAGGCCTGCGCCATGCGCCAGTCGACCGCGCGTATCCACAGATCCTCCTTCCGGCCGAACCGGACATTCAGGAGATTGTGGCTGACCCCAAGCCGCTTCGACAGATCGCGCAGCGTCGTTCCCTCATAACCGCGCTCCGCGAAGGTTGAGAAAGCCAGGCCCAACAGCTTGTCCTCATCCACGGCCTGGGCGGCATTGAGGGCGGGACGGCCGCGGGTGCGCTGGGGACGATCGAGCATCTGCAGATTCATAGTGAAAAGACGTTGACATATAAATTGTCATCCGTCAATTTAATCGAAAGGAGAGTGGATAGCGCTATGAGTCTCGATTCTGATCTTTGGTGGGCTGTCGCACGGTCCGAGGAAGTGACCTCCGAAAAGCCGCTGTCCGTCGATATCGGTGATCAGCCGGTCGTGCTGTGGCGCGACAATCACGGTATCGCCCGCGCGCTGGAGGATCGCTGTCCCCATCGTCGCGCCCCGCTATCGCTGGGCTGCATCCGCGACAATGGCTGGATCCAGTGCGGCTACCATGGCTGGAGCTATGACGGCGAGTCGGGACGCCTGAAGGAAATCCCGAACATGAAGGACCAGCAGAAATTCCCGCCGATCTACAAGGCCAATGCCTTTGGCGTCAGCGAGCAGGCGGGCTTCGTGCGGGTCTGCCTCAATCCCAAGGCGGAAGCGCCGCTCAGCGCCGATCCCAAATACAGCTATATCGGCACGGTCAACGTCAGTTGCAGCCATCAGGAATATCTGAATGCGCTTTATGACGATCCGAGCCTCGTCATCGCGATCCGCGGTGTCCGCTTCAGCCCCTATCTGATGTCGGAACTGCATGAGGAAGGCGGGATGCTGGTGATGGAGCGCAATTGCCAGTGGCACCCGCTGCATTGGCCGTCGCATTTCGTGGCCGAATTTCCGCTTACCCTGCTGACGCGCACCCATCCGCTGACTGGCGAGACGCAGTTGACGCTGCGCGACGACCAATTCAACGATCTGCTCCACGCCGTTCTTTCGCCCGTCCCCTCGGCGCGGGGGGTGACAGCCGTCCGCTGGCGGGCCGAACTGGGCGTTCGCCATCCGGGCGTGCGCGGCGCGGTGCTGCGCGGGATCAACCCGCTGTCGGTGCTCGCATCGGTCGACGGATCGAAACTGCGTGCCACCAAGCCCACCGTCTCGCTGCATGGCGAGGATCTGCGCAAGGCAATGCTGGAAAGCGCCCCCGCGACCCATGATCAGACCGTAGCGGCCTGAAGGAGGATTTGAAGATGCTCGAAACCGCCGATCGTCCCGTTTCGCACGACGACAATTCCGCCGCGCCATCAGGTGGCAACCCGATCGCCCTGAACGCCATCAACCGCTGGGTGCCGCATAATCTCGTGATGCGCGACAGCTGGTTTCCGGTGGCGCATGATTATTCCGTGACGGGGAAGCCCGTCCGCCGCGCCATCTATTCGCACCCCATCTTCCTGTGGCGCGACAATGGCGTCGCCGTCGCCAGCGAATTCCATCCCAATGAGCGGATCGCACGCGACAAGAGCGAATTTACCGACGCACGCGGCCGGTATCCGGTGATGGAACATTATGGCGTGGTCTGGGTGTGGTTCGGCAACCCGCTGGCGGCAGACCCGGCCCATCTCCCCAGCCTGCCCTTCCTCCCTCCCAAGGGTGGCCTGCCGCGGCACATGACCGCGACCGTCCGCTTTGAGAGCGCCGCGCCGATCAGCCTGGAAAATCTGATCGACCTTACCCATGCCGACTTCCTGCATGCCGACGTCGTCGGCGACGAACGGTCGGACAGCGAAACCGTGGAAACCTTCTACGACAGCGAGACCGTCACCATGGTCCGCACCTGCGTCAACAAGTCGGTCGCCCCGGTGATGAAATTCTTCAGCGGCATCAAGCAGCCGACCCAGAATGTGCGGCAGGTGATCCGCATCTATCTGCGCTCTCACTGCGCCATCGCCTATGGCCGGTTCAGCCCCGGTGACGATGTGCCGCTGTTCCACCCCTGCACGCCCGAAACGCGGGACCGCACGCGGATGGAAATGGTCATGAACACCTCCAACGCGGGCCTGATGTTCCGCCATGTCATGCCCAAGGCGGGTTACAAGGTGTCGCGGCAGGACAGCTACATGACCTCGCCGCAAAGCCCGCGCTATATGCGCCATACCGACCGCAAGGACCTGCACAGCAAGTTCGACCAGGCCGGGCAGCGCTATCGCATGGCGATGATGGAACTTGCCGACCGGCAGGCGAAGGGCGACTTCGCCTATCGCGACAATGTCAGCGCCGATTGCAGCGACATCATCGGCCTGCGCAAGGAACTGTTCCAGTTCTGATCTGATCTCTCCCCATGGGCGGACGGCAGCGTCCGCTCCTTTTTTCCTTTTCCGGAGTCGCCATGTCCAAGCTCGTCAATGCCGTCGGCGGTGAACGCCGCTGGTGGGCCGTCATGCCCACCCTGCCTGCCCCCGCCATGGCGGGTATCGGCCAGCAGATGGAACAGGCGGGCTTCGAGGGCTGCTTTTCGCTGCAAATTTACGGCCCGCCCTTCGTTCCGATGGCTGCGACCGCCGCGCTGACGAGCAGCCTGAAGGTCGGCACCGGCGTCGCTATTGCCGGGACGCGCAGTCCGGTGGAAACCGCCTACGCGGCGATGGACGTCGATCGCATTTCCAATGGCCGCTTCGTGCTGGGGCTGGGCTCCAGCATCAAGAGCTGCGTCACGGGCATGTATGGCGAACCCGAACGCAAGCTGCTGTCCCACCTGCGCGAAAGCGTCAAGGTGATCCGCTATGTCATCGCCAACGCGCATAAGGGGCTCGATCCGATCGAGGGGGAATATTTCTCCGCCGATTTTGAGGAAATGATGCTGACCGCGCCCCCGGTGCGGGAAGAGATTCCGATCTGGATCGCGGCGCTACAGGACAAGATGACTGCGCTTGCGCTGGAAATCGGCGACGGTCTGATGGTCCATGCCCTCTGGTCCGCGGCCTATACCAGGAGCCGACTGCCTTTCATCAACGAGAAGCTGGCCCAATATGGCCGCAGGCGCGAAGATATCGAAATCAACGCCTGGCCTTGGATCGCGGTCAATGATGACAAGCAGAAGGCGATCGACGACAGCCGCGCCACCGTCGCGGCCTATTCCGGATACAAGGAATATGAGCCCTTCTTCGAGGCGATCGGCTTTGGCGATCAGGCGCGCGCCTGCCAGTTGAGCCTGGGTGAGCATGGCGACATCGCCAAGGTCATCGGCAATGTGTCCGATGCGATGGTCGAAGCCTTCGTGACCTGCGGGCCGGTGGACGAAGTTCTCGAAAAAATCGAGCCGTTCTGGGATGTGGTGGACTCGCTCTGCCCGATGACGCCCTATCGGGATCTGACCATGGACCAGCTGACCGACTATAATGCGGGTCTTTTCAAGCTGGTGGCGACGGCTCGGGCGCGGGCCGGCATGGTTGCCGAACCGGCGTACAGCTAGAGCGCGCTGCGTTAAATTCGGCGCAGGTCGCGCGCTCTAAGTTTCTGTTGTCGCATCGTTTATGCGGAAAACCGGTTTCCACTTTTCCGCACGATGCTTTAAGGTTGATCTCAGTAGTTGCTACGGCAGGAGCCGGGGCCAAGGATAACCTTGACCCGGCTCCTGCCGTCCCCCCCAAAGAATCAGGCCGGCACCAGTGACTCGGCCATGGCTTTGCCGGCGATGAACCCTGTCACCATGGCCGGGCCGACATTGCAGCCATGCGCCGGCGATTTGCCGCGCCAGATGGAATTGGCATCAAGCCCGGCCGCAAACAGTCCTGCTACCGGCGCGCCATCTGTTCCGATCACGCGGCATTGCGCGTCGATCTTGAGGCCCACCGTCGTGGACCCGTCGCCCGGATAGATTTGGATGGCATAGAAGGGTGCCTTTTCCACCCGACCAAGACACGGGTTGGGCTGATGCCTGGGATCGCCGATCTCGATATCGATCTGCGTGTCGCCCTTGCCGAAATCCAGATCCTTGCCGGTCTCGGCATAGCGGTTCATTTTCGCGACCGTCGCCACCAGCCCGTCGGCGTCCACACCGATCTTGTCCGCCAGTTCGCGCAGGCTGGGCGCCGCTGTGACATAGCCCGCCGCGATCAGTTTCTTGAGACCGCCGCCGCCGGGATACACCATGCCCATGCCATATTTCTTGATGAACGCGGCATCCCCGATGATGTGGGCGGGCACGGTGCCGCTCTTGTGCATGGCCTCGACAAAGTGGACGGACGCCTCATTCCCGAAACGCTCGCCCTTGGCATCGACCGCGATGCAGCCGGGCTTCGACATGTCGATCAGATGCGCGTAGCGCGCGACATAGCCGTCCGGCCGCGTCATCTTGGAAACCACGGCCCAGACGGCATTGACCAGATTGTCGCCGTCCAGCGACGCCCCGGCATCCAGCCCCATATTCATCCCGTCACCGGTATTTTCATAAGGCAGGATCGAGATATGCTCCTCGGCATAGGGGATATAGGCCTTGCGCAACTGCTCACTGGCCGAAAAACCGCCGGACGCCAGCAGGACGCCAACCCTTGCTTCGATGTCCTCGCCGCCGACGCGCACGCCGGTCACGCGGCCGGCCTTCACCAGCAGCCGATCGACAGCGGCGTCCTTGCGGAGCGTGACGCCAGCATCGATGGCCGACCGGATCAGCCGCGCCGCCAGCGCATTGCCCATGGTCAGCCGCGTACCGCGCGGATAGCGGCGCACCTTGTCCAGGCCGAATTTCGCGGCCAGCTTGCCGAAATGGAACAGCGACCTGGGCGACGGCATTTCGGCCAGATAAGGAAGGTCGAACAGATCGATCATGAAGCCGCCCGGCGCGTTGAACTCCTCGCGTGCCGGACGAAGCTCGGCGAAGTGATCGCCCAGTTTCTTGCCGTCATATTCCTGCGGCGAAAGCAGTCGGCCATGATCGGCGGCGCCGCCGACTTCAGGGTACCAGTCACTGCTGGGCGGCGAGAGAAGGAAATGAACCTCGCTGTTCTTGTCCAGCCATTCCACCATTTCCGGACCGGCGTCGAGATAGGCGTCGATCAGCGCGGGATTGGCCGTCGGTCCGATCACGTCCAGCACATATTGGCGCGCCACGGCGCGGCTGTCCTCGACACCGGCGGCCTTGGCCTGCGGGCTGTCGGGAATCCAGATGCCGCCGCCCGAAACCGATGTCGTGCCGCCGAAATGTTCGGCCTTTTCAAGCACGAGGACCGACAGCCCGGCGGACGCGGCCCTGATCGCCGCAGTCATGCCCGCAGCGCCCGATCCCACCACCACAACATCATATTGGGCCATCAAGTCCTCCCGATCAGTCTTGCGATGTCCATGAGGAAAAGCGCGCCAGCTCGCGCCTTTCCCCCGGCAGGTTTCAGATTTTGGGCATGATTTCCTCGGCCACCCACTGGAGCCGCTCAAGATATTCGGTCAGCCCGGATATGCCCGGCGGCAGCGGAACGATGGTTTCATTGACCCCCAGTTCCTTCAGCCAGCCCACCTGATCGATGACCTTTTGCGCGTCCCGCGTCCCGGGCGCGCGCGGGTCATCCATGATCTCATGATGCGCGCCGACATTGAGCATTTCGAGCGCAAAGAACATGTCGATCGGCCGTCCGTCATATTCAGGCTGCGAACGGATGAAGTCGAGGCATTCCGGGAATTTTTCCGGCGGGGTGCGGAAGGGCGACCAGCCGTCGCCGAATTTCGCCACGCGCCTGAGCACCGGTTCGGCATCGCCCCCGAACCAGATCGGCAGACGCGGTTGCTGCACCGGCTTGGGCGCGAACCCGACATTTCTGAACCGGACGAACTCGCCCTCGAATTCGGGCTTTTCCGATGTCCACAGTTCCATGATCGCGGCGACATATTCATCGGCCATGCGCCCGCGCTGGTGGAAATCCACACCCAGCATGTCGAACTCTTCCTTCAGCCAGCCGACCCCGAACAAGGCCGTGGCCCGGCCGCCGCTCAGCCAGTCGAGCGTCGACCAGGCCTTGGCATGAACGATCGGGCTTTGCAGAGGCAGGATCGACACCGAGGAACTGAGCTTCATGTTCCTGGTACGACCGGCGAGGAAGGCGAGTGCAACCGTCCCATGAACATAATGGTCGCCCGACAGCGCTATATGTTCCTGTGGGATGATGAAATGTTCGCCCAGCATGCATTTGTGGAAACCAAGTCGATCGGCCGTCGCCACCGCCTGTCCGATGTCATCTCCGGTCAAAGCATATTCCCAGGGCTGCGTCATCGCGGCGACGTGCATGCTGTTGGGAACGCCGATGTTGAGCTTCATGATGATCCTCCCATATTCTCCGGGCGAAAGGATAGACGGGGCGGGGTGCGCGGCACCTTCCCGCCGGAAGGGGAAGCCGCCCTGAAATCTGTGCCCGACGATTTTCGGCACGGCAAAATGCCCTTCCCCCATCCTCACCATCAGCCGTGCCCTGTCCGAAGAGAGGGTCAGGGCTTTCGATGGGCGGATTCCTTCGAACCCGTCAAGGCAGCGTCACGCCTCCAGCGGCACGAGTTCGCCCGTGATGCGAATGCCCGCGCCGTCGACCTTATAAGTCTTGTTCATGAAGATCAGGATCGACGTCAGCGCTTCGGCAGCGGCGGAATTGACGAGCGCACCACCATGCAGCCCCCGCAACCCCATGGCATCAGCCAGTGCCACAACGCGCGCCCGGGCATCCTTGTCATCGCCAAATACCAGCACGTCGCACCCGACATCGACATCCTTCGCCAGCTTGTGCGCGGCGACATTGTGGAAAGCGGAGACCAGCGTGACATCCTGTCCCAGCACGTCCTGCGCCTTCTGGGCGGCGGAGCCTTCATCCGGCAACTGGACGCGCATCACCTTGGGCGGAACGAGCGGGACAGTCGTGTCCACGACCAGCTTGCCCGCGACATGGGGGGCAATGTCGCGAAGCGTCGCCTCCTGTGCGGCAAAGGGCACCGTCACGATGACAATGTCCGCTTCCGCCGCGACATCCGCATTGGCGCCCCCGCGCAGACCGTGCCCCAGTTCCGAGGCTGCCTTTTCCGCACTTTCGGCTTTTCGCGATCCGATCGTCACGGGATAACCGGCACGCGCCAGCCGCCAGGCGATCGCAGCGCCCAGATTGCCGGTGCCGCCGACGACGGCAATGGCAGGAAATGTCATAGAATGTCCTTCGATTGGTTGGCGGTAAAGCGCATCATGTCTGCAAATACCGCGGAATGGGACGTGAACCCGCCGTCGGCGACAATCGAAGCGCCGGTGATGTAGCGGGATTGATCGGATGCCAGAAACGCGACTACCTCTGCAATATCCTCCGGCCGACCGAGATAGTCGACCATATTATGCTCCCGCATCAGCGCCTGTGCCTCCGGCGGCATGTTGCGGTCCAGAGCCTCCGTCATCACCAGCCCGACAACGACGACATTGGACCGGATGCCCTGCTTTCCATATTGCGTGGCGATATAGCGGGACAGGCTGAGCAGGCCGGCCTTGGTCGTGCCATAAGCGGGAAAGTCGAGATCCCCGGCGAGGCCCTTGCCCGATCCGGTAAAGACGACCGAACCGCCGCCCGCAGCGATCATGCGCGGGATGGCATGTTTTGCGGTGAGCATCGCCCCGCGAAGGTTGACCGCAAAGGCACGGTCCCAGAAGTCGGCATCCATATCTGCGATCAGCCCATCACCGGCCAACATACCGGTCTGCGCTGCATTGGCGTGCAGGATGTCGAGCCTGCCGAAACGATCCACGACCTGGGCGATGCCGTTCGCCACCGTCTCCTCGTCGGTGACATCCATGATGAGGGCGATCGCCTCTCCGCCAGTTGCCTCGACCCGCGCGACGGCTTCATCGAGCGGCGCAGCCTCCGGCCCTGCCACGGCGATCTTCGCCCCACGGCCCGCCAGCATGAGCGCGGTGGCCAGACCGATGCCGGTTCCTCCGCCGGTGACAATCGCAACCTTGTCCTTCACCGGATATTGCAGGTCGGTCATAGCGTCTCCGATAAGGCAAGGGGCCGTGGCGGCACCGGTTGATAAAGTGTCGTGCGCTGGCGGACAGGCCGTCCCACCGAGGCCGCCAGAGCCTGCATTTCCTTAGGCCCGAATTCCTGCCCATTGACGCCACCGGCAGCCCGGGTAATCGATTCATCCATCAGCGTGCCACCCATGTCATTGGCGCCTGCATTCAGGATCGCCGCGGCCCCTTCCGGTCCCATCTTCACCCAGGACACCTGGATATTGGGGATCACCGGATGCAGCACGATGCGCGCCACCGCGTGCATCAACACGGCCTCCCGATAGCTTGGCCCGGACCGTGCCAGCCCCTTGCGCCAGATCGGCGATTCCATATGCACGAACGGCAGCGGCACGAATTCGGTGAAGCCGCCCGTCTCCTCCTGCAACCCGCGGATGCGGAGCAGATGGCGCGCCCAATGGCGATATTCCTCGACATGGCCGAACATGATCGTCGCCGTGCTGCGCAGGCCCACCCCATGCGCCACGCGCATCACCTCGATCCACTCATCCGCCGTCACCTTGTCAGGGCAGATGATGGCGCGAACTTCGGGATCCAGTATCTCCGCCGCCGTGCCGGGTAGCGTGGACAGCCCCGCTTCCCTCAGCCGTGCCAGATAATCCTCCAGCGGCAGACCGAGCGTGCGCGCACCGTGCGTCACCTCCAGCGGCGAAAAGGCATGGATATGAATATCGGGCGCGGCCTCACGCACTGCCTTCAGGACATCAAGATAGGTGTGACCGTCATAATCGGGATGAATCCCGCCCTGAAGGCAGACTTCGGTCGCGCCGCGATCCCAGGCTTCGGCCGCGCGGCGTCCGATCTCCTCCATGTCGAGCCTGTAGGCCGGACCGCGCATGGCCTTGGTGCTGCCCTTCGAGAAGGCGCAGAAACCACATTTGTAGAGGCAGATATTGGTATAGTTGATGTTGCGGTTGACCGCATAGGTCAGCATGTCGCCCACGGCCTGCCGCCTCAACCGATCGGCCTGGTTGACGATGGCGGTGAAATCATCCTGCTCGGCATCGAACAGGGTGACAATGTCCGCTTCGCTCAGCCGCTCACCCTCCTCCGCCGCGGCAAGGATGGAGAGGACCGATCGGGAGGCCAGAACGGGCTCCACGGCCATGATGTCGGGCGCGGGATCGCCATGCCCTGCGGACCAGTCGTCGACCTTGGGCAATCCCCGCCCGTCGATGGCACGCAGGATCTGGGTGGCGATGGCTGGCGCTACCCAATCCCGCGCGGCGAGCGCATGACGCGGACCGATGGCGAGCCGCTGCATCAATATGCGGCCCGCGGCTTTGGTGGCGTCCTCCAATATCTCCAGATGCGGCCAGGGCGCCTCCGGGTTTACATGGTCCGGCGTCACGGGCGACACCCCGCCCCAATCATTGACGCCGGCCCGGATCAGCGGCGCCAGATCGACGCGATCGTGGAGATTGGGCGGTGCCTGGATCGTCATCTCAGGCCCCAGGATGATCCGCGCGGCGGCGATGCCCCAAAGATGATCGTCAAGCGACGGTTCGGCATGATCCGCCATCCGCGTTCCCGGCTTTGCGCGGAAATTCTGGATGATGACTTCCTGAACATGGCCGTAGCGGCGATGCAGATCGCGAATGGCGACCAGCGCTTCCACCTGCTCATCGCGGGTTTCGCCGATGCCGATCAGCAGGCCGGTCGTGAATGGCACGCGCGCCCGTCCGGCCTCCTCGATGGCGGCCAATCGCAGGGCCGGCTCCTTGTCGGGCGAACCGAAATGCGGGCCGCCGCGTGCGCACAGCCGGTCGGAACTGCTTTCCAGCATGATGCCCATGGAAGCGGAATGCGGCCTCAACAGCGCATAGTCGGCGCTGTCCATCAGACCGGGATTGAGATGAGGCAGCAAGCCCGTCTCGCGGAACACCAGTTCCGCCATTTCGGCAAGATAGGACAGGGTCGAGTCATGCCCAAGCCCCGCGAGAGCCTCACGCGCAGCGGCATAGCGGGCCTCCGGCCTATCGCCGAGCGTGAAAAGGGCTTCCCGGCATCCGGCCGCCGCCCCCGCGCGGGCAATGGCCAGAACCTCGTCTCTGCTGAGATAGGCATCACCGGCGCGGGCCGGCGTGGTGGCGAAGGTGCAATAATGGCAGACGTCGCGGCACAATTTGGTGAGGGGGATGAAGACCTTGCGCGAATAGGTCACGCGACGGCCATGCGCTGCGACCGTCATCGCCTCCGCTGCCTCCATCATGTCCGCAAGGGACGGGGATCGCAGCACCGCCGCAATCCCGGCCGCTTCGTCTTCGCTCAGATGCAGTAGATCCAGTGTCACATCGCACTCCTCGCCAGGGCAAGCCCGCGAATGGTTTCTAGCGGCGCCGCATGTCCGGGCAAGGCCGCGATGAAGGTCGAGACGCCCATCGCCTCAAGTTGCCGCAGCATGTCCGTGGCCGCGTCGACGGGTCCTGCCAACGTATCGAAATCCGCCAGAAACCCGGTCAGCCCCAATTCTTCCATCAAGGCCACATTCCTGCCGCCGACGACCACATGTTCGGTCGGGTCATAGCGCGCGTGCAGTTCATCGATCTTGCCGCGAAACTGCGTCGGGACACGCGCCAGCGTTTCGGGCGTGCGGAAGGCCATGCCGTTGACGACGATGAACGCCTTGAGATCGTCAATGGCTTGGTCCCGGCTGGGACGGATCGAGGCGAAGGAAACGACCCAAATATCGATCGACAAAGGGTCCCGCCCCGCCGCCTGCGCCGCTGCCCGGACCGTATCGATCCGGTCCTTCAGCGCGTCGAGATGGCGTTCACCCGCGAACAATATGACGCCATCGGCTTGCTCGCCCGCCAGAGCCAGCGCCTTGGGACCGAAGGCGGAATAATAGATCGGAATCGGCCGGGCAAAACGGAGCGGCTTGATCTCCGCTCCGTTCAGCTCCGCCGGCCGTCCGGCAAACAGGTCCCGAAGCGCCGCCAGTTCCGCCCGTATTTCCTTTTGCGTGGCGGGCGGCCGCCCGATGGCCAGAACCGTGCTGCCGCCCGTCGCCAGGCCCAATGCCACGCGCCCGCCGGAAAGATCGTCGATCGTGCTGAGCGCGGAAGCCGTTACCAGCGGATGCCGCATGAAGGGCGATGTGACAAGCGGCGCCAAAGTCGCTTTCGGGGCGTCCAGTGCAGCGAGGGTAAGCGACACATAGAGTTCGTGCCAACCCGCTGGCGAATCGCCCACAGTGATCAGCTCGAAACCGAGATCGGCAGCAAGACGGACTTCTTCGCGAAATCCGTCCAGCCTGTCCCCCCACATGCTGCATATGCCGAGCTTCATGGCCATCCTCTCGGGAACTTCCTACGCCCTGCCGCCTCGGCGCAAACCTGTCCTTGTAGAGGGGGAAGGCGGACGGATCGCTCACCCTCCCCCCTCACAGGCGTTTTAGAATGTATATTTGGCCGTGACGCCCCAGGTCCGCGGATCGCCCGCATAGACCGAACTGGTGGGGAAGGACGGCAGAAGAACGCTGGAGGCCGAGAAATATTTCTCGTTGAAGAGGTTCTTCACATAGACGCCCAGATCAAGGCCCGTGCCCCCGATCCCGCGCCAGTCCAGCCGTGCATTGGCCAACTGGTAACCCGGCAGCTTTTCGCCGTTCTGACCGCCGAAATCGTCGGTCATGAACAGGTCGGCGTTGAGCACGACATCGCCGTCAGCCGGACGGATCGGCAGGGTCCAACTGACGCTGGCCGTGCCGGAAAAGCTGGGCGAATATTTGTTGATCTGGCCCTCGCCCAGCACGATCGTCGAAGGCAGCCCCGCTGGAACGGTCAGGCTTTCCACCTTCACATTGGTATAGGCGGCGTTGAAACCGACGGTGAGGCTCCGCACGGGGCTGATCGATGCTTCCAGTTCCACGCCCCAAATCCGCAGATCCGCGACATTGGCGGCCAAAGACCCGTTGGTCGGCGAATCCGGGGTGCCATTCGGAACGGTCGTCTGCGTGTTCAGGAACTGAAGGGCATTTTTATATTTGCTGTAATAGGCGGCGATATTGAGGCGCCCGCGTGCCGATCCGACATGATAATCATATTTGGAACCGATCTCGACGTCGGTGATCTTTTCCTCTCCCGTTTTCTGGAAAGGACGAAGATCCGCGCACACGCCTCCGGTCGCGACGCAGGCCGGGTTTGTGCCGCCCGTGGTAAAGGGCGTTTCGAACAGCGGCGTGTTCACATTGGCGCCCCGATAGCCGCGCCGCGACACGATATAGAGTAGCCAGTCCGGCGTCGCCTTGTAATCGAGCCCGATGGTCCAGCTCGGCTCCTGCCCCTTGTTGGATACCGTGCCGACGCCGTCGGCCAGACCTAGGGCGGCGGTGTTGAGGCAAGTGGCTTCATCGACATAATTCGTGCCGATGGTGCCACCGCAGGCCGATACCTTGTCCCAGCTGTAACGCGCGCCCAGATTGAGCTTCAGCTTGTCGGTAAATTCATAACCGATCTGGCCATAGACCGCCCAGTTCTTGTTGCGAACATGCGCCGTCACCGCCGGAGCAGGGACGCCACCAACGGAAAATGCCGTGAACTGCGACCCGCTGGGACCGTCCGGCTTGTCATTATTGTAAAATGCGCCAACGATGAAATTGAACGAACCAAAGTCGCCCAGCAACTGGGTTTCATTCGTCAGATACTGCCGATCCAGCACGGATGACGCTGTGAACAGGGTGAACGGCACGGCCGAAGGCGCGGGAGACGGTAGACCCGTGGGTATCTGCAGCAGCGGCAGGCCGCCGGTGTTGATCAGCTGATAACTGTAATTCTTGCGATAGCCGAAAATGTTGCGCAGCGTCAGATCGCCAAAGCTGAAAGACGTATCATTGGTGATAGACGTGGTCTTGCGATAGGCCGCACCGCCGTTGATGCCGCCATCGAACGATCCGCGACGATTGGCCTTCTGCGCCTGCAGCGCCGCCTGCACCTGCGGCTCGACTACCCCCAGCCCCAGCGCGGCGAAGGGGTAATTCTCACGCAGCAGATAAAGGCCGCCGGCCAGTTCATCGCCCTTGAAATATTCATAGATGGTCGTGCTCTTGAGGCCCTCGACCGGCTCGACCAGCAGCGACAGGCGGAAGGCGTCCTGATGGATATTGTCGAAGCCCGGGCCACCGTCGAAGGCGATCCTGCGCGGGTCCTGCCGGCGGATCTGGCCCGCCGCGCGGAAGGCGATCTTATCCTCGATGATCGGGATATTCACCGCGCCTTCCAGCTCGCGATAATCGAAGCGGCCGTAAGTGCCCTCCACATAGCCTTCGAACGCGTAACTCGGCTTCTGACTGCCGATCACGACCGCCCCGCCCAACGTGTTACGGCCGAACAGCGTCCCCTGCGGCCCCTTGAGCACCTGAATGCTGCCGATATCATAGGTCGGCACGTTCGACCCGACGGACGGCAAGGGGGTGTCGTTGAGATAGATGACGACGCCCGGCGTCACTTCGCCCAGCGGCAACTGGCCAATGCCCCGCAGGGTCAGGGCGACGTTATCTTTGCCCCCTTCGGATGAGAAGGTGAAACCCGGCGCGATCGTCTTCACGTCGCTGACCGTCTGAACGGTGCTGCGTTCCAGCGCCTCCGAAGAGAAGGCGGAAATGGAGACGGACACATCTTGCAGCCGCTCTTCCCGGCGACGGGCTGTGACAACTATGTCACCCGCATTCGCGCTTTCCGCCTGCGGTTCGGCCGAGGTTACGGGCTGAGCCCATGAGGGGAAAACAACAGCCGCGGCGCTCGCAACCAATGCCAATTTCAGAGCAGCCAATCGCATAAAAATCCTCTCCTTGAACCAGTTATCGCTGCCACCTGCGCGCGGCGCAAGCGTGATGACCTGCGGCAAATTCAGCGTTCAGCCTCATTAACCACCTATCGCCGGATAGGATTTGCGCCAATCCAGAACAAACGGCTCAGATGTTGTATTTGCGCCGCACCGATGCGCTATGCATGGCTGCGATGGCAGATCAGGACCAGGCTGCGATCAGGTCGGCGACCGGCACGGCCGAAGGCTCGCAGATGCCGCCCGCATTGAGGGACAATCTCGGCGCGGGCGCTGGCTGGGCCATGCCGTTCCGCCGCACAAAAGTCCCACGCGCCGCATTATGCGCATGCCGGGGCGCTTCCTCCATCGACAGGACGGGCGTGACGCAGGCATCGCCGGCCGCAAACAGGGCAGCCCATTCGTCGCGGCTTTTCGTCAGGAACACCGTGGCAAAGTCCGCCTGCATCGCGGGCCAGCCTTCCCGATCATTCTGGTCATAGTGCCGATCGGAAAGACCCAGTCCTTCCACCATCTGGGCAAAGAATTTCGGTTCCAGACATCCCACCGCGACATGCCGCCCATCGGCACATTCATAACAGCGATAAAAGGGTGCCGCGCCGTCCAGCAGATTGGAGCCGGGCGCATCTTCCCACAAACCCTTGGGCTGCCACGCATAGAAAAGGCTCATCAACGACGCGACGCCGTCGGTGATGCAGGCATCGACGACCTGCCCCTGCCCCGTCCGTTGCGCCGCAAGCAGCGCGCTCAACAGGCCGAAGATCAGGAACATCGCACCGCCGCCATAATCGCCCACCAGATTGAGCGGCACCGGCGGCGTCCCCTGCCGCTCACCCATGGCGTGGAGAGCGCCGGTGATCGACAGATAATTGATGTCATGGCCCGCCCGCAGCGCGAGCGGCCCGGATTGCCCCCAACCCGTCATCCGTCCGAACACGAACCGCGGATTGCGCGCCAGGCAGACATCGGGACCGACCCCAAGGCGTTCCATGACGCCGGGCCTGTATCCCTCGATCAACCCGTCCGCCCGCTCGATCAATGCCAGCAGCTGTTCGCGATCCGCGTCCCGCTTGAGATCGAGATAGGCCACCGCCCGGCTGCGATGCAGGATATCGCCCCCCACATCGTCCCAGTCCCCCACCCCCGCCGATGGCGGCCGGGCTATGCGGACGATCTCGGCGCCCATATCGGCCAACAGCATCGCCGCGAGCGGCACGGGGCCGATCGCGTCGATCTCCAGCAGGCGAATACCGGCCAGCGGCCCGCTTTTTTCCGCCATCAGATATTCGTCCGGTCCGCGCCCTTGAGGTCGAGCATGGCGCGCGCCTCATCAGGCGTGGCGATTTCAAGACCCATGCCTTCGACGATCTGCCGTGCGGTCTTCACCTGCTCCGCGTTGGTTTCAGCGAGCCGGCCCGGACCGCCCCACAGCGAATCCTCCAGACCGATGCGAACATTGCCGCCCATGGATGCCGCCATGGCGATAATGCTCATCTGGCGCGCGCCAGCCCCCAGCACGGACCATTCATATTGGTCGCCGAACAGCCGGTCGGCCGTCCGCTTCATGTGCATGATATCGTCGGGATGGCTGCCGATGCCGCCCAATATGCCGAAGCAGGTCTGGATGAACAGCGGCGCCTTTACGAGACCGCGGTCGAGAAAATATTTCAGATTGTAAAGATGGCTGGTGTCATAGCATTCGAATTCAAACCGCGTGCCCAGTGGTGACAAAGTTGTCAGAAGATATTCGATATCAGCATAGGTATTCTTGAACACCAGGTCGCGCGACGCTTCGAGCGCTGCCGGTTCCCAGTCATGCTTGAACGATTTGTAGCGATCCAGCATCGGGAACAAACCAAAGCCCATCGTGCCCATATTGAGGCTGGCAACTTCAGGAGCGAAAGTCTGGGCGGGACGAATACGTTCCTGCACCGTCATGGAGGGGTGCCCCCCCGTGGTCAGGTTCAGCACCGCGTCCGTGCGCTGCTTGATGACCTTGAGGAAGGGTTCGAACAGATCGGGATTCTGGTCCGGCCGCCCATCGACAGGATTGCGCGCATGCAAATGGATGATGGCCGCGCCCGCCTCCGCCGCGCCGACCGCCGATTCCGCAATCTCCTCCGCAGTCACGGGCAAATAGGGCGACATGGAGGGCGTGTGGATTGCGCCTGTAATCGCGCAGCTGATGATGACCTTGCGTTTTGCCATGATATTTCCTTTCGCGCAGATTGCGCGGTTCGCAGGTTGCGCGAACGGCGCAATCTATCCTTCGATAGGAAGCCGCGCGCGCTTCAGGGCAAAATACCCAGTTGCCGCGCCCTCAGAACCGCCTGCGGCCGGCGCCGCACGCCCAGCTTGTCATATATTTGCTGCATATACCATTTGACCGTGCCTTCGGTCAGACCCAGGCGGTCGCCGATTTCCCGGTTACGCAAGCCACCGCTCACCATCGTCAAAATGTCGACCTCGCGGTTGGCGAGGCGCCCGGTCAGACCGAAATCATCCTCCTCGTCCTCATCCGCTTCGATCTGCGGTCCTCTGCGCAATAGCGACACGAGGCGAACGGCGAAGCGATCGGCGGGCGTTTCCAGTTCCGGACCCTGCGAATAGGCTTCGATGATGAGAGACGCGATCACCTCGCCCTCATCGATGAAGACCCGCACCCATCCGGCAGGTTCGGCCATTTCGACGGCGGCGCGAACAGCCCTTCGCGCCTCGGACCGATTGCCCTGAAGCACGGCGATTTCCGCCAACAGCAGTTCGAAGATCACGGCCGAACGCACCGCCCCCGCGCGCTTGACGAATTCGAGCCAGCGATGGGCTACCTTGCGCGCCCGTCCAAGCCGGTGACGTTGCATCTCGATCCGGAGCCAGGCGATCGCGATGCTTTCGTTGCGCCGCGTCGGGTGCAAGGTCGGAATGGGTTCGCCGTCCAGCTGCGGATCGCCCGCCAGAAAATGCTGCTCGGCCTCCTCAATCTGCCCCGCCTTGATCAGCAGCCGCACTTCCTCTGCCACGATGAAGGAGCGCAGGCGATCAAGTCCACATTCGATCGCCACGAGATGGGCGTCGTTGAGCGTCGAAAGCGCTCCGGGCAAATCGCCCCGTGCCGCCCGCAAACGCGCGCTGACCAGATAGCCGGACGCCATCTGATCGGAAAATCCCCATTGCCGCACGACCGGCAGATACTGCTCCGCCAGATCCGCCGCCTGTTCAAGATCGCCTGCATCGTAAAGCAACTCGGCCAACGGCAAGGCAGGAAGCGCAGCCAGGCCGGAACCCGGACCATGGATCTCAACCGCAAGCGCAAAGGCTTCTTCCAGAAACCGTTGGGCAAAGGGGGTCTTGCCCTGCGCCATCATGGTGGGCGCGACTGAGGCCTTCAGCGCGATGGACGCAAAAGCCGATCCGGGGCGCGAGAGGGCGCGGCTGGTTTCCGCCTCAAGCTTGAGCATGTCCTGAAAATGATAAAGTTCCCGCCGCGCCGACATGAGCTGCGCCAGCAAGGTGCAGCTGAGGTAGGCGTGACTGTCGGCCAGTTCGGCGAGCAGCGGCTCGGAGTCCGCCTCGACCCTGACCATGTCGTCGCGCGCCGCCGCCAGCATCACGAAGCGATGGCGGATCAGCAGGTCAAGCTGCTCGATTTCATGTGCGGGCAGGGACTGCGCCTCGCGCCGGGCTTCACAGGCCTGCCTCGCGGCGGAAATCAGTCTGTCCGCCGAAGAAAATGCCAGTTGGCGGATACGTCTCCACGCCAGCGCCAGCAGCAGGTTGGGACGTTCGGCCAGGATCGGCCAGGGCAGTTCCGCGCCCAGTTCGTCGATGCGATACAGATATCCCGAATAGGTCAGTCCTTCGGCCAGACGATCCAGCTGGTCGGCGAGAAACGCCTTATCGCCGCTCAGCCGCGCATGTTCGATCGCCATGATAAGCTGCCCATTTTCCGCAAAATGGTCGCTCGCCCGTCGATGCATGACGGCGGCACGGCCAGGCGCGCGTTCCATGAGCCTGCCGAGGACCATTTCACGAAACAGCCGGTGATAGGAATAGCGGCTATGTTCCTGATCGATGGCATGCAGAAACAGACCTTCGCGGAAGACATGGTCCAGCATCGCCCGGGAATTTTCATCCTCCATTACTGCCGCGCAGGCGGATGGGGTCAGTTCGTCGAGTATCGAGGTGTCGACCAGAAAGCGACGGACATCGTCCGGCTGCAGGCTCAATACTTCATCATGAAAATATTCGGCGAATTCCGGCCGGAGGCCCGTCAATCGAAGATTTCCAGCGCCTTCGCCGGCACGACGATAGAGGTCGCATGCGATCACAATACCGGAAACCCAGCCCTGTGTATCACCCACTATGTCCTGTAGATCGCGCGAATCCACCGGCGTTCCGATCGACCGGGTGACCAGCTCGGTCGCTTCGGTCAAAGTGAAGGACAGGTCAGCGACCCCCACTTCGACCAGAAATCCGAGCGCGCGCATGCGCGCCAGCGACAGTCCGACCGTCCCACGCGCGGCAATGATGATGGTGAGCGCATCCCGCGCGCTGGACGACAATTGCGCCACAAATTCAAGGATCGGTTTGGCCAGCAACTGCGCGTCATCAATGATGATGACGGGTCGCACATCCCCCATCATCGCGATGATGGACAGCCAGCTTTCATCGGATGCATTACTTTTCAGGTCTTCCCACGGCAGGCCCGCGACGATCCCGGCGGCCTTCAATGCCTGGAGAAACGACTGCTTGCTTCCTAATCCCGCCCGCGCCGCCAGCCAGAGAACGGGACGCCCCCGGGCCTTGAGTTCATCCGCCCAGAACAGCATGGCCGTTGTCTTCCCGCTTCCGGCGGGGGCGGACACCGCCGTCATGCGCGACTGAGCCACTTTGTCGGTCAACGCCACCAGCGCGGCGCGCCGGATTGGGCTATGCGTCGACCGGGGCGGCAAGATGGTTGTCGGCACAACGGTCATGCTGTTCTCTCCTGAGCACGCGCCTTCGCACGATTCGTTTTATTGTGTGAAATATATTCTGAGCGATGAATCTATAAACGCAATCCCTTTTTCCTATCCACAGATAGGTTCCCAATGAGCCGGAAAAATGTCCAGCTTCGGAACGGAAAAGCCGGGGCCGTCACGCAAGGGTTGTTGCCACGCAGCTCGCGGCGCCAGGCAGGATATTAGGAAAGGTTGACCATGAAGGCCCTTTATCTCGAACGGACCGACGGCCCTGAATCCGTTGCGGTGACGGAAGTCGAAACGCCGGTGCCCGGTCCGGGAGAGGTGCGCGTCGCACTGCGGGCGGCGTCGATCAACCATCGCGAACTGTTCATCACGCATGGTCAATATCCCGGCATGACTGTGCCGATCACGCTGGGCTGCGATGGCGCGGGCGTCGTCGACATGATCGGTGAGGGCGTGACCGGCGTCAGCGAAGGCGATGAGGTCGTTCTGTATCCCGCGCGCAACTGGGGGCCGAACCGCCATGCGCCGGCCGCCGATTTCGGCCTGCTCGGCATGCCCTTTGCCGGCACGATCGCTGAATATATCTGCGTGCCGGTCGACAATCTGGCGCCCAAGCCCGCCTTCATGAGCTTCGAGGAAGCCGGGGCCATGCCCCTGACGGCGTTGACATCCTGGCGCGCGCTGATGTTCAAGGGCCGGCTGGAGGCGGGGGAAACCTTGCTCATCAGCGGCGTGGGCGGCGGCGTTGCGACATTCGGCCTTGCCTTCGCCGTCGCCAAGGGCGCCAATGTCTATGTCACCGGCGAAAATCAGGACGTGATCGATCGGGCCGTGGCGATGGGGGCCAAGGGCGGCCTGCTCTACACCGATCCCGACTGGCGCAAGCAGGTCGGCAAGCTGACCGGCGGCATCGATGTGGTGCTGGACGGTGCGCCCTCGCCCAGCTTCGCCAATTATGTCCGCGCCATCAATCCGGGCGCGCGCATCGTCATCTATGGTTCGACCGCCGGCAATGAGATCAAGTTCAACGCGACCGACATCTTCCTGAAGAGCGCCAGCATCGTCGGCAGCCAGGTCGGCGACCCGCAGGACTTCAAGGACATGCTCGCCTTTGCCGAGCGATATGAAATCAAGCCGGTGATCGAGGCGACCTATCCGCTCGCACAGGCGAAGGAAGCGCTTCTGCATCTGCGCGACCAGCATAAGTTCGGCAAAGTCGTGGTGACGATGTGAGCGATCTGTTCAGCCTGACCGGCAAGAAGGCGCTGGTCACCGGCGGCGCACAGGGGCTGGGCCGCATGATCGCCGAAGGTCTGCTGCGGGCCGGGGCGACGGTCGCGATCACATCGCGCAAGGCCGACATCTGCGAAGAGGCCGCCCGGGAAATGGCGGCGCTGGGACCGTGCATCCCCCTCCCCGCAGACCTGTCGACACCCGAGGCGGCGGTCGATCTCGTCGCCCGTTATCGCGATGCGGTCGGCGCGTGCCACATATTGGTCAATAATGCGGGCAAGACCTGGGGCGGGCCGATCGACAGCTTCCCCGACAAGGCCTGGCCCGGCGTGATGGCCGTGAATGTCCAGACGCCCTTCACCATGATCCGGGAACTGCTGCCTGAACTGGGCGCTGTCGGGACGCTGGGCGATCCGGCGCGGGTGATCAACATCGGTTCGGTCGCGGGCATGAAGACGGAGCGGCTCAGCGCATACAGCTATGCCGCGAGCAAGGCCGCGGTCCATATGATGACGCGCGATCTGGCGGGCGATCTGGCGGAACGCAACATCACCGTCAATGCGGTCATTCCCGGCTTCTTCCCAACCAAGATGACGGCGCATATGCGGGACGAGGATCAGGTCGATCCTGCCCTGCTGGCGCATATTCCGCTCAAACGTCTGGGTTCGCCGGACGATATTGCCGGCATCGTCATTTTCCTGTGTTCGCGCGCGGGCGCCTATGTCACCGGCGCCCAGATTCCGGTCGACGGCGGGGTGGTCGGCTGCGGTTGAAAGGAACCAAAGATCACGACCACCCTCGCGGTCGGTAAAGAAGGGTATTTGCCATGACGATCGACCTCCCCATGCTGGCGGATCGCCTCGCGATCGAGGAATGCATCTACCGCTACGCCCATCTGGTCGATTCGATGCAATATCATCGCATCGCGGAGGAAATATTCACGGAAGATGGCTCGATCGACTTCGGCAGCGCGCGATCCGTAGGGCGCGAAGCCATCCATGCCCAGTGCATGGGCTATCAGGGCGCAATGATGGGCTGTTCGCATAATATCACCAATCTGGTGATCGAAGTGCAGGGCGACGAAGCCCGCGCGGCCAGCCGCGTCATGGCCTGGCAGTGGTTCGCGATCCCCGGCGCCGATCCCCTGCGCCCGACAGACCTTCTGGCGGTGGGCGGCTATGAGGACAGGCTGCGGCGCACGGCCGAGGGATGGCGGATATATGAGCGACGGGGCATCAATTTCGGCACCGGCATCGGGGCGGGATCAGTGCCCGATCCGATGCGTCCCATCTTCGAAGGCATGCAGGGCCGAACGCCGAGCTGGCCCGCCTGAACAAGGGCGGGCGCAAGGGCCCGCCCCGCTTCCACTCAGAGTTTCCAGCCCCCGCCCGCGACAATCACCTCGCCCGTGATATAATCCGCTTCGGGCAGGCACAGCAGGTAAACGGCCCCGGCCGCTTCTTCCGGTGTTCCGGCACGGCCCAGCGGGATGCCCTTTTCCATGGCTTCCAATATTTCGTCGCTGACGCCGGCCTTGATGTCCCGGCCCTTGACGTTGATGGTCGAGCTGCCCGCCTCGCCGGCGGTCATGCGGGTCATGATGGCGCCGAAAGCCACGGCATTGACGGTGACATTGTACCGCCCCCATTCCTTCATCACCGTCTTGGTGAGGCCGACAATCCCCGCCTTGCCCGCCGCATAGCCCGACTGCCCGGCATTGCC
The DNA here is from genome assembly GCF_012927365.1 of Sphingobium sp. TB-6. Lineage (NCBI taxonomy): Bacteria > Pseudomonadati > Pseudomonadota > Alphaproteobacteria > Sphingomonadales > Sphingobiaceae > Sphingobium > Sphingobium sp. TB-6. Next base: position 452,274 of record NZ_JABBGL010000001.1, on the reverse strand, counting down.
GCCAAGCCCGGCGACAGAGGATATATTGATGACCGTCCGGCGCTTGGCCCGGCCGTGCTCCGCAATCTCGTTCTTCGCCGCGGCGGCGATCACCGGCTGCGCGGCGCGCAAAATGCGGAATGGGGCATTGAGATGCACGTCGAGCATGGCCATCCACTGCTCGTCGCTCGTCTTCTGAAGCACGGAATCCCACGCATATCCCGCATTGTTCACGATGATGTCGATCGTTCCGAAATGCGCGATCGCCGTTCCAACAAATTTGTCGCCGAAATCGGCTTCCGTCACATCGCCCACGCACACCACGGTGCGGACGCCCAGGCTTTCGATTTCGCTTGCCGTTGCCTTCGCCACATCCTCGTCCAGGTCGTTCACCACGACATGAGCCCCGGCGCTTGCAAGTTTCAGCGCAATGGCCTTGCCAATGCCACGCCCAGAGCCGGAAACCAGTGCAATCTTACCGTCCAATATCTTCACTTCAATGCGTCCCGTTCTTCCTTGAAACCACCGATGCGCGCATGTCCGCCATCGATCACAATCCTGTTCCTGTCGGGCACGCTCGCCCGGAACGATATTTCGTCGCCGTGGCGCCAGACCTCCGTCCGGACCGTTTCCCCCGGCCAGACCGGCGCGGTAAACCGGACCCGCATTTCGGTCAATGAAGCCGGATCGCCGTCACAGCACAGATGGGTCAATGCGCGGCCGACCAGCCCCATGGTGGCAAGCCCATGCAATATCGGCCGATCGAAACCGGCCGCCTGCGCCGTGCCCTGATCAATATGCAGAGGATTGCGATCGCCGGTCAGGCGATACAGCATTGCCTGATTGGACGCCGTCGGCAGGTCGAGGAACGCGTCCGCTGGCCGCTCCGGCATGACGACCGGCTCCGACCCGTCAAGATTGCGCGCGCCGCCAAAACCACCTGCATCCCGCAAGACCCACACTTCCTCCATTTCGGCGATCAGCCGGTCGGTGGGCGTGGTGAGCACGCGTTTCGCCCGCACAAGCGCGGGCTTGCCCACCCCCTTGTCTGCGAGACCGATAATCTCGATCCGGCCATTGACCAGTTGCCCCAGTTCGAGTGGACAAAACAGTTTCAGCGTCTGCTCGCCATGCAGAATGCGCGGCCAGTCCCAGCCAAGTTCCGGCGCCATGGGCCAGAATCCGGGTGTCCCCAGAACCAGCGCCATGGTCGGCAACACGGCCAGATCACGCTCGAAGATCAGATGCTGCTCGGCTATGGCTCCGAGCCCCGCGCCGACCCCCAGCGCATAGAGGATCGCCCCGCGCGGATCGCAGACATCCTGTGCTTCGGGCACCCGGAAACGGCGCAATTGTTCGACGTTCAGCATCCGACTTATCCCCGGTTCAGCCGTCAGGACAGCTTGCGCTCGTCAAGCCCCAGCCCACGACCGATGATTTCGCGCATGATTTCCGAAGTGCCGGCAAAAATGCGACTGATGCGTGCGTCGGTATACATGCGGGAAATGCGATATTCCTCCATATAGCCCGCGCCGCCGTGCAGCTGAACACACTCGTCCATCACCCGGCCTTCCAGTTCGCTCGCCAGCAGCTTGGCCGAAGATGCGTCCTCCGCCGTCAGCTCCCCGGCATTGAGCAGCAGCACACACTGGTCGACATAGGTCTGGATCGCGTCCAGTTCGGCCCGCATCGACGCCATCTTGAACCGGTTGTTCTGAAAGGCCCCGATCGGCTTTCCGAACGCCTTGCGCTCCTTCACATAATCCAGCGTGATGTCGAAGGCTGTCTGCGCAGTCGCCATGAATCCGATCGCGGCCACCAGCCGTTCCTGCGCAAGAAAGCGCGCCAGATATTTGAAGCCCTGCGTCGGATCGCCCAGCACATTCTCCTTGGGCACCTTGACGTCGTTGAAGAAAAGCTCCGCGGTGTCCTGCGCCTTCATGCCCATCTTGGCGAGCTTGCGGCCGCGCTCGAACCCTTCCATGCCGCGCTCGACGACGAAGAGGCCGAGGCCGTGACGGCTGTTCGGGTCGGTCCGCGCGGCAACGATCACCAGATCGCTGAGGATGCCGTTGGAGATATAGGTCTTCGCGCCATTGAGCAGCCAATGATCGCCCTTGTCGATTGCGTTGCTGCGCATGCCCGCAAGGTCGCTGCCGGTCGACGGTTCGGTCATCGCGACGGCGAGGATCTTCTCGCCGCTGACGATGCCGGGCATCCAGCGGTCCTTCTGCTCCTCGGTTCCCAGCTTGGCGATATAGGGCGCGACCAGATCATTATGGAGATTGATGTAGAAGCCTATGTCGCCATGGCGCATATTCTCCTCGATGATGATCTGTTCGAAGCGGAAATCGTCGATACCCGCCCCCCCATATTTCTCATCCGCCCAGGTGCACAGCAGCCCCTGCTCGCCGGCCTTCAGGAACAGCTCCCGATCGACCATGCCCTGTTCACGGAAGCGTTCGGCATGGGCGCCGACTTCGGCGCTCATGAACTTGACGACGCTGTCACGGAATTGCTCATGTTCCGGCTCGAAAATCAGGCGTCTCATGCCGGGATCGGCTCCTTGGCCGTCGCGCCCTTGGCGGACGCATAAAAGGGTTCGGCTTTCGCCGCCTTGTCGCGCAGCCATGCCGACGGCAGGAAGCGCGGGCCATAGAGCTGGGCGAGACGGTCGGATTCCTTGACGAAGGCTTCGATCCCCACCGTATCGATGTAACTGATCGTGCCGCCGGTCCAGCTCGGGAAACCCCAACCATAAATGGCGCCCAGGTCGGCATCCTGCGGCGTCTCCAGCACATTTTCCTCAAGACAGCGCGCCGTTTCCATTGCCTGGGCGTAGAGGTAGCGCGTCTTGAGCTCCTCGACATCCCAGCCGTCCTTGACCGGGAAATGTTCGGCCAGCCCCTTCCAGAGATGCTTCTTGCCGCCCTCGGGATAGTCGTAAAAGGCGCCGCCGGTCTTGCGCCCCGACCGACCGATCTCGTCCTTCATCCGGCGCATCACGGGGACGCCCGCCGGCGGCGTATATTTCTCACCTTCCTCGGCGATCGCCTGATCCACGATCTTGAGCGGCAGATCGAGGGTAAGTTCGTCCAGCAGCGCCAGCGGGCCGACCGGCATTCCGACCGCCTTGGCGGCATTTTCGATCACCGCCGGCGGCACGCCTTCCGCCAGCATGGCTGCGCCTTCGTGGATCAGCATCTGGAAGACGCGGCTCGTGTAGAAGCCACGGCTGTCATTGACGACGATCGGCGTCTTGCGCAGCTGCGCGATGAAGTCGAGCCCCTTGGCCAGCGTTTCCTTGCTGGTCTGCTTGCCCATGATGACTTCGACCAGACCCATGCGGTCGACCGGCGAGAAGAAGTGCAGACCGATGAACTGGTCGGGGCTCCGCGACGCCTGGGCGAGCTGCGAGATCGGCAGGGTCGAGGTGTTGGACGCGAAAATGGCCTGCGTCGGCAGCACCGCTTCAGCCTTCTTCGTGGTTTCGGCCTTGATCGCCGTATCCTCGAACACGGCTTCGACCACCATGTCGCAGCCATCGAGCAGCGCGAAATCGTCGGTCGGGGTGATGCGGGCGAGAACGGCGTCCGCCTTGTCCTGCGTCAGCTTGCCCTTTTCGACCAGCTTGCCCAGCACCTTGGCCGAATAGTCCTTGCCCTTCTGCGCCGTCGGGACGTCGCGGTCGATCAGCACGACCTCGATGCCCGCATTGGCCGACACGAACGCTATGCCTGCCCCCATCATGCCCGCGCCCAGCACGCCAATCTTCCTGGCTTCGAACTTGGGGAAGCCTTCAGGGCGACGCGCGCCCTTTTCGGCCGCCTGCTTCGAAATGAAAGTGGTGCGGATGATGTTGCGTGCGACCGGATCGGTCAGCAGCTTGGCGAAATATTTGCCCTCGACCGCGAGCGCCTTGTCGAAGGGCAGTTGCATTCCGTGGAACACCGAGTTCAGGATCGCGGCCGGCGCGGGTTGGTTATAACCCACCTTGGCGAGACCGCCGGTATACATCATGTATGCGCCGGAATCCTCGGGCACGGTCAGGCCCTTTTTCTGCGGCGGCGTCCACCCCTTGACGTCCCAGGGCTTGACCGGATCCGGGCCGGTGGCGAGCCAGCTCTTGGCCGTGTCGATCAGCCTGTCGGCGGGGACAATCTCATCCACGATCTTGAGCTTGAGCGCTTCCTGCGGACCGACCGAGCGCCCCGACAGCAGCAGGTCGAGCGCGGTCTTCATGCCCGCGATGATGCCGAGCCGCACCGTACCGCCCGATCCGGGCAGCAGGCCGACATTGACTTCGGGCAGGCCGACCTGCGCCTTGGCATCATCCACCAGGATGCGGCGGTGGCAAGCCAACGCCAGCTCGAACCCACCGCCCAGCGCCAGGCCGTTGATCGCCGCCACCCAGGGCTTGCCTGATTGCTCGATGGCGCGGTGCATGTCGGTCGCGCGCTTTGAAAAGGCATAGGCTTCCTGCGGCGTCAGCGTGCCGAACCCGTTCACCAGTTGCTTGAGGTCCGCACCGGCCATGAACGTCTTCTTGCCGGACGTCAGGATGACGCCCTTGATGCTGTCGTCCTCGGCAATCTGCTTGGTCGCCGCTTCCATGTCGGCGATGAAAGCATCGTTGACGACGTTCATCGAGCCTTCGGCGTCGAGGGTCAGGATCGCAAAGCCGTCCTCGGCCTTTTCCAGTCGCATAGTCTTCATGGGATGTCCCGCTCTATAGTTTGGTGTGCGCGCTCAGACGCGCTCGATGATGGCAGCCGTGCCGAGGCCGTTGGCCGCGCACAGGGTGATGAGGCCGGTTTCCGCGTTCCGCCGCTCCAGCTCGTCCAGCACGGTGCCCAGAATCATGGCGCCGGTCGCGCCCAGCGGATGGCCCATCGCGATTGCACCGCCATTGACGTTGATCTTGTCGTCGGGGACGTTCAGTTCCCGCTGGAAGCGCATGACGACACTGGCGAAGGCTTCATTCAGCTCCCACAGGTCGATGTCCTTCTCGGTCATGCCGGCCGCCTTGAGCGCCTTGCGCGACACCGCCCCCGGCGCCGTCAGCATGATCGTCGGCTCCGACCCGATATTGGCGTAGGAACGGATGCGACCACGCGGCTTGAGCCCAGCCTTTTCCCCAAATTCCTTCGACCCGACGAGAACCAGGCCCGCGCCGTCGACGATGCCCGAGCTGTTGCCGCCATGGTGGACATAGTTCAGATCTTCGATTTCGGGATATTTGGCCTTCGCCACCGCCTCGAACCCGGCCTTGCCGAACCCTTCGAAGGCGGGCTTGAGCTTGGCAAGGCTTTCCACCGTGGTGCCGGGGCGCATATGCTCGTCATGGTCGAGCACGACTTCGCCCAGCACATCCTTGACCGGCACGATCGAGTTTTTGAAAAAGCCGTTTTCCCACGCATGGGCGGCCTTGCGCTGGCTCTCGACGGCGAAATTGTCGACATCCTCGCGCGTGTAGCCATCGAGCGTCGCGATCAGGTCCGCGCCGATGCCCTGGGGCGCATAATAATTGCTGAAGGCAACCGACGGATCGGACGTCCACGCTCCCGAGTCATAGCCCATGACAGTGCGGCTCATCGACTCGACGCCGCCGCCGATACCCGCCTGGATCATGCCGGAATGCACCTGCGCCGCGATCAGGCTGACCGCATCGAGACCGGTTGCACAGAAGCGATGGATCTGCTGCCCCGCGACGGTCTGGGCATAGCCTGCCTGCAACACCGCCGCGCGGGCCAGCACCCCGCCCTGCTCGCCGACCGGCTGGGCCATGCCGATGATCACATCGTCGAGCAGCCCGGTGTCGAGATCGTTGCGGCTCTGAAGCGCCTTCAACAGCTGCGTCGCCATTTCGACCGAGGTGATCTCATGCAGCGCGCCATCAGGGCGGCCCTTGCCGCGGGGCGTCCGTACATGATCGTAGACATAGGCTTCCATCGTGAATTCCCGACCAGTGATGCAAAAATCTCTGCACCTGCTCTTGGAGCCGGAAGACAAAGCTGCACCTATCCAACGAAAGGCGCAGACAGGAGCGATGGCTGCAATCTGATCGTCATCGACAGCTGACCGGCATTTTTAGGAGCGGACATCCGTGGTCACACAAGGCGAAGATTGCGCCCCATTCCGTATCTCTGCAACCACCCTGGGCGATCTGCTTCTCAAAGGATGGGACAAGGCGCCCGACAAGGAAGCATTGGTTTTTCCGGGGGAACGCAAGACATATGACGATGTCGTACAAAGCGTCCTAAGACGCGCGCGCGGGCTGAAGGCGCTCGGCATCCAGCGCGGCGACCATGTCGGCATCCTGCTGCCGTCGAGCATCGAATTTGTCGAAACGCTGTTCGCCAATGCGATGTGCGGCGCCGTCTCCGTGCTGATGAACGCGCGCTACAAGGCGCCCGAAATGGCCTATGTCGCGGAAAATGCCGATCTGGCCGCGATCATCACCAATGACATGGTCAGCGAGCATATCGATTTCGGCCACCGGCTGGTGGAGGCCTTCCCCGACCTGCCCGATGCCACCGACCCTGCCGCCCTGACGCTCGCCGGCGCGCCTCTGCTCAGGCGGATCGTCATGCTGGGCGGGCGTTCGGTCCCCGGCTTCATCGATCAGGCAACCTTCGACGCGGCGGTGCAACAGGTGGACGAGGCCGATATCCACGCCTCCCGCCTGACCGTCAGAGTCCGCGATACCGCGATGATCCTTTATACGTCGGGCACCTCGGCCAATCCCAAGGGGTGCCTGCTCAGCCACGAGGCCGTCACCCGGGAGGCATCGAATCTCGCCCGCTATCGCTGGTCCTTCCAGCCCGACGAGCGCGCCTGGTCGCCGCTGCCGCTGTTCCATATCGCCGCGATGCTGTGCATGCTCGGCGCGATCGACGTGGGGGGCACGTTCATCGGCCAGCCGCATTTCGATGCCGGAGAGAGTCTCAGGCAGATCGAGGAAGAAGGCGTGACGATGATGTTCCTGCCCTTCGTCACCTTCCATCAGGCCATGATCACCCATCCCGATTGGACCAGGACCGACATGTCGTCGGTGCGCCTGCAAAACAGCTGCTTCGCCTTCATGCCGGATCGCGTGGGTCAGGCCTATCGGGAGAAGGCGCCCAACATGCTTCAGGTCGGGACCATGGGCATGACCGAGGCGGCCGGCATCGTCACCACCGGCGGCTATACGATGGACCCGGAAATGGGCTTCAGGAAGCTCGGCTTCCCCCTGGCCGGTATAGAGATGAAGATCGTCGATCCCGAGACCGGCGAGGAAAAGGGCGTGGACGAGCGCGGCGAAATTCTCATTCGCGGCTACAATCTGTTCGACGGCTATTACAAGGATCCTGAAAAGACGGCGCAGGCGCTGGACGCCGACGGCTGGTATCACAGCGCCGACATCGGCTCGATCGACGAACATGGCCATGTCATGTTCCACGGCCGGTTCAAGGATATGTTGAAAGTGGGCGGGGAAAATGTTGCCGCGGCCGAAGTCGAGGCGGTGCTGGCGACCCATCCGGCGGTCCGTCTGGCGCAGGTGGTCGGGCTGCCGGACGAGCGGCTGGCGGAAATCCCCGCCGCCTATGTCGAACGCGAAGGCGATGTCGAAGTCGAGGCGGAGGAACTCATCACCTATACCCGCCAGCGCCTCGCTTCCTTCAAGGTCCCGCGCCATATACGTTTCATCGACGAATGGCCGATGTCGGCATCGAAGATCCAAAAGTTCAAACTGCGCGGTGCGTTGATGGACGAACTGGGCCTGAAGGACTGAAACACTGCGCATCGACGCCATGGATCTATGTAGGGAGAGTGACATGCGGGTGATCATTACGGGTGCTGCAAGCGGCATCGGCAGGGCCTGCGCCGAACTGCTGGCGGCCGGGTCCGTGATACCGGGCGAACATCAGATGCTGCTCGCGGATCGCGATGCGGCCAATCTGCAGGTCGTGGCCGATGCGGTCGGCCCCGCCGCTGCGACCTGCGTGGTCGATCTCGCCGAACCGGATTGCGGCGACAGGATCGTGGCTGCCGCGCTCACCCATATGGACGGGATCGACGCCGTCATCAGCAATGCTGGCGTCATCATGGGCGGCGCACTGGCCGAACTGCCGATCAGCGATTTCGACCGCATCTTCGCCATCAACACCCGCTCGTCCTGGCTGCTGGGAAAGGCTGCCCATCCGCATCTCAAAGAAAGCAGGGGCGCCTTCGTCGCGACTGCATCCATGTCGGCCACCCAGCCCACGCCCGCGCTCGGCTTCTATTCCTCCAGCAAAGCCGCGCTGCTGATGATGATCCGTCAGCTCAGCATCGAATGGGGTCCGGACGGCATCCGGTGCAATACGGTGTCGCCCGGCCCCACTTACACGCCGATGACCGCTGCGGGATATAAGGACCAGTCGCGGCGCGACCAGCGGGAAGCCAATATCCCCCTGCGCAAATTAGGCGTGGCCGAGGATGTCGCTCAGGCGATCCTGTTTCTGATCGGCCCTCATGCTGGCCATATCAGCGGCGTCGACCTGCTGGTCGATGGCGGCATGAGCAATATGCTGATGCCTGCCAGCGGCGGTGGGACCGGTCAGAACAGGCAGAGCTGAAATGGGATCAAAGGGCCTGATCCGCGACGACAGCCAGTTCGGCATGGGTTCCGCTCTGGCCATTTTGCGGGTCGATAAGCATCCGCGCGGTAGCCATCAGATGGTCCGTCAGCAGCGCCACGGCGCGGTCGGCGTCCCGCGCAAGCGCCGCGTCGACGATCTGCGCATGTTCGTGAACCAGGTCCCGGTCACGATGGGCCAGAGGCACGGTGAGATAGCGGTAACGTTCCGACTGGGCATAGAGCCAGTCGCGCATTTTGAGCAGCCATGGACTGTCGCACGCAGCGACCAGGGCGTGGTGAAAGGCCGCATGCGCGTCGGCATAATCTTCGTTCAGACGGGCCGCCTCCTGCGGGTCGCGCGTCGGGGTCTTGCTCAGCCTATGGGCCGCGCTGACGATGGAAGTTTCCCAGTCCAGGCCACCTTTCTCGATGGCGCGCCTGAGGCATTGTCCCTCAATGTCGCTGCGGACCCTGACCAGATCGGTCAGATCGCTGATCGATATCGGCGTCACCCGGAATCCCCGGGCATCGTCCTGCGTCACAAAGCCTTCGGACGTCAGCCGGGACAGGGCTTCACGAACAGCCCCAAGGCTGAAGCCCTGGGTTTCGGTGATATCCTTGATGTTGATCTTCGCGCCGGGCACCAGCCGGCAGGTCAGAAGATCGTCGCGCAACTGCCGGTAGGCGCGTTCGGTCAGGCTCAGCTTCTTCGTCATCGAATGAACTATATCAGCTTCGCTACCTGTGGCAATTCGATTGAATGTATTTTGTAACTTGAAATATATTTCACCATGACCCATGCCATCGGCTCAGCGGTTTGAAAAAGATTCTCAGGAGGTTTGAATATGCGGTTGGCCAAGGTGACAAGGAATGGCGCGGTGGGTCTGGCAGTGGACACGGGCGCGGGCGTCAAGGCGCTGTTCGGTGACGCTGCGCTCTATGATCTGGACGCGCTGATCGCCAGCGGCGGCAGTGCCCTGACGGACGCTGGCGCCAAAGTCAGCGGCGAGGGCGAAGATGTGAAGGTGGAAGACCTCATCTTCCTACCGCCGCTGGTCAAGGCGCCGAAAATTCTCTGCCTGGGTCTCAATTACAAGGATCACGCGGCCGAAGGCGGCTTTGACGTGCCGGAATTTCCGACCGTGTTTGGCCGATTCAATTCGAGCCTCATCGGACATGGCGCGCCGATCATCAAGCCGGCCTGCTCCGATCAGCTCGATTATGAAGCGGAAATGGTCGCGGTCGTCGGCAAGGGCGGGAAGAATATCAGCAAGGACGACGCGCTGTCGCATATCGTCGCCTATTCGGTGTTCAACGACGGTTCTGTCCGCGACTATCAGCTCAAGACGCCGCAGTGGACGGTCGGCAAGAATTTCGACGATACCGGCGCCTTCGGCCCCTGGCTGGTCACGGCCGATGAACTGCCGGCGGGCGGCGCCGGTCTCAAGATCGAAACCCGCCTGAACGGTCAGGTGGTGCAGAGCGCGAACACCTCCGACATGGTGTTCGACGTGGTCGACACGGTCGCCCTGCTCTCCACCTGCTTCACGCTGGAGGCGGGCGACGTTCTGGTGATGGGAACGCCGTCGGGCATCGGTCTTGCCCGCAATCCTCCGCTGTTCATGAAGGATGGCGATGTGTGCGAAGTGGAAATCGAGAAGATCGGCCTGCTTGTGAACCCCATCAAAGCAGCCTGAACGAAAGGCCGGGTGCCGTCCCATGTCGGCGCCCGGCCAGCCAAGGAGGGAAGGATGAACCAGAAAAGCCCGTCGGGACGCCGCGCCAATGTTTTGGGCGTCCATTCCATCGATCATTTCGCGGTCGAAGTGCCCGATCTGGAGGCAGCGCGGACATTCTACACGCTCTTCGGGCTTGAAGTCCGGGACAGAAATGGCACGCTGGAATTATATGCAGCCGGCAATCCGCATCGTTGGGGCGTGCTGAGCCAGAGCGGCGACACCAAGCGCCTGCGCTATCTGAGCTTCGGCATCTATCCCGATGAGATGGAAGCGTTCGCCGCCCATCTCGACAGTTGCGGCGTCACCCGCATCGACGCGCCCAAAGGCGCCGAAACCGGCGGCATCTGGTTCGCGGGCTTTGATGGCCTGCCCACCAATGTCCGCGCCGCCGACAAGGCGACGCCATCGGAAAAAAGCCATTTCACCTTCACCAGCGCGGCGCCCGGCCAATCCGGCGCCATTCCCAACAGCAAGGCGCCGAAGGTCCACCCCCGCCGCCTTTCGCATTTCGCGATCTTCACGACCGACGTGAATGCCGCGATCGATTTCTATGAAAAAACGCTGGGCCTGCGCCTGTCGGACAAGAGCGAACCGGCCGTCGCCTTCCTGCATGGCGTCCATGGCAGCGACCATCACCTGCTTGCCCTCGTCCTTTCCGATCGGCGGGGCATGCATCACAATAGCTGGGACGTCGGGTCTGTGATGGAAGTGGGGTTGGGCGGCGCGACCATGGCGCGGGCGGGCTATGGTCCCAATTGGGGCGTCGGCCAGCATGTGCTGGGCGCCAATTATTTCTATTATGTGCGCGATCCGTGGGGCAGTTTCAGCGAATATTCGGCCGATATCGATTTCATCCCGCATGATGTCGACTGGCCGGCCGCCAATCATGCGCCGGAGGATAGCATGTTCCTGTGGGGGCCGGACCCATTCCCCGAATTCATCCAGAACACAGAACCGGCGGAGGCCTGATCGTCATGACCACATTCCTACTTCTCCATGGCGGCGGCATGGGCGGCTGGACATGGAAATATGTCCGCGAACTGCTGGAGGCCAGGGGACACAAGGTCTACACCCCGACATTCACCGGCTTTGGCGAGCGCGAACATCTGATCGGCCGCGATGTCGGCAATGCGACCCATGTGCGCGACATCGTCAATGTCTTCAAATATGAGGATCTGCGCGACGTTGTGCTGGTGGCGCACAGCTATGCCGGAACCGTCGCGCCCGGCGTCATTGCCGAGGTGGGCGACCGCATCGCCAGGATCATCTATCTCGACGCCATCGTGCCCCGGTCGGGGGAACGGATCGCGTCCCTCATGGGCTATGTTCCCGAAGATCAGCTCGCCGCGCTGGATGCGATGCTCGAAGCGGGCGAAGGCCCGATCGGTTCGGGCGTGCATGACATGCAGCGCGCGGCCGCCAAGGACCATCCGCATCTCATGGACCCGGCGCGGGAGAAATGGCTGCTCGACAATCTGTCGGACCAGCCGATGAAGGCAACCGCCTGTGTCATCCCCGTGGGTGCCGAGACGATCACCCAGCCCGTCGACTATATCGCGGCGGCCGTCACGGTGATGACCGCCATGCACGACCGGGCGCGCGAACTGGGCTGGACCATCCATGACCATCCAGGCGATCACGCCCTGCTGGTGGGCGATCCGGAGGGTACGACCGACCTCATTCTGAAGATTGCCGCCGCGGGAGCAAAAGCATGAATGCGGCCGAACTGTTCTCGGTAAAGGACCGCGTCGCCATCGTCACGGGCGGGTCGACCGGCATCGGCCGCCATATCGCAACCGGCTTTGCCGCTGCGGGCGCCAAGGTCTATATCTGCGCCCGGACGGAGGCCAAGGTGATGGCGGCCGCGGCGGAGATTGCGGCCACGACGGGCGGCCACTGCACCGGCCTCGTCGCCGACCTGTCGACGCTCGTCGGGATAGAGGCTCTGGTCGCGGCGGTGTCCGCGCGGGAGCAGGCCGTACACGCCCTCGTGAACAATGCAGGGACCATGGCGGACGCGCCCATCGACGAATATGGCGAGGGCGAATGGGACCCGGTCATCGACCTGAACCTGAAGGCACCCTTCTTCACCCTCCAGAAATTCCTGCCCCTGCTCCGCGCGGGCGGCACGGCGGACCGCCCCGCATCGATCATCAACATCGGGTCGGTCGGCGCGCTCAAGGTGGGGCCCAAGGAAAATTACGCCTATCAGGCCTCGAAAAGTGCCATCCACTGGATGGCCAAGAGCCTCGCCAAGCGGCTTGGCCGCGACAATATCACCGCCAATGTGATCGCGCCCGGATTCTTCGAATCCGAGATGACGGTCATCACCTCCGACGAGATGCGCAGGATGGTGGAATCGATGGTCCCCCGCGGCCGCGTCGGCACGCCGGAGGATCTGGCGGGGGCAGCCATCTATCTCGCCTCGCGCGCGGGCGCCTATGTCACCGGATCGGTCATTCCGGTCGAGGGAGGATTGTCGATCTGATATGACCCAGCTTCATGTCGTCGCCATTGGCGGCACCATGCGCGCCTATTCCTCCACCGAGCGGGCGCTTCGCAAGGCGCTTGCCATCGCAGAGGAACGCGGCGCGCGCACGACGCTGCTGGCCGGGGAGGATATCGACTTCCCGTCTTACGCGCCTGAAAATCCGGACCGTTCGGATGCGGCGCGACGCTATGTCGACGTCCTGCGGTCGGCGGATGCCGTCATCATCGGCTCACCGGGTTATCATGGCGCGATCTCCGGCTTCGTGAAGAATGCGCTCGATTATGTCGAGGATATGAGCCGCGACGAGCGCTGCTATTTCGACGGCCTTCCCGTAGGCTGCGTGGCAACGGCGGCCGGCTGGCAGGCAGCGGTCGCCACGCTCCAGCAACTGCGGGTGATCACCCACGCGCTTAGGGGCTGGCCGACGCCGCTGGGCATCGCCATCAATACCATCGGCGGTGAAGGCGACCCGATCGAAAACGCGCCTATCCCCGATCAGTTGGGGATGATGGTGGGCCAGCTGTTCAGTTTCTGCCGACGGCCCGCCCTATAGTTGGATAGGTTCGCAACGCGTCCGACAGGCGCTTAGTCGTAGGGCCACTAACGGGAACGACGATGGATTTTTCACTCACCGAGGAACAGCAGGCGTTCAGGGACATTGTCCGCCGCTGGGTCGATGCGGAAGCGCCCAAGGACTGGATGCGCGCGCTGGAAGCCGACGAAGAAAATTATCCCTACGCGCTGTGGGACAAGATCGCCGAGCAGGGATTTTTCGGGATAGGCATTCCGGAGGAATATGACGGGCTGGGCGGCGACGTCATGATGCAGATGATCTTCGCCCGCGAATTTGCGCGAACGGCCGGTGGCCTGCTGTGGGTCTGGGGCCTCACCTCCTTCGGCGGCGCGAAGACGATCGGCGCGGTCGGCACGGAGGAGCAGAAAAATCGCTGGCTGCGTCCCATGGCACAGGGCAAGCTGCGCGTCTCGCTGTCGATGACCGAGCCCGATGGCGGCACCGATGTTCTGGGCGCGATGAAAACCCATGCCGAAAAGGTCGAGGGCGGCTGGAAGCTGAACGGCGCCAAGATGTGGACGACCGGCGCCAAGGCCGCCGACAGGCTGCTCGTCCTCGCCCGCACCGACAAAAATGTCGAGAAGAAGCATCATGGCCTTACCATGTTCTTCGTCGACGCCAAATCGCCCGGCATCACCGCCTCGCTCCTGCCCAAGCTCGGCATGCGCGCCATGGGCTCGTGCGAGGTCCATTATGAGGATGTCTTCGTCCCCGACGAGGACGTGCTGGGTGAACCCGGGCAGGCCTGGTACGCGATGCTGCCCACGCTCAACAATGAGCGGATCATGGTCGGCGCGCAGTGTCTGGGCGCGATCGACGGGGTACTGGAAGACGCGCTGGAATATATGCTGCAACGCAAGGCGTTCGGCGGCATTATCGGCCGCTTCCAGATTTTGCAGCATTATGTCGCGGACATCGCGACCTGGCAGAAGCTCACCGAATTGCTGCTCTACAATGTCGCCTGGATGCAGAGCAACGGCATGCCATGCGGAACCGAGGCGAACATGCTCAAGATGGTCGCCACGGAAAATGCCGTGAAGGCTGCGGACCTCGGCATCCAGATATTGGGCGGCATGGGTTATTCGGCGGAAACCGACATGCAGCGTTACTGGCGCGATCACCGCATCCTGCGGATGACCCCGATCAGCAACGAAATGGTGCGCAACACGATTGCCGAAAGCCTCGGCCTGCCGCGTTCTTTCTAAGGGACCCGCCATGAGCGATCTTGACGATCTTCCACCCGCACCCGACGCCGCCGGCACATCGCTGGACGGCACCAGGGTCTTTACCATCACGGCTGAGGAAAATGCCGCCCTGTGCCGCTCGACCGGGATCGAGCCGGCCGGGGACGGAAGCGCGCATCCGATCTATTATTATATCGCCACCCAGGTCGCGATGGGCAAGACGGTGGCCGGCGTGTGCGAAGCGTGCGAATTCGATGTCGAGGATGGCCCGATGATGGGCAGCAGCGGCGTGCGGTTCTATGCGCCGCTGAAGGTCGGCGAAAGCTACAGAGTGACGGGAGAGATTCTCAGCCTCGTCCGTAAGCGCAGCCGCAAGCTCGGCGTCATGGATGTGATGACCTATCGCCTGCGCCTGCACCTGCTCGATGGAACGCAGGTGCTGGAAACCGATAATGTGTGGGTTCTGCCCCGCAAGGAGTTCGCCGCATGAGCTACGCCATCGGAGATGCGCTGCCGCCCTTCACGATCGAGAGCGTCAGCCCGCAAGCCATGAAGCAGTGGGCCGTGTTTCTCGCCGATCCCAACCCCATCCATCTCGATGTCGAGGTGGTGAAGGCGAAGGGGCTGGGTGACCGGGTCATCAACCAGGGTCCGATCAACGTCGCCTATATGATGAACATGCTGATGCGCGCCTTCCCCGGCGGACGGATCAAGGCGATGGATTCGCGCTTTCTGGACAATGTCTATGGCGGCGACCGGGCGGTGGTGACGGGCAGGGTCGCGGCGATCGAAGGCAATGTCGTCACCTGCGAATTCTCGCTGGATGTGGATGGCCGGGGCACGGTCAATTCCGGCACGGCCACGGTGGAATTATAAGAGATGAGGAGAAAGTAAATGCCTAGCGGACCTTTTGCCCATGTATGCATGGTCGTCAGCAATCTGGAAAAGGCGATCGAAGACTGGACCAAAATCCTGCGCGTGCTCGATCCGGCATCGCTGGAAGAACGTCTTGTCAAATATGATGAATTTTCCAGCGGTGCCGATGCGGGCATGAAGTGGGCGACGTTCGTCAACAATGGCGGCACGGAAATCCAGTTCATTCAGCCGGCCCCCGGCACGCCCATGGGCGATCGCCTCGAAAAGGTCGGCGAGCATGTCCATCATCTTTGCTATGCCACCGACGACGTGCCGGGCGCGATGGAGAAATTGCGCGCCGAAGGGCTGCACCTGCCCGGCGGCGGTCAGACCTTCAACGATCCGGACATGACATGGCAGAAGTGGAGCTGGGTCGGCCATAAGAGTACCCATGGCTGCCTGATCGAGGTCGCCTCGCCCTATGAGAGCCGCAACGACGGCAAGTGGCACCACGCGCCGGGCAAATTCGCCTATAAGGGCCCCGGCGAACACCCGTCTTTCGCGGAAATGGTGCCGCCGGTGGCCGCCGGGTAAATGCATGGCTCCGGCATGACGCCCCCCACACAGATAAGCCTGCCGGGTGACGGGCTGGAGATGGTCGCGGACGCCTATGGCGACCCGGCCGCTCCGCCTGTCTGCTTCTTCCATGGCGGCGGCCAAAGCCGTCGTTCCTGGGCGGGTTCGGCCCGGCGAGTGGCGCAAGCCGGCTATTATGGCCTGACCTTCGATCTGCGGGGCCATGGCGACAGTGGCTGGGCCAGCGACGGCGACTATCTGCTGGAAGCTTATGGCCGCGATGTCGAAGCCATCATCCATGCCCTCGGCAGGCCGATCGCCCTGGTGGGGGCTTCGCGCGGCGGGCAATCGGCGCTGGTGGGCGGGTCGCGCCACGCCGATCTGGTGCGCCTCATCATGCTGGCCGACGTCGCGCCCTATATGGTCGATACGGGGGTGGAGGACATTCGCGGCTTCTTCCGCGCCAGCGATTCCGGTTTCGCGTCGCTGGAGGAAGCGGCCGATGCGCTGCACGCCCATCTTGGCCAGCCCCGCCTGCCAGACGTTTCCGGCCTCGCCAAATCGATGCGCGAGGAAGATGGACGCCTGTTCTGGCACTGGGACCCGCGCACGACGGCGCCGGAATTTCTTCATCCCCCCTCGGAAGGGGAAGCGCTCATTGCCGCGGCCCGGCGCGTAAAATCACCGCTTGTCCTTGTGAAGGCGGAACTGAGCGAGATCGTTTCGGACGAGAGCGTCAGGCAGTTTCGGGCACTGGCCCCGCAACTGGAGATCGAGATCGCCCATGGTGTCGGCCACATGTTCACCGGCGACCGCAATGATGCCTTTGCCGATCGCCTGCTCCACCATCTGGCTCATCATTTGCCGTTATGATGAAGGGCGCGGCCTTCGTCGTCGGTGGCACCGGCGGCCTTGGCAGCGCGATCTGCCGACGGCTGTCGACCGAATGGGATCATCTAACCATCGGCTACCGGTCCAGCCGTGAAAAGGCGCTGGCGGTCGCGGCGTCTCTGCCCAATAGTTCTTGTGAGACGCTGTCCGTTACCTGCGATCTTTCCGATCGCGCCTCGATAGAGACCGGCATTCGCGAGACGGTCGAGCAATTCGGCGCCATCGGCACGATGGTCTTCGCCAGCGGGGTCGAAATAGCCCAGCCCTTCGTCAGCCAGATCAGCGAAGACCAATGGCGCGAAGTCATCGAGATCGAACTGGTCGGCTTCACCCGCATCGTATCCGCCACGCTTCCTCATTTCCGCGCTCAAGGCTTCGGCAATTTCGTTACCGTCGTTTCGGTCGCGAACTACTGCTTCCCACCCGGCGACGCCCTCTCCTCCGTACCCAAGGCGGGGATGGAAGCCCTGGGCCGCGCGATCGCCAAGGAGGAAGGCCGCTACGGCATCAGGGCGAATATGGTCGCTCCGGGAATCATCGATGCCGGCTTGGGCGCCGACTTCCTGAGATCGCTTTATTCGCCTGAAATCTGGGAAGCACAGCGCAAACGCATTGCCCTGCAACGCTTCGGCAGCGGCGAGGATATCGCCGAAGCCGTGGCCTTTCTGGCCTCGGAAAGGGCGCAATATATGACCGGCCAGACCTTGATCGTCGATGGGGGCTTCAGCCTCTAAAAGTCGGCGGTAAGGGTTCCGCTCAGCCCAGCAGGCGCTGCGCCGCCACGCCATCGCCCCAATTATGGATGCGCTCCCAGAAGCGGACGCGGGTGGGCGCGAAATTGTGCATATGCGCCATGCGGGGACACACGAAGAGTTGAATGTCTTCCGCGCTCTTATAGGCTCTGGGTTCGGCTAAAGGGTCTGGCACGACATCGCGTTCGCCCATGGCGATCAGCACAGGCACGCGTATGGCGGCCGCTTCCAGCGCCACCGCGCCCGGCGCGACCATATATACACCGCATGGGGGCGTGGTCGCCGAACGCCATTCGGGCAGCGGATCGACCAGCCCTGCGGACGCCATCATGTCGAGCGTGACGATGTCCGCAGGTTCATCATCATGGTGAAAAGACCATTGAAAGGGATGCTCACCTGCCCGTGCCGCCGCCTGAAGCGCCTCGGCGTCGCCCAGCGTCACGCCCGGCGCTTGCGCCAGCGCGGCCGCGTTCAGGACATGCGGCGCGTCGAGCGATGAGCGGCGCGAAATCCAGGGCCATGCGGCCGGAGGCTGTCCCGGCCGGGTCGGCACGACGGTATGGATGCCGCTATAGCCCAGCACGCCGATGCCGTGAAATGTGTCGTGATTGCCCTGCGCCACGATGGTGAAGCATCCGCCCATCGATTGGCCTATGCCAAGGCATGTGGCATCGACGACCGGGGGCAGCCCATCGACGAGGGTGCCCGCTTCCAGCCGTCTCATGACCTGCCGCACCATGGCGTCGTTGGCCGCCGAGACATTATCGAGATTGAGGGCATTGCCTTCGGCGATGGTCGACTCGCCAAATCCCAGATGGTCGCAGGTGACGAAAATCCATCCGCGGTCGCAATGGAAACCCGCCTGTCCGCCGCCGGACCCATCCGGCATGTCGAAACTGAAATAGCGTCGGCAATAGCCCCCGCCGGGGAAGGCGAAGCAAACGGTCATGCGGTTGGTCAGTGTCGCAAGGTCCGGCAGATGGACCGTGACCGCCATGTGCGCCGCCATGCCGAGGTCCACTGCATCGCTGACATCGATCCTGAGGTCGACAGACCGCTTCATGCCCTTATCTTCCCTTTCCGGCCGAATTCCAGACCAGCCCCCTTCATCGATCCGGCGCGCCCTCGCCGCGCCGGATCGGCCTGTTGGTCACTTATAGGGATCGACGGGCTGGGGAACGTCGATGACTTCCAGATCCTTCAGCATCGTCAGCACGTCGGAGATCGAATAGATGTGATCGATCTTGTCGCCGCGGAATCGCAGCCACGAGAACCACAGCACGTTCAACTCGTTCCCGGTCGGCTGGACACCCATATAGGGACCGCCGGTATGCTTGCCATGATGGTGACACAGGACGCAGATCTCGTCCTCGCCGCGGCCCCAGGCCTTCAGCGTGCGATAGATGCTGGGCGGAAAAGTCGTGTAGAGGCCCTGCGGCGAGGTCTTCCAGACATGATAGGTTCCCAGGTCAGGCCGGTTGGGATTGTCATAGGTCATGCTGTCGGTGTTGAAAAACTGGTCCATGCCGTCCCAGTCGCCGCGGTTGATGACCTCGTGCAGGTCCATCCAGTGATTGACCATGTACGCCTGCCGCTCGGTCAGCCCGGCGGTGATTTCTGCCCGCTTCTCCTTCGACAGGACGAAATCGGCTTCCGTGAACGGGGCGAGGCCCATAATAGTCTCCTTGATTAAAAAACGGTCCACGGGATCGATCCCGGGAGTGACGTTTCATTCCCCTTAGCCGCCGCGCTCGGCACCTACCCAATGGAAGGCGGCGCGCCTTCCGCACTGTGTCAGCAGCCATTCTATAGAATGAAGGAGGAGAGGCCATGACACTGACCCTGCAGGAAATGTCGGACAGGTTCGAGATTCAGGATCTGATCGTGGGCTATTGCTACGCGGTGGATACACGCGACTGGGACGCACTGGACCGCTATTTCACCGAAGACGCCGTGATCGACTATTCGGAAATGGTGGGCGTCGTCGGGGGCCTTGCGGAGATAAAGTCCTTCCTGGCGGAAAGTCTGACGCTGATCCTCGCCTTTCAGCATGCCGTGTCCACCACCCAATATCAGATCGCGGGCGACCGGGCGAAGACCAAAACCGCCTGCTATAATCCGATGACGGTCAGCAACGGCGAAACGGCCGATACGCTGGTCTTCGGCCTCTGGTACCATCATGATTTCGTCCGCACCGGGCAAGGCTGGAAGATCAGCCGACTCTATGAGCAGAAGTGCTACCGGATCAATGTACCGGACTGGCTTGCGGCACAATTGCCTGCCTGATTCTCCCCTCACAGCTTTTGCCGGATTCCAAGGGGGGAGCCTGATGCGCCGCTTTCTGAACATGATTTTCATCCTGTCGATGCTTCTTGCCGGCCTGTCGCTGCTGTGGCTGGGGGGACGGCTCGCCCTGCTCGGCGGGTCAAGCTGGTATTGTGTGTCCGGCCTCATGATGGTGAGTGCGGCCTGTCTCGGCTGGCGCCGTTCGCCCCTCTCGGTCACCCTCTATTGGGCCTTTCTCGCGGCCAATCTCTGCTGGTCGCTTTGGGAGGTCGGACTGGACGGCTGGGCTCTTGCGCCCCGGCTGGCCATGCCGGTCGCCATGGGCCTCTACATGTTCACCCCCTATTACCGGCGGCATGTCGGCCTTGACCGCCCCCTGCCCGGCGCACGCATGCTGTGGCCCGGTCTTCTGCTGCTCCTCGTCGGCGCGATCGGCGCCGCCTTCTGGGCGGATCGTTCGCCGCCGGCGGGCAGCGCTCTGTGGGGCGCGGGACCGGCCCGCGCCGCCGATGGCGACTGGGTGGCCTATGGCAACGACCGGGGCGGATCGCGCTATTCGCCGCTGGCGCAGATCACGCCCGCCAATGTCGGCCATCTGGAAAGGGCATGGACGTACCACACCGGCAAACTCACCGATGGCAAGCAAGGCACGGCCTTTCAGGTCAATCCGCTCAAGGTGGGCAATCGCCTGTTCCTGTGTGCGGGCAATAATGATGTGATCGCGCTCGATCCGGAAACGGGGCGACAATTATGGCGGCACCGGCCCAAGACCGATCTCGCGGGTGTCTATGGCCTCGTCTGCCGCGGCGTCACCTATTATCGCATCCCGCAGGCCCATGGCTATTGCGCCGAGCGCATCTACACCGCGACGCTCGACGCCCGGCTGATCGCGCTCGATGCGGTGACCGGCGGACTTTGCCCCGGATTCGGACAGGGCGGTCAGGTGGATCTGAAGGCGGGACTGGGAACGGTCGACAAGGGCTATTATTTCGTCACCTCGCCCCCCGCCCTCGTGCGCGGCCGCCTCGTTCTGGGCGGCTGGGTGATGGATGGTCAGAAAATCAGGGAGCCTTCCGGCGTCATCCGGGCGTTCGATGCCGTCACGGGCGCTTTTTCCTGGGCCTTCGACATCGGTCGCCCCGACGATCACGGGCTGCCGCCGCGCGGCGGCGTCTTTACGCCGGGCACGCCCAATAGCTGGGCGCCCATGAGCTCGGACGAAGCGCTGGGCCTCGTCTATGTGCCGACAGGGAATGCAACGCCCGATTATTTCGGCGGGCATCGCACCGTCAATGATGACCTCTATTCCAGTGCCGTGCTGGCGCTGGACGCGGAGAGCGGGGCGGTGCGCTGGTCCTTCCAGACGACCCATCATGACCTGTGGGACTATGATGTGCCCGCCCAGCCCACGCTGGTCGATCTTCCCGGCGGCGTGCGCGGCCTGCTCCAGCCGACCAAGCGCGGGGAGATATTCTTCCTCGACCGGGCGACCGGCAAGCCGCTGTTGCCGGTCGAGGAACGCCCAGTCCCGCAGGGCGCCGTTCCCGGCGAACGCCTGTCGAAGACCCAGCCCTATTCGGTCGGCATGCCCAGTTTCGGCGGGCCGCGTCCGGCGGAAAAGAGCATGTGGGGTCTGACGCCGATCGATCAGGCGATGTGCCGCATCCGCTTCCGCCAGGCCCGCTTCGACGGGGACATGACCCCGCTGTCGACTGAGCATCCCACCCTCACCTGGCCCGGCTATCTCGGCGGGATCGACTGGGGTGGGGTATCGGTCGATCCCCGGCGCGGGTTGATGATCGTGAACAACAACCAGGTCGGCAATTACAATCGCCTGATCCCCAGAGCCGTCGCGGACCGACAGGGCATCAGGCCGATGAACGCCGCCCATATGAGCGATGTCGGTGGGCCGGTCGCCCAGATGGGCGTGGCCTATGCCGCCCATATCGCGCCCTTCCTCTCCCCGCTCGCCATTCCGTGCCAGCAGCCCCCCTATGGCCGCATCAACGCGGTGGACCTCAAGACCGGAAAACTGGTCTGGAGCAGGATATTCGGCACCTCGCGCGACAGCGGCCCGCTGGCCCTGCCAACGTTCGTGCCGATTCCCATGGGCGTGCCCAATATCGGCGGGTCGGTGGCTACCGCGAGCGGCGTCACCTTCATCGGCGCGACGCAGGAGCATATGTTCCGCGCCTATGAGACGACGACCGGCCGGCTGCTCTGGAAGGCGCGACTGCCCGCCGGCGGCAATGCCTCTCCCACCACCTACTGGTCGAACGCGAGCGGACGCCAGTTCGTGGTGATCGCGGCGGGCGGACATGGCGCAATGCTGTCAGGTGCGGGCGACGCGTTGATCGCCTACGCACTGCCCAACCGGAAATAGAGGCGGCCGCCCGTTGGTGGCTGGGCCTGCCGAGGCTATAAATCGCCGGAAGATGACAGTCGATCCTATCCTTTGGCGGGCAAGTTTAGCCGGCGCCTCTTTATGTTTTCAGCCGAAACTAGGGGAGGATGAACATGCCCGCACATGGCAGTCTGGTGAGACGCTTGCCCGTCGGCGCCGATGATGAACGTGCGATCGAACATGTGTTGCTGCGCTACGCCACCGGCATCGACACGCGTGACTGGCCGCTGTTCCGGACCTGCTTCGCGCAGGATTGCGAGGCCGATTACGGCAGTTTCGGGCATTGGCGCGGCCCGCGCGAAATCGCCGAATATATGGCCGACGCCCACCGCCATATGGGGCCGACGCTGCACCGGATCACCAATATCGTGATAGAGAAGCGCAACGATGAGGTGCACGCGCGCAGCTATGTCGATGCGCTCCTGCCGGAGGCGACCCAAGGCGGCGTGACCCATCGCGCGGCGGGCTATTATGAGGATTGCCTGGTCCGCACCTCGGACGGATGGAAGATTTCCCGCCGGAAATTCACCATGGTCAAAGCGGGGCTGGATGGCTGATCTCAACCGCCAGGTCCTGTTGACCTCCCGCCCGTCGGGAATCGCGCAGGCGGAAAATTTCGCGATCCGGCAGGCGCCGGTCGAACCGCCTGCGCCGGGTCAGATTCTGGTGCGCAATCACTATCTTTCGATCGAACCGGCGATGCGCGGCTGGATCGCCGATGCGGGCAACTATGCCGCGCCCGTCGCCATCGGTTCGGTCATGCGCAGCCTTGCCGTGGGCGAGGTCGTGGCCTCCGCGCATCCCGACTATGCGGTGGGAGAGCATGTGTCCGGCTGGTTCGGCTGGCAGGACTATGCCTGCCTCGCAGCCGATCAGGTCGTCCAGCGCACCACCGCGCCGGAGATGCGGGCATCGCTCGGCATTCTGGGCATCAACGGCATGACGGCCTATCTGGCCCTTACCCTGATCGGCCAGCCGCGCGCGGGTGAGACCATCGCGGTATCCACGGCGGCCGGCGCGGTCGGTTCGGCCGTCGGCCAGATCGCCCGCATCCTTGGCTGCCGCACGATCGGCATCGCGGGCGGGCCGGTCAAGGCGCGACGCTGCGTGGATGAGTATGGCTATGACTGCGCCATCGATTATCGCGCCGGGAACATAAGCGCGGCGATCGCCGAGCATGCGCCCAAGGGTATCGACATTTATTTCGACAATGTCGCCGGGGCGATCAGCGACTCGGTTCTGCCGCATCTGGCACAGCGCGGGCGCGTCATTGTGTGCGGAACGGCATCGATCGACCGCTGGGAGCCATGGCCCACCGGGCCGCGCGTCGAACGCCATCTTCTGGTCAAACGCGCCCGTATGGAAGGCTTCGTCATCTTCGACCATGCCGATCGCTATGCCGAAGCGACAGCGCAATTGCGGACATGGATCGCGCAGGGCCGGCTCACATGGCGCGAGGATATATTGGACGGCATAGAATCCTGCCCCGACGCGCTCGCTGGTCTCTATCGCGGCGAAAATGACGGCAAGAGGCTGATCCGTCTTATCTGATCTGAAAAGAGGAAGTCACGTCATGGATCATCTGGAAGGGCAGATTGCCATCGTCACCGGCGCATCGTCGGGCATCGGCGCGGCCAGCGCCCGCACGCTTGCGGCAGCGGGCGCGACCCTGGTGCTGGTCGCCCGCCGCGCCGACCGCCTCACCGAACTGGCAGAGGAACTGGGCCGCGGCAGCACGGCCTTTGCCGCCGACATGGCGGACCCGGACGCGCCGCAAAGGCTGCACGATTTCGTCCTCGACCGCTTCGATCGGGCCGACATATTGGTCAACAATGCCGCCATGTTGCACGCCGCGCCGATCGACGCGTTCGACCTCGATCAGTTGCGCCCGATGATCGCGATCAACTATGAAGCGGTGGTGCGCGCCAGCACCCTTTTCGCGCGGACGATGAAGGCGGCCGGCAGGGGCCAGATCATCAACATATCCAGCATCGGCGCGAACATCACCGCCCCCGGTGTGGGTGTCTATGGCGGCCTCAAGCGCGCGCTGGAGGCGTTTACCGACTGCCTGCGGGTCGAACTCGCCGGGTCGGGCGTCAAGGTCGGCATTGTCGCGCCCGGCACGACCAGCACCGAGATTTTCGAGGATATGAAGGCCAGGGGGCAACCGTCCTGGGACAGCTTCATCCCGCCGATGCTGCCCAGCGACATCGCCGACGCCGTCGCGGTCATCGCGCAGCAGTCCGAACGCACCAACATCGCCCGCATCCAGGTCTATGCCGCAGCGGACAGCCATTGACGCCCCGGCCGGAGCCGGAGTGTCCGGCGATCAGTCCAGCGTGGCGTAGGCGTCCAGCCGGAACGGATTGACGTCGCCGCCATTGCGCATCTTGGCCACCCATTGGGCATCCATCAGCAGCGCGCGGCCGACCGCGATCAGGTCGAATTCGCCGCGCACCATCCTGTCGGCCACCAGCGCCAGATTGTCGGTCATGACGGTCGGCTGCGCGAAGGAGGATTGCAAATCCTTGCTAAGGCCCACCCCGCCGACCGCGATGGTCGGTTTACCGGTCAGTTTCCTGACCCAACCCGCCAGCCCCATGTCGGAGCCTTCGAAGGCCGGTGCCGTGAAGATGCGCGTGCTCGCGTCGAATATGTCGACCCCCGCCTCGACCAGGGGAGCCAGCATCGCTTCCAGCTCGCCGGGCGTTTCTGCATTGCGTGCCTCATAATCCTGAAGCTTCCACTGGGAGAAGCGGAAAATGACCGGAAAATCGGGCGCGGTCGCGGCCCGGATCGCCCGCACCAGCTCGACCGCGAAGCGCGCGCGCTCGGCAATCCCGCCGCCCCAGCGATCTTCCCGCATATTGGTATGACGCCACAGGAAACTGTCGATCAGATAGCCATGCGCCCCATGCAGGGCCACGCCGTCGAAACCCACCGCCTTCGCATTGGCCGCGCTGCGGGCGAAGGCGGCGATCAGGTCGCCGATTTCGCTGTCGGTCAGCGGCGCGGTGGGTGCCCGCACCTGTTCCAGATAATCGGGCGGCACGATCGCTTTGTCGGTCGGGCCCCAGATGCCGGACGGACGGGCTGATGGCGCATCGGGATGATAGCCCGTGCCCGGCACGCGAATGACGCCCTGATGCCATAGCTGGGGGATGATGAGGCCGCCAGCGTCATGCACGCCGGCCACGATGTCGCGCCAGCGCGCCAGCGCTTCCTCGCCATGCAGGACGGGCGAAGCGCCGCCGCCCATGGTTTCGCGTCCCACTGCGGCGGGATGGTCGACCCCCACCCCTTCGGTGATGATCAGCCCCACATCGGCTTCGGCCCGCCGCCGATAATAGCCGGCCACCCCTTCCGAGGGGATGCCGCCCGGCGAGAAATTCCGCGTCATCGGCGCCATCACGAACCGATTGCGCAGGTGGAGCGAGCCGATCGTGAACGGTGTATATAAAATCTCGGCCTGCCCCATCAACGCGATCCTCTCATCTGCCTGTCAAACGACCGTGCCGCAGGGAACGAGCGCCAAAAACCTATCGAGCGACAGGATATCCGCCCCCCCGGACCCGCGCATGGTCACGCCGACTTCAGACTTCTTCGATGGCAAGGGCGGACTGCGGACAGGCTTCGGCCCCTTCCCGGGCCAGTTCCTCCAGTCCTTCGGGGACGATCTCGTCGTCCACATACACGATACCATTGGCATCGAGCTTGTAAATTTGGGGGCATATCTCGGCGCAAACGCCATAGCCACAACAGGCCGCCTTATCGATCACAACTTTCAGTTTCTGGCTCATCCAGCCTCTCCTTCCTCTTTAAGCGACATTACACCTTGAACAGATTTAGTTCAATATGTATAACACGACTCAATCAAGGAAATCCTCCAGGAGAGCAAGATGCTGCACAATGCCGGGCTGACGCTGAGCGACGGAACGACGCTTGACGACCTCATCGACCGCGACATGAACGAAGTGTCGTTGCGGGTGATGAACGACAAGGAACTCTATGAGCTGGAGATGGAGCGCATCTTCGCGCGCACCTGGCTGCTCCTTGGCCATGAGTCGGAAATTCCCAAGGCGGGCGACTATGTCATGCGCGACATGGCGGAAGATAATGTGATCGTCTCGCGCGACCGCAGCGGCGAAATCCACGTCATGCTGAACGTCTGCCCCCATCGCGGCATGAAGGTCTGCACGGCGGAAGCGGGTAATGCCCACGCCCATCGCTGCATCTATCATGGCTGGGCCTTCCGCGCGGACGGCAGCTTCATCGGCGCGCCGATCGAAAAGGAGCAGATGCACGGCAACAAGCGTTCGAAGGACGAGCTGGGCCTCAAAAAGGCCCGCGTCCATCTCTATGGCGGCCTGATCTTCGCCACCTGGAACAAAGATCTGTCGTTCGAGGATTATCTGGGCGACGCCAAATTCTACCTCGATCAGCTTTTCTGCCGCACCGACAATGGCCTTGAGATGCTTGGCCCCCCCCAGCGCTTCGTGCTGCCGTGCAACTGGAAGATCCCCGGCGAACAATCCGGCTCGGACGGCTTCCACACCCTGACGCTGCACCGTTCGCTGATGGAAGGCGGGATCATGGGCGGCACCGCGGAGTCGATCTACGACACCGCGCCGGGCATGTATGGCGTCGACCTTTCTGTGCCGCAGGGCCACACGCTGCGTTGCCTGGAAGCGGCGCAGACCTTCAAGATGTTCGCAGACGTCAGCTTCGAGGGAAAAACCACGGAAGAACGGCTGCATCTGCTGCCGCCGCCCGGCATCACCAAGGAATTGATCCCTCAGCTGTTCGAGAATCTGTCGGAAGATCAGGTCAAGCAGCTGGCGAACATCCCGCCCCAGGTCGGCGGCATGTTCCCCAACATACTGATCGCCTTCATCTTCGCGCCCCGCACGGATGGCGGCGCTTCGGGCGCCCTGTCGCTGCACACCTATGTCCCCAAGGGGCCGGACAAGGTGGAGTTCGTGAACTTCATCTTCGCGGAAAAGGACGCGCCGGAAGATGTGAAGCGCGACATGCTCCAGAACGCCATCTGGTCGACCGGCACGTCGGGTACGATCGAGCAGGACGACGCCGACACCTGGCCGCAGATCATGCGCAATTCGCGTGGCCATATGAGCAAGACCATCACGCTCAAATATCAGGCGCTGCACGGCCATGAGCGTCCCGAAGGCTGGGTCGGCGGCGGCGATCTCTATCCCGGCTTCACCAAGGACGACACGCAATGGGCCTGGTGGATGGCCTATTATAATCTGATGGCCGAAGCCTGAGCCGCGGCGACGAGAGAGGACAGATATCATGGTGAACTACGCGACCGCCGCCATCGACAAGACCAGCGTCCTGCGCGGTCTTGTCTCCACCAAGCGAGTGCCGCTCGGGTCGGAAGTCTATAACCGCCTGCTCGAAACCCTCTATGACGAAGCCGCCGCGCTCGACGAACGCCGGTTCGACGACTGGGTGGCTTATCTGGAACAGGATTTGAGCTACACCGCTCCCCTCCGCCTCACCCGCAACGGTCCGAACAAGGACCGGGACGTGGTGCGCACGATGAAGCATTTCGACGAGAATTACGGCTCGATCCTGATGCGGACCGGCCGTCTGGCGAAGAGCGCCTGGGCCGAAGATCCGCCGTCGCGCACGCGCCGCTTCGTCACCAATGTCCGCATCGCCGAAAGCGAAACGGCCGGCGAATATGAGGTTGTGAGCTACCTCTATGTCGAGCGCAGCCGCATGGACAATCCGGAGAATGAGACGATCAGCGCCGAACGCCGCGACATCTGGCGGCTGGTCGACGGCGCGTACAAGCTGGCGAGCCGGGAAATCATCGTCGACCAGTCGACGCTCGGCATGTCCAACTTCGCCATCTTCCTCTGACCGGAGCGGCTTCGGTGACGGAAACCCCGCATATCGTGGTCGTCGGCAGCGGCCTTGCCGGCTATGGCGTCCTGCGTGAGCTTCGCAAGCTTGCGCCGGACGCCCGGCTGACGCTGGTCACGCAGGATGACGGGCATTTCTATTCCAAGCCCGCTTTGTCGACCGCGCTCGCCAAGGGCAAGGTTGCCGATACGCTGATCACCACGCCGGCGGAAAAGATGGTCGCGCAGCTGAAGCTCGATCTGCGGGCCGGCCGTATCGTCGAAGCGATCGACCGGCAGGACAAGGCCGTTCTGACCACCGGCGGGCCGATCTTCTACGACCGGCTGGTGCTGGCGATGGGCGCCGATCCGGTCCGGCCGCCGATCGACGGGGACGCCGCGCACCGCGCGCTCGCGGTCAACAATCTCGACAATTATCGCGACTTTCGGGAGGCCTTGCCAGATGGCGCCCGCGTGCTCGTCATGGGCGGGGGCCTTGTCGGCACCGAATTTGCCAACGACCTTTCCGCAAGCGGCTATCAGCCGGTGGTCGTCGACATGCTCGGCCATCCCCTGGCCCAGCTCGTGCCGCCGGGCGTCGGTCAGATGATCCGCGACGCGCTGTCCGAAAAGGGCGTGGAATGGCATCTAGGCCGCAAGGTTCTGGCCATCCATAAGGGCGAAAGCGGAATCAGGGCCGAACTGGACGACGGCTTGGTGATCGAGGCGGCGGCGGTTCTTTCCGCCGTCGGGCTGCGTCCGCATATCCAGCTCGCACAGGAGGCGGGGCTGGAGGTCGCGCGCGGCATCAAGGTCGATCAGACGGGCTGCACCAGCGATCCCGCCATCTATGCGATCGGCGATTGCGCCGAATATCCGCAGGGACTGGCGGCCTATGTGACCCCGATCATGGCCGCCGCCCGCGCCATCGCGCCCAGCGCGCTCGGCACGCCGACGGATATCCGCTTCCCGCCGCTGTCCGTACAGGTCAAGACCACCGCCTATCCCGTCGTCCTGCTGCCCGCGCCCATGGGCGTGGAAGGACAGTGGCAGGAAATCGCCAATGACGAGCGCGGCATCAAATATCATTATCACGACGCGGACGGGGCGATCCGCGGCTATGTTTTCACAAAAGACTATTGCCAGGAACGCATGGACATGGACCGTGCCCTGAGCGAGCAGATGACAGGAGCGGTAGCGTGACGGGATTGGTGAAGGACAAGGTCGCAATCGTCACCGGCGGCGCCAAGGGGCTGGGCTACGGCATTTCCCGCTGCCTTGCAGAGGCAGGCGCGCATCTGCTGATCACCGGCCGGGACGGGGCCGCCGCTGAAACCGTCGCGGCGGAAATCACGCAAAGCTTCGGCGTCCGCGCCGTCGGCATGTCGGCCGACATGGGCGTCAAGACCGAAGTGGAGGCGATGATCGATCGCGCCGTCAGCGAATTTGGCGGGCTGGACATATTGGTCAACAATGCGTCGCAGCTTTCGCCCAATGTGCTGCTGGAGCAGAAAACGGACGAGATGCTTCAGCGGACACTGGAGATCGGCACCTGGGGGAGCTGGTGGGCCATGCGCGCCGCCTTCCCGCATATGAAGGCGCGCGGCGGCGGCTCGATCATCAATTTCTATTCGATCGACGCCCAGACCGGCGCATGGCTTCACGCCGACTATAATATGAACAAGGGCGCGATTCTGGGGCTTACCCGGACCGCGGCGGTCGAATGGGGCCGGTTCAACATCCGCACCAACGCCATCGCGCCGACCGGCATGGGGCAGGTGTTTGCGGACCTAGCCGAAAACGTCCCCGGCTTTCTTGAGATGGCGACCGCCAGCAACCCGCTCAAGCGCGCGGGCGACCCGGAAAAGGATATCGGCCCGGTCGTCCTGTTCCTCGCGTCGGAAATGTCGCGCTTTGTGAATGGCGAGTTGATCAATGTGGATGGCGGTCAGCATCTGCCGGGCTATGTGAGCGTTCCGCACAATCTGGCAGAGATGGAAGCCCAGACATGAAACTGATGCCGCACGCCGACTGGAACGAAATCGTCGCCACCGATCAATCGGGCAGCGTCCAGAAGATCATGGACGGCACGTTGCGCGCGATCAACTCTATTGGCGCGCGCCGCCTGTCGATGAGCGACATCAGCGAGAGCAGCGGCGTCTCGCGCGGCACGCTCTACCGCTATTTCGCCTCCAAGGAGGAAGTGCTGGCGGCCTTCAGCGAATATATCTGCAGCAGCTTCGAAAAGGGCATTGTGGAATCGGGCGAAAGCATTGTTGAGCCGATCGAGCGCTTCCGCGCGGTGATGCGTTTTTACGGCCGCTTCACGATCGAACGCTCGCCCGAAGGCATTTTCGAGGTCGAACCGGCCTTCCATCTCAATTTCCTGCGCAGCCATTTCGGTCGCCATAAGGCCGCGGTCCAGCGTGCGCTGGATCCGGTACTCGACTATTTCGACATGCTCATCGACAGCCGGATCAACCGGGACGCGTTCTGCGACACGATGGTCCGCCTGCAACTGAGCACTCTCATCATTCCCGCCACTCCGGAGTGGCTGGCGATCTGGAACAGCGCGCCCGATCGGTTGTGCGAATGGGCATTGCAGATCGCCGGGCACCATAGCGAACATAAGAAAGGATGAACTGATGGCTACTGCCCCCAAGGTGGATAATGAAATCCAGTGCGGCTTTGCCGAAAAGGCTGTCGCTGACGCGATGGTGGAAAAAGCGCGCGGCTTTCGCGCCTTCCTGCAAAGCGAGGCGCCCGAGGGCGAGAAGCGGCGCAATCCTACCCCCGCCGTGGACAAGATGCTGAAGGAAGAAGGATTCCTGCGTATGCTCCTGCCGCAGCGGCTGGGCGGCATGGGCCTCTCCCCCACGGATTTCTGCCGGGTGCAGATGGAAATCGCCAAGGGCGATCCCGCTATCAGCTGGGTGATCCAGATCGTCAACGGAACGAGCTGGATCACCAGCCTCGCGCCCGATGGCGTGCAGGACGCGGTGTTCGGCGGCAGTCCGCAGTCGGTCTGCGGCGCCTACAACCCTCCCGGCAAGGCGCGCAAGGTCGACGGCGGCTGGATCATCAACGGCAAATGGCCCTATATGTCCGGTTCGCGGCAGTCGAACTGGGCGCAGCAGGGCGTGGTGCTGGAAGGATATGACGGTCCCGTCGTTCCCGGCATCAGCATGTGCTATCTGCCGATGGACAGCATGACCATCGAAGACACATGGTTCGTTTCCGGCATGCAGGGCACCGGGTCCGACACGGCGGTCGCCAAGGATGTTTTCATTCCCGACGCCCAGATGGTGCTCATGGATGAGCGCGCCGGACAGATCGACCGGACGAAGCGCCATTTCGGCGCCCCCTCCGATCTGCTGCCCGCCGTGCCCGTCGTCCGCACCACCGGCATCGCCCAGCTGATCGGCGCGGTTGAGGCCATGCTGGAAATCGTCACCGCCGAGGCCCCCAAGAAGCCGGTGCTGACGACCATCATCGGCCCGCGCACCAGTTCGGGCGCCTATATGCGCGATCTGGGCGAAGCGGCAGCGATGATCGATACCGCCAAGCTGATCCTGTTCGACCTGACCGCCAAGCTGGACCGCGTCGGTCTGGGCGAGGAATTCACCCTTGCGGAGAAGGCGAGGCAGCGTGCAGGCGGCGCGCAGATGATCGAACTGGTTCATGGCGCCAGCGAATCGCTGATGTTCCAGGCCGGGTCCTCTGGCTTTGCGCTGGACAAGCCGATCAACCGCTACTGGCGCGACATTTCGATGGCGCTGCGGCATATCCAGAATATCCCGACCATCGGCTATGAAATCTATGGCCGCAACCTGACCGGCGCCGATCCGATCTCGCCGCCGGGCGCCTATTGAGGTCGATAAGCCATCGAAAGGAGGGTTGCCCGGTCGAAAGAATGGGCAACCCTCCTTCCTCCGCGGCCCGGCCGCATCCATCACGACCATAGGGGAACGCCATGCGGACCGCCCTGATCGACAGCGATGGCGGCTTCGCGCTGGCCGATCATCCCGAGCCAGCCGCCCAGCCCGGCTGTCGCGTCATAGAGGTTGCGGCGGCCGGAATCGGCCCCACCGACCTCATGCGCGCGAAGGGCTTTTTCGGCCCCGTCAGCGCGCCCTATGTGCCGGGCGGCGAGGGTGTCGGGCGCCTGGATGACGGCAGGCGCGTCTATTTCGGCCATAGCAGAGCGCCCTTCGGTGCCATCGCGGAACGCACGCTCGTGGCCGAAGAGGAAATCTGGCCTGCCCCCGACGGCCTTTCGGACGACCAGTTGATCGCCCTCGCCATCTCCGGCACCGGCTCACTGATCCCGCTGGAAGAGGCGCGGATAGCCAGAGGCGAGTCCGTCCTCATTCTCGGCGCGACCGGCCCGGTCGGGCAGATCGGCGCGCAGGTCGCGCGGCTGCTGGGCGCGGGCCGCGTCGTGGCGGCGGCGCGCAGCCGCGAACGGCTGGAGGCCATGCAGGCCGCCGGTCATGCCGATGCGATCGCCCTATTGGGCGAAGGCGATGATGACGCAGCGCTGAAGGCGGTTTCGCAAGGCGGCTATGATGTCGTGCTCGACATCATCTACGGTCCGCCCGCCGAAGCGGCGATGCGCGCCACCCGGCCCGGCGCGCGCATGATGAGCATCGGCGTGCAGGCCGGGCCAACGGTCACGCTGTCCCTGCGCGATCTCGTCTTCCGCAGCCATATCGGCGTCGGCACCGGGCAACGGCCGGCCAGCGAGCGCCGCGCCGCCTATGACCGGCTGATCGACATGGCAATGACCCAGGGCCTGACCGTCGACACATGCCGCTATGCCTTTGCGGATGCGGCCGACGCGTGGGCGGCGCAGGCCGGCAGTCCCCATGGCAAGATCGTCATCACCCGCTGATCGCATGGGAAGCCCCGCTTATATCGACCCCACCGTCCGCATCTTCGGCGATGTGCGGCTGGGCGACGATTGCAGCCTCTGGCCCTATGCCGTCGTCCGTTCCGAACGAGCGCATGTATCGATCGGGCGCTGCGCCAGCGTGCAGGACCATGCGATGGTCCATATCGGATGGGATGATCCCACGATCATCGGCGACTATTGCACTATCGGTCATGGCGCAGTGGTCCATGGCTGCATCATCGAACCCGCCTGCCTGATCGGCATAGGCGCGACCATCATGGAACGGTGCGTCATAGGGCGCGGCTCGATCATTGCCGGACACAGCTTCCTGCCGCCCGACAGCGTGATCCCGCCGCATTCGCTCGTCATGGGTACGCCCGGCCGCGTGGTGCGCCGCATCGACAAGCTGCGCGCGAACATCGTCGACGCGCTGCTCTATCGGGACAATGGGCGCGCCTATGCCACAGGCGGCCATCGCATCTGGGAAAATGCCGACATGGCGAAGCTGGGTGAAGAGGCCGACGCAATCCTTGCGCAGGACGCTGCGGGCTGGAATGACCGGGGCATCGCCCAATCCAACGCAAAATAAGAGAGCGATCATGCCCGACACGCCCGTCTTGACCGAAGATGCCATGCTGGACCTGCTGTTCCGCGACGCCCGCACCCATAATCAATGGAGCGACCGGCCCGTCACCGCTGAGACTGTCCGAACCCTTTACGACCTTGCCAAATGGGGACCGACGACCGCGAACAGCAACCCCGGCCGCTTCGTCTTCCTGCGCTCCGCCGCCGCCAAGGCTCGCCTGAAACCCCATCTGAGCGCGGGCAATGTCGACAAGGTGATGCAGGCGCCCTGCACCGTGATTATCGCGGGCGACACCCGATTTTACGAATTTTACGGCAAGCTTTTCCCGTCGCGTGACATGCGCAGCACGTTCGAGGGCAAGGACGCGCTGATCGCGGACACGGTGGCGCGTTCCTCGACGCTTCAGGGCGCTTATCTCATCATGGCGGCACGGGCGCTCGGGCTCGATTGCGGCCCGATGTCGGGCTTCGATCAGGCGGGCACCGACGCGGAATTTTTCCCGGACGGCCGGTGGAAAAGCAATTTCCTGTGCAATATCGGCTATGGCGATCCGGCAGGACTCTATTCCCGCAACCCCCGGCTTGATTTCGAAGAGGCCTGCCTCGACCTATGATGCGGGGTGAGGCGTCCGCCACAAGGCGAACGCCCTCCCATTTTTCAGCTTGCGGGCGTCCACACCAGCGGCAGTGCGACCGGCTGGATCATCCCCAGATGGCATTCCACCTGATGGCCGGGTGCGATGCGGAAGTCGGGAATGCGCGAGAGAAATTCCTCCATCGCGATCCGCAGCTCGCGCCGCGCCAGATGCATGCCCACACAGGTATGGATGCCGAAACCGAAACCGACATGACGCGGCCGCCGGTCGAGCCGGACCTCGGCAGGCGCGTCGAACTCGGCCGGATCGCGGCCGGCGAGCGTGGTGGACATCGCCACCTTGTCGCCGGGCATGAAGCGGATGCCCGCCACTTCCGTCTCCTTCTTGCATGTTCTGAAGGTGGTGACCGCACCATAGGCCCGCATCAGCTCGTCTATGGCGTGCGGGATTTCCGACGGATTGGAGCGCAGATAGGCCTGATCCTCCGCATGGCTGCCCAGATGCCGGAATTGCAGGCCCATATTGGTCGAAACCGTATCCAGCCCGCCAATGAACAGATTGAACATGAAGCCCAGCAGTTCATCGTCGGTCAGCGCCCGGCCATCGATCCGCCCCTGCACACCGAAGGTGATGAGGTCATTGCGTGGGTTGGCTCGCCTGTCCTCTATCTCCCCACCCAGATAGGCAAGCACGCTGCGCGTCGCCTCGGCAATCTTGGACAGGTCGTGATTGTGGAGCAGGTTCATTTCCCACTCCATGAACTCGCTCACCCGGTCGTGCGGCAGGCCCATCAGTTCCATGAACACCTTGATCGGAAATTCAAAGGCGAATTCGCTCATGAATTCGCACTGGCCGCGTAGGGCGAAGGCGTCGATATATTCCACCGCATAGTGCCGGATCTTGTCTTCCAGCGCCGCCATCGCCTTGGGCGTGAAGGCAGGATTGACCATCTGGCGAAAGGGGCCATGGGCGGGCGGATCGAGCTCCGCTGGGGAATTGATCCAGTTGCCCCCCACCAGCTTGGAGAAAGGCGAAAAGTCGGTCGAGGAAAAATGATCGGTGTCGAGATAAATTTCGCGCAGATGCGCCATGCGCCGCGGCACCCAGGCGCCGGTTCCGCCGGGATAGGCGTGGGCGGCATAGATGATGTCAGGCCCCTCATGCACCTGCATCGCCAGATCGTCGAACGGGTCCTTTGCCGTCGTCATGCCGAAGATGAAGGGAAAATCCTTGCTCACCAGCTCGGGCGGCACATGATCGGGAATCGGCTGCTCCGGAAACATCATCGCACTTACTCTCCTTATATTTTTTGCCGGGAATTTCGGGTGGACATTGGGACACCGTCCACCCGCCAGGCACCTGTCTTTCAGAAGGATCGCGGCAGGCCGAGGCTCTCCGCAATGCCATTGCGCACCATTTCGTTGGTGATGGGGCCAATGCGCCACAGGCGGCTGTCGCGCCAGTAGCGCTGCATGTCGGTTTCCGCCGAATAGCCCATGCCGCCCAATATCTGGATGCCCATATCGGCTGCGGCATTGGCGTTTTCGGACGCCATGAGCTTGAGCATATTGGCCTCGACGCCGACATTCTCGCCCCGGCTCTGCTTGTCGGCGCAGTAATGCAGCATCAGTTCGGTCGTCTTCTGCATGGTCGCGATGTCGGCGATATAATGTTGCAAGCTCTGGAACCGGCCGATGATCCCGCCAAAGGCCTTGCGCTGCTTCATATAGTCGAGCGCGTCTTCCAGCACGCCGTCGATGACGCCCAGGCAGAAGGCGCCTACCATGATGCGCTCATTGTTGAGCGTGGGCAGCAGCATGTACCAGGCCTTGTCCGCTTCACCCAGAACATGCTCGTCCGCGACGAACGCATCCTCGAAATGAACGGAGCAGCTGCCCATCGATCGCATGCCAAGCTTGGCCAGCGGCGTGATCTTCACGCCCTGCGTATTTGTCGGCACCCAGAAGAGGGTCAGGCCCTGATGCTTCTTCTCGACGGTCCTGTCGCTGCGCGCAATCACCAGCAGATAGTCGGCGACATGCGCGGAGGAAGACCAGATCTTCTCGCCATTGAGCTTCCACCCGCCATCGACCCGATCCGCGGTGGTGGCCATCGCGCCCAGCAGGTCCGTGCCGCCGCCCGGCTCGGTAAAGGCGATTGCGGCCTTCAACTGGCCTGTCGCGATCAGTGGCAGATATTTCGCTTTCTGTTCGGCCGACCCATAAAGCCCGATGGATTTGGACCCGGCGAAGCTGGTGATGCCCCATATCCACGCCAGCCCGCCCAGCGACCGGGCCAGTTCCCGCGCCAGTAGCATCTGCATGACGACGTCGCCGCCCTGCCCGCCATAGTCTTCCGATATGCCGACGCCGTGGAAACCCGCTTCGGTGAACTTGTCCCAAAGGGCGAAGGGATAGTGATGCTCGTCCTTCTCCAGTGCGCGCGCCCAGTCCTTGGGCACTTCCTTGTCCACCCAGCGGCGCACCATGTCGCGGAAGGAACGATATTCTTCGGGCAGTTCGAAATCCATTGTCAGTCCTTTTGGTGTTGATCTTGATCGTCGCCCGGCACGGCTTCGCTATCACATAGGGCGATCAGACGCGCCGCCATCCGGTCGAGGCAGGCCAGCACGCCGTCCCGATCACCCTCCAGGAACGCCTGCAATATTGCCTCATGGTGGCGCAGACCGCTTTCGCTCAGAGTTGCAATGCCGTGCAGGAAAATGAAGCGGGCGATCAGCCCGCGCCGGTCCAGCGTCGAGCGCAACAGTTCGCGGCTCTCCGAGGCCTTGATGAAAATGGTATGGAAATCGAGGCTGGCCATGACCGCGGCCATATATTCGCCGCTCTCCACTGCCGCCCGATAGCGCGCGATCGCCCGCTCCAGTGCTACGATCTCCGCCGCGCCGATACGGGGCATGCCCCAGCCATAACCCAGCCGCCACAGTTCGGCCTGCACGCGGATCAGGTCCCGGGTCACGTCAGGGTCGATCGGTGTCGCCCGCTTCAGCCGGTGCGTTTCGACCTCGACCAGCCCCTCCGAGGCCAGCGTGCCCAGCGCCTCCCGAATGGGTGTCGCGCTCACATTCAGATCCTGCGCCAGCGCCGTTTCCCGCAGCAGAGCGCCGGGCGGAATGGCGCCGGACACGATCCTTGACCGCAGCACGGCCGCCACGGCCTGACGCCGCGTCGCCGGGGACTGTAACGGCTCGGCCGAATCGCGCCAATCCGGGGTCAAACCCCAATAGGGTTCGGAATATATGTCCTGCGATTCCATATTCTATAGAATGGAGCAGCGCAGAGCGGTCCGTTCCTCTCCAAGGATAGGGTGTCGTTGGGCCGGGCGCCTGTAGAGCGGCATGATGAAATGTCCCAGATGCAAAACGCCGCAGGAAGGTTATGGAGGGTGGTGCCGCGCATGCGGCCATGCCGGCGGTAACATTCGTCGCGCGATGCTGTGGACGCTGCTGCCCACAGCAATGATCGCGGTCATATTGCTCGTCCGGATCGGCTATGCCGAAATGACGCGGCAGGGCAGCAGCCGCAACATCTACAGCAACGCCATCGAAACCCAGAGTGCGACCGGCCGGAGCGCGGCCTTCGCCAAGCTCATGCATGATGCGGGACAGACATGCACGCGCACGTCCAAGGCTCTGTTCAGGGGCGATATCGGTCCCAATGCCGCCTGGGCGCTGCGGTGCGAGGATAGCGGCGACTGGCTGATCCTGATCGCTTCCAACGGCGCGACGCGCGTGGCCAGTTGCGGTCCGCTGGACAAGGCCGGGACGCCTTGCTGGACCCGGCTCTAGGGCATCGGCCACTCCTGGAGCCAATTCCTCTCCGATTGCATTCGGGGTCCGTCGGTCAGCCCAGCCCCTCCCCACTTCGCCACCAGCCAAGGCCGGGCGCGGCCTGTATCATCACATCCCATGCCCGCACGCTTGCCGCTTCGATGGCGGCAGGGTCCGCCCGAAGCCCGGCGAAGGTGCGTTCAATCATCTCGTCAATATAGGCGCGTGGCTCGACCGATCGGAGCATCAGGCGCCGCCGCGCCTCGATCGTCATGCCGACGATCAGATCCACCGCCACGTCGAGCGACCGGAACGTCATCTGCCCGCCATTCCGCGCGGCATCCAGCGCGTCGCGCACCAGCAGGTCGAACATGCTCGCCCGCGCGAAATAATCGACATAGTCGACGCGGCAGGTAAAACCGCCCCAGCGCGGATCATGCCATCCCCGCGCCATCGCCATGGCCGCGCCGCCGACCGCCCGGACCAGCGGGTCCGTCACATCGTCGAACAGCCTGCGGAAATCGGCGATCAGGTCCGCCGTCATCCGCTCGCCCAGTTCATTCACCGCAGCGTCAAGGGAGTCGAAATATTTGTAGAAACTGCCGCGCGACACGTCCGCGGCGCGGATCACGTCGTCGATCACCAGACTGCCGCTGCCCTGCCCCGGCTGATACAGGTCGAGCACGGCGTCCAGCAACCGCTCACGCATCCGTGCACGCCTGATTGCCGCCGCCGCCGTGCGCGGATCGACAGTGGGGGAAGCAGGCACGGCGTTGGTCATCGCCTCCCTATTGCATCGGGTGGAAATAGCGCGCAAGCAGGCTGCCATCCTCGCCGAATATATAATGTTCGATGCTGTGCACGCTGACAGGATGCCCGTTATAGTCGCCTTCATTGCGGACATAGATGACCGCTTCGTTGCCGCTCACCTTCACATCCTCGACGATCAGCTTCCATCCGACATATTGCCCGCACAGCGCCTCCAGCTTGTCCCAGCCTTCCTGCACCGGGCCGGTGGCCGGGTCCTGCACCTTGAAGCCGCCCGGCGCGATCGCGCGGAACGCCGCAATGAAATCGTCAATACGGCCCTCGCTGAACAGGTCGGCCTGCGTCTTCAGGAATGTCGCCATCTCCTGCGCGGTCGGTTGTGCCATGATATGTCCTCCTGTCATTTCGGTTCCGCCCAGACCGGGGCCGGCGTGATGTCGGGCAGCAGGGCGATATTGGACGGAAGGCCCGTGATCGCCCGGCCGTAAAGCTCCAGCGAAAGCTGACCGTTCAGTGCATTGTGGCGGGTGCCGACGCTCAGGTCGCGCCACATCCGCTGCAAGGGGCTGGAAAGGGCGAAGGCGCCCGGCCCGGCGACATCCATCAGCCGGTTGCCCGCCGCGCGCAGCAATTCCATCGCATAGCCGCAATCGGCCTGGAGCTGCGCCTTGTCAAAGCCCGTGAGCACGCGGCGTTGCGCGGTTTCGTCCAGCATCCCGGCGGCCCGGCGCACATGCAGCCAGGCCGAATCGATCTCCATCGCCGCGCGGCCGGTCATGCCGACCAACGCCTCCGAACCGCTCTGCCCGGCATAGGTCCAGCCCACCACCTGCCGCTTGGGCATCGCCTGCACCACACCTTCGAGCAGCGCCGTCGCCGCGCCCAGCATCGGCGCGAGCACGCCGAGGGGAAATAGCGGCTCCATTGGCCAGCGGTCGCGCGGCTCCAGCCCCTCCATCGCCAGGATCGCCTCGGCGGGCGGCCTGCGCGACGACCAGAGGATCAGTTCCTCCGGCACGAACAAATCCTGCGCGACAATCATGTTGCTGCCGGAGCCGGCCATGCCCGCGACATGCCAGTTGTCCTCGATCGAACAGGCCGCATCGCGCAGGTCCAGAAACGCCAGAGCCTGTTCGGCGCCCCGATCCGTATCGATCATGACGCCGTTCAGCGCCCAGTCGGCATGCAGGCATCCCGATCCATAGCCCCACCGCCCCGAAACGCGATAGCCGCCCGGCACCGCGACCGCTTTGCCAGAAGGCGCGGAGGCGCTGCAAAACAGTTCCTCGCCGGTTCGGAACAGCCGCCCAGTCATGGTCGGCGGCAGTGCGAGCGCGGTCCCGGTGATCCCCGACAAAAGACCATAGGCCCAGGCGGTGCCGACGCAGCCTTTGGCCAGTTCGACCACGGTCTCGATATGGGTGGTCAGCCTGTGTCCGGGGCCGCCCGCGCGCTGGGGCGCCGTGATATGGAACAGGCCGGACGCGCGCAACGCCGCCATCACCGGCGGAACGATCCGCCGCTCGCGTTCGCAGGCGGCGGCATGGTCCTCCAGCAAGGACCGCAGCGATGCGGCGATGCCCACGGGATCAGCGACGAAGGCCACAGGCCGCTTGTCCGCCATGCGCTTTTCCACTGCTTCAGATCGCATCCGAATCACCTCCTCTCATTAGCATTTTCATTTAATGACGTTTTTGTCATTATACGACAAGCACCCCTCCGACATTCTTTTGCCATGTGCCTCCCCATGGGCCGTTTCATTCCGATTTGATGCGGCCCTGCCTCCCGATAGGCTGTCGCGGGGCGCTCCTCTTCTAGGGTCCGCGCAATCGCCGACAGCGCCGATAAGGCCGGCACCAAGAGAGGACTTGCACGCGATGCGTAAAATCGACCTTCCGCCCTTCGACCGCGCCGCTTTCGCCGAAAAATACGGTCCCTGGGCCGTCATCGCCGGCGCTTCCGAAGGGACCGGCGCCTGCTATGCGGAACAGCTCGCCGCCATGGGCATCCATCTGGTACTCGTCTCACGCCGGCAGGAGGCGCTCGATGCGCTGGGCCAACGGCTGGCGGCCGAACATGGCATCGAATATCGGGCCATCACCGCCGACCTCACCGAACAGGGCATGGGCAGCCGACTGGTCGAGGCGACCGCCGATCTCGACATCGGCCTCTATATTTCCAATGCCGGCGCCGACGGCGCGGGCAACAGCTTCCTGGGCGCACCGGTCGATCGCTCGTTGCGGCTGCTGACGATGAACGCCGCCAATGTGCTGGAGGCGGTCCATGGTTTTGGCAATCGCTTCCTGAAGCGCGGCAAGGGCGGCCTCGTCGTCATGTCATCCGGCGCGGGCCTTGGCGGGCAGCCCTGGCTTGTCATGTATTCCGCAACCAAGGCTTTCGAACTCAATTTCGTCGAATCGCTCTGGGCGGAACTGGACGGGCAGAATGTCGACATCGTCGGCATGGCCGCGCCGATCATGGACACGCCGACCCTGCGCCGCGCCACCGAGGGGCTGGGGATGGATTATTCCATTGCCTATGATCCCGCCGAGGTCTGCGCTCTTGCCCTCGCCAGCCTCGGCAAGGAACCGCTGGTGATCGTGCCCGATGGTCCGGATGAGGGGAAAATCCCGCAGATCCAGGCCGATCGCAAGACCCGCCTCGTTGCGCTGGCCGAATGGGGCAAGGCCTATACCGCCGCCGCGAAGGGCTGACCGGGCACGAAGAAGGGGAACAGGAAATGACGGATCAGGTCGACGTCGTCGTCATCGGCGCAGGGCATAATGGCATGGCCGCCGCCGGATATCTGGCGAAGGCAGGCAAGAAGGTCGTCGTGGTCGAGCGCCTGGCCAAGGTCGGCGGCATGACCAGTTCGGGCTATATGATTCCCGAAGCTCCGGAGCATATGGTGACGCCCTGCGCCGTCGAACTGCTGTTCGCGCGCAAATCCGGCATCATTGAGGACTTCGACCTGCACAAATACGGCCTGCGCACTGTCGATCCCGATCCGACCTACGCCTATCTCCATCCCGACGGCAGCTCCATCGCGCTTTTCTACGACTATCATCGCACGGCCGAGGATATTACGCGCATCAACCGCAATGACGGCAAGGCCTATCTGGAGTTCATGAAGACACTGAACGTCATGATGGACATTGGCTTTCCGCTCATGATGGCCGAGCCGGGGCGGCCGGACGTCAGAAATCTCTCCAAGATGATCGGCAGCGCGGTCCGCAATGTCCGGTTGAAGGACGAGCTGATCGCCATGTCGAAGGCGACGGCCGACCAGATCGCGTGCGAGCGGTTCGAGCATCCGGCAACGATCGCCCTGCTGCTCGGCATCGCGGCAGGGGCTGGCCCCGTCGACGATGACGGCAATGCCGCCGCCTATATGATCTTCGCCGTCACCCATAAATATGGCACCGGCAAGCCGATCGGGAGCCTGCAATCCTTCTCCGACGCGCTCGCGCGCAGCATCGAGGCTTCGGGCGCGACGATCGAACTCAATGCGCCCGTCGCCGAGATCATCGTCGATGACGGCGCGGCAAAGGGCGTGC
This sequence comes from Sphingobium sp. TB-6, assembly GCF_012927365.1. Classification (NCBI taxonomy): domain Bacteria; kingdom Pseudomonadati; phylum Pseudomonadota; class Alphaproteobacteria; order Sphingomonadales; family Sphingobiaceae; genus Sphingobium; species Sphingobium sp. TB-6. Next base: position 409,878 of record NZ_JABBGL010000001.1, on the reverse strand, counting down.
GGCTGGAGGACGGTCGGGTCATCCGCGCCAAAATGGTGATCGCGACCTGCGATCCCCGCACGGCCATGCGCCTCACGACGCCCGGCGGCGTGCCGCGTGCGCTGACACAGCGGATCGAACATGCCCCGGCGAACCGGTCGAACGCCGCGCCCTTCCTCGCCAACATCGCCATGTCGGGTCCGCTCAGCCTCAAGAAGCATCAGGACCTGCGCCATGATGACGCCGATCTCAACAAGGCGGTCGGCCTGATCGGCACACCGGAGGAAGTGCGCCAATCCTTCGCCATGGCGCGGCGCGGCGACATTCCCGACCGGCATGCCATGTCGCTCAGCCCGCTGTCCAATTCCGATCCGACGCAGGCGCCTCCCGGCGGCTCGCTCGCCTATGTCTACCTGCCGGGCGTGGCCGTGGATGCGCGGGAAGGCTGGTCGCCCACGCTCAAGGACAGGACCATGGCCTCTGTCATCAGCCATCTGGGTGAATTTTACGACGGTCTGGACACGGAGGTCGGCCGCTTCGTCGAGACCGCGCGGGAACGCGAAACGCGCCTCAACGTCACCAATGGCTGCGTGACCCATATCGACTTCGGCGCGCTGCGCTCGGGCGTCCATCGCCCTGCCACCGGCTTTGGCGGCCCCAAGCCGCCTTTCCCCGGCTTCCTGATCGGTGGCGCGGGCGCGCATCCGGGCGGCGGCGTATCGGGCATTGCCGGGCGGATCGCAGCCAACCGGGCGCTGCGCGAACTCAAGAAAATCAGATAAGGAACTTCCCGCATGTCGAGCATGCCCAATCCGGTCGGCATTCCCGCCCATCTGGACGATGTGACAGCGCAATGGCTGACGCAGATCATGCAGCCGCGCTATCCCGGCATCGTGGTCGAGGGGATGGAGGAGGTGTTCCTCCGCAACAGCCACACCACCAAATATCAGGTGAGACTGACCCTCAACGATGTCGGCAAGGCGGCGGGCATTCCCGAAAATGTCTGCCTCAAGGCCAATTGGGCGCAGTTCGACAGTCAGGGCATCTGCCGCCTCGAAGCCCGTTTCTATGAGGATTTTCGCCGCCACGTCGCCTTCCCCGCCCCGCGATCCTATTTCGAGGCATGGGACCCGCGCCCCGACAGCGGTCAGGGACTGGTCGTGATGGAGGATCTGTCCATTGAGGGCGGCCATTTCGGCATCAGCACCGACCATATGGGCGTGGAGGAAGCGGCGCACGCGGTCGCCAGCCTCGCCCGCATTCATGGCGCCTTCTGGGACAGCCCCGTCCTTCACGCGGCTGACTGGCTGCCCGTCTCCATGGCGACGCCGGTGGACACGCAGCAACTGACCATGATGTACGGCTTTGCCGAGCAGAACCATGCCAAGCCTGACTATCAGGCCTTCCTGCCGGGCTGGATCAAGGGCGATCTCTCCCGCCTGCATCACGTCTACAACGCCCTGATCGATTTCGCGCGGACCAAGGAACAGGGGCCATGGTGCCTCGTCCATGGCGACAGCCATCAGGGCAACAGCTATGTCCGCCCCGATGGCGAGCGCGTTTGGCTCGACTGGCAGCTCGTCCGCAAGGGACGGCCGATCCGCGACTTCACCTATTTCGTGCTGGGCGCCCTCACGATCGAGGAACGGCGCGCCCATGACCGGGAATTGCTGCGCCACTATCGCCGCTGCCTGGTCGAAACGGGGGCGCTCGGCGTGCCGGACGACGACACGCTGTGGGAATATTATCGCCGCTGGCCGCCCTATGCGATGCAGGCGTGGATCGCGAACATGGACGAATGGGGCCAGAAGGGCACGCATATCGTCGAGCGCATCTTCGTGGCGGGCGAGGATCTGGGCACCGTCGCGGCGCTCGGCATCCAGTTTTGACGAGGGGGGTGATCGGATGACCGCCGCCATCACCGCCTTCCGCGCCAATGTTCCACAGGAGGCTCTGGACGATCTGCGCCAAAGATTACGCCGCACCCGCTGGCCCGAGACGCAGACGGTCAGCGACTGGAGCCAGGGGGTGCCACTCGCGGCGCTGCGCGATCTGTGCGCCTATTGGGCGGAGGGCTATGACTGGCGGCGGTGCGAAAGGACGCTCAATGCCCTGCCCCAGTTCACCACCCCGATAGACGGTCTTTCGATCCATTTCATCCATGTGCGCAGCCCCCGGCCGGATGCGCTGCCGCTGATCCTGACCCATGGCTGGCCGGGATCGGTGCTGGAGTTTCTGAAGGTGATCGGACCACTGACCGATCCCGCCGCCCATGGCGCGCCGGATGCCCCGGCCTTCCATGTCGTCATACCCTCCCTGCCCGGCTACGGCTTTTCGGATAAACCAATGGCCACCGGCTGGGGCGTCGAGACAATCGCGGATGGCTGGATTCAGCTCATGCGCCGGCTGGGCTATGACCGCTTCGTCGCGCAGGGCGGCGACTGGGGCGCGGCGGTCACGACCGCCATCGCCATGGCGGCGCCGCCGGGATGCATCGGCGTCCATCTCAACATGCCGCTCGTCTTTCCGGTGGAAAGCGACTTTGCCGATCTGACCCCCGCCGAGGCCAAAACGGTCGAGCGGATGCAATATTATCAGGATCATGATTCCGGCTACGCCAAATTGCAGGGCACCCGCCCGCAGACGATCGGCTATGGCCTTGCCGATTCACCCGTCGCGCAGGCCGCCTGGATCTACGAGAAGTTCCAGGCGTGGACCGACAATCAGGGTGTGCCGGAGGATGCCCTGACGCAGGACGAAATGCTGGACGTGATCAGCCTCTACTGGTTCACCAACAGCGGCGCCTCATCGGCGCGGCTTTATTGGGAAAGCGCCAGTGCGTTTCAGGCCCGAAAACTGGACCTTCCGGTGGGCGTGAGCATCTTTGCGCAGGAAATCTTCCGTCCATCGCGTCGCTGGGCGGAACGCAGCTACCCGCGTCTGATTCACTGGAACGAACTGGATGCCGGCGGCCATTTCGCGGCCTTCGAGCAGCCGGCGCTTTTCGTCGAAGAATTGCGGACCTGTTTCGGCGCGATGCAAGGCTGACGCCCCCACGCAACGGCGGCTCCAATCGACCTACCGCCCGGCAGGCTCGATTTCCGTTCGGGCGACCAAAATCGCCTCTGCACCAGGATCATGCCGGATGACTGCATCGATGCAGAGCTGCGGCACGGTCCCCAAGAGAGAGGACATTGCATGAGCGAGCCTGCCGTCGCCCCCGTTGCCGTCATCGACCGGCATCTTGTCCCCCGTCCCTATCCCGCCCGCGCCGCCGCCCTGCCCCGCGGCCGGTTCACGCCGGACGCCGCGTGGCTGGGATCGTTGCTGGCCAACAAATATCCGGGAGTCGTCGCGCAATCGATGGAGGTCGTGCAACTGTTCGACAGCCACACCACGAAATTGCGCGTTGCCGTGGACTGGAACGAGGCCGGGCAGGCCGCCGGATTGCCGCGCAATCTGTGCATCAAGTCGAACTGGTCGGGCATGTTCGATGATGTCGACATCCATGCGCTTGAAGCGCGCTTCTATCATTTCCTGACGGACAAACTCACCGCCAACACGGCCAGCTGCTATTATGCCGACTGGGATGACGACGGGTCGGCGCAGGGCGTCATCGTGCTGGAGGATCTCACCGATCGGGGCGGGAAGTTCGGCCATTCGACCCAGCATGCCGGTGTCGAAGGGGTCGCGACCGCGCTGGCGGATCTAGCAAAACTGCATGCGGGTCTGTGGGACAGCCCATTGATCACCCCTCAAGCGGCGCCCTGGCTGCCGACATCCATGGCGGTTCCGGTCGATTATAATCAGGTTCGCATCATGTGGCACTGGATCGGCGAGAATCTGAAAGACCCCAATTTCCGCGCCATCGCGCCCAGACATTATCTGGACGACGCACGCCGGGTCGAGCGCGCCTATGACCGGCTGGTGGAATTCGAACGCGCCTTCGATGCCCCCTATTGCATCATCCTGGGCGACTGCCATCAGGGCAACACCTATATCCTGCCCAATGGCGAGCGCATGTGGGTCGACTGGCAATTGGGCCGGCGCGGGCGGCCATGGCGCGACCTCACCTATTTCACCGTCGGATCGCTGACGATCGAGGAGCGCCGCCAAAATCATCGCGACCTGATCGCCCATTATCGCGACTGCCTGATCAGGGAAGGCGCGACCAACGTCATCGATCTCGACACCATCTGGAATGAACAGGTACCGCGCTGGGTGATGTACGGTATTCAGGCCTGGGTGGCGAACATGGACCATTGGGGCCAGAACGGCCTGCCGATGAACGAGCGGTTCTTCGCCGCGGGCGAGGATCTGGGCAGCTGGAAACTGCTGGGCGAATGACGGTCATGGCCCCCTGCCGCGCACGGGCCGCGGCTGGGGGCCATCGATTCTAACGCCGCCGCCCCGCCTCGACCGGCGCGATCATGCGCTGCGCGGCGCCATGAAGGACGCGATGCGCGGCTGGACACGCAAGTCGGCGGGCACCCGGTCCGGCCCGATGCGCCGATCGATTTCTTCCTCGAACCAGTAAAGCGCGCGCTCCTGATAGCCCGCCCAGATTGACGGGATCGTCCCGTTCCTCAGCGATTGCTGGATATTTTCGAACAGGCACAGATCTTCGGACAGGATATGTTCGGTCGCCTCGCGCATGCCCTGCCAATAAAGCCTGTCATCCTCACTCTCGGTTGCCCACCCCATCTGACGCACTTCCATGATCGACCGATCGGAACCCACCGGCCAGAAGCATTGCAGGTTGAACCCCACCGGATCGAGCGAGAAAAACGTGTTGGGGAAGGTCGGCAGCGCAACCGTATTTTCCAGAAAAACCGGCGCGATGTCGTCCGGTTTGATCGGCGGGGTCTTGAACAGCGACTCCCCGCCCTTTTTGCGCGTGCCGAACCGCATATGACCGCCTTCATAGAGGGCAATCACGAAACTGCGGGAATCCAGATGCGGTGCCAGTGTTTTAGGATGAACCGTATTGACGTGATAGATCTCAAGGAAATTATGATAGGCGATTTTCCAGTTGCACGCCATTTCGATGAAGAAATGATCCTTCACCACCATTCGATCCAGCGGATATCCTTCGGTCAGCGCGACGAATTCACCCAGAAACTCCTGTAACGGTTCCGCGTCATCATCGAAATTGATGAAGATGAAACCGCGATAGGTGTCGCATCGCACTTCGATCAGGCCGTTCTCCGCCTTGTTGAGACAGGCGAAATCATGCTGGCTTGGCACCGATTTGAGTGTTCCTTCCAGATCGTAACCCCAGGCATGATAGGGGCAGATAAAGCGCATGGCCCGCCCCTGCGGTTCGAGCAGAAGCGGCGACCCCCGGTGACGGCAGGCATTATGGAACGCCCGTATCCGGCCATCCTTGCCGTGCGAGAGAATGACCGAGCGGTCCAGATGCTGGAACAGACGATAGGAACCCGGCTCCGGCAGGTCGGACGCAATGCCGGCCAGCAGCCAGGTCCGATTCCAAAGCCCGTCTTTTTCCAGCGCCTCGAAACGCGGGTCGGTGTACCGGCCGGCGGGAATCGGGGGAAGGGCCGGAAAATCGCTGGGATGCTCGGATCGCTTCAACTGCTCGTCCATCGTCCGGTTGAGCAGTTCCAACGCAGCTTCACGCATAGCTCTCTCCTGTACCAAAAGCCCGCAGGCTCCGTTTCGGTCAGACTGGCCACGTCGTCGATCAAGGAACCTGCAATTGGATAGGGTCGCTGTTGTCACGCCCTCGGCAAGCTGAACCGCCCTCTGTTCCGATGAGTATCCTTATGGCCTTGAAACATCCCACATCCACGGACGGGATCACCGTCGATTATATCAACCAGCTGCTGGCCACGACCGTAGCGGGCGCAACCGCCGTCGGCCTGCGCATCATCGATGCCAAGACCTATGGCGAGCAGATGGTGTCGACCGCCGGGCGCGTGTCGATCGAGGTCGATTATACCGATGACACACCCCCTGACCTGCCCAACCGCCTGGTGCTCAAGCTGACCCGGGCGGTCGATGAGATCATGGCGCCCTTCTACGCCAATGAAGTGGCCTTCTACCGGGGAATCCGGCCGGAACTCGCGATGGAAGCGCCGCGCTGTTTCGGTGGCGACTTCAATCCGTCCACCACGCATTTCGGCCTGTTGCTCGAAGAGCTGAGCGTGCGGGGCGCGACCTTCCCGAATACGACCGTGCGGACCGGGCCGGATGATGTGCGCTCCCTGCTGGATCAACTGGCCCGGCTGCACGCCCGCTTCTGGGAGTCGCCCCGCTTCAGCGCGGATCTGGCCTGGGTCGAAACGCATGTCGAAGGCGCGGTCGCAACGATGATGAATGAACTGGCGCCCGCCTATATCGCGCATGAGGTCGAGACCGAAAATTTCAAACGGGAGATGGTGCAGCGGCTGCGCACGACGCCGGACCGGCTGCTTGCCGGCGTGCAGGCGGTCCAGCGGCATCAATCGACCCTGCCCCAGACGCTGCTGCATGGCGACACTCATCTCGGCAACAGCTACCGCCTGCCCGACGGAACAGCGGGCCTGCTCGACTGGCAGCTCATGGTGCGCGGTTACGCGATGCACGACGTCAACTATATCGTGACCACCGGCCTTTCCATCGCGGACCGGCGGGCGCATGAGCGCGATCTTCTGGGCTATTATCTGGACCGCCTGGGACAGGAAGGCGTGGCGCGCCCTCCCGCCTTCGACAGTGCCTGGGAAGAATATCGGCGGACCCTGATATGGGGCGTCTATATCGGCTGGCTGACGACGCCCGTCGTCAATTATGGCTGGGAGATCAACGTCATGAATCATCTGCGGCTGACCACCGCCTATGAAGATCTCGAAACCGCGAAGCTTGTCGACGCGCTGCTATGACGGCGCGCTGGTCGGCTACAACTGATTGCTCCCCGATGCCTCGAACAGGCGTTGGAAATCGACCATTGTGGGCTGATGCGCGGTAAAGCCGCCGTCCACCGGGATCATCGCGCCGTTGATGAAGCGGGACTCGTCCGAGGCCAGAAAGGCAACGACATGGGCGATATCGCGAGGGCTGCCGAGGTCGGGATTGAGATGATGGTCGCGCAGTACGTCCTTGACCGCCTGCGGTGTGGTTTCGACGGCCGTATCACTGAGGACGAAGCCGATGGCGATCACATTGGACCGGATTCCCTGCTTGCCATATTGGGTCGCGAGAAAGCGGCTGAGATTAATAAGCGCCGCCTTGGACGCGCCATAGGCCGTCAGCGTCATTTCACCCAGCAGGCCGAAACCGGATGCGGAATGGATGAGCGAACCACCGCCCCCCGCGATCATGGCCGGCAGCGCATGTTTGCACAGCAGCATAGGCCCCCGCGCATTGACGGCAAAGGCCTTGTCCCAGGCGCCGGTGTCGAGATGGACGACATCGCGGTCGAGGGCGCGCTGCTCGATCGTCTGATAGGCGGCGTTATTGTGGATGATGTCGATCCGCCCGTGCCGGCCAGCGATCCGCGCGACCGCAGCGCAGACGCTGTCCTCATCGGTCAGGTCGAACGTCTCCGCCTCGGCACGAAGACCCTTGCCGCGCAGCGAATCCGCCGCCGCCTCCACCCGATCTGCCAATATGTCCGCCAGAATCACGGTCGCGCCGCGCTCCGACAGCACTGTCGCCACCTCCCGTCCGATGCCCTGCGCCGCGCCCGTCACGATCGCCACGCGCCCCTCCAATGATCCCACCATTCCATATCCTCCTGTTTCCCTGATGAGCGCCGGGCGCCCGACTATCGATAGCTGTGCGCCTATGGCGGGTCGAAGCAGTAGGCGCAGATCTTGTTGTCATCGGGGTCCAGCAGATAGGCGCCATAGGCATGGGGCACCGCTCCGCGCGGACCGGGCGGCCCGGCATCCTTGCCGCCCGCGGCCAGACCCGCGCGATGAAAATGATCGACCGCGCGGCGATCCGGCGCCTTCAATCCCAAAGTCGCACCGTTGGCGCATGTCGCCCGACCGTGGAGCGGGCGCAGGATAAGCAATTCGGGCACCCGTCTCCCATAGCCGATGCCCTGATCCAGAAACGGGCCAAGATTGACGATCCCCAACGGCGCAAGCACCGCATCGTAGAAACGGGCGGACCGTCCCAGATCGTTGCTGCCAAGGCAGACATGCGTGAATATGCCCATCCCGCCCTCTTTCCGGTCAGTGCGCCCGGTTCATGCTTTCCAGCATATCTGCGACATAGGGCGTGTGGTTAACGATACCGCCGTCTACCCCGATCACCTGCCCGGTGATGAAGGCCGCGCCATCCGATGCCAGGAACAGCACCGCGCCGGCAATATCCTCCGGCACGCTCTCGCGCGGCAGAAGGACATGCCGCTGGACCATGGCGATCTGATCGGCGGTCATCATCTCCCGGGCAAGGGGGGAGAGCACGAGGCCCGGCGCGACCGCATTGACCCGGATATTGAACCGGCCGAACTGCACGGCGGCATTGCGGGTCAGGGCGTTCACAGCCGCCTTGGACGCGGAATAGGAAGGATTGTTGATGTCGCCGGTCAATGCCACACCCGTCGAAGTGTTGATGATGGAACCGCCGCCGCCTGAAATCATGTGCGGAGCGACCGCCTTGATCATCAGCATCGTGCCCCTGGCATTGATGTGGAAGGCGCGATCCCAGGTCGCGGCATCGAGATCGAGAAGCGAGCCATCTGCCGCCATCTGCTCCAGCCGCGTATCGGCGGCATTGTTGTGAAGGATGTCGATGCGCTGGTGCTGCCGCATCACATCTTCGACCAGCGCCGTGATACTGTCCTCTTGCGCAAGATCGAGGAACATCCCCGTCGCCTGTCCGCCCGAAGCCTGGATAGATCGGGCGACGACCTCTGCCCGCTCGACCGCGATATCCGCCAGGATAACTGCCGCGCCGGCCTTTGCCAGGGCTCGTGCGCAGGCTTCCCCGATATTGGCGCCCGATCCGGTGACGATAGCGACGCGTCCCGATAAATCCGTCATGGGCATCTTCTCTCCTGTCTCTCATGGATGCGGGACCGCTGGGCTTCCGCCGCAGCGGGACGCTGCCACGGCGGACGCTCCGCGATACCTAGATAAAGATAGGTTTGGCGGAATTGATAAGCGGCGCATCTATGGCGCCCCTCAAGCGGAGAGCCCTTCATGAGCATCACCATCTTTCAACTTAACAGGTCCCGCTCCGAACGCGCGGTTTGGCTGATGGAGGAAGTGGAGTTGCCCTATGACATCCGCTTCTATGCGCGGCTGGAAACGCTCGCGGCGGAGCCCGCCTATAAGGCATTGCATCCGCTGGGTTCTTCACCCGTGATCGAGGCCGATGGGCGTCGGATCGCCGAGAGCGGGGCGGTCATGGAATATCTCGCCACGACGCAAGGGAAGGGCACGCTCCGCGCCAATCCCGGCGATCCGGACTATGCTGATTATCTTTTCTGGTTCCATTTCGCCGAATCATCCCTGATGCCGGCGCTGGTGACCGAGATCATGGCCGAACGCGCAGGCATCGCGCAGGATCACCCCTCCCGTGTCGCGGGACGGACCCATGCGGCGCGCCTGCTGACACTTGTCGACGACCGGCTTTCGCATAAACCATATATGGCGGGCGACCGGTTCACGGCAGCCGACATCATGATGACTTTTCCTTTCACTACCACGCGGCTGTTCATGTCCGTCGACGTGGAGGGACATCCGAACATCGCCGCCTATGTCGAGCGGATGGCGGCGCGCCCGGCCTATCGCCGGATGCGCACCATCGTCGATCGCCCCCCGACCGCCTGACGGATCAGCTCATCGCCAGCTTTTCCGTGCCGCCGGTGCGTACCCGGTCGCCCATTTGCGCCCGGGCGCGTTCTTCTTCCGCCAGGCCGACGGCGGTCGGATGCTGGACATCGTCCTTGGTGAGACGGGGTGTCGCACGGTCCCACCGCGTGATGCGTATCCCCTCGGGCCGGAGCAGGCCGCTGTTCGCCAGCAGGGCGTCCGCGCCTCTCCATGCTTGATGGGCAGCGTCCGGATCGTTGATCCTGTAGATCGCGACATAGCGATAGTCGGGCGTCATCGGGATCATCTGGCCAAAGGTGCGAAAGGTCAGGAAAGCGGCCGATTTGACGCCGGGTCGGGCGGCCGCCTCGCGAAAATAGCTTTCCGCATAGAAACGTCTGAAACGGTCATCGCTGCCCGCAAGCGGGTTGAATTCCTCCAGGATGACGCCGCCGCAATGCGCGACCTCCGGATCATTGTCCTGAAAGAGCAACGGATAATAATGAAAGTCATAGAGCAGGCTGTCATCAATGGCGTCCGACACCTGCATCCGCGATGTCAGCGCATTGTCCAGATGCTCACGACTGAAGCGAACCGGGTCGAATACGTCGTAGAAGGCGAGATACTGCCAGTCAAAGCCTTCGGGCGGACAGGGCTGCTCCACGGCGAGCCGGAAGCGCTGCGCCGTCACCGACCCCCGGAAACGCAGCGCGTCGCGAATATGGATGTTGCTGTACCAATCCTCCATATCGGCCTCCCGGCCCGGAACGGCTTTGGTCAGCACGACCAGCACGGCATCGATCATCGCTTTTGCCTTTCCTCTCCTGATTTCTGTCCTCTCAACCTTGCCGGACGGACGGCATGAAAGGCGTCGGCGCGCCCATCGTCGCCCGATAGGATAGGGGCTGCTTCCCGTCCGTATCCCGGATGCCGTAGCGCTCCCCCAGTTCCGCGCCGATCAGCGCCTGGCCCGACAGGGAGGCAAGGTCCGGGTCTTGCGCGAGCCGGTCGAGGACAAGGCCGGAAAATTCCGGCGTTTCCCAATGGGGCATGGCGGCGCGCAGGTCTTCGGGCATCATTTCGGGCGGCATGGCCTTCACCGCATCGGTGAGAATGAAGCCCGGCCAGAAGGAGACGGCGGAAACGCCATGCGGCGCAAGATCGACCGCCATGTCGGCCGTCATCTTGTCCGTCCCCGCCTTTGCCGCGCCATAGGCCGGCCCGTGAAAATAGGACACCGCGCCATAGAAGGAAATGCTGGCGATCAGGCCCTTGCCGGCCGCCACCATCATCGGCGCGGCATGATAGGCCGCGACATAGCTGGAGCGCAGGCCGATGGTGATCATGTCCGCCAGCCTGAGCGGCTTTTCCCAGAAACCGCCCGGCGCGACCAGTTCGGGTCCGTAAACCGCGGCGGCATTGTTGACGAGCAGGTCCAGCCTGCCATCCGTCCACTCGGCCAGTTGCGCGAACGCCCTTTCCACGGCGCGATCGTCATGGTGATCGCATGCCAGCGCGATGCCCTTGCCGCCCGCCCTTTCAATCTCCTTCACGACCTCGGCAAGCTGCGCCCGGTCGCGCCCGGTGACCGCCACCACATGGCCCCGCGAGGCCAGGCCCCGCGCCATGCCGCGCCCCAGCCCGCGCGTCGCGCCCGTCACCAGCACTATCTTTTCGCTCATATCCTGCTCCTGTCCTCAATATTGGCATCGCCATGAAGGACAGGGGCGTGACCTGTCCGACGGCAAGGGCGCGACCGCCCTTCAGTCCAGACGCGTCATCGGCAGGACGACATGGCGCGCCGCTTCGCCCAGCACAGTCGGCCCAAACAGTTGCAGCCGCCGCCCCTCGATCGTCGCGAGCAGGGCGATGAGCGCGGCGTCCTCCTCCGGTCCCGCTTCGATGATATGGGCCTCCAGCGCCTCGGCGGCGTCAGCCCAGCGGTCGAAGCGGCGACCAAGAAGCGCGGACACATCCGCAATATTGCGCGCGACCATGTCCGCCCCGTGATCGTCGGCGCGCTGCACCCATTCGATCAGTTCGGCAACCTGCGCCTTATGCGATTCGGCCGCCTCCCCCGTCACCGGAAGCGCCCCGAGCGTATCGGCCAGCTTGGCCAGCAGCGGCGCATTGTCACCCGTGCGCTGTTCCAGCGGCGGCAGTCCGGGCAGCGCATCGCCGGTCAGCTGCGACAGCGCCAGCAGGATGGAGCGGCGCAGCGCAAGATCAAACATGAGATAGACCGAATGCGGATCGCCGGGACATGGCTTGCCGACAGTCCCGGTGAACTGCATCGTGCCGAGCAGGGAGAATTGCAGGACGTGGAAAACCACCGCGTCATGATCGACCGGCTCACCCGTCGCTTCCTCATAATAGCGCACCAGTTCCGGCAGCGGTGCGCCCAACGGCTCATAGCTGTTGCGCATCCCCATGGTGGCGATGTCGACCAGCGGATCGCCGATCATCGAAAATTCGAAATCGTAGAGCTTGGTCATCGCGCCCTGATCGACCAGATATTGGCCCGAATCGAACTGGATGAAGCTGGCGCGCTGGCGGTGCCGCGGCACATTACGGCGAAGCCAGCCGATGACGAATTCCAGCAACGGCTCGGGCCGGCTCTTGGTTCGCCGGTAATGCGGCATATAGGCGTCCAGTCCGACCAGCGCGATCGCCTCGGCGCCCTCGGGCCGATGCACGCCGGCGGCCATAAAGGGTTCGACCGGCAACCGGTGCATCGCGGCAACCGCCCGCATATAGACGCGGCCGATGGCGCTTTTCGTGGCGGCATCGAGCGCCGAAAAATCTCGCGTCCCTTCGATCGCCTCCATCACGATACATGGCGGATCGGCAAGATACCCGTAAATCTCCGGCACCGGCAGTCCTTGGCTGTGAAGCAGGGCGATGACGTCGGCCTCGCGCTTGAGGTCGGGAAAGATGGACACGTCGCCGCCCCGGTCGCCGCGCAGGTGCAGGCGGCAGACCGTCCCCTCCCTTTCGACGTCGACGAACCAGGAGGGGCGCCAGCGGACGAGGCGCTCAAGCCCGACAACCTTGCCGCCGGTCAGTTGCTCGACAAAGGCGGTGATCCGGCCGACCGCCGCATCGTCATAATTGTTGAGCGGAGCGGCATGCGTCACTGCCCGCCCTCCCCCGCCGAAAAGGCCTCGGCCACGGCGCGGGTGTCCATATATTCCTTGCCGGAAATGATCTGCCCGTCCCGGATGATCAGCAGATTATGATATTCGTTGCGATAGACCCGGTCCGGAAAGACCATCTCGCCCCTGACTTCCACCGCCACCCGGTCCCCTTCGGCGGTTATCCCGACCACCTCGGCCGTTCGCTTCTGCGCACTCAGCAGTCCGCCTTTCACGCTGGCGATGAAGTCGGCCCGGCTCATGTCGCCATGGCCCAATATCCACCACTGGCAATCGGGATGCTGAAGGGCCTCGATCGTCTCGACGTCGCCCTCCTCCACGGCCCGCATGTAGCGGCGGGCCACCGCCTTGTTCGCCTCAATGTCGCTCATCACCCTCTCCGCTGCTCCTCTGTCGCCGCCTTTGCCGGTGGCCGTGGCAAGAATATTACCCTTGTGCAGGCGGGATCGCCGACAGGAACCCTATCCATGGGCGGGTGGCCTGGACGCGTTCGCTTCACAATCTTCCGCCTGCACAACAAAACAGGGCAGAGGGAGGCCGCATGACGACCAAGAGCATGACGATGAAGCTATGCACCTATATGGGCGCCATTGCCGGTACGATGATGTTCGTCGGCATATGGCCGGTCGCGCACATGTTCCCGCCGCTGGCCCCATCCATGCCCGCTGCGGAAGTGGCTGCTTATTATCGCAGCCACCAGATCGGCATATTGGCAGGCGCTATCCTGATCGCCTCTTCCTCCGTGCTGTTCTTCCCCTTTCTGGCAGCGGTCGCCACCTTCATGAAGAAGATCGAAGGGCCGGTTTCGCCTTTGACCTGGGCCTTTGTGATGGTCGTGGCCTTTGGCTTCGTCACTTTATTCTTCGCCGGGCTGATCTTCACGGCGGCCGCCTATCGGACCGACCGGCCGGACGCCGTTATCGGTGCGTTGAGTGATATCGCCTTCCTGCTGTTCGTCATGCCGGCCGTGCCCGCCTTCGTGCAGAATCTGCTGACCGGTTTCGTCATTCTGGGCGACCGCCGCGCGCAGCCCATCCTGCCGCGTTGGCTTGGTTATATGAACCTGTGGACCGGCGTGCTGCTGCTGCCCGGATTGGCGATCGGCCTGTTCAAGACCGGACCCTTTGCCTGGAACGGCGCCCTGGCTTTCTGGATGCCCGCCGTCGTGTTCGGCATCTGGTTCAACCTGATGATCTTCGCCATGCTCGGCGCGATCAAGCGCGACGCGCTGGGCGGCGAATAATGGCTGCTTCGCAAGCCGCCGCTTCGCCTCCGCGCGGCCATGTGCCGGGAGAGGAAGGCGTATGGGTGTTCATTGGCGGCGATCTTGTCGTCTTTGCCGTCTTCTTCATCACCTATGCGCTCGCTCGGCAGCAGGAACTGGCGCTGTTCGAAAGTTCGCAGGCGCTGCTCGACCGGAGCCTTGGCCTTCTCAACACGCTTTTGCTGCTGACCAGCAGTCTCCTTGTTGCACAGGCCGTCGCGGCGGTACGCTGTGACGACGACAAGGCGCGACCGCTGCTGCTGGGCGCGGTCCTGCTCGGCAGCGGCTTCGTCATCGTCAAGGCGTTCGAATATTCAGCGAAGATCGCCCAGGGCTTCACGCTCAACAGCAACAGTTTTTCGATCTATTATTATATGTTTACCGGCATCCATCTGGTGCATGTGCTGATCGGCTTGGGCGTGCTGTGCTTTACCCTGTCGCGCTTCGACCGGACCGGCCGGATGCAGGGTGGTGCCGCCCTGATCGAGGGGAGCGGCGCCTTCTGGCATCTGGTGGACCTGCTCTGGATCATCCTCTTCGCCCTGCTCTATCTGCTTTAGGGAATCCGTTTCATGGCCATGATCTGGCGTAGCCGCATCACACTGGTCTGGGCGATGCTGATCGCCGCGACCTTTCTGTCGTTCGAGACGATGGCATTGGGCAATGCGTTCCTGCTTCGCTCCGTCATCCTCGTCATCGCCTTCACGAAGGTTCTGCTAGTCGGGCGCGAGTTTATGGAGTTGCGGCACGCGCCGCGCTGGCTGCTCTGGGGATTTCAGAGCTGGGCGATCCTGACCTGTGCAGTCCTGATCGCCCTGTTCCGCGCCTGACGCAATCAGGCAGGCACTTCCGTACCGCCTGCCGCGGCTTCGTCTATGCCCATCTTGCGCGTAAGGTCCGCCATATCGAGATATTCGCGCCAGCGTGAAATCAGCCCGGCCCCGTCAAACTCATAGATGGCGACCATCTGATGCGGACAGGGCCGTCCCATGATGATGGCAGTGTCGGACCGTTCCTGCATCACCATCCGGTCGTTGGAGAGGATGTTCACCTCATTGCATTTATTGTTGGTGGCGAAGGCCATTTGCCGCTCAATCTCTGCGCGCAACGCCGTCTTGCCCTTCACGACGGGACCGCCGGGAACCCAGAGCTGCCATTCGGCATCCTCCGCCATCATCGACAGAATTTTCTCTACATTGGGCCTGCTGGCATCGCTGCCGTCGCCCCAGGCATCGCAAAATTCCCGTACCTTCTGTTCCAGTTCGACGCCCATCATCCTCTCCTCTTCTGTTTTCCTCAAATCTGGGATTGCTGCATTCACCCTCGGGAAAGCGCCCGCGTCACGCTGATGAACGGCACGGTGCAGCTCTGACCGCCATCGACCGGATACAGCATGCCGTTGACGTAGCGGGACTCGTCGGACGCAAGGAAAAGCGCCATGGCGGCAATGTCTTCCGGCTCGCCGATAAAGGGGGTGTTGAGCACCTCCAGAAACAGCCGATCCATTTCCGGCGTGGACCATTGCAGCTTGGCGGGCGTCTGCGTCGGACCGGGAAGGATCGCATTGCTGCGGATGCCCTGTTTGCCATAGGTGGCGGCGATCGCCTGCACGAACCAGTTGAGCGCGGCTTTTGACGATCCATAGCTGTAGGCGGTGATATCCCCACCCATGGAACTGCCGGACGAGGTGGAGATGATCGACCCCACCCCGCGCTCCAGCATGTGCGGAATGACGAGCTTGCTCGCCAGAACCGCTCCCAATACGTTGACCCGCACATTGGCAAGGAAGATGTCGGGGTCGAAAGCCAGGAAATCCATGTCACGCATGGCGTGGTCCTGATTGACATAAAGGGCATTGTTGAAGAGCACGTCGATGCGGCCAAAATCGGCGACGGTCTGGCCGATCATATGTTCCAGATCGGCCTGTTCGCCGACGTCAACGGTCATCGCGCGCGCCGATCCTCCGGCGTCGACAATGGCCTGCGCGGTCGCCTCGGACGCTTCGGCGCGAATGTCCGCGACGATCACCGTCGCGCCTTCCCGCGCGAACATCAACGCGCTGGCTCGTCCGATGCCGCTCCCGCTTCCGGTGATGATGCAAATCTTTTCTGCAAGGCGGGCCATGCTGCTTCCTCTCCCTTTTGGTTCATTGCCGATGCCGCGGACCGGGCACCCCGCTCAGCGGAGATCGCGCTTCAAGCCGGCTTCCTGATGGACAGGATCAGGATGAAGGCACGGCTGCGCTGCGGATCTGCCTCAACGCGGGCGGCCACACGCTGCACCAGACTGGCCAGCAGCGCGTCCCGATCGCGGGACGCAGCGACGCGTGCAAGGAAGTTGGGGCCGTTGGCCGCACCCATCATGGCCGCCCACTGCCGCCCCAGTTCGGCCGCATTGCCGGTCTGTTGATAGCCCTCCCAATAGGGATCGGGGGACGGGATCGCGGCGAGATGCTCCAGCACCAGATCGGGCACCAGCCCGGCATCGAAAGGCGCCCTCACCTGATCGGGCGAACGCCCCGCCGAAGGCGCTGTCATCTTCAGCGTTTCGTCGGCGCTGAGCAGTCCTTCGCCTTCCATGTCTACGATCGATTGCCAGAAATTCCCGGCCATCCATTCAAATCCGTGGCTGTCGGGGCCTCGACCCATGAACTGGCAGATCAGGCGCCCCCCCGGCCGCAACTCAATGACGCGCGCTTTCAGGAAGCGAAGCCAGTCCTCCGCCAGCACCGCATCGACGGCGGCACGCGCCTGCGCGGACCGGCTGAAGATCGCCCAGCCATGATCCGCGACGTCGACCGGATTACGGCTCATCCAGTGCAGCGCATTGGAGGACCAACCCAGATCCACGCTGCCGGGTGGCAAAATCGCATCGAAATAGGATCGGCCTATGGCGGAAGGAAAGACGCCCTGCCGGCCGTTAAGATAGCTGGCCGGGTCCTGATCCAGCAAGCCGAACAGCGACGTGAAATCGTTGGAGGGCAGGTCCGTATGCACGACCTGAACCGGCCGCCGCGCATCATTCGCACGAACCAGATCGATGGCCGTCGCCATCGGCGCCATCGAATTGCGCCCTTGCGATGCGCCATAGTCGACTATGGTGACAGGACCGACGGAGGCATCGCCAATGGCTCGCGCCGCATCCTCCAGCAGGGGGAGCGCGGATTGCAGATTGGCCTGTTGCAGGCCCGAATGCCGGTTGTAAAGCCCACCCCCCGCCATGGCCGCGACAGCGGTGGAATCAGCCATAAAATGTCTCCGCTATACGCTGCGTGTAGATCGCGCTTTTTTCGGGCGACAGGCCATAATGCGGGATCAACGGCGTAATCGCGTCGGCCAGCGCCGCGCGCCGCGCAACCCGGGCCCGCACTTCATCGGCCGTTCCGACCACGGCGATGCTTTCCACCATGGCGTCGGTGCAGGCAGCCGCCATGCCCGCCATGTCCCCCTGCGCGAAGGCGGCCTGAATCGCCGATGCCTCCCGGCCGAAACCGATTTCCTCGAAATAGCGCAGATATTGGGGCGACTGGCTGTAATAAGCCACAGTCCCCCGGCAATCCTCGATCGCCTCTCGCCTGTCGTCAGAAATCGCCGTGAATATCGAAATGTTGAGCGAGAAGTCCTTGCGCGCCCGGCCGGCCCGATCCAGCCCCGCCTTCATATGAGCGGCCACTTCCCGCTCAATCCAGCCATCGTTCCACAGGGGATGCCCAAGCAGCCCGTCGGCAATTTCCGCCGCCTGCGCGCAGGCCTTCTGGAACACCGCCGGCAGCACGATGGGAATGTCGCCGCGCACCGGCTTGTGCAGCAAGCGGAAGTGCGAAAGGTCGAGACGGTGATAGTCTCCCGCCAGTTCGGTCAGCTCGCCTGTATGCCCGCGGGCCACGACAGCGCGGATCATGCCCACGATCTCGCGCATATGGGCGAGCGGCTTGCCATAGGCGCTGCCGAATGATCCCTCGATCTGGCTCTGCGCGCTCGACCCCAGTCCCAGCACCATCCGGCCGTTGCTGATGAGGTCCAGGTCGATGGCGCTGCACGCGGTTTCCAGCGGACTGCGCACGAACGCCAGCGCGATGCCGGTCCCCAGCTTGATACGCTGCGTGGCGGGCGCGACGGCGGCCAGCGTCGTGAAGGGCGCGCCGAACATTTGCGGCGCCCAGACCCCTTCCACCCCCGCCGCTTCATAACTCTGTGCCAGCGCCGCCAGATTGGCCCCCGGCATCGGGACGATCTGCGCCCAGACAGCCTTGCGATCGGTCATAGCATCCCCCTTCAAAAGCCGCTTGTGTCGAAATAGTCGCGCCAGGCGACGATATGGGGGCCGTCCATTTCCAGGGCGCCCATCAGCCGCAGCGACAGCATTTCCTGCCCGTCTGGCCCATAGAAAATATCGCTGCGCTCCGTCAGGACGACATGGCCCGCGGCCGCCGCATGATGGACCACGACCGCGCAGCGTTCGAACGGAATCCGGCCAAGAAAGCCGTCGATGAACTGCCTCGCCTGATCGACCCCGACGATCGTCGCCACGCCGACATTTTCCCAGCGTGTATCCGCCGTAAACCGGCGCTCCATGGCGGACAGCATGTCTTCGCGCGAGCCGCTGCTTTCCCGAAAAAACGCCAATACTTCGTCCAGTGGACCGGGCATGTCACCCCCTGCTCCTGTGTTGCGCCGGCATCATGGCCCGGGGTGCCCGCCTTCTGCCCTGCCGAAAGATAGCAGCCTTGTTTTGGCAGGGGATCGGCACGCCATCGGGCGGAAAGGTCATGCTGAGAATAGTATGTCCTCCCCATAACAGTGAATCGAGCGGCTAAATATCGGGCATCGCCTATACTTCCCGGCAAAGCTGAGAGGAGTTTTCACTGATGAGCGCCGTTGACGAATTGATCGCCCTTGCCCGGTCGCCCGATCCGTTCCGGAACGCCCCGGACAATCTGGCCGAACTGCAACTGGAAGCGGCGCGCGAACGCTTTGCGGAGCGGCGCCAGCAGATCCGGGTGCTCGACAAGCGGGCGAAAGAAGCCGGTATCGACAGCATCGACAGCCTGGCCGACCTCGTCCCGCTCCTGTTCGCCCACACCAATTATAAAAGCTATCCGGAGGCGTTCGTCGACAATGGCCAGTGGAAGCATATGAACATGTGGCTCGGCACGCTGAGCAGCTATCCGACGGACAATATCGAGGTTGCGGATGTGCGCGACATTGACGAATGGCTGGACCGCGCCAAGGCGGCGGGCCACCATGTCTTCGCGTCGAGCGGGACCTCGGGCAAATCCTCCTTCCTCAACCAGTCGACGCAGGACCGCGACCTGTCGCTCGCCGCCTGTCTGGCGGCGGCCGACCTGTCGACACCGGCCTATGTGCCCGATCACGGCCGCTCGGTCTTCACCATGATGCCGCCGCGCGGCACCCACAAGATGATTGAATTCTGCAATGTCCATTTCCCGCGCTGGGCCGCGCCCGGCGAATTTCATCGCCTGAGCGACTATCCGATGCGCGCCTTTGATGCCATGCGCCCCGCGCAGCTGCGCCGCCTGCTGGCTGCCGGCAAAGTCGGTCCCGGCGAGATCGCCGTCTATGAGGCGGAGGTCGAGGCCCGCCAGCAGACGCGGGCAGGCGAGTTCGACGCATGGATGGACCTGCTTGTCAGCCGCCGGGATCGCCCGCTCTATATCGGCGTCATGTATGGTGTCGCCTGGCAGATCGTGCAGGCCCTGCGCGCGCGCGGGATCAAGGATGGCGATTTCCATCCCGACACGCTGATGAGCTTTGGCGGCGGCACCAAGGGGGCGGCTGTCCCGGCCGACTATAGGGAACAGATTATGAGCTTTTTCGGCGTCACGCCGGACCGCATCACCAGTTCCTATGCCATGGTCGAAATGAGCGGCTTCTGCGCCAAGATCCAGCCGACCGAATCCTATGCGGTGCCGCCATGGATCATCCCCCTCATCCTCGACAAGCCGGGCGAAAAGCTGCTGGGCACGACGAAGGATGTTGGCCGGATCGAAGGCCGAATGGCGTTTTTCGATATATTGGCGGACGGCCGCTGGGGCGGCATCATCTCTGGCGACAAGGTGCAGGTGGAGTTCGGCTCCGGCCTGGAGGGCGTGAAGACGCCGGTCGTTCACGCGATCGCCCGTTACGCCGATCTGGAAGAAGGTGAGGACAAGCTCAGCTGCGCCGGATCGATCGATTCCTATGTGCGCGGATCGATTACCGCACCCCAGCCGGTCGCGGCCTGAACGACAGGAGGCAGACATGCTGCATGAAATCATCGCCGATAATGACCGGCTGCTCGTTCCCCATGTGATCAAGGGCGTGGTCCAGCTCGACGCCGCCGTCGAGCACCGGTCGCGGGCCAGCGGCACGACGGTCATGACCCCTTCGATCGATCTGGACTCGCTGATCTGGCCGCGAAGCCAGCCCGGTCCCGCCTTCGACACGCCGCTTGCGGAGATCGTGGATTTTCTCGTCGAAGTCGGCAAGGCGCTCGATTTCGACCGGAACATCTATCTCCAGGAGGCTGCGGCCTATAATCTGCGCTGCAACACTCTTGGCGCGCGCATCCTGGAGAATTGCTACCGCGATATCGCCTGGTTCTTCACCCGCGAGGCGGTCGAGGCGGAAGCCGAACAGTCGCTGGGATCGCTCGACGTGCTGGATGGGTGGGCGCGGCGCGACATTCAGGGCACGGCCTTCGACATCCGCGCCTTCCCGCCCCGCATGGTGCATGTTCTGGCCGGCAACGCCCCGATCGTGCCGCCGGTCACGATTGTCCGAGGAGCGATCAGCAAGGGCGTCCATCTGCTGAAAATGCCGTCCAACGACATGTTCACGGCGACCGCCCTGCTGCGGACGATGGCGGATGTCGGCCCCAACCATCCGGTGACGCGCTCCTTCTCCGCCGCTTACTGGCGCGGCGGCGATGCCAGCATCGAAAACCACATCCTGCGCTCGCAATATTTCGACAAGCTCGCCGTCTGGGGTGGCGAGGCGGCGGTACGCCATGCCATGCAATATGCCGCGCCGGGCTTCGAGATCATGTCCTTCGATCCCAAGGTCTCGATTTCGCTGATCGGCCGCGAAGCCTTTGACGACGTCCCCCTCGCGACCATTGCCGAACGGAGCGCGGCCGACATCATCGCCTTCAATCAGGATGCGTGCAGCTGCGCCCGCTTCCAGTTCATCGAAGGATCGGACGAACAGGTCGATCGCTATTGCGAAGCGCTGGTGGAGGCGATGGGCAAGGATATCCGCTATGGCGCCGGCCCCGACGGCCCGCTGCCGCCCGCCATGCTGATCGACGAACTGGACATGCTGGGCAATCTGGAACCGGTCTACCGCCTGTTCGGACGTCCCGACGGCCGGGGCATAGTCATCCGCTCCAGCGAACCTGTGTCGTTCAATCCCGGCGGCAAGCTCGTCAATGTCGTCGCGGTCGACCGGCTTGCCGATGCGATCCAGCATGTCACCGTCGCGACCCAGTCGGTCGGCGTCTATCCCCCCTCCCGCATTGCCGAGGTGCGCGATGGGCTTTCCTCGGCGGGCACCCAGCGCATCGTCGGTCTCGGCAATATCAACACCGGAAAATTCGGCGGCCTGCCGCACGATGGGGGATGGCCGGTGCACAAGATGATGCACTGGGTCGTCACCGAAGCAGCGAAAGATTGAAAACGACCATGACACAGACAAACATTCAGACGCTGTCGCTCGACAGCTATCGCCTGCTCGGCCGCTCGGGCCTGCGGGTTTCCCCGCTGGCGCTCGGGACCATGACCTTTGGCGAGGAATGGGGCGCGGACGAGCAGGAATCCCGCCGGATTTTCGACAGCTATGTCGACCAGGGCGGCAATTTCATCGACACGGCGGGCTATTATGCCGACGGCGTGTCGGAAACGCTGACCGGCAAGTTCGCGGAAGCCAAGCGCGAACGGCTGGTCCTGTCGACCAAATATTCGCTGACCCGATCGGTCGGCGATCCCAATGCTGCCGGCAACAGCCGCCGGAACATGATGCAGACGGTCGAAACCAGCCTCAAGCGCCTGCGCACGGACCGGATCGATCTGCTCTTCCTGCACGCCTGGGACGATACGACGCCTGCGGATGAGATCATGCGCGCGTTCGACGACCTCGTGACGCAGGGCAAGATCCTGTATCTGGGCCTGTCGGATACACCTGCCTGGCAGATGGCCCGGCTGCAAACCGTGGCGGAATTGCGGGGATGGTCCCAGTTGGCGGCCTTGCAGGTCGAATATAATCTGGTCGAGCGCACGGCCGAACGCGAACTCATCCCCGCCGCCAAGGCGCTGGGTATCGGCGTCATGCCCTGGTCGCCGCTGGCGAGCGGCATGCTGTCGGGCAAATATGCGACCGGCGGCAGCGCCCATGCCGGCGAATCTGGCGGTCGCGGTGCCCTGCTCGAAGCGGCAGGCCGTGTCGACGCGCGCGTGGTCGCCATCGCCGATGCGGTGAAGGGCATCGCCGACGAGATGGGCGTCACCTCGGCGCAGGTGGCGATCGCCTGGACCCTTACCAATCCGGCGGTCGTCTCGCCGCTAGTGGGCGCGCGGACGATGCGGCAATATGCGGATAATGTCGCCGCGCTTGGCGTCACGCTGGAGGCAAGCCAACTGGAACGTCTGGATGCGTTGAGCCGCACGCCGCTCGGCTTTCCGCATGATTTCCTCGCCTCGCCCTTTATCCGCCATGGACTGACGGGCGGCACGACCATCCAGCCGCGCGCCTGATCAGGCGGCGCGGATCAGCCTTCCGGGACGCGCGCCAGTGTCGGCGCCGTCCCGCCGGGTGATCACGCCGCTGACCATCGTGGCGCGATAACCGGTCGCCTGCTGCGCCAGACGGCGCCCACCGCCGGGCAGGTCATGGACGACATGAGGGGCATGCAGCCTGAGCGCGCCATGATCGATCAGGTTGATGTCGGCCTTCATCCCCGGTTTCAGCCGCCCCCTGTCCCGCAGCCCCAGGAAATCGGCGTTGTCCGCGCTCAGCGCCTTGACTGCCGCAGGGATCGTCAGTTGCTCGCCGACCCGATCGCGGGTCCAGTAGGACAGCATCGTCGTCGGATAGCTGGCATCGCAGATGATGCCATAATGCGCGCCGCCGTCGCCCAGTCCCACGATGCTGTAGGGATCGCGCATCATTGCAAGCGCAGGGTCCAGCGACTTTTCCGCATAGTTGGAAAAGGGCATCAGGATCAGCGCATGGCCCTCCTGCTCCAGCATCAGATCATAGACCAGTTCGACAGGACCGACGCCGCGCTTTGCGGCCAGCGCGGCGATGCTCCGGTCCGGTGAAGGTTCATAGTCCGGCTCGGCTCCGAGCGGATAGATATTGTCCCATGTGCGTAGCAAGCGATGCAGCGGCGTCGGCGTCTCATCCGGCTCCTCCGCGATCAGTCGCGCGCGGAAGGCGGGATCGCGCATGATGGCGACCTTTTCAGCCAGCGGTCGGTCCGCAATCGCACGATAGCTTGCACAATGGCTGAACGCGTTGGCCGACGTCGACAGGCCGCACATCGCGCCCATCGGCCGGGGAAAAACCTGCGCCAGCACCGGCGCCGCGCTGGTGCGATTATGCTCGGCCAGCGCATCCATGGTGCGCCGCCAGCCCTGCGGATCGGTCGACCATTGGGCGAGCGAATAGGTCAGCGGACGCCCCGAGGCGCTGGTCATGCGCTTCATCAGGTCGAGATCGCTGGCCCAGTCGGCGGTATCGAGATTCGGGATCATCTGAAGCACGCCGCGCCCCGCATCACCCACCGATCGGGCGATCGCCACCAGTTCATCGCTTTCCGCCTGAAAGGACGGGATGAAAGCGCCATCGCCGCGCCGATGCACCAGCGAACGCGATGTCGCGAAACCAAGCGCGCCGGCCGCCATCCCCTCCGCCACGAGCTGCGCCATTCGCGCGACATCCGCCGCGGTCGCCGGCTCGCGGTCCAACCCGCGCTGGCCCATCGCATAGACCCGCAGGGGCGAATGCGGAATATAGGCTCCCACATCCGCGTCCCAGGCACGCGCTTCGAGCGATCGCAGATAATCCGGGAAGCTCTCCCAGTTCCAGGGCAGACCCTTCGCCATCACCGCTTCGGGAATGTCCTCCACGCCCTCCATGACATTGACCAGCGCCTCGCGGTCCTCCGGCCGGCACGGCGCGAAACCGACGCCGCAATTGCCGATGACGACGGTGGTGACGCCATGTTCGGCGGAAGGCACCAGACTGTCCGACCAGGTGACCTGCCCGTCATAATGGGTATGAACATCGACGAAGCCGGGCGTGACGAGGAGGCCACGGGCATCGATCTCCTCGCGGCCTTGACCGACATCAGCACCGATCGCCGCGATACGGCCGTCGGCAATGGCGATGTCCGCCTCGAACGGATCACCGCCTTGCCCGTCGACCACCGTTCCGCCCCGGATCACCAGATCAGCGTCCACCATGTCCTTGGCTCCCCTCAGCCTGCCAGCGCGGCCAGCATCTCGCCGGATGCCTGTTCTTCGGTCACCCATTTCAGCATGCGGCGTACTGGCTCGATCGCATCCTGCCTTTCCATATTATGCTGCATCGTCGCGGCCCCGCCCAGCGACACGATCCGCTGCGCGCCCTGAAAGGCGAGACGGTCGCGCAGCTCATCCTTGAGGCTTTCGGGAAAGATGCCGATCGTCTGGGTATAGGCGTTGACCGCGCTGACGGCCGTTTCCCTGCTGTCGATGGGCACGATATTGCCCACCCGGCAGGCGAGCGTGCGGGAAAAGTCGACCGGATAATCCTCCTGGCTGACGATCACCGCGCCCTCGTTGGTCCGACCGCCGAAGATGCGATAATCCTCGTCATTGAGGCGGATGCCGTCGATCTCGGCCTTGAGCGCGCCGTCGAACGCCTTGTGCGGCGTGCTCAGGTGATCGGGCAGACGCTGGAGTGCATCGAAGGTCATCTGCCCCAGCCGATTGGCGCGCTCCAGCCCGGCTTCGTCCGTGCCGCATTCGACATAGATGACGCGCGCGGACACGCAGCCTTCCTGATTCTGGGCGCCGATGTCGAGCGCCAGACGGCGTGCCACCTGACCCAGCGTCGCTTCATCGGCGAAGGCTTCGCGACCGATGATCGTTCCCGACAGCTTGGGGTCCTGGGTGATGAGGTCGATGCCCGGTTGCAGATAGCGGGTGATGTGCTTGACCGAATCGAACCCGCCCCAGGCGACGATCTTTTCGACCCCGCGCGGATCGTAAATCGCGGATTCCACCTGATCGTCGCCGCCCTTCCAATAGGCGACGGAGACATGTTTCGACAGCGGATGGTCGGGGTCCATCTCGACCATGGTTCGCACCAGCGCGGCGGCCGTCAGCGGATCGTTGGACGGCAGCTTGATGATCGCGTCGGACCGGGTCAGCGCATTGCGGATCACCGTCAGGATCGACACGATCGGCGCATTGCCGGCAATGACATGCACGGTCCGCGCGCCGAAAGCGCGCGTGCGGGCGGTCAGGCCCGGAAATCTGCCAGCCCCCTGATCCACCCAGCCTTCCAGATAGTCGACGCCGCAGGAGCGCTCCATCATCCGCCGCATTTCGGTGCGATCGAAGGCGGCGCCGATATGCTGGAAATGGACGCGCAATATGCTCTCCGACAGGCCGGAGGTCAGACAGGACAGACGAAACGCTTCCTGCAAATGCCGGTTCTGCCCGAAATCCAGCCGCTCCCCCAGGGCGACGAGGAAATCCAGTATCTCGTCGAAGCTCAGCGAATAAAGGTCGGCCATGGCCGAGGGCGTCCGCAGGGGCAGGCGCGCGACATGCTTGGCGATGTCGGGCGCCGAGAAGCTGACGCCGCCCCGGCGGCCGCCATAGTCGACTTCAGCATCATCGATGATCTGGCCTCGGATGATGAGGGGAACGCGGAATTGATCAGTCATGGCTCTACTCACATCGACAGTTCGGCAAGAAATTCGAGGGCGCGATCATGCGCTTCGGGGGCGCCGGCGCAGACGATGCGGTCATCGCCGCCTTCCTTCTCGCTGTAGCGGCGTACCGGCGGAATGACGTGCGGCCCGGTGCGGCCACAGGCGCAGGGCTTTTCCCAGCCCGCCAGCGTGATCTCATCCCCCGTCACCAGCCCGGCCCAATAGGTGTTGGGCATCAGGTCGAACGAGGCGAAGCGGCCGGTCAGGCCGTCCTTGCGCGGCAAGGGCTTGCCGGTCGCCGGATCGAGCAGGAACGGAATCTGGATCGGCGGGATGTGATAATGGCCATGCTCGCACATCATCGACAGACCCATCTGTTCGGACGTGGCGTACATTTCATAGATGGTATCGAAACCCAGAAACTCGAGTACGCGCTCGCGCCAGTCGTCGGGCAGTTCCTTGCCCTTCTTGCCGCCGCCGGTCAGCAGCACGCTGCCCTTGCCGAAGACGTTCTTGAGGCCACGCTTCAGCCCCTCCTCCGCCCAATCGTAGAGGATCGCCCACATCGCCGTCACATAGACGTCGCGCCCGCCGAAGCGCCGCTGCGCCTCGCTGAAGAAATGCTTGAGGTCGTCGGGCCGGCGGCGCTCCAGTTCCAGCAGGGCCTCCCGCCGTTCCAGCAGGACCGGCGGAATGTCGATCATGCCGGCCTCACCCCGTGCCTCCGCCGCACGCAGGCGGCCGCCCAGCGAGGCGATGTCCGCGCTGAAGCGGGCGTCGGGGTAGAGGAACAGGGTGTTTTCCTCGCCCTTGGCATAAAGATCGACCTGGATGCCGTTACCGCGCTGCATCGCGGCGGCGCCATAGCGATAGCCCGGAATGATGATCGGCATCCCGTCCTTCAATATGTCCGGGCCGCGACCCGGCCACCAGTCGCGGATAATGACCGCCGAATGGACGATGGTTTCGCGCCACTGTTTCTTGGTGCGGGGGACAAAGCTCAGCTTGCCGGTCGTGCCCGACGTATGCTGGATAGTAAGATCGGTTTCCGCGTCGAGCAGGTCGATCCAGTCGTCGATCGTCTCGATCCCGCTGGCATCGACATGGGAAATGTCGCTGGTCGTCAGGCCCGCGACCCATTTGGTCAGCTTGTCGAAGCGGCTGCGCTCCAGATAGCTGATCGGATAGGATTTGTAGACGGTGTGCGGAAACAGCAGCGGCGCCAGATCGTTGATCGTCTCGATCGTCTCGATGCCCTGCTCGCGCGCCAGCTTGTCCAGCACCGACAGGCCAGGACGAAGTTCGGCAAAGCGTTTGCGCGCGCCTTCCAGATGCAGCCTGTCGATCTCGTCGCGGCTGAGCGTGAAGGCCTGCGCATAGGGCGCGTCGTGGAAACTGGTGGGATCGGCGATCAGTCGATCGAGATAGCTGGTCATGGAGAGAATCCGCCTTTCTGTCGGAGACGGATTGTGGCGGCGACAGCGCGATCCCCGCAATGCCGATGCCTACAGCCGGAACGCCCAAACATCGTCAGGCGGACATGAAGCGCATGGGTTCGGGCCGGCACGGCCGCCGCGGCATTGCACTGCCATCGCGGCCGCAGCATGGTGCAGGGGACGTGGACGCTCGGCTCCGGCGAAAGGCGGGGCCTGCGGCCAATGCCATCTCTATGCAGACAAGGAGGATGAACCGATGGGACTGAGCGTAAAGGACCGGCTGAACATTTACGATCTGTTCGCGCGCTATTGCCAATATGTGGATAGCGGCAGGGCGGCCGAATGGGTGAACCTCTTCGCGGAGGATGGCTGCTTCGAGATTGTCGGCCAGATGACCCTCCGGGGTGCGGGACAACTGGGCGGAATGCCGGCGATGCTCGCGGAAAGGAGCGGCGGCAAATGGCGTCACCAGATCACCGACATCATGATCGACGCAGGCCCATCCGATGACGCCGCCCATGTCGGCGCCTCCGGCCTCGTGACGGACTGGAACGATGGCGGCCGGGTCATCATGTTCGCCAATTATCAGGGCGCACTGGGCAGAGGCGACGGACGCTGGAGGATCGCCAGATTGACCGCAACCATGTTGACGGGCTGAACGGCGAAAGCAGCCTATCGACCGGCGCCGCGTTCTTCCCGAAATTCGCGCGGCGTCATGCCGGTGGCCTTGCGGAAAGCGGCGGAAAAGGCTGCGGCGCTCTGGAAGCCGCAATTGCCGGCAATCACCTTGATCAGCACACCGTCCCGCGCAAGCTGTTGCTGCGCATGGGCGATCCTGCGGCCAGCGATATAGTCGGACAGGGTAGTGCCGGTGGTCGCTTTGAACGTCCGGATCAGGTGCCGGGGGCTGGTGCGAATTTCCGCCGCCAGATCCGCGACCGACAGATCGCCTGACAGTTCGGCTTCGATCCTGTCCTTGATCCGGCGCAACCGCCAGCCCGGCATTTGTCCATGGCCGCTACGGTCGTCCTCCGGAGCCTGCCGGAAATGCCGGCACAGTTCGACGACCAGCAACAAAGCCATGCTCTCCAGCACTATATTCTGTCCGAAACTGGGGTTGCGCAACTCTTCCAGCAGGCGCGCAAGCCCCTGACGCACCCGACCGATCTGCACATCGTGGCAGGGCGTCAGATCAGCCAGACTGTCATCCTCGAACAGCTGCATCGCCCGTTCATTTTCAAATGTCAGGCACAGCAGGCTGTGTTCGCCCGGTTCGCTCAACGCCGAAAATGCGCCGCCCTTGGGCAGGAAAACAATATCGCCCGGCGGGTCGGCGAGCCGGCGGTCGGCGCTGAAAAAGCGCGAATTGGTACAGCGCGGGCCGATGGAAAAGTCCAGATAATAGGAATCGGGCTGGTAAACCGCGCGGCTGCTCTGGGTCCAGCCGAAGTGCCGGATATCCGCAAAAATTCCGTTGGCGTGAACCTGTCGTTCGACATGGAAATGCGATGCCGTACGCGGCGCGCACAGGGGCAGATCAGTGCCGATTGCGTTCTGCATCCTCAACCTCCTTGCCATCAGTCGAGTCTGTTCCCGACCTGGAAGGGCCGGGCTATTATTTGCCAATTGGCCGCGGATGGCAAGTCAGGGTTGATCATGATCGTTCACATCGGCGATCATCCATCGGCTCGTCAGCGCGAACAGGCCGGCGGCAAGGATGAAGAAGCAGGATCCGAAGCTGAGCGACAAGCGCAATCCCTGCGCGCTGGCGGCCTCACAGGCCTCGACCGGCCGCTTCACGCAGTCGGCGAGGCTGAGGCCCGCGGACACCCGTGCGGCTTCCCCCAATATGTCGCTGACAAGGCCGATCAGCGGCGGCCCCAGACCATAGCCCAACAGCGAACTTGTGGCGATGATGATGGCCGACGCCATGGCCCGCATATGCGGGGGCGCGACGTCCTGCCCGTGCGCATACATGGCGGGCATGTAGAAATGCTGCCCCATCGAGGCGAACACCATCAGCGCGACGGCAAGACCGACCGTCGGCAGCTGAAAGGCGACGGCATAGAGCGACCCGCACCAGAGCAAGCCGACGGACGGCAGCCACGCCTTGATCCGTGGATAGCGCCGCCCTCCGAAATCCATCAACGGTCCGCCGATAAGCGTGAAGACAATGCCCACGCCCCCGATCACCAGCCCCATCAGCAGCGACGCGGTTGCCAGGGACAGGCCATGTCCGCGCATGAGGAAGGACACCATATATTGCTGGTTGGCATAGCTGCCGATCCCGGCAATGCCGCCCGCGACCGCCACGAGGGCAAAGCTGCGCCGGACGAGCAACTGGCGGACCGTATCGATGAAAGACGCCGAGTGAGAGGGCCCGGGCTGGCTCCGCTGGGGTTCCGGCACAGTGGCACGGAACAGCAGAGCGAGGACTATGCCGGCCATTCCGCAGAGGAGGAAGGCCGTGCGCCAGCCAAAGGCAGCGATAAGGGCACCCCCTGCCACTGCGGCGACAATGGCTCCGACCGGGCCGGCCACCCCGAAAATGGCAATGACAGTCGTCCGGCGCCGTGCGGGAAATGCATCGGAAATCAGAGAATGGGACGCTGGTGTGCATCCCGCTTCCCCGATGCTGACCGCTGCTCTCCCGACAAGCATCTGGAGGAAATTGGCCGCTATCCCGCAAAAGGCCGTCATGACGCTCCACAGCATCAGCGAAAAGGCAATGATTCCGACCCGTCGGCCACGGTCGGCCGCCCGCGCGATCGGGAAGCTGAAAAGCGTATAGAGTATGGCGAAAGCCGGTCCGCCGATCAGGCCCAGTTGAAAATCGCTGAGGTGAAGGTCGACCTTGATCATTTCCTGCGCGACCGAAAACAGCAGGCGATCAATATAATTGAGACAATTCAGGAGAAACAGCGCGACAATTGTCCACGACAATACCGATCGCCTGCTCGCCGGAAACGACATTTCATAGGGCGTCGCCCGCTGCGTAGCATCCATGGATGAAGGATTGTGCATCACTCGTCCAAATCCGTTATAACGACCTTCCTGAGGACTATGTCAATGCCGCGTCGCATTCCCTCGTCACGGCTATCGCCGGCAAGACAAATATCGCGTAATGGACATATTCGTCCGGAAAATGCCTACTGCCCGGATCTTCCGCAAGGTTGCAGAAAAGCCATCGGCGAAATATCGAAATTCTCCGAGTATCGCCAACACTTGCCAACAACTTCGACCTTTCATCCACGCTCTGTGCGACACGGCCGGATCAAGAGTTTGTCGAGCTAGCCCTCATAGGCAGCGACGCCGCTTCCCGCCATATCGTTTTCCGCAATATTCATTCAGATCGCGCATTTCCTTCGCGGCCGCCACCGCCTGTCCTCGATCACAGGGGAATTCCTTTTCGATAAAGGAACGAGATTCCACTCGCTCGCACAATTCCTCAATATCACACCGCGAAAGAATGTTTTTTTCCCGCAAATAGAAGATAAGACTTTGCAATATAATCAAAGCCTTGTCTCCATTATCGACCGATTGATTGACATCCATTCCACGATCCTGGATTGTTAAAATGACGGAACAATTATGCTTTCATGAATTGATTCAGCAGTTACGCAGAAGAGGAGCCGTTAGGCCCCCGACGAAAGATAGGGTTCGCCCTCGCGTGTAAATCGGGATGACCGGATCATAGCGATCAGGTGAAGCGGACATCGCCGCCGCACCTGATCGACGCACTTATGTCAAAAGCGGTAAGAGACCGTTGCCCCCCAAGTGCGCGGCGCCGCAGTAAACCCGATCGCGGTGCCGAACGTGCCATAACCGTTGAAGATGGCGTTGTAATATTTCTCCTGAGTCAAATTCCGTCCCCACAAGGTGAACTCCATGCCGCCGTCGAGCTTGAAGCTGATACTGCCGTTCAGCACGCCATAGGCCTTGAGCCGGCTGAAGCTGTTCTGCGTGTTGATAAAGCTGACAGCCGCCGCGCGCTCTGCGGCGTCGTTGACACCGTCGTTAAGCGCCGGAGCCGTCAGATCAGCGGTGGCATAATCCTGATAGACGGCTGAGGTATAGGCATAGTCGGCATGCAAGGCGATTTCGCCGCCTCTGACTGGAATGCGCTGTGTGGCGCCGACGTTCCAGGTCCATCTGGGCGCGCGCGGAACAATTTCACCGCTTCGATCAACCGTGCCCCCCAGCCCCGCCGCGGTGAATGATCCCGCAGCATATTTCGCCTTCAGCCAGGATATGGCGCCACTGACTTCCATACCCTGCCACGGAATGAGCGTGCCTTCGAACTCGACGCCATAAGCTCTCACATCGCCCGCATTCTGAACAAACTGCGTCAGATTGCCGCCGACAAGAGCATTGACGATATTCTGCGCACCGTTCCGCCAGATATAGAAGCCTGCCAGGTTGGTCCGCAAATGCCTGTCGAGAAAGTCGCCCTTGAACCCGATTTCGGCATCCTTGACCTTTTCCGGCGCAAAGGAACTGGCGTCGGGCGGAGTCGGCCGTGAATTAAGCCCGCCAGCCAATGCGGCACCGCCCGTCTTCGCATAGACGAATTTGCCATTCCCCAGTTCATAGTCGATGCTGACCAGCCATGCGGGATAATCAAATTTGGCGGTCACGGGGTCCGTACAATTGGGGCCGGGCGGGACGAGATTGGCGTTGGTGCCCACGGCGCACAGACCCGTCGGCGGAAGCGTGATCAACCTGCCGTTCGACACGAACGAACCGGAAAAGCCTGGTATCCCGCCAATATAGCCCATGCGGTTGATAGAGCGTTTGTCCCACGTATAGCGAAATCCGCCCGTCACCCGCAACCGTTCGGTCAGATTGTAATTGGCCTGAGCGAACAATGCCTTGGACTCTGATTTATAAGTAGCAAGATTGGTGTTGGCGGGCGCAAGGTTGAAACCGAAATCGGTGTCCTGGAAGACGAGGGACTGCGATTGTTCGTCGCCCGTTTCCTTGAAATAGAATGCACCAAGAATGAATTCCAATTTCCCCAACGTACCCGAGAATTGAAGTTCCTCACTGCGCTGTTTCTGGGAATAGTCGCTGGCATAGGACGCGATCTTGGCGGGCGTACCGTCCAGATCGGTGCCGTCCCCGGTTTCCGCCTCTCGATAGGCCGTTATCGATTTTACCTTAAAATCCCCCAGATCATATTCTATCGTCGCACGAAGGCCCCATGTCTTGTTGTAATTGAAGGGCGTATCGATGTTGGGATTACCCGTGTTGGGGTCATTATAGGTTGTGTAGAAACGACTTTGGGTTTGCAGGAAGCTGGCGAGGTCAAATTGATGGGAATAAAGAGCGAGGCCCGGACCTGTCGGATTGATACCACGCAGAGCGACATTATTGTAAGTATCCTTGATGTCAGCCCAGTCGGCCGACAGGGAGACCGTCAGCGGGACCGCCGAAGGTTCCCAGTTCAGCGTGGCGCGGGCCGCGATGTCATGATCGATACGCGCCGCATCGACCCCCCTGATGGGGTTCGGGCCAAAGCCTCTGCCCCGCTCACCATAGCGCCCCGCCAGACGTAACGACAATTCGTCGCCGGCGATCGGCAAAGTCAGCGCGGATTCGATCGACCAGCTTTCATAATTGCCGACACGACCGGTAATATAGCCGCCGAAATGGCCGTCCGGCTGAACGGTCGTCATGTTCAGGGCGCCGCCTGTCGTATTGCGTCCGAACAATGTTCCCTGGGTACCGCGCAGGACTTCGACGGACGCCAGGTCGAGAAGACCCAGATTGCCGGCAATGGGTCGTCCATAATAAACGCCGTCGACATAGATGCCGACCGCAGGATCGGAAAATGAATTGGGACTGTTCTGAGCGTTACCCCGGATGGCGAGATATATGAGGGACGCGTTCCCGGTGCCGCCCGACTGAACAGACAAACCCGGCGCGGCCCGGCCTACATCCGCCACTTCGACAATCTGGCGTTCAAGCAGGGCGGTCGGATCAAGCGCCGTGACGGCCACGGGAACTGTTTGAAGATTCTCCGAAGTCCGGCGCGCCGTCACGATGATATCGCGCACCGCGTTATTGTCGCCGCCACTGGAGCTTTGCTCGACCGCTTCTGCCGCCTGGCTTATAGCAACACCGCACGCGCTCCACGCGGCGCCGGTCATAAGGATTACCCGGAATATCTTACCCATTTCATCCCCTCCTGTGGTGACTATATTTAATTTATGACGACCTGTTTCTATTTATTGACCGAAATGATATATTTTTATCTTATTATATTTTCAGATAATATTTTATCTTGGCACGATCCGTAGATACTGATTGGGCAAGCATATACTGATTGCCCAGACCAGCTACTCCCTGATCGCTCAATCTGCGGGACGAAGCACATATCGTCGGATAGGTACCATCCCTCGGGCTGGCCAGACGCCCATGCGGGCATATTCAATACCCACACGCCTAATCCCGCCGCAGCGGCTCCATGGGCACCAGAACCAGATGATCGGCGGGCGCGCCAGGCCCCGCGATGACCAGACAATGCCGCAGCGTCCTTCGGTGGAAGAAACGCGTCAGGGCGATATCATCGGCTGGCTTGCTCTTTTCGATGAAGCGCATCAATGCGGCCTCACCCTCGACCGGATCGGCATAGGCTGCACCGAGCAGCGCCTCGATATCCTTGCCATCCTCGTCCCGCAGCCAGTCCCGATAGCGCAGCTGATCCCGGAGATAGTGCGGTATGGATGCGAGAATGTTACGTTGCCAACCCTGTAACGATCCGCTTTCCGGCAGGCGCTCGATTTCCGCCTGCAATTTCTGGAGCGCCAGATCGTTCTGGTCGATGGCGGCGGGCGGCGGGAGCGCGATGTCATCGAGCGTCATGCCCAATATCTCGGCCAAAGCCTCCATGCAGCGCCGTCCGATCATCGGAACCTGCACCGCCGCCTCGACCCAGTCGCCGCCGCGTCCCGTTTCATGAAGCCCGAACAGGGGACCATAAATGGCTTCGGCCAGGAAAGAGACGGTGTGATAAGCGATTGCGTCATAATCGAGCGGCACGCCGATCGCGCGTTCATAGTGATGGAACAATGCGGCGACGTCGCCCATATTCTCGATCGGATGGCGTCCCCGGAAGCAGGCGAGATCGCGCATGGGATCGCCCAGATGACCGATTTCCACATCCAATATGCCGGTGACCTGGGCGCCGTCCGAAAGGAACTGGCCGCAATCGCCCGTGACGAAGGAAATGGATTCCCGATGCCGGGGATAATTACGGCGCAGCCAGCCTGCGCAAAATTCCAGCAGCGGATCGGTGATGCCCTGCTCTGCCGTCATGGCATGAAAGCGCTCGAAATTGTGCAGGGCAATCTCGCGCGGCCCCTGCGGCAAATGGGCTCCCCCTTCGACGAAGGGGCGACTTGGAAGACGATGTATGTCCGCCAATATCTCCATATAGCGCAGGGATGCGGCCCACCGATCGTCGGTCATGACCGATGCGCTTTCGATCGCCTGCTGAACCAGGCCGGGGTCCCGCCCACCTTCTATCCATTCCATCACGATGGTGTTGGGCTGGTCGCACATGCCCAATATGGCGGGAATGGGGACGCCATTTTCATGCAGCGCCCGCTGCATGCGCATTTCATAATCGAGCGGATAGGGATGGGTCGGCCAGGTACGGTCGCCCTTGAGCAGAAAGTCGCGCTTCACACCATTCTGCTGCACGCTGGCGCGCCAGACCGGACGCCAGCGCCGTTGCTTTTCCAGCATGACCTCAGAACAGCCCAGCACATCCTCAAGCCATCGGCTGAGCTGTTCGCGGCTTTCGGCCTGATCCTGATCGGCTTCGGTCTGCGCCATCGACGGTCCTCCCCATAATCCTGCCCTGTCCATTATGGCCGGTGCGTCATCCGCCTTCGTTGGGCCGCGCTGGCCTTTGCGGACAGGACGAGACTGACGCACCGTCCTCAACTCTTGCGGTCAGTCGCCGAACCGATAGCGAACCTCCACGCCATAGGTGCGCGGGGCTCCATAAAACCCGCTGAATATGCCAAGCGCCGCTGATCCGACATTGCTCGAAGCCAGATATTTCTTGTCGAACAGGTTGCGCACGAAAAAGCTGATGTCGGCATTGCTGCCGCCCACGCCGTTCAGGTCCAGCCGTCCGTTGACCAGATCATAGGCGGGCAGAACCTGATCGGAGGAGCGGACTTTACTCGAATGGTAATAGTCCATGCTGACCACCGTTTCCGCAAGCGAGCGCGGTACGGGCAGCGTCCAGCGCAGCCCGGCGGTCACCGTCGTCTTCGCGACCAGATTGAACGGCACCTTGAGCGCTGCGAGATAGGATTGCAGTGCGGCAGGCACCGTCAGCGACCGCGACTTGAGGTCGAGGAAGGTCGCCCCCGCGTCGAATGACAATGTCGACGTCGGCTGAATCCGGGTCGAAAGGTCAATGCCCGCGACACGGGTTTTGCCGGCATTGACGAGCAGCGTCCCGCCGCTCGGATCGTTGCTGGCGTCGCAATCGCCGTCCGGTGATTTTGGCGGGTTCGTGCCACCGGCGGCCGTCGTGCTGCAACTTGCCTGCGTATTGAGGCCGGAAATCGGCACCTGCACATTATTATACCAGCCGACAAAAGGCGACGCGTTGAACTGGAGCTTGACGTCGCCCATGGTGAAGTCGGAGCGGATACCGACCTCCACATCCGTCACCTTTTCCGGTGCGAAGGACTGGAACGGCGCCAGCCTGCCGGCCAGCGTGGGACTGTTGATTCCGCCCGCGCGATAGCCCCGGCGGGTGACCGCATAGAGGAAGATCGCATCCGACGCCTTCCAGTCGACGCCCAGCTGCCAGGTCAGCGCCTTGGACGAGGTTTTGTTGACGCTCGAATTGCGGATAGTTGCCGCCCCGTCCGCGCATTCTTCGGGCGAAACGACGGGCTGGTTATTAAGGCCGCCGCCGACGCAGGCCTCGATCTTGTCCCAGGTGTGGCGCACGCCCAGATTGACGTGCAGCCCGTCCGCGATCTCATAATTGACATTGCCGAACAGCGCCCGGCTCTTTTCGCTGTAGAAACTGTAGTTGAAGCGCGCATCGGTAATACCGGGCAGGATGAAGACGGGAATATAGGTGCCCGACGGCCCGAGCGGCTTGCTGTCAAGGTAGAAGGCGCCGACCAGCCAGTCGAGGCGATTGCCGAGTGCCGATCCCTTCACCTGCACTTCGTCGCTGAGCTGCCGAACATCGGATGTCTGACGGCCGCCGACGATTGTCACCGGAAGCCCGGCGGGGATCGCGCCGCTGCCGTCGGCGATCAATGTCGGCAATCCGTCGACACTGGAATAATAGTCGATCTTGGTGCGCCGATAGCCGAAGATATTGAGGAAAGTGATGTCGTCGGACAGATCGAATTCAGTCCGATTGGTAATACCAAAACGCTTGACCCTTTCGAACGCATCGACGTCCGAATTGATCACGCGCGGACCGCGTGCGCGCTGCAACGCCAACTGGACCAGCGCTGCATTGGCCGTGCCCGTCGCCGTCAGCCCGTTGGGACCGGGCAGCACATCGGTCAGCACGGACGCGCCGCCGACCGCTTCATTGTGATAATAGTCGACAATGACCGTGTTGCGGAACGCGGCGCTCGGCTCGAACAGGATCGATCCGCGGATCGCACGCGAGTTGAGATCGTCGGGGTCGCCGCCGATACCGATATTCCTGGTCCAGCCGTCGCGTTTCTGGATCTGACCGGCGATGCGGATGGCCAGCGTATCCGATGTCAGGGGTATATTGAGTGCGGCTTCCAGCAGCCGGGCGTCGTAATTGCCGTAGGACGCCTTGGCATATCCCCCCAGCTTATAGTCCGGCGCGGTCGGATAATAGAGGATCGCGCCGCCGGTCGTGTTGCGGCCAAACAATGTCCCCTGCGGCCCCTTGAGCACCTGAACCGAGGACAGGTCGTAGGTCGGGATGCTGGAACCTGTGGTGGGGGAAGGCACTTCGGCGAAATAGCTGATGACGCCCGGCGCGCTGTTGCCGGCCAGCGCCTTGGACTGACCCCGGATGGAGAAATTGGTGTTTTCGCGCCCGCCCGACCCGGCCAGGAAAACGCCCGGCGTCTTGATCAGCAGATCCTGCGTATCGCGGATATTGGCCTGCCGCAGCGAATCCGCCCCGAAAGCCACGACGGAAACCGGCGTCTCCTGAATATTCTCGGCGGTGCGGCGCGCGGTCACCACGATGTCGCTGGTAGCGCCCTCCTGCGGCGCAGCGGTGGACGACTGCGCCAATGCCGTCTGCGACGTCGTCAGCAACAGGCCCAATGGCAGTATGAAACCCCGTATTCCCTTCATTCTTCTTCTCCCTGATGGTCAAAGGATGACCGTTCTGATTGAGAGCCGGTCTGTTGCCGGCCTTCCGCCTCTGTAGGTTGGCAGCATGGTCGTTGCCGCCTGCCGCCGGTCAGTTCCCGTCGCCGACCGCACTTTCCGGATTGTCGCCTATGCAAATCTGCCTGCGAGCCACGTCGCTATCCTCTCGGCATTTTCCCCATGGATCGGGTGTGCGGCGGATATGACGCCAATTCGCGCCTTCAATTACCTGTCGAAAGGTGGGTCCGATGTCCGATCATGCCGATATCCACCAGATTTGAGGGCGGCGCACGGTCCGCAGATGCCGTCGGCCCCTAATGGGAAAGGACGAGATGACCTGTTTTGCAAGCGGACTGCTGATGCCAGAGGGACCGATCGCGCAGCCCGATGGTAGCCTCATATTGGTGGAGGTGCTCGGCGGCCGCCTGTCCCGCCTTGGCCCGGACGGCGCGCGCACCACTATGGCCGATCTGGGCGGCGGTCCCAATGGCGCGGCGATCGGTCCTGACGGGCGCATCTATGTCTGCAACAATGGTGGCTTCGGCAAAATGACCCTGCCAGATGGCGGGCTTCTGCCGATCGAGGCGCCTCTCGATACGCCGCCCGGCATGATCCAGGTCGTCGATCCGGCCAGCGGCGCCTTCGAAACCTTATACGCATCCACCGAAGCAACGCCCTTCTGGGGACCGAATGATCTTGTCTTCGATGCAGAGGGGGGCTTCTGGTTCACCGATTTCGGTAGGGATCGCGGCGCGGCGCGAATGCGGGGCGGGCTTTATTATGCCAGGGCGGACGGGTCGGAGATTCGGCTGGCCGCCGGACCATTGGACGGGGCGAATGGCGTCGGCCTCTCGCCCGATGGACGCACTCTCTACGTCGCCCTCACCTATGAGGCGCATCTGCTGCGCTATCGGTTGTCGGCGCCCGGCGTGATCGATAAATCGGCGTCGCCCTCCCCGGACGGGCACAGCATCGTCGGCCGGGCCGGCCCCGGTCAATATCTCGACAGTCTGGCCGTGGACAGCGCCGGACGCATCTGCTGCGCCTCGCCCGGCGAGGGCGCGATACTGATCTTCCCGCCGGAAGGCGGAACGCCCGAGCAGATCGAAACGGGCGACTTTCTGACGACCAATATCTGCTTTGGCGGCGCGGACGGGCGCGTGGCCTTCGTCACGCTGGGCAGTTCCGGCAAGGTCATATGTTTCGACTGGGACGTGCCCGGCCTGCCCCTGGCATTCGGCTGACCTGCTCAGGTCGAACAGCGCCGCCCTGCCGTCTGGCAGGTCAGCCAGGGCCCGCATTGCTGTTTCATCGCGACATGCCTGAGAAAAGAGCGAACATGCCGGCTGATTGCTATGACTATATCATCGTGGGAGCGGGTTCTTCCGGCTGCGTGCTGGCCAATCGTCTGTCGGCCGACCCGACCGTCAGGGTTCTGCTGGTGGAGGCGGGACCGGACGACAGCAGCCCGTTGATCGCCATGCCCCGCGGCATCGGCAAGCTGCTGGCGCCGGGCAATCCCCATGTCTGGGATTACGCCGTTTCGCCCGGCGGGAACGCACCCCAGGAAATATGGCTGAAGGGCCGCGCGGTGGGCGGGTCCAGTTCGATTAACGGCATGGTCTATGTGCGGGGCGCTCCGGCCGATTACGACGGCTGGGAAGCGGCAGGCTGCACCGGCTGGGGCTGGCAGAGGATGGGCCAGCATTTCGTGACGCTGGAGGACCATGTGCTGGGCGCCAAGGCGTGGCGCGGCGCCGGCGGCCCGCTCAAGATCAGCGTCCACCCTTCCGGCGACCCGCTTTGCGAAGCGTTCCTGACCGCCGCCGAGCAGGCCGGGACGCAACGGGTGGATGACATGAACGACATGCCGGCCGTGTCCGAGGGCGGCATGGCCTATCAGCCGACATCTACCTATCGCGGCAAGCGCTTCTCCGCTTCCCGCGCCTTTCTCAAGCCCGTGCGAGGCCGGCCGAATCTGGACGTCGTGCCGCGTACCGACGTCCTGCGCATCCTGTTCGACGGGCAGCGGGCGAGCGGCATCCTGCTGCGCAACAAGGATGGCGTGCATGAGGTCGCGGCACGGCAGGAGATCATCCTCTCCGCAGGCGCGGTGCAGAGCCCCAAGCTGCTGCAATTGTCGGGCATCGGTCCCCGCGCCCTGCTTGAATCGCTCGGCATCCCGATCGTCGTCGATGCGCCCGGCGTCGGCGCCAACCTTCGCGAACATCGCTATCTGGGCTTTACCTACAGGGTTCGGAGGAACAGCCTGAACCAGAAACTGTCCGGCCTGGGCCTCATCATGTCGGCTTTGCGCTATGCTTTCGGATCGAAAGGTCCGCTGACCCATGCGGCGCATGAGGTGGGCGGCTTCGTCAAGACCGATGCCACGCTCGACCGGCCCGACGCGCAGGTCGGCCTGGGCCTCTATTCCTTTCACACGGACGACAAGGGGGCGGTGGCGCTCGACCCCTATCCCGGCATGACCGTCATCGCCTATTATATGCGGCCCGACAGCCAGGGCCATGTCAGGATAAGCTCGGCCGATCCGGATGTCCCGCCGGTCATCGACGCCAATCATCTGGCCACCGATGCCGACCGGAGCCATTTCGTCGCCCTGTTTCGCTGGCTCCGCTGCCTTGCGCAACAACCCGCGCTGAAAGACTGGATCGTCGAGGAAACAGGAAAGACCGTCGGTATAGAGGCGGACGAGAACATTCTTGCCAACGCCATGGCGCTTGGCGGCACATCCTTCCACATTTGCGGGACGTGCCGCATGGGCGCGGATGAAGCCTCCGTCGTCGACCCGCAACTTCGCGTGCGCGGCGTCACCGGCCTGCGCGTGGTCGATACCTCCATCATGCCGACCATCGTGTCGGGCAATACCAATGCGCCGGCCATGGCCATCGCGCTCAACGCCGCGGACATGATCCTGCGGCCCAGTCAGGACCCTGCCCTATGACCGTGTCTTTCACCGCATTCGACAAGCTGTATATCGATGGCGCCTGGGTCGATAGCGGGAGCGAACGCGACGCTATCATCAACCCCGCCACCGAAGCGGTCATCGGTCGCGCGCCGGTGGGCAATGCCGCCGCCGTGCAGGCCGCGATCGCGGCCGCGCGCGATGCGTTCGACACGGGCATCTGGCCGCGCATGGCCATGTCCGAGCGCGCCACGTACCTGCGCCGGATGCATGCCGCCCTGGATGCCCGCAGGCAGCAGATCGCGGCGCTGATCGTCGCGGAAGTCGGCTGTTCGCAGGGCATCACCCAGGGCATGCAGGTCGCCAATCCGCTCGACCATTTGCTGGCCGCCGTCGAACATTCGACGCGCGACGACAGCGTCCGCCTGCCCATCGACATCACCCCCGATCCCTTCAACCCCGACGGGCCGAAGAAAATAGGCGGGACCACCGTGGTGCGCGAGCCGGTGGGCGTCGTCGCAGCCATCACCGGCTATAATTTCCCTTTCCTCATCAATCTGGCGAAGATCGTGCCCGCGTTGCTCGCCGGCAATACGATGGTGCTGAAGCCGTCGCCCTTCACACCCTTTTCCGCGCTGCTGTTCGGGGAGATTGCCGAAGAGATCGGCCTGCCCAAAGGCGTGCTGAACATCGTGACCGGTGGACCGGAGGTCGGCACGACCCTGACCAGCGATCCGTGCGTCGACCTTGTTACCTTCACGGGTTCCGAAGGGGTGGGCGCCGCGATCATGGCGCAAGCCGCACCGACATTGAAGCGCGTGCACCTCGAACTGGGCGGCAAGTCCGCGCTGATCGTCCGTCAGGATGCCGACGTCGCCCGCGCCGCGGGCATGGCGGTCGCGGTACTCTCGGTCAATGCGGGCCAGGGTTGCGCCCTGCTCACGCGCCTCGTCGTCCATAACAGCATCAGGAAGGCGTTCGTCGAAACCGCCTGCGCCATCGCCAGCCAGTTCAGGATCGGCGATCCTGCCGATCCCGGCGTGGCGATGGGGCCGCTGATCCGCGAATCCCAGCGGGAAAAGGTCGAAAGGCTGATCGCCATCGGCCGCGACGAAGGGGCGCGGATCGTGCATGGCGGCGGGCGTCCGGCGGGCCTCGACAAGGGTTTCTTCACGGACATCACGATCTTCGACGATGTCGACAACAGCATGACGATTGCCCAGGAAGAGGTGTTCGGTCCGGTCGGCTGCATCATCGGTTTCGATAGCGACGAAGAGGCGATCCGCATCGCCAACGATTCCCGCTATGGCCTGAATGGCGGCATCGAAACCGCCGACGCCGCCAAGGGCTATGAGATGGCGATGCAGATCCGCGCGGGCAGCGTCATGCTCAATGGCGGGACCGGGCGGATGACCTATGCGCCAATCGGCGGCTACAAGCGCTCCGGCATCGGACGGGAATATGGTCCGGACTGGCTGCACGAATATCAAAATCAGAAGTCGGTCTTCTATCCCATCGGAGGATAGAGAAGCTGCCTAGAGCAGATTCCGATCCGATTGCATCGGCTCGATTGCTCTAGTCTTTTGATTTGACGCGTTTTCCGAGCCAGCAGGTGATTGGCTTGGCCGAACTGGCGTTTCCACCCGCTTCGAAAACGCTCTAGCCGGCGGTAATGCCGCCGTCGACCGCCCAGCAGGCGCCATGCACATGACGCGCGCGATCGGACGCAAGGAACAGAAGCGGTTCGGCCACATCCTCGGGCGGACAGGGCGGGCGCATGCCCGTGTAGCGCGCGAGCAGCCGGGGATCGGCGAAATCGGGGAAGGACATGCCCTGCGTCATTTCCGTCCGCATCGGGCCGGGCGAGAGGACGTTGATCCGCACGGGACTGTCCATCATCTCCATCGCGAGCGACAGCGTCAGACCGACCAGTCCGAATTTGGAGGCGGTATAAGGCGCCAGATAGGCCTGCCCCATGAAACCGGCGGTCGAGGCCACACAGACGATATTGCCCTTGCTCTCGATCAGGTGCGGCATGGCCGCCTGCATGAGAAAGAAGGGACCGGACAGGTTCGAGGCGATGGTCCGGTGCCATTCCTCTTCCTTGATGTCCAACAAGCGGTGAAACATGACATCGGCGGCGATATTGCACAGCACGTCCAGCCGGCCGAACGCCGTCATCGCCGCTTCGATCGCCTCCCTACAGCCACGCGGCTCGCCAAGATCGCAAGCCAGTTCGACACATCGGCCACCCGCGTCGCGGATCAACCGCCCGGTCTCTTCCAGCTTGGCCCGGCTGCGCCCGACAAGGCACAGTGCCGCGCCTTCCCGAGCAAAGGCGAGACTCGCCGCCCGGCCCAGGCCCGACCCGGCGCCGGTGACCAGTACGACCTTGCCTGCAAAGTCCATCCGCATAGTCTTTCCCAAACGGGGCGGCGGCGGGATCAAAAGATGCCGCGCTGAACGCCTGTCATATCGGTGATTACGACGCGGCCAACCTTTCGCCGGATGGGGTCGATCCCGTCACCAGCGCCGTCGCCATTGCGCGCCACGCCGACGGTTACGGATCATCTCGTCCCTCTGCTCCGGCGTGACCAGCGGCGTGTCGCCGGGAAGATGCGACCGAAGCTCTGCCGCGGGCACGAGTCTGAGCGTCGGCTCCGGCCCGGAACTCGCGCCGGTCCAGCGCAGCATCAGCGACCCTTCGTTGCGGCCTGCCGGATCGAGCCAGTTGGGCACGCCCGGATCGTCCAGTGCGATGACGGCGCGGAAGCGGCCGTCGCCGTCGAGCCGCGCCTGCGCTGCGTTGAGGCTGCTCTGATGGTTGATCCAGTCGATCGTGTTCCACAGTGGATCGTTGAGCTGCACGTTCCAATAGCGCACCTGATCGGGCACCGCCGTATCGATGATCATCGCTTCCCCCGGTTCCAGCCGGAAGATGCCTTGATAATAATGCTGCCCGGCAACGCCGCCGCGACCGGCCCAGTCGTCATATTCCAGCCTGTTGACGAAGCCCTGCGCCCGCTGTCGCTGACCATAGCCCAAGGCGAATGCGGCATAGCGTTCGACGAAGGCCGACAGGCGATCGAGCCGATGGGCGATCTCGGCCGCGGGCACGGGACCGCCGCCCACGCGCCGG
Source organism: Sphingobium sp. TB-6 (assembly GCF_012927365.1). Lineage (NCBI taxonomy): Bacteria > Pseudomonadati > Pseudomonadota > Alphaproteobacteria > Sphingomonadales > Sphingobiaceae > Sphingobium > Sphingobium sp. TB-6. The sequence continues at coordinate 365,937 of NZ_JABBGL010000001.1, read as the reverse complement.
TCGACCCGTTCGATCGCGATGCGCAGATCGCGCCCCGCGCCCCAGTCATAATAGGCATGGCGCAGACCAATGGTGACCGCGCGCGGGTCGAGCGGGAACCAGTCGCCCGCATGACCCTCCGGCCGCTCGCCGCCCAACAGGATGTCGAATGCGCCGTCCGGTCCCAATGTGCAGGCATCCAGATCGATCATGCCCACCGAAGCCCCCATATCCTCCATCGGTCCCAGACCGCCCGCGACCAGATCGAGAAACACGAAAACCCCATCCCCGCGCGTGCCGGACAACCTGTAAACGCCGCTGCCGTCGATCCGCGCCGCGCCATAGATGAAGTCGGGATTGACCCCGACCGTGTTCAGCACGCTGCTGACCGACGGCACGAAATCGGGATGATCGGGATCGGCGAAGGCCGTCTGATAGCCGGTGGCGAGGATGGCGAAGAACAGGCGGTGCGCCTCGGCCCGGGCCTGTGGATCATCGGGATCGGCCAGCCTGTCCAGCACGCTTTCCGCCCCCGCCATCTGCTCCAGCCAGGCGCGCCACTGGGACGTATTAGAGATAGGCATGGTAGGTCTCAATATATTCGGCGAACCTGTCGCTCACCTGTTCGGCGGTCAGGCCATAATCGGCCAGCGTATAGCTGCGCGGCCCATGCTTGCCCGCCGGATTCTCCCGCAGCCAGCCCAGAATGCCTTTTTCCGAGTCCGGCGTGAAATCCCAGCCGAAATGGTGATAGGCGGCCCGGATGGTCGAAACCGGGTCGGCAACGAGATCCTTGTAGCGCATGTCGTAAATCGGCAGGTCCGGATGCGCCTTGCGGTAATCCATGCAGCACTTCACCCCGTCCCACCAGAGTTGCAGAAATTCGGCGCCCAGCGCATGCAGGTCGAGCCGGTCGTAGGAGGGCCCACGGATGACGCTGATCAGTTGGGAGATGGAGGCGATGACGGTGGTCGGGTCGCGATGCGGCTGGATGAAGATCGCATCGGGATAGACGTGGCGCAGCGCCGGGAGCTTATACATATGCTCCTGAATCTTGAGCACCCAATGCCTGCCGGGATGCCGCCAGCCCAGATGCTGAAGCCACATCTTATGGACCTCGTAACGAAAGGTCGCGTCGATGCCCTTGAACCAGTCGTAGAAGCGGGGAAGATGCTGGAACATGCACGGATTGCTGCTCTGAAACGACGTCGTCATGAACGATCCGCATTCTTGCGGGATCTTGGCGCCGAGCGGATGGGCTTTGAGCAATTCGTCGGCATCACCGCCCAGTTGCGCGCGCAGATGTTCGTCGAAACGGGCGATGCGCGGGTCCGTATCGGCGGTTGCGGCTTCGGGCGGGGGCGATGGCTCGGCCACTTCCCACATCAGCGGCGTGCGGATCTGCGGGTCGCCTTCCATCAGGGCGTGCAGGAAACTGGTGCCGCACCGGGGCAGGCCGAGGATGAAAAGCGGCTGCCTGATTTCGACATTGGCAATGTTGGGATAGCGCGCCCGATCGTCGGCGATCGCCTTCAGCCGGGACAAGTCATCGGCGATGATATGCAGCGCCCGGGCATGGCCATTGGCGTTGAGTGCCCGGTCTTCCTCCATCGAGGCGAGCAGTTGTTCGAGCCCCGGCCGCACATTGTCCCGTAAATAATCAGGCAGCGGATATTGCGCCAGCAGCGCGTCCGCGTCCGGAAATCCAAATGTCATTGCCATCCTCTCTCAAACCGGTCTGACGACCATTTTGGGCAGGATGACCGGTCCGGGCACCGATGAAAAGCGCAGGCGGCCTCGATGTCGCCTATCGGAAACAGATGTCGAAAATTGCGGCTACACCAATGGGCGTCAGTGGATCAAAAGCCGGTCGCGGAACTGCTGCGGCGAACAGCCCTCCATCTGGCGGAAGGCCACACTGAAACTTGCCGTATTGGCAAAACCGCAGCGATAGGCGATCTCCTTGACCAGAAGCGATCGGTCCATCAGCAAGTCCTTTGCCAGAGCCAGCATATGACGGCGACAAAAGGCTGCGGGACTTTCGCCCGTCGCGGCGCGGAACAGGCGTTCATAATGACGGACGCTGATGCCGCGTTCCGCCGCCAACTGCCCGATCTCGACCCTGCCGGGCTGCTCCCGGATATGTGCGACAAGGCCGGCCAGATAGCGCTGGTCGAACGTCCGGCGACTGGTGAATTCGGCTTGCGTTTCCGGGCCGAATTGCTGCACCATTTCGGCTGCAAGCCCGACGCTGATCGAATCCAGAACGAGTTGCGAACACAGCCCCGGCGCCACCAGTTCCTGCTGCGCCCTTAGAAGCAGCGCCCTGACGTGGGGATTGCGCATGTCTATGGTGTCGCGCAGTTGTTGATCGGAAAGTTCCATCGGCAATCCGGTAATCGCGGGAATATCTATTCTGCAAAATAGCGATCTTTGCTCGCGTTCCTGCCAATGCATTTGGAACGGACGCGCGGCCGGATAAAAGCGCACTTCGCCCTGCTCGCAAAAGTCGCAGGCAGAAGCGAGATAACGACCCACGGACGGGAAGTGGGTCAATTCGAAATAGCTGCACGGCGGCGTGAAGACGATCTCGTTCCGTTCCCGCCAGAAAAACCGCCGGACTTCAAAGCGGGCACCAACTGTAGCCTTGGCCGCTTCGAGAGACGTTTCGAATTCCTGCGGGAATATGAAGTCCAGTCTTGTGCCCTCAGCATGACGGGCAGCGTCATAAGGTCTTATCGACATATCGGCCCTTACCTGCGCTCTCTTCTCTCCGGATTATCGTGATGATAGGCGATCGACCTTATCAGGAGAAGCTGATTTATCGGACGATCTCTTCTGGTTCCAAAAATATAATCGGATGATTTCCCTGATACGCGGTTACGGGAAATATTCATATTTTTGACGATAGATACCCAAGATGTTACTGTTATCATCATTCGGATCGGCTACGATCGTACTAGCCTATCCTTGACGGAATCGCTATTCATTTGGCACTTTGAATGCTGATCGATAGCTCGGAATCGACACCTTATATTGCTACCGAGCAGATAGTGTCCATTTGCTATCGGCAGGAATTTCATGATCAAAGAGCCACGGATAGGGCTGACGCATCTCCAGCGCCTGGAGGCGGAGAGCATCCATATATTGCGGGAGGTCGTTGCGGAGGCCGAAAAGCCCGTCATGCTGTATTCCGTGGGCAAGGATTCGGCGGTGATGCTGCATCTGGCGCGCAAGGCCTTCTACCCCTCGCCGCCGCCCTTTCCGCTGCTGCATGTCGACACGACGTGGAAGTTCCAGGCGATGTACGATCTGCGCGACCGGATGGCGCGGGAATCGGGGATGGAACTGCTGGTCTATCACAACCCCGAAGCGCAGGAGCGCGGGATCAACCCGTTCGATCATGGCGCGCTGCACACGGACATGTGGAAGACGGAAGGCCTGAAGCAGGCGCTCGACCTCTATGGCTTCGACGCGGCGTTCGGCGGCGCGCGGCGCGACGAGGAGAAGAGTCGGGCGAAGGAGCGCATCTTCTCCTTCCGCACCGCCAGCCACGGCTGGGACCCCAAGAACCAGCGGCCGGAGCTGTGGAACCTCTACAACGCCAAGAAGAACAAGGGCGAGAGCATCCGCATCTTCCCGATCAGCAACTGGACCGAGCTGGACATCTGGCAATATATCCATCTGAACGACGTGCCCATCGTGCCGCTCTATTTCGCGCAGGAGCGCCCGACCGTGGAGCGCGACGGCATGCTGCTGATGGTCGATGACGAACGCTTCCCGCTGAAGGCTGGAGAGGAGCCGGTGATGCGCTCCATCCGGTTCCGGACATTGGGCTGCTATCCGCTGACCGGCGCGGTCGAGAGCAAGGCGAAGACGTTGCCGGAAGTCATCCAGGAAACGCTGCTCACCACCACATCGGAACGGCAGGGCCGCGCCATCGACAAGGATGCCGGCGGCGCCGGCATGGAGAAGAAGAAGCAGGAAGGGTATTTCTGACGCACTACGGAATGCGAAGCGTTCCCAAGCGTCAACCCCAGCGCAGGCTGGGGTCTTTCGCCTCCTGATACGAACCAGACCAATGCGACCCCGGCCTTTGCCGGGATGACGGGACAGATGACATGACCGACACGCTCGACGAACCTATCTACAAGACCGATGCCCTCATTGCCGAGGACATCGACCAGTATCTGCAGGTGCATGAGCACAAGACGATGCTGCGCTTCATCACCTGCGGATCGGTGGACGACGGCAAGTCGACGCTGATCGGCCGCCTGCTCTACGACAGCAAGATGATCTTCGAGGATCAGCTCGCCGCGCTGGAGGCGGACTCCAAGCGCGTCGGCACCCAGGGGCAGGAAATCGACTTCGCTCTGCTGGTCGACGGCCTTGCCGCCGAGCGCGAACAGGGCATCACCATCGACGTCGCCTATCGCTTCTTCGCCACCGAAAAGCGCAAGTTCATCGTCGCCGACACGCCGGGGCATGAACAATATACGCGCAACATGGTGACCGGCGCGTCCACCGCCGACCTTGCCGTCATCCTGATCGACGCGCGCAAGGGCGTGCTGACGCAAACCCGCCGCCACAGCTATCTGGCGCATCTGATCGGCATCAGGAATATCGTCCTCGCCATCAACAAGATGGACCTGGTCGACTATGACCAGGCGGTCTATGACGGCATCGTCAAGGATTATACCGAGTTCGCCCACTCGATCGGCATCAAGGCCTTCACGGCCATGCCCATTTCCGGCTTCAAGGGCGACAATATCACCGGCCCGTCGGCCAACACCCCCTGGTACAAGGGGCCCGCGCTGATCGAGCATCTGGAGACCGTCGAGGTCGATCAGGTCTCCGATCAGGCAAAGCCCTTCCGCATGGCGGTGCAGTGGGTCAATCGCCCGAACCTCGACTTCCGCGGCTTTTCCGGCCAGATCGCGACCGGCACGGTGCGCAAGGGCGATGCGATCCGCGTCCTGCCCTCCGGCAAGACCAGCACGATCAGCCGCATCGTCACGCTGGGTGGCGATCTGGACGAAGCGATCGCCGGTCAGTCGGTGACATTGTGCTTCGCCGATGAGATCGACTGTTCGCGCGGCGACGTGATCGCGGCGTCGGACAATCCGCCCCAGGCCGCCGACCAGTTCGAAGCGACCATCGTCTGGATGGCGGACGAAGAAATGCTGCCCGGCCGCCCCTATTGGCTGAAGATCGGCACCCAGACCGTCACCGCCACGGTCCAGCACCCCAAATATCAGGTCAACGTCAACACGATGGAGCATCTGGCGGCGAAAACGCTGGAGCTGAACGCCATCGGCGTCGCCAACCTGTCGACCGACAAGCAGATCGTGTTCGAACCCTATGAGACGAACCGCACGCTGGGCGGCTTCATTCTGATCGACAAGATCACCAACGCCACGGTGGCGGCGGGGATGCTGCACTTCTCGCTGCGGCGGGCGCAGAATGTCCATTGGCAGGCGACCGATGTCAGCCGCGATTTCCATGCGGGCCTCAAGAACCAGAAGCCGGCCGTGCTGTGGTTCACCGGGCTTTCGGGCGCGGGCAAGTCGACCATCGCCAACCTTGTCGAGAAGAAGCTGGCGCGGATGAACCGCCATACCTTCCTGCTCGACGGCGACAATGTGCGTCATGGGCTGAACAAGGATCTGGGCTTTACCGATGCCGACCGGGTGGAGAATATCCGCCGCGTGGGCGAAGTCGCCAAGCTGATGACCGATGCGGGGCTGATCGTCATCACCGCCTTCATCTCGCCCTTCCGCGCCGAGCGCGAGATGGTGCGGCAGATGATGCAGCCGGGCGAGTTTGTCGAAGTGCATATCGACACGCCGCTGGCCGAGGCCGAAGCACGTGACGTCAAGGGCCTTTACAAGAAGGCGCGCACGGGTCAGCTCAAGAACTTCACCGGCATCGACAGCCCCTATGAAGCGCCGGAAGATCCGGAGATCCGCGTCGACACCACCGCCATGACGGCGGAAGAAGCGGCCGATGCCATCGTTGCGAGGCTGATCCCATGAGCGCGGCGGTGGAAAACATGACCGACGCCGATCTCGCCGCCCATCTGGCGGAGATTGCCGGGCGCATCCTGATCGATGTGCGGGAAAGCGGCCTGTTCAGCCCCAAGGCGCTGGGCAAGGCGGGGGACCAGACGGCGAACCAGTTCCTGTGCCACGCCCTGCGCGAGGTCAGGCCGCAGGACGGCCTGCTCTCCGAGGAGGAGAAGGACAATGCCGACCGGCTCGCCATGAGCCGGGTGTGGATCGTCGATCCGGTGGACGGCACCCGCGAATATGGCGAGGAGCGGAGCGATTGGGCGGTGCATGTGGGTCTGGCCCTCGACGGGCAGCCTGCCATAGGCGCAGTCGCACTGCCGGGTCTGGATGGCGGCACGCTATTGCGCTCCGACCAGCCGGTCACCGTGCCGCCTGCCCCGGACAGGCTGCGCATGGTGATCAGCCGCACCCGCCCCGCCGCCGAGGCGGTCGCGGTCGCGGAACGGCTGGGGGCGGAGCTGGTCCCCATGGGCAGCGCCGGCGCCAAGGCGATGGCGGTCATCCTGGGCCAGGCCGATATCTATCTGCACTCGGGCGGGCAATATGAATGGGACAGCATGGCCCCGGTCGCGGTCGCGGTCGCCCATGGCCTCCACTGCTCGCGGATCGACGGCTCGCCGCTCGTCTACAATAGACAAGACGTCTACCTCCCCGACCTTCTCATCTGCCGCAAGGAGCATGCGAGGCAGATTCTCGAACTGATCGCGGAGGTCACGCAGGTCGCCGACTGAAACGGCCGATCCCGCCAGAGCGGGTCATATGCCCGGTAAGCGTTCACCGATTGTTCGCCCTTAGCGTTGTCTGACGTGCTTTCCACGCTATGTCCTCTATATGGCTTCCTTCAACATCAGATGCCTGACCGAAATCTGCTGGGCCCCGCTTCCAAGCCGATCCACGCCGATGATCGCCGTTTTCACCCTGATTTTTGAACGTCGAGCGATTTTGTCAAAAATTGGCTAACGGGAGCAACCGACCGGTTTCCCCCGTACAATCAAAATCTCAATGGTCGCAGTTACGGCGTCGAAGGCAACGGGAATCGCATTACGTCAACGCTCTACGGCTCCAAGACTGACCTGGGTGGCGGCGGCGCCCGAACAGCCGGCGGTCAACTGATTTGCTGCACCATATGTTGCCGGAATGGCGGAATTCAGCCGCTTTGCGGGTGTGGGAACAAGTCCACTGGCGTTATACATATTGGGGAAGACGACGGTGCCTCACCTACGCCTGCATCCGCTTGAGCAGGAATAGGCATCAGGGCATATTTGCTCCTTTTCCGAAAGCATCAAGTCCAAAACGTGCAACAAGCCGCCTCCATACATTCTGAATATAGCTAGTTTTCCTCCATGTAACCCGACTATGATAGTGGCCGATCGCTGCCCAGTAATCTCGGGCGTCCTGCAAGTCGGTCAGAAATATCCAGCGGGCAGCGTACACATTGAAGCAGGTGTCATGTTGAAGCCGATGCCATATCTCAGATTCCGATTGATGAACCAAGGCCGAGATTTTCGGTACCCACCAACTGTTGATTTGCAATGGGCCCAAATCGTAGCTGCCGTCTGTGTTCCTGATCTTGGCGCCAACCCATCCCGCTTCCTGATCTCGTAGGCCCCAAAGCGTCTTTTCCAGCCAGCCCTTTCCATTTGATGCGAGCCGAATGCACCGCGCCACCTCGACATCCCCGGCAAACTGCTTTGCGTTAGCTGGGGCTGCATACAGGATTGTCAGGCTCATGACGATCAGCCCTGCCAATACCAGGCCTTTCGGCCCACTCATCGATCCAACCCTTTTGACCGATCATGCCCATGTTCCTGATCTTGAGTCGGTTCCGGCCTGGACCGGTCGCGTCCAATCAACGAGCGCAGAAAGGAATCAAGCTGTTCGGCAACGGACCGTGCCCGGCCTGCAAGCTTTTCGGGCAGCGTCAATTCCTCCGCTTGCGATCGGGAGCTTGCCGAACCCAAACGTTCTCTTCTCTCCTGCCGCTGGATTTCCTGATCCATGCGCTGACGACGCAATTTCTCCCCATGACGCGCCGTGAAACTGCGTCGACTGTCTCGATCAAGACGACCAAGACCTTCAAGAGATGATGTCTTTTGACCTGAGTTTTGCTCCAATTTCTTGGCCAGCTTATCCCTGTCTTCCGTCCATAGCTTCACGCCAAGGCGCGCGCGGGTGATCGCCGTGTAGAAATTCTGACCATTGACGAGACTTGATCCGATGGGAGCCAAAACATAAGCCCGTGCATAGGTCTTAGACTGAGACGAATACACGGTTTCGGCGTAGCCATGGTCCCAAGTCTTGTGTATCGACAAATCTACGGTCTGGACTCTATCATCCCGATCCCATCTGATTGTTGCCAGCAATCCATCGAGCTGTTCGACCGTGCCTCGCTCAGCATTCTTCAGATCGAGCTCCTTGTTGGCCAATCGCCATTGAACGCGATCCCCGGACGCCAAGTCCCGCTCACCTTGGTCGAAGACATTGACCTGACGGGGGCGCGTCGATCGGGGGTCCCACCGGATAATCCGTCCCTGTTCATCGGCTAACCGAACGATTTGCCGGCCGTTCTCATTGCGGCCAAGTCCTACCACGCGATATTCCACGTCCCGGGCGATACCGACCTCGGCAATGTCGCGCCCAAATTTCACGACCTGCCCACGCGAATAAAAGCGCGCGAACCGCTTCTCTTCGTCGGTCATCCCCGCCGGCGACACAATCTGGAGACGACTCTCCTCGATGGCGATGCCCCCCTCCTTCTGGAGCGCTTCCCGTATCTGGGCGTTCACAGCCAGACGAGTGGCATTTTCAAGCACGAGAATGTTCGTGCCAACGCGATGCTCCGTTTTGAGCCGGGTCCACTCCCTCACCATGTCCTTGGCAAGTATGTCCACGCTCTCCCCGCTTACGACCTTATCGAGCGCGGCGATCGAAGCGGGATAGTCACCCTCGCGCGCATACGTAACCGCAGCTCTCATCGACTTGGTTTCCTGCCGTACCGACTCCTTGAGTTCCGCGGTCGGCAAACCCAGTCGTTGCAGCAACCAGAAGGCTTTGCCCTGCTCGATGGCGCCGGTCTGGTGATCGTCACCCAAGAGGAGAAGGCGGGCACCCGTTTTGCGACTGATCTCCAGCACACGGGCAGCTTGCCGATTGCCGAGCTGCCCAGCTTCATCCAGCACCAGCACATGGCGATCGCTGATCCCATGACCGCCCCCGGCAAGCAGACTGGCAACGGTCCGGGACTCGATGCCGGCATCCTGCCCAAGCTTCAATGTCGCAGACGAAGTCGGGGCGGTCGCAATGAGGATGGTGCCTGGCTCCGCAGCCTCTTTGAGCGTCTTGACCAGCGTTGATTTCCCCGAGCCGGCCACCCCATGGATGCCATTCACCCGATCGCGCGAGATCGCGACATTCACCAGCGCCTGTTCCTGGGCCGGCGTCAAACCAGCCTTTTCGAGCGCGACCAGCAGCCGGTCCGCAGACGCGAGGGGCCGAGCATCGCTCAACGCAAGCGCAAGATGCTGCGTCAATTCCAACTCAAGACGCGCGGTTTTTCTCGTCGTGCGGCCCCGGGTCAATATCTGATGGCCCGTTTGTTCGCGCGTTGCCAGAAGCTTGCGCCGTGCCTCATGGGCTTCGATCATCGGGCGGACGTCAGACAAGCGCACTTCCCCAACATGGGAAGCGAGGCCAAGACGGAATATGCGTCCCAGATTGTTCACCGCTTCGCGCGTTTCCGCCTGTCGCATGCCGAACAGAGCGGCCCGGCCAACGTCGGCCGCGCGCGGAACGATCTCCCTGCTGTCCTTGCCGCTCAATAGATCGAGATCTTCGCGGTATCGTTCCGATCGGTGCTGCCATTGCTCCCGCAGCGCCTCGATACCGACCTTCTGCTTGGGAGGGCGGGTCGCATAGAAGGAGGCCTGGCGTCCGGCCTGCCCGGTCAGCCCCTCTTCCCGCGCATGGGCATCGATCTGTTCGGCACGCCTGGAAAATGCCTTCACCAGATCCTGCGGAACACCCCTGATTTCGAAGAGGCCGTTGCGAGGATCATGGTCGATCTCATAACCCAGCTCCCGAAGGCCATGGGCTAGGTCGTTGCGATACACCTGTCCCGCGGTCATTTGCTCCGCAAACATGGCGCGAGTTTCCAGACTTGCCATGTGCGCCTCGCCCTCCCTGCCAGTGATGTTCATGACAACCACATGGGTGTGGAGATGGGGGTCGAGTTCCCGGCTGGCATGTTCGGTGAAGCGAGCAAAAATCAGCCGGCCGGTCGTCTCATAGACAATCTCGCCGGCGACGCGGCGCCGCAGGGCGGCATGTTCTTCCAGATAGTCCAACGCTGTCCCGACCGCCTTTTCATGTGCAGCCAGTATCCGCTCGTCTCCCGCGACCAGCGCCATGATGGAAACCGACTTGGGCGCGTTGACCGCGAAATCCCAACCGGGATGATGCTCGATCTCCCCATCCTTGTGGTGCCTTCCAAGCTGCTGCTCCCTAACCCAGCCGGAGAGCAGTTGCTCGAATATCTCGGGATCGACCTTTCCTTCGAGGCCAAGGTCACGCGCAATTTCCCCTCCCCATTCGGAATGCTCATCGGGACCCTTCTTGTAATAATCGCCGAGCGCATAATAGCGGACGACATTGCCGGGTTTGCCATATAGGCGGACGGGATTGATCATGCCGGCCTTGCCTGTTCGCGGGGGCCATCGGCGCGGCCATGCTGGACGAGGTTCGACTGAATGCTGCCCTGGCGCGCAGCCAGCAAGGTCCAGGCATCGCGCGGCGGGATCGGCAATTTACCCTGCTCCGCGCCGAGAATGGCATCGACCTGCGCCGCCTCACTCTCGACCGCAGGCGACCCATCCACGCTCGGCGCACCGGTGGCAGAAGCACTGGAGCCCTGCCCCTCCTTAGCGGGAGGACGCAGATCATCACCCTGCCCCCTTTCACGCTCGAGCGCCTCTCGCACCCGTGCCTCGGCCTTGGCCAGTTTGACCAATTCGTCCGCCTTACTGAGCCGCTCCGGCGGACCCACACGTTCGACAAATGCAGGTTCGTCCGAGGAGACGACATTGTACCGGTCCGCGAACTTGACGACCGGAAGGTTACGCCCGAACCGGAGGAAACCGGAAAGATTGGGAAGGTTCGTGACCTCGGTGTGCATGACAAGCGGCCGGGTCACCTGTATCCGGGAGAGATTGACGCCGTCCCGCATGTCGTTGACGCCATAGCTCATGCCTTCATTGGCTTCGACCTGTTCGACCTGACCCAGATTTTCGGAAACATGCTTGGCGGTCGGGGTGTCATTGGCGCGCAGCGCCACCCAGGTCGAGCAATAGCCGGTGATGGCGGCAGCATCCTGAATGCCATAGGTGGCCTCAAGCTGCGGGTAACTCTGATAACCCAATATGCCGCAGCCACCATATTTGCGCGCCCGCGCGAGGAAGTCGCTCAGGGAGGGCAGCTTCTGGAGCGTTGGAAGTTCATCGATGACGCAATAGAGGCGCCGGTCCCGATCCGGCATGAGACTCATGATGGCGCTGATGGCGATGTCGAGCCAGACCGTGATCAGGGGACGCAGCGAGGGAAGCTGGTCCGCCTTCACGGTGATGAACAGCCAGCTTCCCGGTTCCCCTTTTTCCACCCAGTCGCGGATCGAGAAACCATCCTCCGTGTCATCGAGATAGGAAAAGCTGCGCATGACCGAGGCCAGTTCCGCCTGGATGCCGGCCGAGGTCCGGTCCCCTTCCATGCTGAGAAAAGCGGCAGCATCGGTGCCGGCGGCGAACGCCACGAGATCCTTGAGCTTGGACCGGAGCAACCGGTCAAGGAGCAGAGAGACATAGGTATGCTTCTGCCGGGCGAGCTTTCGCAGGACTGCCACCAGAGTCCCTCTCGCCGCCTTCGCCCAGAAGGGATCACCCCCCTTATCCGGGATCGTGGACTCAGCGATCTGGTCATAATGATAGTCGCGCGGGACATCGACCCAAGGGGACCATCGCGCGGTCCGCTGGTCGAGGGGATTGAGCAGCGTATCATATTTGGGGCGGTAGAATTTCTCGACGAAGGTGCCTGCGGTATCATAGACGATCGCCCGTCGACCCGATGTGCGAATGCCCTCCAGCATCTTGACGATGAGATTGGTCTTGCCGGTGCCGGGCGCTCCGCAGAGGAGGATATGCTCGGGCTCGAAAGCCTCCGGCACCGGGACTCCCCCGATCGTGAGCGGCCCCTTCTTCTGCCAGAGAAGCGCCCGCTTCAACTGTCTGACGGTGCCGAAGCGGGCGCCGCGCAGGAATTGATTGGAGCCAAGGCCGCGTCCCGTGCGGGTGAAATAGAACCAGGCCCAAAGCAGCATGGCGAGGGCGAAGACACCCGACAGAGCAGCCCCGTGCAGGAGGTAGCTTTCGAAGGCCGCGAGGGTCTTGTGGGCCAGCCGGGAGTCGAGCAGCGCCTTGGGCGTGGTCCAATATTGCTGGCCCGTTGGTGTCCTGAACAGGATCGGCGTGACATTGCCGGGAACCGCGTCTCTCATGAAGGTCGCCTGGCCGATCTTCACCAGCACGAAACGCTCATAGTCGGAGGATTTTTCGAGCGCATACCAGACGATACCGCCGATCCAGATCACGAGACCGGCAAGGCAAGTCTGGTAGAAGACCTGGGTGGTCATGCGGACATTGTGAACGATGGCCTGTCCACCCCTCGTCCAACTGCCCAGCGTGTCGTTGCGGAAGATGCTCATGAACGTCCCTCCTCAGACAGAAGGCCCCGCTCATCGAGCAATTGGCGGGCATAGCCTTGCCCCTTTTCCAAGGCCTGCGGCGCTCGTTCGCCGACCGCGGTCACGAGGATCGCGAACGTCTGGATTACCACCGCGAGGATCTCGTCTTTCGACGAGTAAATATAGGCGCGATCAGGATCGGCGGCCCTGGTCAGGACTGACCGGATGAATGCGGAAAGACTGAGATCGGCCCCATTGGCGCGCCGAAGGAGGCGCCGATGGAGGGCGTCGTCGAGACGAAAAGTAACTGTGACCATGCAGAAGCTCCGATGATACGGAGCCCCTACCGGGGAGGTGAAGCACAGCTTTTATAGTTGAAATGAAGGGATTTTTCAACACCCCGAGGACGGCGCGTTCAAAATGTCAGGATACGGAAAAATAATACGGATCATACCGCATCATTTCAGTATCTTATCAAGAAAATGCGATGGCCCGGTCATACCGGTATGACGATCTGCGGTGCATCGGTAATACCCGTATGACGCCCGCAAAGCCGCAGAAATGCTGGGCAAACGCCACGCAGCACCCGTGCGTGGGGTGCATTACAAACGGCCAGCGGTCGTGCGTCCTTTCTTCGCAGCGCGCTTGCCCGCTGCGTTGCCTCGTGCCGGAAGGCGCGGGGCTCCCCCGCAGGGGGTCTTGTTCTTCCCGGCGGCACGCCGGGCAGCAACTCTTTCCTCGCCTGTGCGCGAGACCTGGATTGCAATCATGATGTTCTCCATCGATAATGAGGGTTGGCGGGCAGACCATCCGATGAGGAAGATGATCATGCCCAAATTGACTGACCGGGAACGCCTTGCGGGCCTTGAGGCGCAACAGAAGAAGATCGCGCAGGATATCCTGGACACCCGCCGCACCCTGCGCGGCAAATATGCCGCCATGCTTGCCGATATGGAGATCGAGCGACTGTCGGAACGGGAGTGCCGCGAAATCCTTGTCCATGCGATCCGGGCGGGTGGCACGGCCTCGATCGCTGCTCTTAAAAGCCTCTCTGCGACACATCGCGCCGAACCCGACAAGCGCCCGTAGGGCGTCCCTGCGACGAGCACGGCGGAGCCGCGCGCAGGAGGCCCGCGCCGCATGGCGCGGCCTCGTCGACCGACGGGACCGGCGCTATCGCGGCGGTCCTTGAGGGCGACGAAAGGGTGGTGGAAAGGAAAAGAGCGGGACCGATCCGGGAGAAACCCGAACCGGTCCCGCTGTCCTTGGCGGGTTCAGTCGACCCAATGCGCAGGCCCTCCATAAAGGGTGAGCAGGATGGGATCGACGCCTATCGAGCGCATCACTCGTACAAGTTGCGCCTGGACCCCGCTACCCTCCGCAATGACGGCCTCGACCGGTCGCAGCCGGGCGATCTGGTCGTTGCGCACGAACCCCGCCCGATTGCCCCAGCGCCCCTTGTCGATGCCCAGCCTCACCACCGGTGTCCCGGTCCGGGCGGCCCAGGCTTCGGCGATGGCGTCCCCTCCGCATTTCTGCGCCGTGGTCAACAACACCATCGTCGGGCGCACCGCCTTGATCCGATCGAGGGCTTTCCAGATCGGCGTATAATCGGACCATTGGCTGCCACCGGAAAAGGCCACCAACGGGCCGTCGGGGTGATGCTGCCCAATCCGGCGTTGACGGCGCGCGGCGAGATAATCGGTGCCGTTGATGACGCTCGCGGTGCGCTTGGAGGATATCAGCGTGGCCTTTGGTGCTGACCAGGGCTTCCCGGTCTCATTGTGGAAGATGTCTGCCGCATGATCGCGCATGCAGGCCATTGCGTCGGATGCTTCGTCGAGAAAGGCGAGCAGTTCGTGCACCCGTTCCAGTTCGACGCTGTGGATCTCGCTGCCATCGGCGCGGCGGAGCAGGTCCTGCATGTCGCGCGTCGCCTTGTCCGCCTGGGCTGCCCACTGATCGGCTGCGCGGTGGAAGCTGTAGACCATCCCCCATGCGATGGTCCCCGCTGCGCTTTGCAGCCGGCTGTCCCGCAGCACGTCGAAAAGGGTCGTGACGATCAGTTCGATGGCGAGTTGGACCTGTGCCGGGTCGGGCATCTCGCAGGGCATTTCATCCTCGCCCTTCCCGATCCGCACCCCATCCAGATCTGATGCGAAGGCGGCGAGGAAGCTCTCGCTTGTCGAGTTGTCGTCGGCGGCGATGTGCGCCACGATCTCGGAGAAGGAGCGGATGGAACGGTTGGTCTTGGTCATGGGAACCTCCTTGTACTGAACCAAAAGAGGCTTTCCCTCGACACGGGCTTGCGCCGGCGGGGTCAAGGATCGTGGCGCAGCCACGACCGCGAAGCGGCGATGGGGGTCACGATTTTTTCTGGCGCGCGCCAGGCCTGACAGGGAGTGCCGCCGCCCGCCCGCCAGGAAAAATGGTGGGGCCCCGTCGTCCTTGAGGCCGCCGGTGTTCCCCGTGTAAACTTAACCCCGATGTTGAGAGAAGAGAGGAGGCTCGAGAATCGGGGGCTCGATGCCCCCGATTCTCGAATGGGTGCCTCTGGACGAAACCTCAAAAGGCGCGGGGCAGGCTCGATGCCTGCCTCGGGTCTTCGTCAAGCCTTGCGGCGGGCACCGACCTCGCCATCGGGCGGGATGTAAGCGGCGAAAGGATCGCCATCATTCAGATGACCGAAGGGGGTCATGATATAATCGCCGCGGTCCCTCCCGACTGCGCAGATCACGTAGCGCGGTTCACCCGTGGCGGCATCAGTGCATTCGAGCAGGGCAAGATTTCCATCGGCAGCTGCGCGCAGCAGCGTTTGGAAATTGCGGCGATAAGAATCTGGAATAGCCATGAACAACTCCCATGGAAAAGGGGACGGTCGCACCCGCGCCGTCCCCGATGATGTCTTATAAGGGCTACAATCAGCTGCGCCGCCTACGCCAACTGGCCTTCGGACGACCGACGTCTGCGGCGGGGGCCTGGTCCGCCTTGCGGAAGGCATGGATCGGAACGCTGGCCTTGCGCAGCGCCTGGTAGAGATTGGCCTGGATGCCGGACCCTTCGCCCAGCACGGCTTCGACCGGCTGCAATTCGACCATCTTGCGGTTCCGGGCGAAGGGCGCTTTACGCCCCGCTCCCGGCAAGGTGTAGGCGACAAGCGGAACCTGGCGGTCCCCCGCCCATGCCGCGACGATGGCATCGAACCCCTTCCGTTGGGCGGTCGTCACCAGCATCATATGCGGTATGCGTTCGAGAATGAGGTCGAGACGCTCCCAGATTGGTTGCCAGTCATGCCAGACGGCATGGCCCGAGGCGATCACGATCGGTCCCGTTGGCAGATAGCGCTCGCGGGCGGCGAGATCGCGAGCGCGCAGATAGTCCTGCACGGCGACCTGGGTTGCGCTCGATGCTTGCAGCGCGCGAGCCGAACGGGTCTTGCTACCCTTTGAAGGGGACCAGGGCCAGCCGGACTGGGCGCGATACATTTCGGCCGCATAGTCGCGCATACACTCGACCGCCTCGCGCTGTTCGGTGGTGGACTGGCAGAGGAGCTGCTTATCCTCCAGTTGCTGATTATAGACCTCGGAAAGGTCGGGCCTGTTCGCCATGTCGCGCAGTTCATCGGCAAGCGCATCCTCACGCCGTTCCAGCTTGTTAGCCACGAAGTGGAAGGAGTTGACGAAGCCCCAAGCGATCTCCGCGGCGAGCGGTTCAAGCCGCGTATCGGCGAGGAGGTCGAAGATGGTGGCGATCACCGCCCCGCACTCAGCCTGCGCCGCGAGCGGCTCGGGCATATCATGATCACCCGGTTCTTCGCCCGGCTCAACGATGGTGAGGGGTATGGGATCACCGAAGGCGCGCTGGAAATCGGAGCTGGCGGTGATCGCGGCATAGAGGCTCTTCAGGTCAGCGAGGCTGTCCACGCTGCGGGGATGAATGTCCGTCATGGGATATCTCCTCATGGGATGGGCAAAGAAAAAGGGCTGGAGAAGCAGCGCTTCCCCAGCCCGATTGCTGCGATGATCGAACCCTCAGTTGCGGAAATCGTCATCGAAATCGGCACCGGCGCCGGCTAGCTGGCCGCCCAGTTCCGCAGTGCTTGCGCCGAAGCCACCTTCGCCGCCCGGTTGATAGTCGGAACCGCCGCCGCCCATGCTGTCGTAATTGGCGGTGCCAAAGCCCGAACCGCCGAAGTCGGACCGGAGCGTGTCGCGCCGCCAGGCGATGGAGTAGCCTCCATTCTCGATCGGGAACAGCGCAATCGCCAGCGGTTCGGGGAGGCTCGGATCATCGATATTGCCGGCGAGGAAGACTTCTCCGGACCTTTTCGCGGTTGCCTCCCACAGCGCGCCCACCTGCACCCACCGCCGCGCGACGTTGAGGGCGATGACTTCATAGACGGGCGCCCTGGGGTTCATGCTATCGACCTTGCGCAGGCCGATCCGGGGGAGATCGATCGTGCGGGTGGCGAGACGGCCTTCGAGACGACCATTGACGAGATGAACTTCACCGATATTCATTGACTTGACCTTTCATTCTATCGCTCGAAACCCATTCCCGGCGACAAAAATCTCAGATCCCTCTCTTCTCTGGTCCCCGACCGTAGGGCCTGACGCATCCCTCTCGGCTCTGGCGTACGCCACCAAGCAACCGCTTCCCCCTTTTCGCGCATGTGCTGAACGCCCGACAATCTCGCGACCGCGATACCCTCTGGCCCAGCGCGGCAGGGATGACCGCCCGCCAGGGCCGAGACCCGCGCAGCGGGGCTCGGGGCGAAGCCCGTCAGCCCGGCGTCCGCGGAACGCGGGCGGCCGCCCATCCCCCTTACAAGCTACAAGACCAACTCCTGCACGGCTCCACGCAACGCGGACATAAGCCGCCGGCCATGCGCAAAGGAGAATGAGGGGCCATTTCTTCGCGATCGGCGCATAAAGTCGATTTCGAAATCATCCGGGTTTCGATCTCCATCGCGGCATGAGAGCATCGATATTCGCTGCCAAGCACTCGGACATCCCGTCAGCTGTGGTCATAGGTTGGCCAAGCCGATGATGGCGGTTCGTCGCGGTCAAATAGAACCCAGGACGCGTCGCCCTGAAAGGCGGCCTCAAGGATCGTCCAGAGTTCGCGTGACACACCAAGCGGCGGTTCGACTTCACCCAAAACCACGCAAGTGTGAACGAAAAAGCCGTAGAGATGAGGCTCGATCACCAGCGCGCCGTGGTCGACCACGACCCGGCCGCCTTCATTGCGGGGGGCATTCAAGATGAGTTGATCGATGGCGTTCCGCTCGGCCTTGGGCAGGTGGGCGGTAGAAACGACATAAAGTGCCGACAGACGCATAAGTACCCCTTCGAAACAGATTTCAGGCGGGCTTGTCGAGCGTGACGGAGAGGCTGTCGCGCGTCGCAGTCAGCGCGAGAGTTCGCCCCTTCGGATGCAACCACTGGACCTTGCGTTCAACCGCATCGCGAATTTGCTCTATCAGTGCGGCTTCCTCGCCAAGCAGAAGCGCATTGGCGAGATCGCGTGCGTCGCGCTCAAAAAATTGGCTCTGGGTTTTCCAACTATCGCTGTTGGCATCGTCGGACGCGCAGAAAATGCAGCTCTTCATCCACCAGGCAAGCAGGGACGGCGCTATCTTTGCCTTGGCATCGAATAAGATGATGGCTTCATCCAGTTCAGTTCCACCATTGCCGCAGACGAGCATCTCCAGTGGATAGCTGAGATGGTTTCTTCGTGCTTCCGGCAAAGTAGATTCGGCAATAACAAGGTCGAGGTGGATTGAATCGACGGGTCCGGAAGCGAACGCAGCATCGAGGGGATCGTCTCCATAGACCGCCTTCTCGCCATTCCGTTCGATCGAGAATGTAATCTTGTCCAGTCGGGGGAGCCGGTCATACCAGCTATAGCCAGCAAATTGTTCCTCGGCGCATACCACTTCACCGCCCATTCGCGCGGCATCTTGCAGTATCGGGGCTGCGCCTTGCTCTATATCCACATCGAACCGGGGCACGATGATCATCGTTGCTGAACGCACAGGGCCACCGCATTCTCGACCCTGGCTGTCAGCAGTGATGGGCATCCACGCTTCGAGCCATGGAGCCGCCTCAGCCAGGGTCACGCCCAATTGCTCAGCACGTTTCCAGCGCTTGAAGGAAAGACGATGGTTGGACTGCTGCGCAATGACACGATAGATGCCGGTTTCCGCCTCGAGCCGAAGCGTGGCAAGGGCGTCATTCTCTACCATCTCCTTTCGGGCCGGCAAAACGAGTTGCAGGTCCGGCGCATCGACGATGTCGATCTTGACGTGCCAACGGTCGAAGGTTCCGATCTCCAACACGGACGGCATTAGGCATGGCGCGGTGACACCATGAAAATTGAACCGGGGTGCGTCATTGGGATCATAACCGGCGGCCGAAAATATCCCGATCCTGCATCCCCGGCATTCTTCGATCCGAATAGCGCCGGCCAGAAAATCTTCTCTGGGCAACTCAGTTCCGTTAAAGATGACAGGGAGCGGGAAATAGCGCGATGCTTCGCGAACGGAATCCGGTAAGCGCTCGATCCACTGTTCAGGGAGCGTGATCTCAAGCTGAGTGCCGGCAGTTCGGGAAGAACACTCCACGGCAAGAGCCATGTCGCCCTCCCAGGCGTTTTCGGGAATTTCGACCTCCCAGCCCTGCCCCGCAGCGCGCGACCAGGATCTGATGATGACGTGGTGACCGGCAAGACTGAAAACACCCATGCCAGCGGGATCCTCGCGTCGCGCGATGTCCTTGTCCCAGCCGGAATAGCCCAATGTCACAAGGGCCGACGGATCATCGATGCCGGAACCGTCATCGGAGAAGATCAGTTTCTGGACCCCATCGATGTCGGTCACATCGATGTCGATCCGGCTCGCGCCTGCGCGGCGGGAATTCTGTAACAGTTCATGAAGGACGTCATGAATTGTGCCGTTGAACAGGCGCGAGACGCGGGTGATCAGCGACTGACCGACGGACGGCTGAATGCTGGCTGGAAGCGACATATCGTTATGCTCCGTGGGATGGAGGTCCATTCCTCCGATCCATCCTTCAGTCCCCCTCCTTCCTCCCTATTGCGGGCCTGCGGGTTCCGGTGGCACGCATGGCGTGAGCAGCTCTATTGGGTCCGACTCTTTCGATATTCGATGTGGATTTTCAGCATCCGACCAGTCGATATTGTCGATCACCCAGCCCGGCACAAAATCCCAATCAAAGCAGAGCGGATAGGTCGCGCTGACTTCCTGCCAGGCTTTCTCGACAGCGCTCGTCCAACCCACGACAATCAGGCGCAATGCAGCGGTCCCGACGGTCTCGAAACTGCGCGCAATAGCCGCAGCCAAAAGCTTTGCGGCCTGATCGCCACTGGTCTGGTCCCGCAAAGCGAGCACGGCTTCCCAGAGGCACGCCGCAGTTTCGAGACTGAACTCTTCACTCTGGTTCATATGCTGATCCTTTCATGTGAAGCTCAGGCCGCGTTTTGGGCGCAGCCCTGGTAAAGTCCGAGATCGCATGCCATCAGCGCATCGACAGCCGGCTCGAGCCGATCGAATGCATTGGCGAGGTCAATAATCGGAACGCAATGGCAGGCATCGCCTGTCCCATGATCGCCGCGATAATGGATCGGCAGCATATCGGCAGTCATTTCGGGAAAAACCGCTCGAACAACCAGCGTTTCGACCCGGCGGGCCACGAGACCGACGCGACGAGCCAGATAGGACCGTTCAGGTTCCCGCATGGGAAAATAGCGATCGGGCGCGATCAGCGGTGCTAGGCGTACACATTGAAGCCGGCCCCCAATATGGGGACCAAGGATCGAGGGAAGCATGGCCTGTCGGCCCGCTGCAAGTGCCGTCCAGGGTACCAACGCGCGATATTCGAACAGCAGCGCCGCGCCCGGAAGCCGGACGCGCGTAACGATAATGTCCATGTTAGACCTCCGATGAAAGGGGGGCACGCCACGAATGACTGAAAAGAACGGATCGATCAGATTATCGTCGATCGCCGGCAAAGGTCGCCGTTGCCGTCAGGCGCATCAGATATTATTCTCGGCGCATGCCGGACTCGGCGTCGATGGCGATCGTGCCCGACCCGGCCATGCTCCAGGATTTCAACCACCCTCTGGATCGACACGGATCGGGGAGGATTTATGCGCGAACTCGACGAAGAAGAACGTGAGATACTCCGCATGTTGGACAGCGGAATTTCCACCCCGGACCTGATCACGATTGTCCGTGATCTTGGCGATGTGCTGCGGCAGCAAGGCTATGTGATCCAGGCCAATGTGGCCGAACTTGCCGCCGACCGCCTGATCTATCTCCAGGCACGCCTGAAGGCACTGACGGCAGGACCACTCCCCTACCAGTCATGAACGGGCAGTTCCGGGAGGACCGGACCGTCGCAGTCGAAATGCAGCAGACCAATGCCCCGGCTGCGTGCCAGGCGGATGGCAGCCATAAGATCCTCGGGAAGCGAAAATTCCCGCGCAGGATCGAACTGCCGCGTCGCGACGAACCAGCCACGCGCGTTGCGCGCAACGGTGATCGGCGCCTCATGCGCATGGCCATTGGTCCAGCTATCGAGCATCGCCGCTGTGGCCATAGAGAGATGAGTGGTGGCAAGGACGCAGTAACGCCCGATTTCCGCCCCTGGCAGCGCTGGGAATTCGCCGTTCGAACTTCGCAGCTCTGGATGGGTTCCGGTTGAGGATGGAGAAGCTGACAATAAGGATGCCAGCCCGCGTGAGGAACGGGACATGGGAATTGCTCCGGATTTGAAGGGTCCGACACAGAGGTAGACGGCGGGACCGATCGCGGGAGATCGATCCATACTTCTCAGACCTGCCTGGCAACAGCGCGTCGCCGCAAATCAGGGATCAGCGCGTTATCATAGACGCTCTCGCCCGAGCGTTCGAGCGCATGCTGTTCGGCACGATACCAGTTCGGCGCGTCGATCGTGTAGAGCTCCATCCCATATTGCTCGTCGCCGCTCAGGAACTGGACTTCGACAATGAAGGTCTGGATTTGAGGGGAAGCGCCCATGGCGGTATCCTTTCGCAAGAGAAATTGCGGCCCCGGCGGGCGCCGGAGCCGAAGCGGATCGAAAAAGCGGATTTACGTCGGGCGCTCAGTGCGCCTTTTCGAGGAGCTTGCGCCCCTTGGCCTCGAGGTCGAGGCGATTGTCCTGATTGGATTTCGTCCGCGCGTGGGCGGTGATGCCCTGGACGAAATCGAAGAGACTGGCGGGCGGATGGCCTTCCTCGGCCAGCACCGTGGAAATGATCTTGCCGGTTTCGGCCTTCGAAAAACCCTGCTTACGCAGGAACGTTTCGCGATCCTCGTCGGTGCGCGCCACGATCCGCTCGCGCGCGGTGCGAATGCCATCGATAAAGCTTCGAGGGGAGGAATCCGCGAAATTTTCAAGCGCCGGCGCAGTTTCATGGGCGAAGCGATTGGCCGCGAATTTGGAGTGCCGGATCGAGATTTCCTCGAAATTCTCCGCGCCCCAAATGTTCCTGTTCATGCATACCGCGCGGAGGTAAAACGTCGCCATGCCAAGGGTTTTGGAGCCGACCTCCGAATTCCAGCAATAAAATCCCCGGAAAAAGAGATCTGGATCGCCATTGGCAAGACGGCCCGCCTCAATCGGATGGGTGTCGTCAACCAGGAACAGGAAGACATCGCGATCGGACGCATAGAGGGTCGTCGTGTCGCGGGTCACATCGACATAGGGGTTATAGTGCATGCTGCCCCAATCAAGTACGCCTGGAACTTTCCAACGCGTATCACCGACACCATTACCCGCGATCTTCATCACCGCGGAGACCAATTCATAATCCCAGATACGGCCGTAATCCGGCCCGGTAACGGCCCGAAGTTCCGTGCGCCCCTCTTCGGTCTGGAGCAGCTTCACCTGTTCACCGCGATGAGCGAGCAGGCCGTGCTGGAGATTGATGCCCGCTAGGGCCGCCGGCAGTGAGCGGAGATAGGAAGCCGGCGCGCCGACCAGGCTCGAAAGCTGGCCAAAAGACCAGTTGGTGGGCGCAACAGGGCGATCGTCACCGGGAACGAAAAGGCTGAGGCGCTCGGCATCTTCGGACCGCGCCTCGACCCGAACCGCCCTGCTTTCGACGATCCGGGTCGTGGCGCGATCGGCGCGGGCGCGGACGCTGTCATAAAGGTCGGTCAACGAGAGGAACTTCTCGTCATCGGGTCGCGAATACCATTCGGAGGAAACCCGGCCGATATTGCGGCCCCGTGAGATATCGACGCGATAGGCACCGCCAACTGGCGATGCATCACTGTGCTGGACGAGATTGGACATGGGATGATCTCCTCATTCGAGTTGGACCTCGGGCGCATCCACACCCGGTCCGCATCCATCCCACCCTCTTCCCTCCCGTTCCTGTCTCGCTGCCCGGCCTGCCCGGCCTTACAGTCCGCCCGGTTGCTCGGGCATGCTGATCGCATCGGCTTGACACTGATCGGTCGGGAGCCATTCATACAGGAGATGGGCATCAGGTTCATGTTCAGAGCCAATTGCGATGCGGATAAGCCTGCCATCGCAGGCAAAGGCGCCGGCGCGAGGGAAGTCCATGAAAGTGCGGCCTTCGAACACGAAATCTCGCGATCTGATGGCTGTGACGGTCCGCGTCGTGCCGAGCGCCCGATGCCCCTTTGGGCCGTACAGAAGCGTCATGCGATCACCGACCTTGAGTTGCTTGCGAAAGGCGGCAAGCGAGATGCGGCTGACAACGGGATTGGCAGCACCACGCCGGGCAGACAGGGCCGCCCAATAGGCCCTGCCGATCCTGATATCGGTATAGAAGGCGCAACTCATAAAGTCCTGAAGGAGGTTGGAACGGGTGAAGCCGAAGCGCTCGACCTGATCACGGATCATCACGATGAAAGCATGACGCGCTGGTGGGTCGGTGAGGTCCGCCGGCGCATCGAGCAACTCAACGATGATCTTGCGACCGCCGGTGAAGACCTGGCTGCTCACCGAGAAGCGGGCGCCTGCAATCAGCCCCAACAGATGCTGCTCGATACGATGACACAGCGCCGGCAGCGCTTCACCCTGCCGGTAGAGATCGCCCTCATAATGGAAATTGCCCCGGCTGTCGGGTTCTGTCTGACTGTAGGAAAGGATCGGCGCAGGGAGGATGTTTGGCGCTACGGACATGGACGCTTCCTTTTGCGGATTGAGGGGACGGACAGGCGGATGCGCAAACCCTTGCGACACGCGCGCCGCACAATGTCGCCACACCCACTTCCCTCCTCAGGCGAGGTTCCCCGATGCTGACTCGTGAGATTGCCAGAGGAGGCACGTCGGGTCGGTGCCAATATTCAGGCGAGGAGCGCAGGATCGATAGCTTCATCCTCCGCGAAGTCGGTCGTCCAGATTATGGCATCGACAAAAGCCATCCCACACTCGATGACTTCGACTTCAGAAAGAAGGATGATTTCGCCCTCGGCATTCTCAATGAGACAGAAGGGTTCACCATTTCCACGGGAGCGAACCATCGCCCGCTGCTGCATATGGGGAATGATCATGATCAGATTTTCCTTAGTAGCATCCAGATAGGATGCTCTTCCTTCTGGGCTGTTGCACCGTTCGACTTGGGATGATCAATTGCGACGGATATTACCTCACCCTATCGCCTTTCCTTTGACTCATTGAACTTAACGCGGCATGGTTTTACCGTTTCGCAACTGATCCGACTCCAGGGTCAATCCATTCTCAATATTCCAGGAAATGTCCTCATGGCCGACACCCAACAGCCCGACTACACGACTTTGACGGTTCAACTGCTGAGCGCTTTTGTTTCGAAGAACAGCGTCTCCAGCGATGAACTTGCTGGTCTCATCCATGCGACCCGGACGGCCTTGATGACTGATACAGCGCCTGTCGTCGAGGACGCGCCCCAATATGTTCCGGCTGTCAGCATTCGCAAAAGCCTTGCATCCCGCGAGCATATCATCAGCCTGATCGACGGACGTCCATACAAGACCCTCAAGCGGCATCTCGCGAGCCATGGTCTGACGCCGGACGAATATCGTGCCCGCTATGGTCTGCCCCAAAGCTATCCGCTCGTTGCACCGAGCTATTCCGATCAGCGCCGTGAAGTCGCGAACAAGCTGGGCCTGGGCCGGCTCCCCGCCACTGCCAAGGTGGCGGAGGCCGCACCGGCTGCAAAGGCAGCGGCGCCAGCTTCCAAGCCCGCCACCAGCAAGAAGGCAGACACCAAGGCCGCCGCCGCGCCCGCGAAGAATAATGCCACTGCCGAACCCGCCAAGACACCGGCAGTTGTGACAGTCAGCGATAAGGTTCCGGCCAAGGCAGCGCCGAAGGTGGTAGCGCCTTCGACTTCCAGCAAGGCTCCCGCCAAGACATCGAAGCCCAAGGCGCAAGCGAAGCCCGCAAAGGCGGCTCCTGAAAAGGCGGCAAAACCAGAGGTGAAGGCGAAGGCGAGCCCGGCCGCCGCGAAGACTGGCAAGAAGCTGGTTGCCGCCAAAGCAGTCCCTGATGCCAAGGCGACGACGCCTGCGGCGGACACAACCAAGTCGGCACCCAAAGCTGCGCGCAAAAAGCTTGGCATCAAGATTCCCTCGGACGAGCCGACATCATCGGCGAGCGGCGAACCGGCGGCAGCAGTAACCGAAACCGCATGAGGCTGAATGCCGCCTTCGGCTGTTTCAACGGGTCGAAGGCGGCATGATCGGGATGAAATCCGAGCGGCGGCTGTCAGGATCGTTCAACGATAATAGCGTTGAGGATTGTTTCCGCCTTCTCGGGTGGCAGAAATAATCTCGTCTTATACTGGATGATTTCACTGAACGCGCCGCGCGCCTTCAGCCATTCCCTGTCATGAGGCTGGAAGTCCCGTATCTCTATTCTGCGACTGCCGTTGACGATCGACGATATCAGTCTCGCCCCGCCAAGGCCGGGGACAAAAGCCCCCTCTCCATTTTGCGCCGCGGCAATCAATTCTTCAGCGCTCAGCTTCATGGCCCGTTCAAGCCCAAACGCCGATTGCAACTTGTCGAGGGCCGATGGCCTGATGATACGGCCCAGCACCGATAATCCCGTGCCATCGTCGATCCGCCAGACACGAACGTCGTCTTGCGGCAATTTGTGCCATACAGGTAACAGCAGACCGGTAGCGACGCTGATGGTTTCCACGTCGAGCCGTGCCTCGGTCTCAGCGACTTCAGCATCCCAGAGGTCCTTGAACGTCGGGCGGCTGATCACGGTCCAGTGGCTATGCCCAAGCGCTGCGATTTCCATGCGTGATGTACCGGTCGGCCGGACCAGCTGGCACATGGCAATGGGCCGCCCGTCCTCGTCCGTGATCGACCAGGATGGCACGCGCAAGGCGACGCGACCGGACCGACCGTTGCGCAGAAAGGCGATGTCGCGGGTCTCTTCCCAGAGATGCATGAGGCGGTTCCAACTGGTCGCGTGCGGACGCAAATGGAGTTCCAGGCGCATGAGCTTTGTTTCCGCGCCCGTCACCGGATCGGTCCGAAGGACCTGATCCGACAAGGTGACGATCTTCTCCGCACGGATCGTTTCGACGCCAAGATCCAAGGTGCCCGCCTCACGCGCAGCGTCCACGCGGGCCTGGATGAGGCCCATATATTCTTCGAAGATGGCGTTCTGGGTCGCGATCCGCAGAGCCAGGATGCGATTAAGCCAGCGCTGGATCGGCGGGAGCCGTTCGAGCAATGCGCCGCCATCGTCGACAAGCTTGAGACCGGTCATGTCCATGAAGTCGTTGAGGGTGACACTGGCGAGCTTTCCCGCGCCCAGCAGATGATACCATTGCGTCAGCGCTTCGCGCGCATAATCGCTTTCGAGATTGTCGGCCGGATCGAAGAGATTTTGTCCACCGGTCTGACGCTGGCCGCGCGTCAAAGCGCCCAGGCTGTCGAGGCGCCGGGCAATCGTGCTGATAAAACGCCGCTCGCCTTTGCAGTCGGTCGTCACCGGCCGGAACACCGGTGGAAACGCCTGGTTGGTACGGTGCGTGCGCCCCAGGCCCTGGATCGCAACGTCCGCGCGCCAGCCCGGTTCGAGCAGGAAATGAATGCGGCGCTTGTGCGCGCTCTTGCAGGCAAGATCGGCATGATAGGATCGGCCGGTCGACCCGGCGTCGCTGAAGACCAGGATCGACTTGATCCCATCCATGAAAGCCCGCGTTTCCGCAATATTGGCGCGGGCACTGCGGCGCTCGACCTTCTGGCGGCCATGGCTGTCGATGACTATGCGTCGTGAGCGGCCTGTTACCTCGGCGACCATATTGGTCCCGAAATGCGCGATCATGGCATCGAGCGCGGCGGGCACAGCCGGCAGGGAGCATAGTTCCTCGATCAGGGCTTCACGCGCCGCGATCGCCTCCTGGCAGTGAACCGGCCGCCCCTCGGAATCGGCCATAGGCTCCGATCGCATGCTGTCGTCGCTCGCGCGGAAGACCCGCATCTGGCGCGTGGGGAAGGCGGATGTGAGATAGTCGATAAGGATCTGAAGCGGTGACAAATCCAGATCCAGCGTAGCGCGTTCTTCCGCCGACAGGCCCGCAAGACGACGATCCAATATAGCTTCCGCAGTGGTGACGAGTTGGACGACGACCGCGTGCCCTGCGGCGATCTCGGCCTCGAACGCCTTGATCGCCGTGGGCATCTTCATGGAGATCAGCAGCTGCGAAAAGAAGCGTTGCTTGGCGCTCTCAAACCGGCTGAGCGCCGCCCCCTTGGCCTGGGCGTTGAGGGTCGCACCCGACATGCGGTCGACGATGTTGGAGGCTTCCAGGACTTTCTGGAGTCCGCGATGGACGATCGCCCAGCTATCCGCGTAAGCGTCGTAGATCGCAATCTGATCTGCGGTCAGCTTATGTTCGAGCGGCTCATATTCGACGCCGGCGAAACTCAATGCCCGGGCGGTATAATGCCCCATGGCTTTCAAGTCGCGGGCCACGATTTCCATGGCGGCAATGCCGCCGTCGTCCATGGCAGCCATGAAGGCATTGCGATCGGTAAAGGCGGTGCCCGGTCCCCACAGACCAAGCCGCGAGGCATAGCTCAGATTTTCAGGCTTGGTGGCGCCGGTCGCCGAGACATAGGCGATGCGTGCGCGGGGGAGCGCATTTTGGAGCCGGACGCCAGCCAGGCCCTGGTCCGAGCCCTTTGCGGTCCCGAAATCATTTTCGGTCCCGGCGGCATTGCCCATGGCGTGGGACTCATCGAACAGGATGACCCCCTCGAAATCCGATCCGGTCCATTGAAGGATCTGTTGCAGGCGGGTGGCGGTCTCATGGCGCGCGGAGCGCAACGTTGCATAGGTGAGGAAGAGAATGCCCGAAGCCATGCTGATCGGCTGCCCGATGGGGAAAGCGTCCAGGGGCTGGATATCGATGGGAAGGCCGCCAAGGGCGCTCCAGTCCCGGCGCGCATCCTCGAGCAGGGCTGCGCTCCGCGATATCCAGATGGCGCGGCGATTGCCCCTGTTCCACTGGTCGAGGATGCAGCCGGCACCCTCCCGGCCCTTGCCGACGCCCGTACCGTCGCCGATGAAATAGCCGGAGCGGTAGAACCGCCCCTGCGCATCCTCATGAAGCTGGTCGCCGGCGCTATTTGGGGTGAATGTGCCAGGCAGGTCCCTCGCAAAAGCTTCACCGGCGTGGATGATTGTTTCGAGCTGCGCCTCGGACAGCTGCGTCCGGGCGCTGCGCTGAAGCATCGGCCGCCAGTTCGGCGCGGGCGGCAGGACCGACGCCATGGCCATGGATTCGACAAGCTGGTCGGGATGCCGCGTTGCCCCCTCAATTGTCATCCGGGCAAGCCGCCAGGGCGTATAGAGCCCAACCGGCTCACCGGGCGGCACGGGCTCGTCCAGGATCTGATAATCTAAGGGTTCCGGATCATCCTTCTCGTCAGGCCATCGCGCCGGTGGAGCAAGGCGCGGCGATGCAAGCGCACTGAAAAGCGGCGACGGGGCAGCGCCGCGTGGCGGCCGAGGCCGGAATCTTGCCACGGGCGCGGATGGTTCAGGTAGTGAAGAGCCGTCCAGCCTTGGCGGCAGTGCCAGGACAGGGGCCAGCGCCGCGCGGATATCGGGCGCGCAATGACAGGTTGCAGACCCCGTCCAACCCTTGTCGAACAGGAGCAGGCGGACGGCGATGCTCGTCCCGTGTTTGGCATAGGGCGATCCCAATATCGTGATCTCGGCGCGGGGCGGCACTACCTCTGCCACCGAAGCATAAGCCGCCGCGCCGCTGCCATCGGCGGCAAAGGTTGAAGGCATGATCGCAACGCAGCGTCCACCTGGCGCCAGGCGCAATAGTGCCGAACGCAGATGGCGGGCGCCGCCATGTCGGTCCCGGCCCCTGCCCTCGCTGCGGCTGAAAGGCGGATTGATGAGGATGACGGAGGGACTGATGTCCACCGGCAAATGGTCATGGATGAATTCAGCGTCATGGGTGGTGACTGCCTGCCCCATGACAAGCGCGAGCAGCGCGGCGCGGGCCGGATCGCGTTCGTTGAGCGTGATTTGCGCTGGTGCCGCCCCGCAATGGGCCAGCAGCATGCCTGTGCCGGCCGAAGGCTCCAGGAGGCGATCATCGGTGCCGATCCGGGCCGCCTGGTTGACGAGCCAGGAGAGGGCAAGCGGCGTGCTGAACTGCTGCATCGCCACCTGATGTTCGGACCGATAGCTGTGGGTCGGAAGCCGGTCCTGGAGGAACAGCAGATCGTCAAATCGCGCTTCAGCCGTCCGGCTTTCCGCTTCGCTGGCCCCGCTCTCGCGAAGGAAAAGGACCTGAGCGGCTTCGAGTGCGTCATAGGCGTCACGCATCGACCAGTCGCCCCATGCATCGCTGGTTCCAAAGCTTTGCGTCATCAGCCGCTTGAGCGTCTGACGGCTGGGCGGCCGGGAGGCCGCCAGCAATGCGGACACGGCTTGGGCAACGTCGAATAGCTGCCGGACCTTTTGAGGCACATCTGCATCGGGCGCCTCGACGGGCGCGAAGAGTGGAAGGGTCATGAAATTTTCCTGGCTGGGGACCGGTTCGGTCGGTCGGCATCCACCTGCGCCGGACATGCGACCGGACAGGGCGGATGCAAAAAGGGGCCGCAGCGCAAGGCGACAGCCCCAAGGATGATCAATGCAGGCTGTCAGGCTGCCTGGGCGATGTCGTCGTTCTCAGCCGGGGGCAGCACTTGCGCATCCGCGGCAATATCTTCACCGCTTGCGCCCGGTTCGATGTCGTCTTCATCCGGCTCAACCGGCGGGCTGAAGCGCATTGCGTCGGGCAGCCAGGCCAACGCCTTTTCCTTGAGGTCAGCCTCGATGATCAGCGCGCCGGAGAAAAGCTTTTCGGCCGACAAGGCGAGATCATGCTTTTTCGAGGCGCTGTAACGGCTGCTGAGTTCAATCCCGCCAATCCCCTCGAACTCCGACAGGATCGACGCCTTGCTGATCCGGTCGAAATAGTTGTTCGCGGTGGGCCGCCACCATGAAGCGACGTCGATTTCCAGTTTCTGACCCAGGTGATCGATAAAGTGACTCCCGGATTGACCAGCAGGAACGGCCTGCATCGTACGGGCAATCAACCAGCCGAACCAGGCGGCTCGGGCTTCCTCAGCAAGCGCGCAAAAGGCGTCATAGCGTTCCCGCTCATCGGTAGGTTCGGTCCAGCTGCGATCAAGGCTGGCGTCGCACTTCATCCACTCCTCGGCTGCCGATGTCCCACTCTTATAGTCGGTGAGCCGGGAAAAAGGCGCATTGGCACGCAACTCGGTGGCAAGATCACTGGTCCGATATTTCCGGGTCGCAGCGTCAGCCATATAGAAGGTGGCGAGATCGAGCGCGAAGCGGGGATCGCTGGCGACATGGATACGGAGCAGCTCGGCCTTCATCTCAGCCAGTTCCTCGGCCAGACGCTGGCTGATGCGAGGCTTGGCCGAAACCTCTTCATCCGATGCGGCCTCTTCCTCCGCATCCTCGCCGGATGGCTCTTCCTCCTCATCGACAGGCTCGGCCGACGGGGCGATGTAGAGCTGCTCATGGATGCGCGGCTGCCCGTCCTGCCCGATCACAACATAGGCCAGAGCGGAGGCCTTCTGTTCTTCGGTCAGAATCGGCGCGCGTTGCTGGATCGCCTCATATTCCGCATTCAGCCGATCATAACGTGCCTCGGCCTCTTCCTCGCTTTCGTCGGTGTCGGCGGGATTTTCGAAGCCTTCAAGTTCCGTTTCGATGTCGGCCAGACGCTGTTCCTGCTCCTGCGTCAGCGGCGGTTGCTCACCATCGACAGGCTTCAGACCCCAGGTGGCGCTATAAGCGATATGGGTGGTCGGCACGACGCGGATTTCTCCAAAGCCTTCCCGTTCCTGGATCGCCTCGGCGGCCTGCGCCAACTTGTCACTCGCAATTTGGCTGAGCAGATCGCCATCGATCCACATCTCGGTGGCGTTGTCGGTGAAGAGATCGCTGTCGATCCGGCCACCAGCGGCGAGATAGGCCTCGCGTCCGACGAGTAGGGCTTTGGGATCGCTGCCCCGATAGCTGCCCTGTGCCAGCTGACGCCGAATCTCGCTCACATTGGCGCGGTAATAGCCCTGGCCCAGCTCTTCGAAGACGTTCGCTTGGCGCGCGGGATCGGGGCTACTGCCATAAGCCATGGCCACCTCGATGCTGATTTCACCATCGCGCAGTGCGTCAAACACGCAGGGCGCCAGATCAGCGAGGCGAAGCCGGCCAAGCACGAAACGCTCGGTCAACCCGAACCGTTTGGCGATCTCGGCCGGCGTCTTGCCCTCGGTCTGGACGATATCCTGAAAGGCCTGGCAGGTGTCCGCAGGCGACATGCTTAACTTGAAGAAATTCTCTTCAAGGCTGGTCGCGATCGCATCCTTGGCTTCGCGAAGGACGAGGACGGGAACCTGATAATCCGCCGCGAAGATGCCCTTTTCGATCAGGCGATGGACTGCGTCGAGGCGTCGGCCGCCCGCAGCGATGCGGTAATGGCCCTTCTTGCGGGAGACGGGCAGGCCGATGAGATTCTGCCTTATGCCCTTGGCAGCGATATTGGCTTCGAGCTGAGCATCGGCGACGGGGTCGCTGGCCTTGCGGACGTTAGACGGCGATTTGGTAAGGTTCGCTGCGGGAACGAGTATAGGAAGCTGGTTCATGGAATAGTTCTCCTGGCGAGGGAACCTGACCATCAGGCCCCCTCTCGCCACCAGTACCTCCCCCACTTCCCTTCCATCTTGTGGACATCGTTCCAGTCGTTCATGCCCATGGGCGGCCAGATCGTCTGTACCATTCGGCCAGGGTCTTGATAGGCGATAAGGGCTTTGGCCGCGCTCAATTGCCCGGCCCGATCATTGTCGGGAAGCAGGATGAGGCGCGTCACCCGAGAGGGCAGCGCGATATTATGGAGACGTTCGCTGCCCAGCGTTGCCCAGACGGGGATGTCGAGCAGGGCCATGGCCGAGATTGCAGTCTCGATGCCCTCTGCCAAGCCGAGCGTATCCGTCGCTGGAGCCAACATGACCGCCCCCTGTCGCGGTCCTCCTAGCATCTGCCGCGGATTGATCAGATCAGGTGCGAGACAGCCAGAATGCGGGTCGAGGAAAGTCCGGTGGACGGCAACGAAGCGGCTGCGGTCGTGCAGGGCTGTGATGATAGCCGGCCTGAATGTGCATGATTGTTCCCTGCCGAGGGGTGTTCGGGGATGGAACCGCAGGGAGCAGGGAGCCGCCTGGATTGCGCGGCTGCGGAGATAATTTTCCCCGATCGTTCCAGCGAGGGGCATGCTGGACTGCCAGAGATCATGCGCGCGCTGCAGATTCCAGGATGAGGGCCGCGACCGGGTCGGCGAAGGGATGGCTATCGATTGTAGGGTGCCGCGATCAATAGCCCGGACGATCCGCAGCACGTCTCTCGTGTCGCAGCCAGCGAAACATTTGAACAGAAGCGCTCTCTCGCCGACCCGCACGGATAGGCTGGGCGTATGGTCATCATGTGCGGGGCAGCGGCACATTCCACCTTGTGGTGTCCATATTCCACCCAGCTTCTCGACGATCCTGCGCCCTTGCGCGTCCAGCAGCGAAACCATCACAGGTCAGCCGGGAAAATCCATGCCCTCATGCGCAGACGACTGCGCAACGGTGCGGATCGCACGCCGCAGGTGCATGCGTATTTTCCAGCGAGGGATCGCAAATCGCTCGGTGATTGCATCGACTCCCATGCCATGATGCACCCGAAGAGCGAGTATCGCCGCAGTCAGCGGAGGCATGGCATCAACCGCCGACTTCAGCACTGGGTCCAAAGGCCGTTCTAATCCGGTTTCTTCCTTCACCCTCCGACACATTGGGTCGCTCCTAACGAATGGAAGGTCTTCGGGATCGTGGGCGCAGACTCGGTCACAGGGATCCGTCAGCACCGATCGCGGCCCATTTTGATCATGCCGATTGTGACTTGCGGCGGTTGCAAGATAGACCCTGATCGCCCGCGCTACCGCAGCGTCGCTACCAGAGCCGCGACGCCAGGGACGGACCGACATCAGACCACGCAATGCCTGAAAACCCAGCCACCATCTCATGGGAATCTCCGAGTTGAAGGAACGAGTGCAACCCAATGGCCGCATCACTCCCCCTCCCCCTTTCCTTCCCATGGCTGGGCGGTATCCAGATTCCTAGATCATGTCGGCCATCGGCCTCGCGTATCCCACACCATGGCGGAAGAATTTGGCAGGCCCGTTCTGCGCCCATTCTCCGTTGCTTTTGTGTTTCAGTTTCATGACACTGCAGCCATGCGACACCGACCGCGCATGGATGTCCGGGGCGAATTCGAGACGGTCAGGATGTGGAGGTAGTGACGAACATGCCGCTCGACCCTGACGCGATCGACTGGGAGCCTCATCGAGAGCAACTCGAACGCTTTAACAACCTTGAGCGCGAAGTGCTTAAAAGGTCCGGGCATGGATTTAGCGCGAAGCAAATCGCCAAGCAGGTCGGCACTAGCCAAAACATGGTCACCAAGGCGATCTTCACAGGACGCACGCGCCTGGGCGGCCAATATTCAAAAGCTGAAGCGGGACGCATTGTGATTGCCTGGGAAGCTGCCATGGAGGCGGCCAAGAAAGCGGCCGAAGAAGGGGTACA
This sequence comes from Sphingobium sp. TB-6, assembly GCF_012927365.1. Taxonomy (NCBI): domain Bacteria; kingdom Pseudomonadati; phylum Pseudomonadota; class Alphaproteobacteria; order Sphingomonadales; family Sphingobiaceae; genus Sphingobium; species Sphingobium sp. TB-6. Next base: position 331,973 of record NZ_JABBGL010000001.1, on the reverse strand, counting down.
TTCTTTATACCCCCAAAAATTATACCTTCCGCAGCGCGATGATTTCGGACCAGATGAACCCGCTGATGTCCAAGCGGATGCACAGATTCCACATGCAGAGCCACCGGCGTTGGAACAGGATGCTTTGTCCAGCTTCCTCCGCCGTCTGGCCCGTCGGAACATTTTGATGCTCCGCACAAGCGGGAGGCAAGATAATGACCTGAAGCTATTATTGACCCTGGCCGTCATTGCGGCCGTTGCCGTCCTCGCTCTTGTCATGGCAGGGTCGGCCGCTTCGCTGCTTACAGCGCTCAATAGCGCATATACTTAAGGCAGCCTTTTCCACATCGTCAAATGCAACGACCCGCTCCGTCCGGACGCGGGAAGGAGAAATCATGCGCTCACAACGTCAAACCATCGCCAAATCCGTGGCCGGAAAACTCTTTGCCGCCGAAGAGGCCATCGACATCGCGGCAGCCAGGATTGCAGAGCTCAACGCCGCCCTGCCGATTGCCAGGCTGGATGCCCGCTTTGCAGCAGCCATCGGCCAGAATGCGCTCGTCAGTTCGGCATCGGCTGTCATGCTGATCGCCCAGACGCGGCAGGAGATCATCACGACCCACGCCAATCTCAAACAGACCAACGACGATGTCGGGCTAGCAGAGGTGGGCTATGGCGACCTGTTCAAGGCCGAGCACAAGCAGCAGCCCCCAGAGGGTCGCCATCTGCGGGCGGCATGATCCCAGCGGGCGGCAGCGGTTGACGGGTGGAAGCAGTTATGTGCTTTTCATACTGTTATGACACGACAATCTGGATTTCTACTGCTGCTGATCCTGAGCTGCCTCTATGCAATGATGAGGGGCGGCCGACCCGAAAGGATCGGGGCGGCCACCCTCTTCGGCGGCGCCTGCCTATCCGTGATCGTCGTTGATCCGTTTGGCGGGCGGTTTCGTCACATTGAGCCGGGTCTGCTTTTGACGGACTTTGCAATGCTGGGCATTTTTCTATGGCTTTCAGTCCGAAGCACGAGATTCTGGCCGCTCGGAATCGCGGGATTGCTGCTGGCGGAAGTGATTGTTCATGCCGTGCGGGGAGCGATGCCGAACATCGTTCCCAAGGCCTATATCGATGCGGTCGGCTTCTGGAGCTGGTTCGCGCAATTATTTTTGGTGGTGGGGACATGGCGGCACGGAAAACGCATGAGACAGCGGAATGTCGACAAACCCTGGAAGAGCTGATCAGGCTTACCTGCCCGGGTCGCGCGAATGAACTGTCCAATCGGCTGGTGGATCGCTTCGGTTCGCTGGGCGACGCAGTAGCAGCGCGCACGGCAGACAGAACCGCAATCCTGGATGGCGTGCCCGAGGTGGAACGGACCATTCAATGCCTGCGAAAGGCCATGAACCAAATCCTGCACGGTCGAATCCAACAAAGGCGCGTCATGTCGAATGAGAGGGCGCTGCTCGATTATCTCCGCATGGCCATGGCGTTCGAACCGATCGAACAGTTTCGGGTCATATTTCTGAACGCAGCCAATGAGTTGCTGGCGGATGAGATACTGGGAATTGGAACCGTGTCCCGAGTCCATCTCTATCCGCGAGAGGTGATGAAGCGCTGCCTCGAAATTGGCGCCACGGCCATCATCCTGGTGCACAATCACCCAGCCGGAACCGCTGAGCCGTCACGGGCCGACCGGAATTTAACGCAACAGATGATGGCCGCGGCGCAACCGCTCGCCGTCACGGTTCATGACCATCTGGTGATCTGCCGAGATGGATATGTGAGCTTTCGTAAAGCTGGTCTGATGTAGGTTCCGGCGCCCTGGCTGGGTATCGCCCCAGCCCCACGCGGCACCATCAGCACGCACCAACAATTCGTCATGAAATGGGAATTCAGCTTCCACGGGAAGGGAGTGCGCAAATGACGCAGATGATGCCAATAAACCGCAGAACGGCGATGTGCCGCAGGCTTATCGATATGCGGAATGCCGTTGGCGACGCGCTCGGCTATGAATTTTGTCCCAGCCCGATCTGGGACATGCTCCTCGATCTGTATCTCGCGCGGCACGAAAATCGAGGCGTCTATCTTTGGTCCCTGTATATGGTCGCGCATGTTTCGCCGTCGACGGCGCAGCGCAGGGTTGTGGAAATGGAGCGGCAGGGCCTGCTCATGCGGGAGTTGTCCGACCGCGATCGCCGCTGCATCGGCGTCGAGATGACGGAAGGTGGCGTTGATAAGATGAACAGCCTGCTCGACCGGCTGATCGGCATCTGTCACACCTCGCCCTTATGACATGGCGGAGCGGCCCGGTCCGGTCAGCCCGTCCGACCAAAAGCGCCATGAACGCGGTGAAGGATTTTTGTTGGCCGCAATAGTGAGTTGCGGCATGCACGTTTTCGCCATGGCTCAGTCGTCGAGCGTGCGGGCGAAACGAACCACGCGGTCGATTTCCTCGGGCTTGCCTCTGATCAGGTCGATCCGGCGCCTGCCGTCGAATGCCGGTTCTCCCCCAACCAGAAACTGGAGGATCGCCCATCCACTTGATCGGGGCGCTGCAGCAAGAAGCTGTGGGATGGCGGGCCGAACGCTGTTGCCGTCGAATTGAAAGCTCGAGAACAGCTTCACACCCCCGTCGTCCAGCATGAGCAGGCGGCGCTCGCGCGCAGCCTTGTAAACCGCCTGGACGGTCTTGTGGCCGAGCAGCTTGCGGACCGACTCCGCGCTGAGGGCCTGTCCAGCCGCCTCCATCATCTGCCGCTTGAAAGTGATTGTCCGGCCGAGTTCCTCGACAATGTCCGGGTTATCGACCTGGGTGGCGGGAATGCCTCGCGCCAGGTTGAGGATGAATTCGGGCAGATCGACGCTTTCGATGGCGATCTTCTTGGCGGCGACCGGCATAACCTTCAGCAAACGTTCGGCGCTCGCCATGATGCGCGCGCGAAGCGCTTCATTCAGGTCGATAGAATTGCCGGTTGTCGGCCATACCATAGGATCACCTCGTTTAATGGAGATGATATTGCATGGAAAGGGGACGAATTCAACGAACGGCCAGAGACAGTCAACTCGGGATTACATCAGGATCGGCTCTTGCCCCTCCCGGTTTCCCGAAGCATAGCGGTGGCGATGAACGAAGAGCTGGCAAAAATTGTGCTGACAGTGCTGCAGCGGGCGCCCGAATGGATTCGGCACGATCTTGGCGCAAAGGACAACAGCCTGCGCGCGCGAGCCGAAGAGGTTTTGGCAGCGATGGTGGAAGCTGCGGTCCGGGAGCACGACTTAGCCTCGTAATCGATCGGGTTGCTCACCATGGAGTAGCAATTCTCCAACTGCTTCACGTGGTCCGGTATCATTGAGGCTCGTTGCGGCCACCCGGGGATGACAGGCACATGTGAGCGGGTGTGCAATCGCAGTTTGATATATCGATATTTTGCTAAGTCATACCTTCTAAAATGAATGATTTTCAAACTGGACTTCGGTTTAAAAATATTCCAAAATACCAAGTATGGCTTATCCTTCGAAAAGAAAGCTAAACCGCCTACAGCAGCTTCCCGAAAGCGTGCTGGTTGATGCCGCGTGGCTTGAACGCCACGGCTATTCGTCATCGCTGCGTAGCCAATATGTCAAACGGGGCTGGCTGCATCAACCAGCGCCGCGCGTTTATCGCCGAGCTTCCGGCCAGCCCACCTGGCAGCAGGTCGTCACATCCCTCCAATCGTTCATGGATTACCCTCTGACTGTGGGCGGCCGCACCGCGCTCGAGGAACAGGGCTATGCCCACTATCTGGGTGAACGGCGCGAAGTACACCTCTATGGTCCGCAAAAGGCTCCGGGCTGGCTTGAGGCACTGCCGCTCGACATCATGTTTCGCCGGCATAACAGTCGCCGGCTTTTCCCGGATAGTCCCGAACTGGCGCCGGCTTCGGCGCCCCCCGAAAACACGGATTCGCTACTGCCCGGCGGCTTCATGGCGACCGCTGGCACGATGCAATGGCCACTGCGCCTGTCCTCGCGTGAGCGCGCCATACTCGAATTGCTCGACGAGTTACCCACCCACGAAAGCTTCCATCAGGTCGATATGCTGATGGAGGGGCTCACCAACCTTAGCCCTCGCCACCTGCAGCCGCTTCTCGAAAGCTGCCAGAGCGTCAAGGTAAAGCGCCTGTTCTTTTTCTTTGCCGACCGTCACCGCCATGCATGGCTGGATGGCCTCGACAAGAAGGCCGTCGATTTGGGTTCCGGCAAACGCCTGCTGGTCAAGGGCGGCAAGCTTGATCCGACCTATCTCATCACCGTTCCGGGGGACCTCGATGGCCTATCTTGACCAGTATCGCGATCAGGTCGCCCTGCTCGTGCGCGCCATCCCGTTCGTTGCTACTGAAAATGATTTTGCGCTCAAGGGCGGCACGGCGATCAACCTGTTCGTAAAAGACTTGCCCCGCCTCTCGGTGGATATCGACCTTGCATATCTGCCGGTCGCCGATCGGGCCACATCGCTCGCGGCGATCGACACGGCCATGGCACGTATCGCCGATCGCATCGAAAAGGGCATCCGGGGCGCTCGCGTGACGCCGAGCCGGATGCGCGCGGAGAATGTGATCACCAAACTGGTCGTCAGGCTGGACAACGCGCAGATCAAGATCGAGGTGACACCCGTCTTGCGCGGCACGGTCTATGACCCCACCGAAACCTCCGTCACCTCTCCCGTCGAGGATGCATTCGGCTTTGCGCACATGCAGGTCGTTTCCCTCGCCGATCTCTATGCCGGGAAACTCGTCGCGGCGCTGGACCGCCAACACCCCCGCGACCTGTTCGATGTCCGCGAACTACTCGCGGGCGGCGGCGTCGACGATGCGCTACGCCGCGCATTCATCGTTTACGCCATCAGCCATGATCGCCCCCTGTCGGAAATCCTCGCTCCCACCCGGAAACCGCTCGAAGAAGAATTCGCGCGCGGCTTCGATGGAATGACGCGCGAACCGGTAGCACTCGACGCGCTCATCGAGGCGCGCGAGGCGATGATCGCCACCATGATCGCGGACATGCCCAATGCGCACCGGCATTTCCTGATCGGCTTCAAACAGGGGGAACCAGATTGGTCGTTACTAGACGTGTCCAACGCGTCGACTCTTCCCGCCGTGAACTGGAAAATGCACAATCTCGGCAAACTCTCCGCCGAACGGCGCAACGCCCTCGTGGAAAATCTGCGAAGCGTGCTGTTTTCCGAGTGAATGCCGTCCACAGCATATCGAAGAAGGGAGGAATTGGCGCCGGACGCAGTTCCATACAGCGCGCCCTTCAATCTTGTTTGAGCTCGTTTCGTTCGCCACGATGTGCCAACATTTCCCGAAGATAAAATGTTCTCGGTCTTTGATTGGCGAGTCGTGCGCATGACACCGGAAAATCGTCAGACAGTGCCTATTCTGCTGAGCGATCTCATCGACGCGCTCGAATTTGTCAGCACTTCCCAATATGACGAACATCACGCCTATATTTGCAGGCAATCGGGCCGCATCCTTTTTCTGGCCGACAGCGTCGACATGGACGATGCGGCGGAGCTGCCTGACGATCCGGAGGCCGCAGGCTATATCCTGGTGCCCCATCGACGCGACCTCGACCTTGGGAAAAAGCTGGCGCTCGCATTCGCCGCCGAGGAACTGCCAGAAGCACAGATGGACGTACGGGACATTTTCAGCCGGAAAGGCGCCTACAGGCGTTTCAAAAATCTGCTCGAGGCGAAGGCCGTGCTTGAAAGATGGTATGCCTATGAAGAACGCGCGGTCGAAGCGGCCATGTGCCGATGGTGCGACGATGTTGGCTTGACCTGGACCCGCGATACCCATCCAGATGAGACAGGCAGGAGTTGAGCGGAGAATGATGCCGCGCATATCATGCGACGAATGCCATAGCGGCGTTCCAGACTTCGAAATAACGCATTTCGGGAGCCTCGAGGCCGGTTACCGGGATCTTTGCAGCCGCTGCCATAACGAGGAGGTCGCCCGCCGGAACGGGCTGACCTTCACCCATATCGCCTTCCTGCCAATGGAATTGCTCGATGCGAACGGGGCCGGGCATCGGTTCCATTTTGTGCTGCGGCTCCTTGGCATGATGCTGTCGCTTGAGGCTGTCGAGGTCAAAGGCGGACAACGGGCAGGTTACGAATTCCAGGTGCATGGCGCTGCGAACGCGGATCCCTTTGATCTCATGACGCGCCTGCTCGAACGGATGCGGCATGATCTTGCCACGACCTACCTGGTCAAAGGCGATCTGGGGTTGGCCATTTCGGGAATGACAGTTCGAGGCCAATTCACCTGCGACCCTGAATCCGCCGATTATATGCCGCTGCTGGTCATCGATGGGCGGGAGGTGAGTTGGGAGCAATTTGGTCGCATGCTCATGACCTTTGAGGGATGGCGAATCCATCTCGAAATCCAGGACCCCAGCGAGGAAGTCTGAGAGTATCGGTCTTCAATGATCCAATTCCATGAACCGCAAATATCGTGCATGGTTGGGAACGATCAGGCAGCCGCTTTCAAATCGGAAAGCGGGATCATGAGCGTCATCTCGTTGGTGGGTGATTGCAGGAAACCGCACGCCAAGTAAAATTGCTTCGCGTCATCACTGATTGCATGGACGATCATGCCACGGACGCCGACAAGGTCAGCGGCGGCAATCACCCGGCGGCCGGCGTCGCGGATGAGAGCCCTTCCAAAACCTTTGCCGTGTATGGACTGGTCGATCGCCAAACGAGCCAGAGTTATAACCGGAATGGGATCTGGCATATTTCGGCGGAAGCGGCCTACGGCCTCCGCACAGGCGATCGAACTGGAGGCCAGCGAATAATAGGCGATGACGCGCGCGTCATCGCACAGGACGAAAGTTCTGCTGGCTCCGCTTTCATGATTGGCACGCGCGCGGCGCCTTAGCCAATCGTCAAGCGAAGCCGTGCCGGAGGTGAATTCGTCAAGCAGATGACCGTCATCGAGCGGCACCGGAGCGATGAGCGTCACTGGGACTCCCAGGGCGCGGGCGTCTGCATGGTTTTGCGAAGCTGCTCATTCGCTTGCGCGGGGCGGTCGAGCATGGCCAAAAACTCGCCATAGGCTTCGGGCGATACAGAAATGACACGTTGGTCGAGGATGGCATCCTCGGCAGCCTTCCTGGACGCAGCAATCATGAAGTCGGAGCGGGTGCGGCCAAGCATGTTTGCCGCCCGATCGATCAGGGACTGCGTGTCCTTTCGAACACGCAGATTGACGGCCTGAAGTGGCGTTTCCGAGGAGGCGGTGGTACGTGGCATGCCCTTGATCCTTTAAACCTCTCCCTACCATGAAAGATACACGGTGTGTATCTATTATTTTGGAATGCGGGATCGCAGACGAATTTCCGGATCGGGAATGGTAAATTTCGGCATTTAACGGCGATGAACGGCGCGTTGCCGAGCGGCCGGACTGATCCCCTTTGGAATGACATCACTCATACTCACGGTACTGGCGAAAAACAGGCTTAGCGGCGCTGCGCTAGCCACCGTGAGCAGAAATGGTGTATTATACACCACCCGACAAATTCGAGCTTGCTTCAAGGCGTTAATCGCGCAAACTAGGCCCGCTTCCGGGAAGAGAACGGAAGTGGGGCGTGGAAACCCCTTCACCTTGCTCGGTCACAGTTTTCTGGGGCCGGGTGGCATGCGCGCATGTCCAACCGGCAACGGTAAAGGCGTATGCGCCTGTGGTGAACAGGTTTCCAACATCCGGCTTAGGCCGTCGCCCCGAGTGGACATAGGTGCGACGAATGAGCCAGGGCCAATCACGACCGGCGCGGGACCGGTCTAATCCGGGAATATTTCCCTTTCACGACGACCGCTGCGGGAAGCCATTCCTGCGATGCGGTGCGCATATGATGAGAATGCCGTCATGAGCGTCTCTCCCCAACGACGCGCGTCCCTCGACGATGACGACGCAAATAGCGCAGCCCCTCCCACCCATGATTTTGCAGACGTGTACCGGCGGGAAAAGCCCCGTCTCCTTCGCTATTTCCTGCAAAAGCTGGGAAATCGCTCGGATGCTGACGATATGGCGCAGGAAGTAATGACCAGGTTCCTGGGCGCAACGCCTCCGGTCGCGGTGGTAACCCCGCGGGCCTATATCACCCGCATCGCCACGAACATGCTGCGGGATCGCGCCGAACGGGGATCGACGCGCCTGTCGCAGCTGTCGGTATCCCTCGACGAAGGATTGCACAAATCCAACGGCATCGACCCGCATCGCGAAGTCGAGGCGCGGCAGGAGATCCAGCGCTGGCGAGCGATCTTGCAGCAACTGCCGCCGCGCACCCTGGAAATTTTCCTTCTCAATCGTGTCGAAGGCTATAGCTATCGGGAGATAGCGACTGATCTGAGGCTCCCCTTGTGGAGGGTGCAAAAGCATATGTTGAAGGCCATCCGGCATATCGCCGCCAATATGGGAGGCGATCATGAATAAACTCTCATGGTGGGATCGCCGTACCGCTTCGCGATGGCTCATGAAAATGCAATGCGACCCTGACAGGCATCGCGCGGGTCTCCGCCGGTGGATGGCAGCCAAGGATGGCCGTCAACATTTCTATGAAAAATTGTCGGCCAGCGTCGGCGTCGCAGCCGGCGCCGCGGCCGTAGCGCCCATGCATGTCGAGAAGGGCGTCGCGCAAATGCCAGGATGGCGGCCTGCGCTTGCCGCGGCAACCGTCATGACCCTGATCACCGCCGCCCTGGTCATGATGTTCTTCTACGCCCCATTCGCGCGCACGGATGCTCTGGGCGGCGGCAAGCTCGCAACGAGGATCGGCGAAGTACGCGAAGTCCGGCTGGAGGATGGATCGACGCTCATCCTCGACACCGGAACGAGCATCAATGTCGATCTCTCGGCGGAGCAACGTGTTGTAAGCCTGGAACGCGGGCGGGCAAGGTTCAGGATCGCGCATGATGCCGCGCGACCGTTCATCGTGCGCTTCGGCCAGAATGAAATCCTGTCCCCCGGCACGATATTCGATGTGACCTATGGCCATCGTATCGCCATTCATCTCCTTGAAGGAAGCGCCGACGTGAAGGTGCATGGATGGCGTTCCAGTGCTCGCTCCGAGCGACTCTTTCGTCTCCATCCCGGGGAACAATTAGCCTTCCTTGATGGACAAGCCATGTCGCCTTCTGTCATGTCCGCAAAACCTACCGACGAGCAATGGGTCAGCGGCGTGAAAGATCTAGATGATGTTCCGATCAGCGAGGTAATCGCCGAAGCCAACAGTTACAGCACGACGCAGATCGTGCTCGCTGATCCAGGGCTTGGTAGCCGGGAGATATTCGGCTCGGTTCACATCCGCGACATTGACGCCGTGGCGGAGGCAATTGCCGCATTCCTGGAGGCGAGGATCGATCGTTCCCATCCAGGAAAATTGATCATCACCAAATAAATTTTAGCCAAGCCAGCTTCAACTTTTCCTTCCCCCGTCTTTTCCCGTTTGCCCTGTCCAAGAAGGGCGCAGCGAAAATGATGGGGGAAGCATCATGGGTTTCGGCAAGACGGGATTTCTGATTGGCGCAGCGACCGCCCTGGTCGCGATAAGTCCGCATGTCCTGGCTCAGGACAGCGAAAAGCGATCCTATGATCTTCCGGCGCAGGATCTGAAATATGCGCTTCGTGCCGTTGCCCGCAAGGACGGCTATCAACTGATAGCGGATTCAAGAGCACTTCGGGGCAAGCAGGCAAAAGCCCTCAAGGGCGCCTATACAGTCAGCGAGGCTGTCAGCCTCCTTGTCGAGGGCAGCGACCTCATAGCGGAAGTCCGCAACGGTTCGATCTTCGTTCGGGGGCGAGGCGAACCATCGCGGGAGGCGATAAACGGCACGGCGGAAAATAATATCATCGTCACCGGGTCGCGCATTCGCGGTGGCGCAAGCGCGTCGCCCGTGATGACCAGGACACAGGATGATATTCGCACAGCCGGACTTTCCAATCTCGGCGATTTCGCCCGCAGCCTGCCTCAAAGCTTTGCCGGCGGGCAAAATCCCGGGGTCACGGTCGGCGTGGGAGGTATCAGTAACGAGAATGTAAGCTCCGCTTCCAGCCTCAATCTTCGCGGACTTGGTCCCGATGCCACGCTGACACTACTGAATGGCCGACGCATCGCCTATAATGGCGTGGCGCAGGCCATCGATATTTCCTCCATTCCCCTGGGCGCGGTCGATCGCGTGGAAATCATCACCGATGGTGCTTCTGCCGTTTACGGTTCGGACGCGGTCGCTGGCGTCGCCAATATCATCCTCAAGCGCAGCTATGATGGAATGGAGGCATCCGCCCGATTGGGCGCGGCAACCGATGGCGGCGACGAGCAGCAGCAATATAGCGTGGTGGCGGGAAAGACCGGACGCAATCTCGGCTTCATGTTCACCTATAGCTATGACCGCAGCACGGCCATAAAGGCCGGCGACCGTTCATTCACCAACAACGCCTTTCCCAGCACGACCATTCTCCCGGCCATGAGACAGCATAGCATAGTGGCGACCGGATATTGGGAACCCACCGACCACCTCACCATCAGCACCGACGCGCTTTTCAGCAATCGTCATTCCATCACCATTCAGCCGCTTATCAGCAACGATTATCGGGATCGAGGATATCGCCGGACACCGCGGAACCAATCCTGGTCAATATCCCCAAAAATAGAATGGAAGCTGCCCGCCGACTGGCTCGCCACATTCATGGGTACCGCAGCACAGGACAAGCTTGAAATCAACTCGCGCCTCTACACAGCAGGTCTGCTGAATTTCGCCTCGGTCGGCAGCTATACCAACAAGTCCCGCATATTGGAGATGAACCTGGAGGGCGCACTCGTCGATCTGCCGGCTGGCGACTTGCGACTCGCCCTCGGTGGCGGCTACCGATCGAACAGGCTGATCGCCGATCTCCAGACGGAAAGAGCGACCGGGACAACGCCTACGGTACAATTTTCAAAAAATCGCAGCAGCTATTACCTCTTTGGCGAAGCCGCCATTCCGATCGTGGCGCCAGAGCAGGACATTGATTTCATTCATGCGCTGTCTCTCAGCGCCGCAGCGCGCTATGAAAGCTATTCGGGCGGAATGGGGCATGTCACGACGCCCAAATTGGGACTCGTCTACGCCCCGTCGAAAGATATCAATCTCAAATTTTCATGGGGCCGCTCGTTCAAGACACCGACGCTCTACCAACAGTTTCTCGATTATACGGCGCAGTTGGTGCCGATCAGTGATTTTGGCGGCAGTGCCTACCCCGCTTCAGCTACGGCGCTCTACATCTCTGGTGGCAATGCTGATCTCAGGCCCGAGCGGGCCACCACAATGGCCGCGACGTTTGAGATACATCCGGCCGCGCTGCCTGGGCTTAAGATGAGCACAAGCCTCTTCCACATCCGTTACAAGAACAGGATCGCCACGCCGATCGCCTCGACGACCGGTCTATTGTCCAACCCCGCCTATCAGTCCCTGGTCAACCTTAGTCCCACCGAGGCACTCATCGAAGCTTTCATATCGGGATCTCCCACAGGTCTTACGAACCTCACCGACGCGCCTTTCAATATCGACAATGTGGCGGCTATCGTCGACAGCCGATACGTCAATATCGCCCAGCAGACAGCGAAAGGGATCGATCTCGACATAAGCTATTCTGTCAGATTGGCCGCTGGGGATATGATCCATCTGACGGGAAATCTGACCTATCTCGAGAGCCGCCGGAAAGTCACGCCAGTTTCCGCCGCGGTCGATGCGGCCGGCACCTTGTTTTTCCCCCCGCATTGGCGCGCCCGAGGTGGCGCGGACTGGTCTCATGGCGGTTTCAGCCTGGGGATATTCGGCAATTATATCGGTGGGCTCAAGGATCAACGGCTGGCAGCCGCCTCATCGATCGACGGCATGACCACCGTCGACCTGTCCGCGCGATACCGCACCTCCGATGGCAGCGGCATCCTGAACGGGATCGAGATCAGCGCCTCAGCACTCAATATCTTCAACGACAAGCCGGATCGGATCCGGACCACAGCTCGCTACTATCCGACCTTCGACTCCACCAACTATTCCGCAGTGGGGCGCTTCATCAGCCTGACGGTGACGAAGAGGTTTCAATGATCCGCGCGATCAAGGGTCTGACGCTTTCGACAGCGGCGCTGGCCTTTGCCGCCGGCACGCCCGCCCTTGCCGGCGTGCCGGCGGATTGCAGCGATCTGAAACCGGACACCGTCTCCCACGGAACACGACAGGCTATCACGCCAGAGAAGCTGCTTCGACTGCGGGATGTGGGACTGCCCGCCGCCGCGGCCGTCTCCAGGCCCGGGGCGATAACCGTCTCGCCAGACGGGAAATTCGTCGCCTTTCAAATCCGTCGTGTCGATCGGACGGCGAGTGCCTATTGCCTCGGCATGTTCGTCACAGCCCTCAACGGCGCGCATAGACTGATCGCGGTGGACAGAGGCGGCGAACTCATCCGGATGACGATCGAGCGGACTGGCATTACCCGTTTCCCCACCGGGGTACCCCAACTCATCACGCCACACTGGTCGCCCGATAGTCGCTGGATTGCCTATCTCAAACGCATCGATGGCGTGACACAGATATGGCGCGCCCAGGCAGACGGCCAGGGGGCCGAGCAGCTTTCCTCGTCGCTGGACGATATAGAGGATCTTACGTGGTCGCCCGACGGAACGACGATCATTTTCGCGAGCCGGCCGGATTATCGTAAGATCCAGCAGCAGATCGACCAAGAGGGCGAGGCCGGTTTTCATTATGATGCCCGGTTCGTTCCCAAGGCAGGCTCCCGCCCCTTTCCTTATGCATCCATTGATCGCGTCTATCTCGCAATCGATGTCACATCCAGGATAGCCCGTCCCGCCACGCGCGAGGAAATCAATCTGCTCCAAATGCAGAACGGCAGGGCAAAACCGGTCGGCGCCAATCTCTTCGCGCACGGCCCAGACGGCGCACGCGCCTGGACCGCCATTCGGCCATCGAGCGGCTACATGCCCCAATTTGACCTCCATGTCGCGCTTGCATCGGGAGAGCAGTTCAGTTGTCGCTTTGACACTTGCGAGGGCATCCTGGGTCTATGGTGGCCAGTGGGCGGCACGAGCCTCCTTTTCCTGCGTCGGGAAGGCTGGGGTAACAGCCAGCTCGGTCTGTATCGATGGAAACCAGGTCCTTCCAGACGGCCGGTTCGGCTGTTCGCGACAGAGGATATGTTAGCAAGCTGCGAACTGGTGGGTGAGCGGCTGCTATGCCTTCATGAAGCCTCCAACCAGCCGAGTCGGCTGGTGTTCGCCGGTCTTGACGGGCATCTGGAGCCGGTGGTCGACCTCAATCCGGAGTTCAGGGCGTTGACTTTCGGACCCACCCGCCGCCTGAAATGGCGCAATGCCTTTGGCGTCGAAACCTTCGGCGATCTCGTCCTGCCGCCCGACTATGACGGGAAGCGACGGCTCCCCCTCATCATCGTCCAATATGACAGTCGCGGATTCCTGCGCGGCGGCACGGGCGACGAATATCCGATCCAGCCGCTCGCAGCGCGCGGTTTTGCAGTATTGAGTTTCGAACGACCGCGCTTCACCGGGTTCGGTCGCCCCGCGAAAGATGGTGATGAATTGTTCCGGCATAATCTGGAGGGATGGTCAGATTTGCGCAGTGTCCTCTCATCGCTTGAAACCATCACCGATCAGCTTGTGACGCAAGGGATTGCCGATCCCGCGAGAGTGGGCATTGCCGGCCTGAGCGACGGCACAAGAAACATCCAATATGCGTTGGTCAACAGCGACAGGTTCGCGGCAGCTTCAGTCAGCAGTTCCTTCGAGGAGCCGGGCACCTTCCTTCCTCTCGCCGGCCCGGCCGGTGCGAACAGCTATGTCGCGTCCGGCTATCCCAGGATGGAGGACATGGCGCCGGATTTCTGGAATTGCTATTCGCTGGTAAGGAATGCAGCGCGTCTTCGCACTCCGGTCCTCATGCAGCTTTCCGATGATGAATATCTGGGGGCCCTGGAACCTTTCGCCGCCTTGCAAGACAAGGGCATTCCCAGCACGCTCTACGTCTTTCCTGGCGAGCATCATGTCAAATGGCAACCGCGCCATCGTCTCGCCGTCTATTACAGGAACATCGCCTGGTTCGAACATTGGTTGATGCCGGATCATCCCTCTTCGCTTGCCGTCAAATGGCTACCAGGCGATGTCGCGCAATCGACTGTACTTTCTCGCGCAATGGGAGACGTCGCCGCACCGGCCCAATGCCGGGCCCAGGCCTCCGCATCCACGAGCGCCAGCAAGCGCAGATAGTCATCATCGCGCTGCGGCCCCTCATAGGCCAAATAGGCCGACACCGCTTCGCGATCGATCACATGATGCTGCGCCAGCAGACCATCCAGCAGCATTTCCCGATATTGGCTTCGGTAGGTATCGAGCAGTTCGACACAAAAAGCGGACGGACCGCCCTTGCGAACCCGGCGCATATTATCATCGCCAAGGATCCGGCGATAGGCCTGGCGTGCAACCGCTCGGTTGATCCCGCCCGAAATCCAGAGCCAGCTGGGAATAGAAAGGCAGAATTCGACAATGGGCTGAGACAATAGCGGACAGACCAGTTCCAGTTCATCGTCCCGCGCATAGCCTTCGGTGAAGCGCTGCACCCGCGTCGCCCATAGGCCATGGATGATGCGGCCTCGAGCAAGACCCGCCGGCGCATCAAACCAGGGATGAGCGTCGAACATTTCCCGCGTCGCGTCGCGCGCGACCAGGAAACGGTCCTCTATCTTCATGGCGAAGGCCACTGGCGAACTATCCCTCCTGCGGCGGAGGGCGGACAGCACCTGCGGAATGCTGCTGTCGGTCATGCGGCAAACATCGGCGAGGGTTTGCAGCAGGCCGCCGCGAGCGCCCCGCGTTTCCCAACGGTCCAGAATTGGCGTCACATTCTGCATGAAACAAAATACCGCATCACCGCCATTCCCACGAAACAAGGTCTTGCTTCCCACAGCTCGCGCAAGCTCGCGGATGACATGGTCATAGCTCTGGAGAAAGGGTTCGCCCGTGGGCCGCGCCTGATGCGGGGCACTGGGGCGCGCCGGATCGACATGCCGGGCAGCATAGAGTGCGCTGTCGAAGGGCAAGCCCAGCCTCACGCATACCCCGCGCGCATAGCTGCGTTCATCGCCATCGGGGTGACTGGTCGCAATGCTGATACCATGGGCGCCAAATTCGACCTCGCGCAGTGCCGCGGCGATGATCGATGAGTCGAGTCCGCCAGAGACACCGATCAATATAGGGCTTGCCGTGGATCGGCCCAAAGCTTTGATGCATTTGTCGGTGATGTCCCGCAAGCGAAGCGCCGCCTGATCCAGGCCCCCCTCAAATCTGCGGGCGGCATGCTTCCATGGTGACCATAAAGATGTTTCCGTGGCCATCGCTCCCTGCCAATCCAGCACGAACCCTGGCAACACTTCCCTTGCACCGACCAATGCTGTCGAGGGGGATCGCTGATTGGGATATCGGAACTGATGGAGAATATAGTCATAATTGACCGCGGGGCGCAGCAAACCGGCGACAACGAGCAATCCGACATCCGATGCCGCCGCGTGGCAGCCGTCCCCGCTCACATGGTAGCAGGGCAAGCCGCCTGAAGGATCGCGCAGGATCTGTGCGCCTTCGCGCCCATGCTTCACCGCGACATATTGCCCCCATCCCTGCTCGAGCAGATCGGACAGAGGGGATGTTCGCTCATTGCCGTCGGTCCATTTCGCGAGGTCCATCGGCCGGAAGTCCATTTGCGAAAAAATGCGCCCGATGCCGATGAAGTTCACCCCTTCGACAATCTGCACAGGTGTGTCGTTCGACAGGAAGAGCATGAGTTGGTCAGATTGCCAGGCAAGCTTCAGTCCCCGGCGACCAACAGACGCGGCAATGGCGCGCCGTCGGTCCGAACAATCGGTGCTGGCGATGAGATAACGCGCCGCCATCAGAGGCTCACTATCGGACTGAACGTCCGAATCCGCTCCACCCGATCGTTCAAAAGGAGATCCCCTCGCTGGACCCAGGCATGGGCGGAAAATGGGCTGGCCGTAACGCCAAGCACGAGCGAGGCTGCGATATTGCGACGGCGCAGCAGTCTTGCAAGGGCAAGAGAGCGAACGAGGCATTGGTCCGCCCCGGTCATGATGAAAGCCGATTGCACGAAAGCCCATCCCAGGCGGTTTGCGATTTCACCAGCCCTCAGAGGTTCACAGGCCTTCACCGGCGATGCGGCGACCTCCTTTGCGAGGCAATGCATGCCATGATGCCGCAAGTCCCGGCAAGCCTGCCACTGCGACCAGGCCACGCGCGCGGTCAAATAGCTGCTTGCTCGTTGGGGTCGCTCGTCGAGAAGGGATCTGATCGGCATTATGGGTACTGCGCGAAGGGATTCCTCCGCGGCTTTCTCCGATGGCTCGATTAGCCGGGCATCTCGCAGCCGCTGCACCTCGCGCAGGTTGATGGAGCCGTTCTCTCCCCGAACGATAGTACGAAATGCCCGATTCCAGGTCGAAGGAATCGTGAAATACCGGCCAGACGACACATCCAGAAAGATGATATGCTGACCAAGATCAGAAAAATGCAAATTCTCTCGCAAAGCGTAAGTCATCGCCACCTCGGATCGTGATGGGAGGGCACGCATAGCCTATGTGTGCCCTCCCGGGTCGGATCACTCGTCCAATATACCCATGCCGGTCAGGGGCGACTGGTCCACATCGCGCGCCTTGCCCTCGATCCCCTTGGTCTGCTCGACAGCCGATCCGAGGTCGATCAGCGCTTCATTCCGTTCGAAGTCACGTTCCATGATTGCTTCCTTCAGATACCGCTTGATTGCGGCCTGATGATTTTAGGGCAGGATGAAGAAACGGCCGACCATATACGTTCCCAATTTGACAACATATATGCTGGACATTGCAGAGTGATTGTGATTCTCGCCACGATAATAGCTGAATGATACGGATTTCCGTTCTCATTCTATGAATCCATTCTTCATCATGGCCGAAAAAATCGTCTCTACGTTCAACAAACGTCGGCGATGATAATGCCAAAGGGCCGTTCTGATGGAATGTTTGTTCCTCGAACGCACGAGATTCCATAGGGATTCCAACTCGGAAAGACACCGCGGCAGCACATTTTCATGGATCCGAATCAAGTGCAGCCGCGCTTCCAGGGCAAGGACAGCGTGGAGATGTTCCGGATTATGCGAACATGCCGCCAATGACGCGAAGAGCTCATCAGCCAGGTTCGCCAGATGATGATGTTCATCGCTTGTCTTACCTTGATCATAGACCGGAAACTCGCCGATCTCGATGGGGTCATTGATAGCGCGAACAATGATACGAAGAAGATCGCCGTGCCAGGCATAAAAACAGCTTATGCGGTCATGCGTGAGAGGAGGAACGGCAAATCCCCCTCCGCCTTGCATCTCGAGAAGACGTTCGCCGACCATGCGCAATATTGCGTCGCGTACCGGAGAGACACTGGTTCCAGCGCTATCAGCAATCTGGCTCAGTATAAGAACTGCTCCTGGGCGCAATTCTCCTACCATGATTTGCCGCTTCAATTCGCGATAGACGCGATCGGCCGTAACAGCATCGGGCGACATGGCGCTCAGGCCTCCCTGTCGATGCCCTCATCCGTAAGTGGAATCGGGATTGAACGGAGGAATGGTTTCAGACGATAGCTCGCAATAAACTCGATGCATCCAGCCTCCAGTTCATGCATGTCCTCATCGAAAATCTGTCGTGGAAAGTGCATCTGATGCTCCAGAAACAACATTGGCAAGAGGAGATGCGATGCCGACAATCCAAGACCGTGCGCGCACCGCAAATGGTCGTCGAGCCGGGACTTGGGACTTCCCGATTCGACTTCCCGGAGCCAGCGTTCACCCATCCCAACCTGGGCTGCCAGCTGCTTCTGCGTCATGCGCTTGTCCCGCCGCCTTTCCTCGATGCGGCGGCCCGAGATCTGTTTGACCTCGGCTAGAATAGCGGCGCGGCTACCCGGCCGCCTGCTCTGAGTCGACATCATCAGGTTCTCCCTGAATGTTCCTCAAAGCTTCCATGCACATTCCGACTGTTTCAACTTGTTGTGTGAAACCCTCGGTGCGTCAAATATTATCGTTCTCATTTTGGGAGCAATTACCGTCAGGCTCTTCGATGACCAAAGCCTGATCCTGCTCACTTATCTGCCAGAAGATCGCTCATTCGGCTATACGCCGCTCGCAGGGTCTTGTCCTCGCTGGCGGCCATGAGCGCGATACAGGCTGCATAAAGGGCGTTCTTTGTTGGCCGATCGCCAAGATGATCCGATCTTTCCAGGCGATCGCTGATCTTGCCCGCGATTCGCTGCAATCGATCGGACGCCCCGACAAAATGCTCCCTTTTCCCGATCAGCCGTCGCAAATGGGGGAGTTCGAGTTCGGCAGCAATCTCCGATGCATCCGACGCTTCCGCGATCAATATGGCTACATACAGTGTCGAGCCATAGGAAATCAGGCTGTTCGCGAGTTTTGCCAGACGTGCATGGCAAACCAGGAAGAGATCGGTGCCCTCAGGCGAAAGGCATAGTTTGTACGTTCTCGATTGGCGTTCTGTCATGATGTCTCCCTCATCCGATTCGAGGTTGGTACTCATGATGATGACGACCCGAACGGAGAATAAAGCCGATTTTTGACAAGGAAAGCGGCATTTATATGCCGCTTCCGGAAGATGAATGCCGCAATCGGCACAACAGTGCCCTGCCCCTTGCGCGCCTTTTCAAGCTGTGAACAACTCGTCTCACGGTCGATGACTGGGAAGCATGTTCCGGCAATTTGTACAGAGCTTCCGCCCACCGATCCCGCCCTCAAAAAAAGGCGTCCGAGAGGATTTGCCGCTTGCCTGGAGTACCGTCATGGTCCAATCTCCGCCTGTCCTTGGCGCCTGCCTGAGCCTGGCGCTCGCCGCAAACCCGGCGAGCGCAAAACCACTCCGCTTGGCTTCGACGGATCTGCCCGACCGACTGCGCATCATTCAGGCGAGCGACGCATTCCAGATCGTTGCCCTCCCAGCTGCCGAACCGGCATTCACGCCGCCCGGCAGCGCAATGGCCGTCGGCAGCAGCATCCGCATCGATGCCGATATTGCTCGCGCGATCACGCAGAACAGCGGAGGCACGCAATGAGCCGCCGGATGAGTTTCTCACAGGCGGCCGGCGCGGCCCTGCTCCTAGGCGTCAGCATCGGCGGCGCCCAAGCCCAGGCAAAGCCCGACGATGTGCAGCTGCTGCAAAAAGCGGCGCAGGACGCCGAGCAGAAGCTCCGCCAGAGCTTCACCAACCTTCAGTTCGAGGGGTTCGAGCCAGCGCCGGTCAAGGGGCCGATCTACCAGGCAAGCGCGGGCAGCCGCATGCTCTATTATGCTCCGGAGAGCGAGCATATCCTTTTCGCGACGGTCTATGACCGCAACGGCGTCAATGTGACGGCGCTGGCCCAGGATGCGCGAGCGCAGCGGCAGCTTGCCGCGATCGATCCCAAACAGGCGCTGGAGATTGGCCCAAAGGACGCGCCTTCGGTGATCGAATTCACCGATCCCGATTGTCCCTATTGCCGCGCGCTCGATCGCTTCTGGACGGCCAAGGCAGCGGAAGGAAAGCCCGTGCGGCGCCTTGTCTATTTCGTCTCAGGCATCCACCCCGAGGCCGCGACCAAGGCGGAACATATCCTCTGCGCGCCCGACAGGGAGGCTAGCTTCAAGGCCCTCTATGCCGGCGCGAAGCCCCCTGCCCTGCTGACATGCCCGGAAGGTCGCGCCAAGGTGGAAGCCGACGCGGCACTGGTGAAAAAGGTGGGCGTCAGCGGTACGCCGACCCTCATCGTGGGCGGCAAGATCATCTCGGGTTTCGACCAGGCGGAGATCGAGGCGTTTCTCGGACAAGCCTATGCGGCGAAGGCGTCCACCCATGCGCAGCGCTAACCCTTCCCCTTATCTGGCGGCTGCCTGGACCACGCGGCGTCCCGCGTGGACCATGCGGAACGGAATGCCGGCGATCGCGGCCCTCAGGAGCCGTCCGACACGATCATCGGCAGCCTACGAGGTCCCTCGCCGGCACATATCCCAAGCGGACGGCTCCTTCTTGCACATGGAGTATGACATGATCAAAGCCCTTGGACGACGCAGCCTTTCCGCTGCCGACTATTCGATCGCCGCTCTCCTGGCCATATTTGCGGCCACGGGGATCGCCCATGCTTTCACGGCGCCCGCCGCCGGCGACCTTGGCTACGACATTTACGACATCGTCGTGAACCAGGGCGTCAAGGGACCGCTGGGCTTTGTCGGCGGCGTCGCGGCCTTCCTGTTCGGCGTCTCGCGCCTCTTTTCCAACATCATGATCGGCATCCCGACGATCGTGGCGGCGGTCTGCCTCATCAAGGCGGATTCGATCCTCCAGACCTTCGGCATGACCATCTGAACTGATCGGCGCGGGTCGCCACACTCTCACGCAACCCACGCCCCCGAGCCTGGAAGCCAATGATGGCTCCCGGGAAACCCCGAGCTCATGCCGGGGAGATGAAGCAGGAGGAGAAGGGACAATGGACGAACGCCTGCCCCAGTATCTGCATCGGCCGGTCCAGATCCTATGGTTCGGATCGGACGAGTTCATCCTGGTGGTCTCGACCATCTTCGTCGCCGTCATCGTCGGCGGGCTGATCGGATGGGCGCTCGTCTTTGCCCTTCTCCTTTTCATCCCCTGGAAGCGCAGCACACCCCGCGGGTTTCTGGCCCATCTCGCCTGGCGCTGGGGCCTGCTTGGCTTCCGCCATTATCCAGGTCCAACCCAGACCCGCTTTTATGAGTGAGGCTTAAAGCCATGTCGCTCTTTTCAAACCGAACCGGCTCCGAGGTCGATCCGCTCCTGGGCAAACCAGCGAGCTTCGGCATCCACCGCTATCTCCAGGGCTCCTCCAATCTCTTCGAGGAGAACCGCCTGCTCAAATTCGCGATTGTGGGCCTGTTCGGCATCACGGCGGTGCTGGGCGCGGTGGTCTATTCGACCGACCAGAACCGGCGCACCGTGGTCGTGCCCTTTGGCACGGGCGGCGATCTCTATGTGACGGGCTCGAAACCCTCGACGGACTATCTGCGCACCATGACGCGCAACATCGTCGCGCTCTCGGGCACCTATTCCGCCTATTCGGCAGATCCGCAGTTCCAGGAGCTGCTCTCGATCGTCCATCCGAACGCCTATAACAGTATGCGCGACAGCCTCAACGCAGTGCTGGACGAGCTTTCCAAAAACCCGACCCTGTCGATCGCCACCTATATCCGTCCCGACCAGCCGGTCAGCTGGACCGACAGGGACATCATCGTTCCGGTCGAGAAGGTCCGCATCATCGGCGGCGTGATCCGCAAATTCCGGGGCACGCTGCGCATCGGCTACGGCGTCGAGAACGGCCGCTTCTGGATCACCCGCCTTTCGGAGGAAAAATTCGATGCCGAGCTTCGGTAAACCCCTGCGCGCGTCCGCCGCCCTGCTGGCCATGATCGCGTCGGCGCCGGTCTTCGCCCAGTCCATCGTCGCGCTGCCCGATCAGACCAGCACGATCCGGCTGTCGAACCGCGACGTCAATCATGTGATCTGTACAGGCGGCGAGATCGAGGACGTCAAATTCTCGGCGGAAAAGGCGATCGCGGTCGAGAAGGGCGGCGCGGACGCCTGGATCAAATTCCTGGTGAAGGAAGTCGATGACGCCGGTGCCGTCACGCGCAGCTATGTGACCGCGCCGTCCGAATTCTTCATTTCCTGCAATGGCGCCATCTATCCGCTCTATACCGAGCCCTCGGACATTCCCGCCCAGACCGTCACCCTGGTGCCGGGCAGCGCGCAGCGCGCCAAGGCCAATGACGAATTGCTGGGGCCGCTGGTCGAGGAGGAGCGCGCCGTCTCGATCACGCTCGCTATGCTCCAGGACCGTATCCCGGCGAGCTTCACCGCCGTCGCGCCCAAGGCCGAGCGGGTCGTGCTGCCCTCCCTTCCCGCCGCGCGAATCATCGAACGCCGACGGGTCGAGATAGAGGGTTCCGGTCTTTCGGCATCGGAATATCGGGTCGAAGCGGACGCGGACCTCGGCCTTGATGAGCGGCTGTTCCTCGACCGCGCCTTTGGTGCCCGCGTCTTTGCGGTCAGCGCCGATCGTCTTTCGCTCAAAGCCGGAGAGACCGCCCGCCTCATCATCGTACGGCGGGGAGCAAACCAATGAACGAGAAGAAGCAAGGCGGGAAAGAAACCCCGCAGGATCTTGGCGCCCCGATCAAAGGCTTTTCTCGCCCCCCGAAAGATCAAAATGAGGCCAGGGACGGAAAGCAAGGGCAAGCAAAGGATCAGGGCGCCGTTCGCGGCCCGGCCCTGCTCGACCTGAAAACCCACTGGCGCGCCATGTCGGCAAGACAGAAACTGCGCGCCAAGCAGGTGGGCGTGGGAGCAGCGGTCGCGATCCTGGGCTATGGTCTCTACACAGCGTCCAGCGGTTCCTCCGACGACAAGCCCGATCTGCCCGCAGCCTCGAAGCTGGACATGGGCGCGGGCCTGCGCGGTGATAGTCTGGAAACCAAGCTGCG
The DNA here is from genome assembly GCF_012927365.1 of Sphingobium sp. TB-6. NCBI lineage: Bacteria > Pseudomonadati > Pseudomonadota > Alphaproteobacteria > Sphingomonadales > Sphingobiaceae > Sphingobium > Sphingobium sp. TB-6. The sequence goes on along the minus strand of NZ_JABBGL010000001.1, from coordinate 309,348 downwards.
CGGTGACCTGCAAAAGGTGCTCGACGGCCAATCCCTGCTGGGCGATCGCATCACCGCGATCGAGGAGGGCAAGGTCATGCCCGGCAGCAAGGTCGGCGGCACGTCGACCGATGGTGGCGATCTGCCGTCGGCCATGACGGGCACATTGCCGGCCTTCCCGCCGCCACCCAGCGACGCGGAGCTGGACAGCGCGATGGGGTCGATCCCGCCGCCTGTACCGCCGGTCGCTCCGGCCGCGCCGCCCGCGCCCCCAGTCGAGAAGACCGTCGGTTCGATTGGCGCTGCCACCAGCGCCATCATCCCCGCCGCAAACAAGGAGGGCGCCGGGTCCGGCAACGGAAAAAAGTCGCGGACCATCTATTTACCGCCTGGTTTCATGAAGGCACGGCTCCTGACCGGGATCGACGCACTGGCCAGCCGGGACGCGACCTCGAACCCGGAACCGCTGATCGCCCGCGTGCAGGCCCCCGCCGTGCTGCCCAATGATGTGAAAGCCAATCTTGCCGGCTGCTTTGTCATCGGCAATGCCACCGGCAGCCTCGCCAAGGAACGGGTCGAGGTCCAGCTGGTGTCGCTCTCCTGCGTCGATTTCGACGAGCGGTCCGTCGTCGATCAGCCCATCAAGGGCTTCTTCGTCGACACCGATGGAAAGAAGGGGCTTTCGGGCAAGGTCGTGACCCGCGCCGGCGCGGCGCTGGCCCGATCCTTCATCGCCGGGACCGTGAGCGGCTTTACCAGTTCAGTCGAAAACAGCTTCGGGGACCTCTCCACCTCCGCCCTGGGTTCGGTCCGCACGCTCGATGCGACCGATGCCGCAAAGAGCGGCATTGCCGGCGGCCTTTCCAAATCCTCCGACAAGCTCACCGATTTCTATCTCGACCTTGCGCGCCAGGCTGGCCCCATCGTCGAGGTCGGCGCCGCCAAGGAGGTGGTGGTGGTCATCCAGGAGGGCGTGACCCTCGACATCAAACCCAGCGCAGGGAGCAAATTCTGATGGCATATCGTCTTTTGAGGGGCATTCGCCCCATGCCTGACACGCCCGTTGGTGCTGCGCGCCGGGCTGGATCGCCAGCGCTGCTCGGCATGGCTCTGCTGCTCGCGGGCTGTTCCACCATTGGCTCGGTCATGTCGCCCTACAGCGAGAAGTTCAGCTGCAAGAATAGCGACCATGGGCAGTGCATCCATCCCGACAAGGCCTATGCCGATGCGGTGGCTGGCGTGCCATCCCGCTCCGATCCCGCGGTCACCCATGACAAGGCTCTTCTCAGCCAGGGAGACGGTACCGGGACAAGCAGTGCCACCAAGCGGGGCAAGACAGGCCCATCCCCCTATCTTGGCTATCGCGACAGCGTCTATCGGGAGTTGCAGGGCCTGGTCGATGCGCCGGTCACGCCGATGCTGCGCCCCGGCCGCACGGTGCGCACGCTGATCCTGCCCTATGCCGACCGCGAGCGGCCCGACCGGCTCTACATGCCGCGCTATGTCTATTCGATCCTCGAGAGGCCCCAATGGGTGGTGGGCGATTATCTGGTGAGCCCGGTCCAGTCCGCGACGGGCGTGCCGGTGCTGGAACAGGTGAGGGACAAGGGCGCGTCCGACCGCGCCGTCGAGGGCGAGCCCGCCGATATCCCCGCTACGCCTGAGGAGGCACGGCCATGATCGCGCTCGGTACCCGCCATGGCGGCGGCCTCACCCGGTCGGACCTGCATCGCGCCGTCGCGCGCGACGCCTATTCCGATTTTCTGCCGCTCGTCGCCTGGAACGAAGAGGAGGAAGCCTTTCTCTGCATCGACGATGGCTGGGGCCATGCCTGGGAGCTGATCCCGTCGGCCTATATGTTCGCTCATGTCCATCAGGCCTTGCTGGGCCTCCTCAACATCCATTTTCCCGATGGGACGGTGTTGCAGCTCCACGGTTTTGCCGATCCGCTGATCGACCATGCGCTCGATGCCTTCCTGGATATGAAGACCCGGCCCGATCCTCTGATCCAGGCATCGGCGCGGCGCACCGCCGATTATCTGCGCGCCGGAACCGAGGGGCTCGACGCGCTTCATGGCATCCCGGTGCGCAATTTTCGGCTGTTCCTCTCGATCAAGACGCGGGTGGAACTTGGCCATGACCTGCGCCGCCAGATCGAGGAACAGCTCGCCAAGCTTGGTATCCGCCGTCTGCCGCCCGAGGAACTGGTCAGCTTCTATCGCCGGATCTTCAACGGTCTCTTCGATGCCGCGCCAGGCGTGTTCGCCGATGGCAGTGACGGCCAGCCCGCCCCGCCTGTTCGCAAGCAGATCATCGATGCAGGCCCCGACCTGCTGTTCGACGGCCCGGAAGTGCATCTGGGCAATCAGGTGGCGCGCTGCCTGACGCCAAGGGCGCCGGCACGGCGCATCACCGCCGAGCGCGCCAATCGCCTGCTGGGCGGGATGCGCGGGGCGGCCGAGGACAGCGACCAGATTGGCGGCCCTTTTCTCTTCACGCTCAACATCCTGTTCGATCACAGCCAGTTCGAGATTCACAAGCGCGCCCAGATCCTCTCCGCGCAGAAGGCGGCGGGCAGCTTCGCGGTCGAGGTCGGCAAGCAGATCGAGGAAATCGGTTGGGTGCTCGATGAGGCGGGCAACAGCCGCTTCCTTTCGGTGATCCCGATGGTCTGGGTCTTCGGCCGCACCAGCGCCGACGCGCGGGAAATGGCGGCGCGCGCCAAGCGCCTGTGGGAGAGCGAGCCGCTCCCCTGGATGATGCAGGAGGAGAGCTATCTCAATCCGGTCCTGTTGCCGATGAGCCTCCCCTTCGGGCTCTATCCCGAAAAACGCACGATGCGGATGCTGGAACGCGATTTCCGCATGCCGGTCAAAGCCGCCGTGCTGCTGGCGCCGGTGCAGACCGACTTTCGCGGCGGCGGTCGCCCGGCCCTTCTTTATACCGGCCGCAAGGGCCAGCTCATCACGCTCGATCTTTTCGATCCGCGCATCAACAATTATAATTTCATCGTCTCGGCCGAGAGCGGCGCGGGGAAGAGCTTCCTCCTCAACAATCTCTGTCAGCAATATTATGCGCAAGGGTCGCTTATCCGCATCATCGATATTGGCGGCAGCTATCGCAAACTCTGCACCCTGTGCTCGGGCCGCTATATCGATATTGGCGAAGAGAAGCTCGTGCTCAATCCGTTCGACATGGGCTTCGCGCTTGATGGCGATGATCGCCAGTCCGCGATCTCCATGGCGGTCGCGATCGTCGCGGAAATGGCCAATGCCGCAACGCGCAAGGGCGTCACGACGTCGGAATGGAATCTGCTCAAGTCCGCTGTGCAGTGGACGATCGACGAAGGTCATGCCGAGGAAGGGATAGACAGCGTCCGGGCCTGGCTCGGCGCCTATCCGCAATTTGCAGCGTCCGATCTCGACCGGGTCGACCATCTGGTGCCGGCCGCGCGGGAACTCGCCTTCAACCTGCGCGATTTCGGCAGTGACGGCGCCTATGGCCATTTCTTCAACGGTCCCTCGACCTTCGACATCAGCAACGACGAGTTTGTCGTGCTGGAGCTTGAGCGGCTCAAAGCCATGCCGGACCTGTTCAACGTCATCGTCATGGTCGTGGTGAACGCGGTCACCCAGGAACTCTATCTGTCCGCGCGCGACCGGCCGCGCTTTGTCCTGTGCGATGAAGCCGCGCAGTTCATGACCCGGAGCGAGGGCCAGGACTTGTCGCGGCTCGCCGAAGCTTTCGGCCAGGGCTATCGCCGCGCGCGCAAATATCAGGGCAGTTTCGGTGTTGTCCTCCAGAGCATGAACGACCTTCTGCTCTTCGGCGGCACCGGACAGGTGATCCTCGAAAATGCAGCGACGCGGTTCCTGCTTCAGGGTTCGACCTATGCCCAGGCGGTCGAGAACAAGATCCTCGACTATTCCGGATTTGTCCTCGATCTGTTGAAATCCGTCCGTAACGCCAAACCCCATTATAGCGAGATCTTCATCGACTCTCCCCTGGGACTGGGCGTGGCCCGGCTGGTGGTGGACCCCTTTTCCTATTGGATCAACACCAGCGCGCCGCAGGAGGTGGCGGCCTTCGAGGCGCTGATCCGCGCCGGGCGCAGTCCACTCGAAGCCGTGTGCGAGCTGGCCGGGGTCGATCCCGCCGAAATCCTGCCTGCAATGCAAGATGGAGGGGCAGCATGATGCGCAAGCCTTCCACCCATCCCGATCAATTGCCCCTGGGGTTCGGCAAGGATGCCGAGATCGAGCGGATCATCGAGGCCCGGGTCGCGATCCGCGCGGAGGCCGAAGCCATACGATGGCGCTTCCGGCTGATGGTGATCGAAACCATCCTGCTGACCAGCCTGGTGATTGTGACCGGCCTGATGCTGCACCAGCCACCGATGCTGATCGCGCGCGGCGCGCTGCTGATCGGCGCTACCTGCCTCAACACAGGCCTTCTGCTCATCCTGCTCACCGGCTTGACGGGGAAATGCCTCGCAGCGTTGCGCAGCTGGAAAGCCAGGCGCTCCAATCTTCTCGCTGCCTGGAAACGGCCATGACCGGCCTCTTTTCATCCCGTCCTGGACAGCCCGCCATACGCATGATTGTCGGCACGCATCTGCTGCTGACGATCCAGGCGGGGCTGGTGCTGTGGTCGGCGACGGAACTGGACATGGGATTGCGGTGCATCGTCGGTGCTGCTGGCCTACTGGGGCTCGCCGCCATCATCACGGCGATCCGCGGTGGAGATGAGGAGGAAGGCCGGGTCTGGCGGCCCTATCGGCTGCGCAATCATGCGTGGCGTGGAGGCGGGCGGTCATGATCCACCGCACCCTCATTGCAGGCATGGCGATAGGCTGTTGTGTGCTGGTTGTTCCTGCGGCCATCGCGGACACCGCGACGATCGGGCGGACTTGGCCCATAGCCGAGCCTGACGCGCTCGCGGAGATCGAAGCGCGGGCCGCGCGACAACCTACCAATATGGCGGCTCAATTTGGTCCGCGCGCGAACTGGTCAGCGCTACGCGCTGCGTCGCTCGGAAACGCCCGACAGGACCGGACCCGCTTCGTCGTGCCCTTCTACACCCTGCCCGACGAAATCCGCCTGCCTGACGGCAAGCTGCTTTATCCCAAGGGTTTCACCTTCAACCCGCTCGACTATGTCTCGTTGCCGCAGCGTCTCGTCATCGTCCATCCGCGAAACCTTGGCTGGGCGCTCGACCATGCCCGGCTCACCGATTTCATCCTGCTGACGGGGGGCGACGCGCTCGAACTTTCCGAGCGAACCGGGCGGGCGCTGTTCATTCTTGAGGAGCGCGTGAAGGAGCGGCTGGGCCTGACCGTGGCGCCCGTCATCGTCTCCCAGGTCGGCAAGAAGCTCGAACTCCACGAATTTGAGGCCGTCGACCAGCGAAAAGGGGAGCGGCAATGATTCGTTCCAACATGCCCACCGCGCAATTGGCCGAATGCCGTCCAGTCTGCACGCGGTGTAGCGAACGGCTCAAAGCGCGTCTCCCGCGCCGCAACCTATGGGATGTTCAGCAATGCGTGGATCTTTGCGACAGGAAGGTGGAGGCGCAGAGGCACGTCGGGCAAGGGCTGGAACCCATAACGCATATAGAGCTGCTTGCGCTTCTCGACCTTCGCCGGATCGCCACAGTCGAGAATGTCGAGGAGCACAAGGGCGATTCCGACATCCATCGCGGCGCGTCCGATCCTCTTGAGAGCGTCGGCAAGCAAGAGGCCTCCAAATCCCTTGCCCTGGAAACGGGCATCGACCCCGATCATCGATATGAACGCAGCGGGTATCTGACCATGCCCCGGCCGGTTACGCGTAAAAGAAGCGGGCAGGTGGGAATAATCGACACTGTGCGCGTTCAACGTGTAAAAGCCCAAAAGCTCCCCTTCGGGAGACAGAAGGACAAACGCCCGCACATTGTCCGCTCGGGCCAGCTTGCTTGCCGTCTTGCGCAAATAATTGTCGACTTGATCAATCCCGGACGAAAAAGCCGCCCGGTCGTGCCGCACCGGATCAAGCGGCTCGATGATCATCCCCTTATCAGTCACGAAACCTCGCTCTTATCGGCTTTCGATCATCTGGTCATGCCGGGCGAAGGCTTCGCGCAGAGCATCCGAGGGCGGACCCGGATTCTCGAAGGCATTGAGAATCGATTCATAATCCTTCCGGCTCAAAATCGTACGCTCGTGCGTCTGGATCGTCTCCAGTGCCGCCTTATACGCGGCGTTCATAACGAATACGGAATCATCGACACCACACCACGCCGCAGCCTGCTGAATCGCCTGCTTGATATGCGGCTTGGTACGAAAATTCATACGCACCGTGCTCCGCTCGTTGATTGCACCCGCTGCGTCATCACACGCTTGCATCGCCAAAGCCTCATCTTCACTGTTCCGCATATCATGTACGCCTTGCGGGCGCACATTTCAAGATCGATCGACTTCATAGCGACTCGTCCGATGAAGCAGATGCTGTGCCTTGGCATGGGGGGTCTGGCTATGCTGGTATCGACGCCGGCCCATGCCTCCAAATGCGAGGCGGGAACGATCTTCAATCCCATCACCAAGGTGCGCTGGACCTGCATCTTCCCCATCACCATCGGGGGCGTCCGGGTCGGCAGCTTCGACAAGCTCGATAAGGAACTGGACGCCCAGTCCGCCTCCAAGCCGCTCTGCGCCTGTCGGAAGGGCACCACCTTCTGGTTCGGCGTGAAAGTGAGCTTCTGGTCGCCCAACCGGATGATCGACGTCGTTACAGAACCCGGTTGCATGATGGCGCTGGGCGCCGACCTCATGCCCACCGGCGGCAAGCTCCAGGGGAGCCAGAGCAGCATCGCCGACGGCACCAACACGCGCAAGATGTTCGCGCAGATGCATTATTATATTTCCCCGGTCTGGAAGATGCTGGACATGTTCACGGACCTCCCCTGCATCGAGGATGACGGCTTCGACGTCGCCATGATCACCGAGGTGCTGCCGACCTGGCAGTCGGGGACTTTGGGCGCGATCATCCAGCCCGAGGGCATCTTGTTCGGCAATCCCGCCGCAGGGCTGGCCTGCATGGCCGATAGCGCGGCGGCTGCCGCCGGCAAGGTCATCGATCCCCTTTTCTGGTGCATGGGAAGCTGGGGCGCGACCTATCCGGTCGCGGGCGACATCCATTTCGATGACTCGGTCGAAGCCTGGGCCGGCATCGCGGCGCGCGGCACCTTCATGATGGGGCGGCTCGGTGCGCTGACCATTTCTTCCGCCGATGGCTGCTCGTTCAAGCCCCAGCCGATCTGGACCAAGAGCCGCTACAAGCTCCAGATCATGGAGCCGGTCAAGGGCGGCAAATGCGTCAATATCGGCCGCCCCGGTGCGCTCTGGTCTTCGGGCAAACATGCGCCCGGCAAGGACAACGCCCAGTTCATGGCTTTTGAAAAGGTGATCTGCTGCGCGGGAGTTTCGACCCCGTGAGCCGGTCCCTTCCCCCATCCCTCGCACCGATGCGGGCTTTTGCCTGCTCTGCCCGCCACAGCCATGGTGGCTGTCCCGCGCGGCGCGAGGACGGAGCGATGCCGCGGTCCCCCTGCGGCATCGCTCCACCTATGGTCAGCACGGCCGCCGAACCCCTGTCGGCGGTGGGCAAAACCCCTCTCCGGCCCGCCGTCGTGGTGGCCGTGCTGACCACCATAGGAGGCCAGGCCGCCTTTCGCGTACTGGGTGACGTCGGGGCATCGGGCGTGTCCCACTGCTTCCGACTGCGCCGCATGTCGCGCGCCGCCCCGGATGCCGCGTCATGAAGTGTCACGCGCTCCTCCTCTCAGCGGGCATCGCCATCTGCCTTCCCGCCGTCACCCAGGCGCAGACGATGGAGGAGCGCGCACGCAGCGCGGCCACCGCATCGCGAACGAAGACCGGCGACAGCGATGCCCTGCAAAGCAATTATCTCACCCCCAGTCTTGCCGGCCAGCCGGTCAGCACCATCGACAACAGCAAGAGCTTCGCGCCGAATATCGCCTGCCAGAAGACCGCGACGCTGCTCGAACTGCTCGCCCAACCCGCCTCGACCGGCGATATCGGCACGCTGCGCATCTCGCGCGACAAGGATCTCGACGGCTCGTTCGACGAAACGCTGAACGTGCCCGTACCCGTATCGGGCATCTGCGCCAATGGCATCATCTCCTGTGCGCCGGGCAGTTGGAACCAATGCCGCCCGTTTCAATGGGAGGTCGGCAGCAGCGGCAATCTCAAGCTTGGCGAGGTCGATCTCACGGCCCTTGCCGGCTGCTATTGCGTCAACAACAGCTGCGGCGCCAATCTCTCCTGGGGCAATATGGCCTCGATCCTCAAGGATCTGGGTGGCGGCGTTGTCGGGGCGCTCACCACCGCCGATCCCCGTATCGGCGTAGCCCAGGCTTCCATCGATGGTCCACTGATCCGCTATACTGGAGCGCAGACCACGGCCTGCACGGCTCAGCCCCAGCTTTCGGCGACCAGTTATCGGAGCAACCCCACCGCGATCCAGGGCGACGCCTATTCCGTCTCGCAGGCAAGCAGCGTCTTCCAGACCCTGGCCGGTTCCGCGGCCGGCAACGGTAAAGCGCAGCAGACCCGCAACTGCGCGATCGAGCGCGACATCACGGTCAAGGCATGGGGCTTCGACGATATCCTCGCGGTGCGTGGTTCGATCGCCGCGGTCACCAGCTGCGGAACCGGCTGCCGGCGTTATGAAATTCGCGGCTCCGGCACATGTGGCAGCGTGCCCCCAATCTACAGCGCGACTTTCGATCCCCTGGCTCCGGCGCGGATACGCTCCGCGCGCATCGTTGAAATGGGCGCGGACGACTGGGTCCAGGCAAGGGTCAACGGCCAGATCGTGGGTTATGCGGGAAAGCGCCCCTGGCTGGGGGAGGCCTTGCCCTCGGGCGACTGCCGTATCAGCGACGATCCCTGGTACAACAGGTCCGCCATCGACATCACCTCCCAGCTGCGCAGCGGCGCGACAATAGTCGGCGCGCGGGTGCGGGGTGGCGGCGACGGCAATTGGGGCTATGTCACTCTCGAAGTGCAGGTCGACACGTCCTGCGAGGTCAGCGAGCGGCTGGTCGATCTATGCTCGGGCTATGCCGCCGATCCCGCCTGTCATCTTGTGAGCGAGACGGTCGATGGTGTCGTGACCTTCAGGAATGGCGTCAACACCGGCATCAAGCCCCTGCCCTCCACCCGTCTGTTCGGCACGGGGGCATGCAGTTTCCAATATACGCGCGACTTCTTCGAACGCGCACGCCAATATGCATGCGTCATCGACCAGGCAGACGCCGGCGCACCGGACCTCAGCCGCGGCGCGTATATCATCGACCACTCGACCGAAACGCTGCTGGCGGACCGGACGACCGATGCCAGCGGCATGGTTTCGGCCTCGACCCGTCCCTTCTCCATGCCCGAACGGGGTTCCGTTACCGCCTGCGAGCCCATCTGCAAGACCCGAGCGCCCAAGGCCAATAGCGATGTGGCGATAGACGGTGTCGTCGGCGTCAGGCAAAATGACCCGGCCGGCTGGGACATATTTTACCACAGCTGCTCAGCGGACAATGTCTGCCCACTTGGGCAGGGGGAAGAGCTGGTTTCGGCCTGCGGCTGTCTCGACGATTTTCCCGAAGCCGTCGTCATGATGCAGACCGTGCGCCTGGCCGGCGCTGACCTCGCCTGCACGGCGGAGACACGCTGATGCGGTGGCGCCTTTCCTTGTTGGCCACCTTGCTGCTGGCGTCCAGCCTTGCGCTCACGATGACGCCGGCCCAGGCGCAGCCACTCTGCGCCGCCGACCTCGATGGCAGCGGCGATGCCGAGACCCCGGGGGAAACCGCCCAATGTTCCGAGATGACCGACGGCAGCTATCTCTGTCCGATCCAGCAGGCCGCCTGTGTCGCCGATGCGGTCGGCGCCTATAGCTGTCCGCTGGGCAGCCAATATCCGTGCGCAACACCCATTGGCGGAGGAACGCCCAGTTGCTCGCCCCATGCCTGCACATCGGTGATCGGCGGCGGCATCGAGGAGGAGGATCCGGTCGTCGACGATCCCGGCGCCCCCAATGACGGTCCCGTCGATGCCGATGGCAACTGCCTCGGGGCGATCGAGATCTTTGCCGGGCGCGCTGTTCGTTGCCGTCCGGCGGGCCTCAAGACCACATTCTCCAACTGCTGCAAGGATCGCGGCGAGATCGTGAAGGACGGGATGGGCTCATCCATTTCCTCGATCGGCACCAAGATCGCCATCGCCAAGGGCGTCTGGACCGGCATGAAAGCCGCCTACACCGCGTTCAAGGCGGGGGCGACTGCCTCCCAAGCGGCGAGCGCCGGTGCCAATGCGATCATCGTCGGCATCGATCCGACGTCGATCGCGATCAGCCTCGCCATCAACTTCATGATGGATTTTCTCCTTTCGGGCTGTGACCAACAGGATATGGAAGTGGGCATGCTCCGTGGTTCGGGCATGTGCCATGAGGTCGGCACCTACTGCGCGTCGACTATTCTTGGCGTCTGCGTGCAGAAGGCCAAGAGCCATTGCTGCTTCAACACCAAACTCGGCCGGATCATCCAGGAACAGGGCCGACCCCAGCTTGCCAGCTTCAACGCCGTGGGGTGGGGCACGGCGAAGAAGCCCTATTGCCGCGGGTTCACCGCTGAAGAGTTCCAGGCGCTGGATTTCAGCAAAATGGATCTCTCCGAATATTATTCCGACATCGAGGCGCGGGTCCAGTCGGACATCCAAATCGATATGAAGGACAGGATCGATGCCTATATGGAGACGGTCAATCCCTAGCCGCGCGCTTCTTGCAGCGGCGATACTGGTCGCCTCACCCTGCCAGGCGCAGAGTGAAGGGGACGCGGGCAATGCCCGGCAACGCGCGCAGGCGCAGGGCGACAGCGCCTTGCAGCACCTCAAGGGAGCGGTTGCGGGCGAGAAGGATCGTGCCGAGGCGCGCGGGCCTGATCGGCTTCCCGATCTTCCAGAGGCGACACGGCGCCGCGCGTTCGAGGGCCTGCGCAACCGCAAGCCGGACCCTGTCATGGATGCACGCGCCCGGTCGGCACTGACCTCCGGTCAGGACAACCTCGCAGCCCAGCGGGAGGTCATGGCAAAGCGCCTCGGTCAGGCCCTGGGACTGGAGGCGCCGGATATCACGGGACTGGCGGGTGCCACGCCACCCTCGGCGCAACATGGCTGGGTGCCGTTGCTTTTTGTCTCATCCTCCATGCCCATCCCGATTTTGCGGACCTATGCGGCACAGCTCGAAAAAGCCGGCGGCGTCATGGCCTTTCGCGGCGTGCCGGGCGGGATGACGAAGATCGGTCCGATGGCCAGGCTGTCAGCGCAAGTGCTGCGGATCGATCCAGGCTGCGACGGCCCGGCCTGCGCGATGCGCAATGTCCAGCTGATCGTCGACCCGCTGGTCTTCCGGCAGCACGGGGTCGCGCGTGTACCGGCGCTCGGCCTGATACCGGGCGATCCGACCCAGCCCTATTGCGAGCGGGACGATAATAGCCCGGCGAGCCGCCACATCATCTTTGGCGACGCTGCCCTGTCCGGTCTGCTCGAAGAATATGCCCGTCTCGGCGGCACGAAGGAGGTGGCCGATGCTCAGGCTCGCCTGGACCGCCGCTAGGGCGGCATGGCCCGAAATCAGGGCCACCCCGCGCAAAGCAGCCATGGCATTGGGAGCGGGCGGTCCCAACACCGCGCCACAACCGCGTCGTTTCTGGCAGGCCTGCGCGATCATCCTGCCGATCAGCGCCGTCGCCTGCTCAGCCTTGCCGCGGTTCACGCTGGTCATGTCGCCCTCGATCGACGCCTGGTTGGTCCACAAGGCGCCGGGCACCATTCGGCGCGGTGACCTTGTGTCGTTCAAGCTGCGGCATCCCCTTGCCGGCCCTGCCCCGGTCGATGTCACCAAATATGTACTCTGCATGCCGGGAGACAGGATCGAGATGATTGAGAAACCCTCGATGACGCCGGGCGCGAGGGATGGCTGGTATCGGTGCAATGGTAAGCTCATCGGGATCAGCAAGCCTGTCGGGCGGAAGGGGCAGCGCCTTCGTCATTGGCGGCCCACCGAGCCACATATCCCCGCCGGCATGGTCTATGTCGGTTCCTCTTATGCGGGTGGATTCGACAGCCGCTATTTTGGTCCCGTGCCCCTGCATCGCCTCACGCGGATGGAGAAGCTGCTATGAGCTGGCATCTTCCTGCCGCTCTTGGGGCAATCTCGCTGATCTCGTCACCGACAGCCGCGCAGACCGGTTCGCCGGGATCGGAACCAAAGCAAGGCTATTGGTGGTACGCGGCGCCAAAGCCGCAACCCCGAGACGAAGCCGCTGACCCGGACAGGCTGGCGAAGCCGGTGATCCCGCCCATGACCGAGCTTGCGGCATGGACGCCGCCCAAGATCCGCAAGCTGATCGAGCAACAGCGCGATTATGCCGCCACCGTGTTGACGGTCGATGCGGTCGCCAATTTCTGGCGGTTGCAGGATTTTGCCCGGCGCAAGGCGCGGGCCTTTGCCGGCGTGACGCAGCTCGCCATGCTCCAGCATCCCGAACTGAATTCCAAGTCGGCCAATCCGATGGTGGGCGACGCACGCGACCAACTGCTGGGCCAAAAGGATGCGGTCCGCCGCACCTATTTGCGCACACACGCCGGCGAGTTCGCGCTCGTCATGTTCTCGCGGACGAGTTGCGGCTATTGCCGCGTGCAGTGGCCGATCGTCCAGCGCTTCCAGGACGAGATGGGTTGGCAGGTGTCCCAAATCGACCTCGACCACCGGCCCGAGGTTGCGCAGCGCTTCGGTGTCGATGTGACGCCCACGACAATGGTGATCCGACGGAACAGTCCGCAACGCATGGTGATCGCTACGGGCGTGGAGGCCTATCCCAACCTCGCCCAGACCGCTTATCAGGCTGTCCGCCTGCTGTCCGGCGATATCCGGCCCGAGCAGTTCCTGACCGGAGCGGGTGAGGAAGACGGTTTCTTCGACGCGCTCGCCAATGGTCCCGTGGCCGCGGCTGATCCATTGGCGGACGGGCCGCAGGATGCCAACCCATGAGATTCTGGATGATCCTTCCATTCCTGGCGCCTTCGCTTGCCATGTCGGGCGCAATGGCGAGGCCCATCACGCGCGCGGATGCCATGCGCGCTGCGATCCACCCCGTTGCGACAAACGCGGATATGCAAAGATGGCTGTCCCGCGTGCCCGTAACCAAGGATTTTCCTCCGGATTTCGCTGCGACATTGGGAGGTGAGGCCTCGCTCTTCATCATCGAGATGACGACGGCGCCCGGATGTCTGCCCTGCGCGGACCTCTGGGCAAAGTTGGCGCAATATTCCCGGCATTATCATTGGCAGGTCCGCACCATCGGCGGCGACGAGGCCTTGCTGCGTTCCGGCCGGCTCGGCCTCCCCTGGGTCGGGCATCCGGTAGCATGGATCCGTCCCGTCGCCGATGCTGATCGCATCATCCCGATCGCGATCGGCACCGACCACGGCGTCAACCTGGCGCGCAATGCCTATCTCGCGGCCAAGATGCTGACGGGCGTGCGTCCGGCGGTCGGGCTTCGCGCGATGGCCAGGTTCACCGGCATCGTTGGAGCAGTTGATCGCGTTGGCGCGACAGTGAGGTCTTCCAGATGATCGGCAGCACGCACGCATCAAACTCCAGACATTCCCAGGCGGAAGCAACCCGACCGCCTGTCCATCAACCTCGCAATTTCGGATCATTGATCCAAATTTGCGAGGTTATTTCCCACGTCCGACCATCCTTGAAAATGCCGCGCATGGCGGGCCGGCATCTTCGCCTTCTCATTCCAAGAGGAAGCCCGCCATGCCTTCGCTCCGTCCTCGCTGTGCGCTGATCGCGCTCGGCCTGCTCGCCACCTGCGGCACGACCACGCCTGCATACGCCCAGGGCTGGGCGGAAAGCTGGTTCGACAATGTGACCTATACCTCGCCCGGCTCCTTCGAGGACCAGACGCGCGGCTATGTGACGGCGGGCGGCATGTCCGGGCGGGTAGATGTCCATGACGATTATCTGATGTCGCTCACCCTCCCCAAGGTGAAAGCCGGATGCGGCGGTATCGATATGTTCCTTGGGGGCATGTCGTTCCTCGACCCGGACTATCTGGTCCAGAAGTTGGAGAGCATCCTTCAGGCCGCGCCTGCGGTCGCATTCCAATATTTGCTCGAAACCCTCGACGAGAAAATGGGCAATATCATCTCGAAGATGGAAGCGGCGACCAATTACCTGAACTCCATCCAGGTCAATGACTGCCGTCTTTCCAATCGAATGGTGCAGATCGCCAAGGGCGACGACAATATGTCGGGCATCATCGAGGAGATGACCGGCTACAAGTCGGTGAAGGAAGGTTTCGCGAAAAGCTACCAGCAGAGCCGCGAGAAGATCCAGGCGAACCAGAATAATCCGACCGAGGATCTGAAGGACGCGCTCGCCAACTGCCCGGCCGAGGTGACCGATATCTTCCGTACCGGCTCGCTTCTCTCCCATGCCGCGACGCGGGTGGGCGCGGGCGATTGGGCGGGCGTGATGCGCGCCCGGGTGGGCGACGTCTATATGCGCTGGGACGCGACCGACAAGGTGCCGATCTTCTCGGCCATCCCCGCCTGCCCGCATCAGGACAGCGACAGTCCGCAGGATTTTCTCGCAGGCAAGGTCCAGAGCCGTTCGCTCAACATACCGCCGTCTGCCGCGGACTGCGTCCCGGACGGCGGCAAAGGGGCACTGGAACTTGCCCGGACACGGATGCAGTCGATCGCCACCAAGATCCGCACGCGCGCCGCGTTGACGGCCGAAGAGCGCCAATTTGTCGCCAATGTCCGCACGCTGCCGGTCTATCGCATGCTGGAATGGGGGGTGCGTGAGGGCGTGCCCGATTCCGTGATCGCCGACACCGACGAACTGGTGGCGCTCACCCTCGCCTATCAGATGCTCAACGATCTCACCCGATCGATCGATTTTGCGGTTTCCAATGCCGAACGGGGCGCGAGCGCCGCAGGCGCGGCCGATGCCGGCAACGCCAATATCTGCCAGACCCGCATTCTCTCCAAGGGCATCGAGCAGCTGAGGGATTTGCGCGAGGAGGTGCTGCGTCAGCGCGCGCAGATGCGGCAGAGCTATATGGCCGCGCTCAATCAGGCCAACCTTTCCGCCAATTATGCCGGGCTGCTGCGCACGCGGGATCGCGATGCGCGCGACACCGCCGGCACCGCTTCGAACAACAATCGATGAACCCTTTGGAGGCACCGCCCATGCGCCGCCTGTTTCGCTCGGCCCTTGCCCTGCCGCTCGCTTTGGCGGCAACGCCCGCGCGGGCTCTGGAGTCCAGTTTTCACACCTATGACGGCTTTGCCGAAACGGTGGATGCGTTCCGCCTGGTCTCGATGATCTTCGGCGATCCGCGCTATGAAACGCTGGTGCTGATCTGCGCGGTCGTGGGGATCGCGCTCGGCGTTGTGATCGCTTCGTTCCGGGGCCAGGGCATGGGGCTGGTTGCGTTCGGGTTCCAGATGCTGATCGGCATTGGCCTCTTCGTCGGCCTGGTCGCGACCACAGGTACGGTCCATGTCTATGACCGGGTCCGCAATGCCTATCAGCCGGTCGGCGATGTCCCCAATCTCATCGTGCTGGTGGCAGGTGTCACCAACCTCATGGAGCGGGCGCTCGCCGAGACGATCGACGACAACACCACCGACCCCAACGCCAAGCTGGAATTTGGCGCGGGCGGCCATGCCTTTGATCTCTTTCTGAACGCCGTTTCCCCACGCGGCCCGATGACCGACACCTTCCTCGACGCGACCATCAAGGACTATGTCCGGCAATGCTATCCGGTCGCCCGCGTCTCGCCAGCCTATGGCGTCGATGATGATCAGCTGTTCCGGGGTACGACGGACCTGCCCGCCTCCTTTGCGGCCATGGCCGGACCGGCGACCTTCAGCACCGTCTTCACCTCGGCCGATAAGGGCGGCACGACGATGAGCTGCCAGGAGGCCTGGGATCATATACAGTCCCGCCTCAGCGATCCGACGCTGTTCGACAACTATGCCCGCCAAGTCTGCCAGAGCAGCGGCTATGATGTCGCCGATGGTAACCAGCTGGCGCGGTGCCGCACGCGTCTTGGGCAGCTCGGCGACGGGATGATGGGTACGCCCCTCACCCTTCAGGCCTTCTTTGCCGATGTGCTGCTGGGCAGCAGCGTCGGCGATGTGCTGTTCGAGGATAGTCCGGCGACAGCGGCACGGGTGATGGCGAACCGGGCGGTGGTGTCGAGCGGGCTGTCCACCATGTCAGTGGCCAATCAATGGATGCCCACGATCCGCGCCACGGTGTTCGGGATCATGCTGTTCATGATGCCGATCGCCCTGCTGTTCATCCTGACGCCCATCAATCTGCGCGTTGCCAGTTTCGCCCTTGGCCTGTTCGTGTTCGTGGCGCTCTGGGGCGTCATCGATGCGGGCATCTATCAGCTGACCCTAGGCCGGGCGATGGCGGTGCTGGCCGAAATGCGATCCAATCATGTCGCCGCCAATGCGTGGATGCTGGCGCCGTCCGCCGCGCTGAAGGCCCTTGCGATCTTTGGATCGTTCCGGACCGCGGCCGCTGGGCTGGCTGGCGCGTTCGTGTTCACCGTGTTCCGCTTCTCCGGCAATGTGTTCTCGTCCTTCACCGGCGGCGCGCTTCAGGCGCAGGGCCAGGGCACGGCGGCAGCGACGCCCCTGATGACGCGGGAAGGCTTTGCCTCGGCGCTCGAAGCCCAGGCATCGGCCTCCGGCACGATGGCCCGCAGGGGCATGGCGTCGAACTTTGGAGATTTTGGGGAGCGCACGACGTTCAGCAGCAATCGGGCGTTCGGCGCGGCCGGAACCGTCTTGGGCGAGCATAGTGGCGGCCTCGCGGGCGGCAGCGCCTTCGCGCTGGGTGGCATCGACGCCGCGCGAGAACTGGGCGGCATCTCCCCTGCCCTAGTCGGGCGCGATCTCAGCAATCCGGCAACCGCTCAAGCGGTCCGGGCGAATGCGACGACGGGCGCCATCCATAATTTTGCCGAGAAGGATGCGTTGCGGGCACTCGGCACGACCTATTTTGGCGAGGGGCAATCGGGTGAGCGAGCCTTTGCGGCGTTCGCTCAGAATATGGTGCAATGGAAGGCGTTCGGTGACCAGCGCGCCTATGACATGATGCTGTCTGGCACGCAGCGGCATTTTGAGCGCAGCGGCTATGATGCCAGGGACGCGGCGCTCAAGGCGTCGACGCTCATCGGTCAGGCTTCGGCCGATCCAACCTTCGCCAAGATCACCGCCAACGCCTTCGATCAGGAGCAGATGTTGCGGAACGATCTGACGGGCGCGCAGGTGCAGGTCGGGGCGATGGAGGGCCGCCGGGATTATGCCGGTGATCATGTGGCAGCGACCGAGCGTAGCAATGTCGCCACCGAGCAGGCCTGGCGCACGGGCAACAATGCCGGTCACCGCAGCGCCGCCTCGATGCTCGGCCTGTCGCTCGATGAAACCAGCCGCCGTATCGGGTTCATCAATGCCTTGTCTGGCGAAGCGCGCTCCACGGCCATTACGCAGCTCTCCCGCGCGACTGGGCGCAATGAGGCGCAGGTGATGCGGGCGCTTGAAAGCTATAATGCCGCGACCCAGGTCGGGACCGCCGATGGCGCGACGGCCGAAGCGGCGCGCGAGGGCACCAGCGTCTATGGCCGTACCCGCGAGGCCGCCGGATATGATTTTGCCGAGCGGTCGGGCAAGCTCGACGCGCAGCGCGAGGTCGGGCTGGATGGAACGCGGTCTGCGGCCAGGATCGGCGAACAGCGCCGGGAAGCTGAGAATTTCGGATTTGCGCAAGGCGCTGCGGCCGCCGGCGCAACGGTGCGGGAAGCGGCGCGTCTCGACAGCTTTATCCAGGCCTTGAGCCGCACGGCGGGCAATCAGGTCGATATGGCCGAAGGTGGCGCGGAAGGCGTTGCCGATCGGGCGCGCAATGAGCGGCTCACCGGCATTGTCGACAAGGAGCGTCTCACCCGCATGCAAGGCCTTCTCCGTGAGAACGGCATTGGCCTCTCGAAGCGGCAGATTGCGATGGACCAGAATGGCGATCTCAACCTTAATCTGACGCCTGATACTGCCGCGCAGATGTGGCGGGCTGGACTGATCAATGAAAGCCAGCTGGGTGCGATTGCCGGTGGCGGGCGGGCGCGGTTCAGCTTTGCCCATAATGATCTGCTGGTCTCGAGCAGCACCGGGTTCAGCCGATCGGCGCGGTCCGACACCAGCACGCGGTTCGAAGCGGGCAAGCAGGCCGGGCCAGATACGGTCGAGCATTTTCTGGGCGGGGGTGCAGAGGGGCATGCCATGATGGCCAATTGGCTCAAGGGCGGGTTCGAGATGGACCGGAAGGGCAACTGGCGCCTCAAACCGCAGGTGGCTGACACGCTCCAGCGGGACGTCCAGGCGATCATGGTGCAGACAGGATGGACACGATCGCTATCCCGAAGCGCGAGTCATCAGGTGAGCAACCGGTCATCTTTTGGCACCAACATTGGAGGATCGGTGGAAAGTACAAGCGGCGCGAACCGTAGCATGCGACAGACACGCGGTAGTGTCGGTGGCCAGGTCGGGTTTGAAACATCTGACGCAGGCACTGGGGTCACTGACGCTCGAGCGAGCACTGACATTGTGAATTACGATGTACGTGAAGCGATCGCTGCGGCCGAACGCGCGGTTTCCCGATCATCTCGACCGGCTGACGAGTTTACTCGAGAATTGGGCCACCAAATCCTTGGCAACGAGGGTCTCCGTAACCGCTATCTCATTCAAGCTGATGCGGCTCGGGGAACACTGGATCTAACGGCACCTCTAACGTCCGTCGAACAGCATCAGATTTTAAAGAGTGGACGCTTCAGCGCTGATCGCCAGTCGGGAATGGGCGACGGCGATCCTGACTTCAAAGCCCGCTAATGGATCCCTCTCACATGTTCATTTCGCCAAGCTTCGCTCATTGGATTGCCTGGGTGCCAGTAGTAACTCGAATCGGTAGGATCGGTTGGGTCCATTTTTCGAAACGGATATCCACTCCGGCCAAAGTTGCTGAAGGAATCTTGCTCCGTCCCATCACTATCACCCGCAGCAAAATTGTGGTGAATCCATTCCTTGAAAAAGCCGAAACCCAGTACCGGTACGATCACAAACGGATGAAGTAATGCGCCGACCGGCACGACAATCGCGCCTGGAAGCAGATAGCCGGGCACCGCAAGGATTACAGCCCAGAATATCGCCGCTAATCCCAACCAGAGTTTGGCGTACCATGGATGCCAAAACCAATCCCTCGCCCGGGGTGACGCGTTTCTGGGATGACCATTTTCCGCGTTCGAATGGGGCGCATTCTGCTCTGCCATGGGTTCCTCGCTTCGCCACCACGATAGCATATCAAGTCATTCAGATCACACACAATCGTTCCCAAATTCGTGCCAATCCACTCCTCCTTCCTCCTGCTCACCTTCCAACACCGGGCGGCTAGCAACCCGTTTCCGAATACAGAGAGTGACGCAGCGATCTCGCCATTGCCTGGCCAGATTGGCTTGGTCCATGGCCCGTGTCATTGCCGCGTGTGCCGCGCGCTTCTATGAGAGAAGCTGCTTTAATAATTTATTCGAGGCGAGGGGATCATGCCGACACTCCGCTTCCCGCTTTTGCAGGGGGATAATGACCGGACCGCCTTGATCGATGGTGAGCGCCGCGTGACTTATGGTGCGCTCCACGGCCTTGCGGACCGCCTTGCTACCGGATTGCTGGAGGGAAAAGTAGATCTGGAGGAAGAACGCATTGCCTTCTTCCTGCCCGCCAGCACCGACTATGCGGCTGTGATGCACGGCGTCTGGCGCGCGGGCGGGATCGCCGTTCCCTTGAATGTCGGCGCGACCATTGCCGAACTGGATCATTATCTTAGCTGCGCGCGGGTGACCCGGCTGATCGCCCAAACCGAGCATCATGCCATGCTGGGCGAATTGTGCGCGAAACTGGACATCCGTCTATTGCAGCCGGCCGAACTCATGGCCGGTGAAGCAGGCGTCCTGCCGGCTATTGCCGATGAGCGCCGCGCGATGATGGTCTTCACCAGCGGCACCACCAGCAAGCCCAAGGGCGTGGTGACGACCCATGGCAATATCCGGGCGCAGATCACCGTGCTTCTGGACGCCTGGGGCTGGTCGGACAGCGATACTATCCCCCTGTTCCTGCCGCTGCATCATGTCCATGGCATCATCAACGTACTGAGCTGCGGCCTATGGGCGGGCGGGACGGTGCATCTCTTCCCTCGGTTCGACGCGCCCGCCGTCGCCGCCCATGTCGCGGCGGGCGACTATTCGGTATTCATGGCGGTGCCGACCATCTATGTGAAGCTGCTCGACCATCTCGACAGCCTGGAAGAGGGTGAGGCGAAAAGGGTCTGCGACGGCTTTGCCGCCATGCGCCTGAACGTGTCCGGCTCAGCGGCCTGTCCGGTTCCATTGTTCGAGCAGTGGCGGGCACGCACCGGCCAGGTGCTGCTCGAACGCTACGGCATGACCGAGATCGGCATGGCCCTGTCCAACCCCCTTCATGGCGAACGGCGGGCGGGGCATGTCGGCCAGCCCTTGCCGGGAGTCGAGGTGCGTCTCTACGGTGAGAATGAGCAGCCCATCGCGGAAGAGGGGCAGCCGGGCGAGATTCGCGTCAAAGGACCCAATGTCTTCCTCGAATATTGGGACAATGAACGATCCACACGGGACAGCTTCCGTGACGGCTGGTTCTGCACCGGCGACATGGCGGTAATCGAGCGGGACTATTACCGGATCATGGGACGGACCTCGATCGATATCATCAAGTCGGGCGGCTATAAATTATCGGCGCTTGAAATCGAGGCGGTGTTGCTCGCCCATCCCGCCGTTGCCGAGGTCGCCGTTATCGGGACCGAGGATGCGACCTGGGGCGAAGTCGTGGCAGCCTTCATCGTGCCACGGCCGGGTCACAAAGCGGACGCCGAGGAGATCATTGGCTGGTCCACGGGGCAATTGTCTGCCTACAAGATCCCGCGACTCATCCATTTCGTCGACAGCCTGCCCCGCAATGCCATGGGCAAGGTTACCAAGCCGGACCTGAAGACGATACTCAGGGCCGCTTCAGCGCGAGCTTCCTAGGATGGGCCAACTTCTTGATGGAGGCGATTGCGGCATCATGCGGACGGGCCGTTTTCCGGCAAAGGCTGGGACATTCGCGACTGTCCGGTTCGGAGCAATCCTCTGGAGAATGCCGACATTCTTGGTGCTTCTATGATAACCGCTGCCGCTGACAAGCAGACCTTTCGCGATCCCAACTGATTTGCATATGCCACATCGTGGTCGTGAGGCCCTCGCATCATGATTTATTTCCGGTAGAGTGAGGAAATGTACTCCGCTGATTCATCTTTCTCATCTTCGGACTTTGCGCTGCGCCTGCCCAACACCGACAGGGGTAAGGCCTGGCTGGCTCAATTTGACGCGGACGACCAGGAAAATGCGGCACGCTTGCTCGGCGCGCTCACACTCGTTTCGCATTCCGCGTTTGAGAGAGCGGTGACGTCACTCATTTTGTCGGAAGCAGCAAGATTCTGCGGGCCTGTCGCGCTCTACGCGACGCGGGAGCTGGGAGATGACCTCAGCTACTATGAGGCTATGGCCAATCCTAACGACGCAATGGCCCCGCTGGATGCAGTGGGCAGAGGCGCGGATCTCGGCAGTGAAGCACGCATCGCCGCGATCATTCGAAACCTTTGCAAGGGCGATCCTGAAAAGCTGTTGAACCACCCATCCCTCGAAATGCTTCGCGCAACGAAAGCAAAGGCGATCATCGTCGTGGATGACATTGTGGGGTCGGGAAAAAGGACGGCTGGATTTATCAGGGCGATGTGGCGTTCAGAAAGCGTTATGTCTTGGCATAGCCGGCATCAGATCAAATTCGTCGCGCTGGCTTACACCGCGACGCGTATGGGCAAGGGGCTAGTCAGCGGCCTGAAATGCAAGCCCAAGGTTGCTCTGGTTCGCGAGTGTCCCACGTTCGGCGAAATTCCCTGGCATGGCGATATCGAAGCGGCGATCACCGCCTTATGCAATCGCTATGGCCGCCGAACGTCCCGCCGTGGGATGCGTTTCGGCTTCAAGAAAACCATGGCCGCTCTTGTCTTTGAGCATGGCTGTCCAAACAATGCGCCGTCTATCCTCTGGGCGCCCGTCGGCGAGGACAGTGACTGGCAGCCCATGTTTCCTGATCGGACCGTGCTGTTTGAAGAAGCGTCGGCATTTCCTCCGGATATCACGGCGCGCGATCCCGTCGCTATGCTCACCGAGCTCGCAGGTGACGCGGAGCCGGAGCTTCCTCCTGCGATCCTCGGTGAGTCCGTACTCGGCTTGACCACGACGATGGTCCTTGCACTTGTCGCCAGCGGCATTCGCAGTCGCGCAGCGCTCAGCTATGCGACGGGTTATGATGCACTTGAATGTGCCTCGCTGCTCGACCGATGCGTTGCACGGGGTTATCTGACGGCAACGCTTCGCTTGACCTCCGAAGGTCGTGCCGAACTGAAAGAAGAAATCCGACCGGCAGAGCGCTCGAAGTGGGTTCCCCAGCGCGGAGAAGATAGTTATTATCCGCAGCAGTTGAGGGGGCCGCCTTGAGGCTAGTGCGCGTCCAGTTGGACGCATAGACACTTGCTCAACAGGCTTGTGTCGGGGCGCGGATTTCAGTTGCCCTAAGAATAAGCCGGCGCTTGACAGGAGGTTGCATACGACCTTCTTTCACGAGCGCTTGTCTCCTAGAAGGCCGCATGCATCCGCCTGCGGCGGACATCAAAGTAGTCCTGAATGTGGTCTCCTCAACACTATCTTGAGGCCGGGCAGCAGCTCGGCCTGGACGATCAACTGGTTCAGCGGGCGGCGACGGCGATCGAGGATTTCCTTGACCGGCATCCTAAGCTACCGCCGATCCTTACGTTGAAGCATCTCGCGAGCCGAACCGGCATTGCTTGGTATCACCTGCGTAAGATAGCCATCGGTCCGCGCGCGAATGATCGGCCCCCACCGAGTGGTCCGGGTTGATTGTTAGTGCATTGTCGCCTCCGGCGCCATGGCCGGCCGCAGGTGGAGCGAAGCGGAACCGGAGGGCGGCGATGGCGCCGTCGCCGTTTCCGGGGCCGGTGGTCTATAGCCCAGCGAGCTATGCGGCCTGACGGTGTTGTAGTGCCGCCGCCAGGCTTCGATCAGGATACGGGCTTCGGCCAGCGTGTAGAAGATCTCGCCGTTGAGCAACTCGTCGCGCATCGAGCCGTTGAAGGACTCGCAGTAGCCATTCTCCCACGGGCTGCCGGGTGTGATATAGAGCGTCTTCACGCCGATCTTCGCCAACCACTGCTGGACGGCTGTGGCGATAAATTCAGGGCCATTGTCCGACCGTATGTGTGCCGGCGGGCCCCGCGTGACGAACAGCTCGGCCAGCGCCGCCAGCACGTCCTCGCTCCTGAGCCGCCGTGCCACCGGCAGGGCCAGGCACTCCCGGCTGGCTTCGTCGATGATCGACAGGATGCGGAACTTGCGGCCATCGTGAGTGCGACCCTCGACGAAGTCGTACGACCATACGTGCCCCGGATACTCAGGTCGCAGCCGGATACACGATCCGTCATTGAGCCAGAGACGGCCGCGCTTCGGCTGCTTTTGCGGCACCTTGAGCCCCTCGCGCCGCCAGATGCGCTCGACCCGTTTCCTGTTCACATGCCAGCCGGCATCGCGCAGCAAGGCGGTCAGCCCATCGCCCTCGACCATGTATTTGAGCAGCGCGGCAAAGCCGCGCTTGCGCTTCGAAATCTTGTCGCCGTAACGATCCATGACCGCCAGTTCGAGCGCAATGAGCGCGGCGAGTTCCGCAGCCTTGATCAATTCGCAATCGATCCAGCCGAGCAGGTAAAGGGTTTGCGCACGTTCGTACTTGGCACGAACTATATCGGGGATGCGGGGATCGACATCGAGACTGCCGACTAAGGCGCGCCAATCTTCGGCCTTGGTAATCTCGATGAATCCGCCGGGATTGTCCACTAGCGGCCAAGGTAGCAACAGCGGCGCCGCGCGATCTTCGAGGCAAATATAATCGGTGTTGCGCATCGACCGAACTCCTATCCTAACGGCAGGACTGAATCGGGCAGGACCACCGCCTCTAGCGACGCACCGACCCACTTGCCTTCGAACTGGTGCTCTGGACGATAATAGTGAAGTTCGCCCGCTCCGTCGGCTTTCGTCTTGCCGATCCGCACCGACATAGCATCATCCAGTGGATCGCCGGCCAGGATGAAGTCGGCCCCAATGCCGCCGGGGAGATGGTAAGTGCGGCGCTTGCGCAGAGTACGCTTCACTCGCTTCGCCCGCAGCCGTGAAAGTTCGAATGGCCCTTGCAGGAACAGGCTCGACCAGCGCTCGGACGAATACCAATGGCCGCCTGAGCTATGTTGATCGCCATCCGCGAACCAAGAAGTCGGATTTCGGTAAAGCATGCAGTCGTCAAGCCGACCGCGCCACATGCCGCGCGCCACTGGGTCATAATACCAAAGCCCACCTTGTAGATCGTGGACCCATAATTGCCATGGTGGCGCCGAGAAATGGCTGACATAGAGGATGTTTGTGCCGGCGATACGCTGAACCTTCCCGATGCGCTTTCGGATGAGAATCGGTACCCAGATCACAGCGACATCGGCGCTGAGGTAGGCGCTCGTTCGCTTTTCCAACGAAGTATAGTCGAGAGAGCTGTTCTGAACCTCGAGGGCGACGCGATAGGCGTCGTCAGGCGCGTGCAGCAACACGTCGGCACGCCGGTCGCCATCAATTGACAGCACCTCGGCCTCAACGTCGCACTTGAGGCCGCGACTGCGGTATGACGTTGCGAAATCCTCCTTCGCCTGTTGATGTTCCCACGTTTCCAATGCGGCATAAGAGCATACCTCGCCGGGCCGGTGCCCGAAATAGGGTCGACGAATACGGCCCTTCGCCAGCGTCACCGCCGTATTGCACCCCGGGCACCCATAGGACGGCCCCTTTACCGCGTGGCCAGCTTCGACGCGACTATTGTCAGCATTGTTGAGCGCGACTAGCATGGGGGCGTCAGGAGACCGCTGAAATCCCCGGCCTTCGCGATCTCTCCGATCAGTCCGGCAAGCCGTGGCTCCTTTTTCTCGGCGCGACGGAAATCTTCGGCTGTCCGCTTATCGACATAGAGTACGTCGCAATAGGCCGCGAGCACGGCGAGATGGCTGTCGTGCAGATCGCTTCCCGGCCGAAGCGTTCGGGCCTGACCATGTTTCCGAAGCGCTTCGGCGATCACCCAACTTGGCAGCACGTCCATGGGAACCCGCTTGAGCGCCTCGAAGGAATGGCCGGTCTCCGAGGCGATCACCCGAAGTTGGCTGCGGAACACACCCAACCGACTGAGGTCGGCCAGTACGCATTCATCGCGCACCTCGGCTTCGTCCAGACCCTGATCGACCAACGACGAGACCAATAGATCACGGACAGTTGTATCCGGCGGCGGAAGCATTTCGAGCACCCGTTCGAGAAACTCGTCAGCCATCGCCCGCGCCCGAACAGTGTCTCCGCCCGTGCTTTGCGTTGCTTCCTGAAGCGCCTTGGCATGAATTTTTCCGAGTTGCGTCCGCATGCCTTGCGGCGAATTGATCGTACCTTTTGAAAGTTCACCGATTGTGCGGCTTTCGTCGAAGGTGCGCAGCGGCCCCAAAGCTGCAACCATGTCAGATTCAGGCTTGCGGGCACGAAGCATGGGACGAACCGCTTCCCAGACCCAAGCCTCCTCACCGATGGCCTGGCTGCCGGTGCCAATTTTCAGGAGCAGTTCTCCGGCTCGATCACGGATGGCGATCAGGTCATTCAGCCCCTCGCTCGCGGCGATCACCTCGGCCGCTCGCACATGTGCGGCGGATCCCAGACCAACCTCGTCTTTCGCCAACCGTATCCATGCGATAAGGGGGAGCGAAATTAGCAACGAAATACGCGTGCGCGCTTTGGCGGCATCGTCTCCACCGAGCAATTCTTCGAGATGGTGCCAACACAGGAGGGGAATACGACCTTGTGAGAGGAGCTGATCGTGCAGCGATAGAGCCTGCCCGCGTCGGACGTGGTCCTCTGCGGACATCGCGTCGAGCCACTTGGCCCAATGCGAACTGTCAGGCGAGATGATCGTGGAGCTGATGAGGGCCAACTACCTTGTTCCTAATCTCTCGCTTCGTCGATTACATCTGCCTTGTTACCATCGAGCGGCGGAAACAGGCCCATGCGTCCATCGCCCCGGACGCCGGTAAACAAATGGATCGTGACATCCTGCGCAACTGTTGCCGGTGGGTCGCTATTCTCGAGGATGATGAACTGCGCGCGATCTGCCAGACTCGCAAGATGTCGATAGAAATGCTCTTGCAGTGTTGTTGCGGCCAGTGCGCGTTCGTCAGCTGCTAACTCACCATGCCGTGGAACCTGCACTGGCTCGCGATATGTAAGGAGTGGCGTGTCGAGCACCAATATACCTGGGTGTGGCAGCTTTCGCTCTTGGCATAAGAGCATTACGGCGACCTTGAACGCCGAGTGCAGGACAGCGCGAACGCCCTTGCCGTTGGCGCGACGATCCTTGCCGGCGAGACGAATGTCTTGGGATTGAGAATCGAACGAAATTGCTGGCGCGCCCGGAAATTTCCAGGCATCAAGCACGGCGTGGATTTTCACCGACAAGGCATGGCCGGTCGGTCCGTCGATGCCAACCAACAACTTCTGCTTGGGCTCGGACTTTGCGCCAGTGACTTGGGAGAGCTGCACGACGAGCCGGTCGCGATTTTCGAACAGCTTGAGATGGTCGCGCAGTTCGTCCCGCTTCTCAATGCGAGTCTCGTAGGTCTCGCGTAAACCCGATTCATGAGGTCGCAAGAAAGCCAAAAGCCGCTCTGCTGCAGCGATACGGGTTCGATGCTTCCGGAGTTGAATCCGGTGCTCGCCGCCGTCGCTTTCGAGCAGGGCTATCGTGCTGAACAGATCCTCTCGTTCTCGCTCGATGCGCGCAATTTCGGCGCGGGCAGCCATGCGGGCACGTTCCACGTCGCGTTTACCATCGTTATGATGATGCTCGGCTATAGCGCCGCAAAGCGGACAAGGCCGGTCGAGCCGAGCAAGCAGAAGATGCCCACCCTGCTCCAAAGCTCCGAGCCTCGCAATGTCCGACTCATACACTTCCATGAGCCGGCCGAAACGCGCGAGCGTCAGCTCAATCTCCCGCGCCTGCGCCGTGGTCTTGTCGCGCGCATCCAATGCTCGTCGTCGCTCTTGGGTCGCGTGATCGATGCGCCCTTGGCGCCGCATCAGATCTGCGTGCAGGGCGTTCAGCCCATCTTCCAGCCGTTTGACCTGCTCGGCGATCTGTTCGCGTGTAAGGCCCACGGCATCGATCTGCTTGTCGATTTCCGCCATCCACTGTTCGAGCAACTCGAGCTGTCCGTCCCGGCGGGCCTTCTTAATTTTCGGCGGGACCACCGCGACTACTGCTGAATCGTCTTGGCCAGTGAGCAGCAGCTTGAGGGCATTCTTCTCAGGCGTTGCACCGACAACCTGTCCACTCAGGATCGGGCTGCGCGCATCGATGATGGCGCCTTCGTCTACGAACATGAACGGATCGAGATATCGCAGGCTGAAATTATACTTCTCGCCATTCTCGTTGCGGACGATCTTCTTTCCGTCGAGACCAAGGCCCATGAGTATGAGCCGCGAGAGATTATCCTCGCGCGCGGCATCATGCTCAGGCGCAAGGGCCCGCGCCTCAACACCTTCTGGCACATCGAGATGAAGGCCGGGATATAAGCGAATGCCGCCGCCACCTATCCCCCGATACAGCGTCGTCTTGCCCGGTCCTGGAATGTCGATGCCAAGCAGGACGCCAGTATAACCTTCCATCTGTTCGATTACAGGCAGGGGCGTTGAGGCTCCAAGAACGAATTTGAGAGCAGCGAGGGTAAATGACTTGCCAGTATTGGAAGCGCCGTACACGACATTAACGCCGGCCTCGAAAGTCAGCTGTGCAGGCGCTTTGCCTTCGCCGACGAAGCTGAGATGACGGAAAATCAAACGATTGGTCATGCCGCGGGCTCGTGCAAGGTTTCTTCACCTTGGAATTCGAGAGTCCAACGACCAAGCCTCCGGTGGACGACATCGCGGATCGCCGCTTCGGGCAGCGCGCCCAGATGGTCCGCAAGCCAGTGTGCCCGGTTCTTGAGTGTCTGTGCATAGGGCACCGCTAGTAGATCGAGAAAGGAAGGAGCCTCCTCGCCGGCCTGGTATCGCATCCCTTCCTCGTCATCGACGACATTGACGAGCTCCGCCTGGAGCAGGAGGCGAACGCCTTCGTCCACGAGCCGCCGCCGCACGAGCAGTTCGCCTGTGCGCGAGGGCAGATCGGGGTGAAGGCTATCGGGCCCTTCCAGATCGGAGGTGTGTACCACTAGATGATCGAACCAGACCAACTCGCTCGTCGAGCAGGCCCTGGGATGAAGGGCGTCGAGCACCACCAAAGCCCGCAGCCCGGTTTCGAGGGCGCTATTGAATAGGGGTATTGCGCTCGTGGAATCTGGAATCATTTCACCCATGGCAGCCGTCCGCTGTTCGCAAAATGATGACAGGTTCCCTGTTTGACCGGCACACGCGCGTAGCGACCGAGCACGCCGGCGACGGCGACATTCTTGGCCTCAACCATCACAGCGGCGATCTTGGCTAGCGCGTCGGGATGCGAAAGCTGGTGGGTATCGAACACACCGTGGAAGATATCCTTTTCGAAAGCTTCAAGAACTTGAGGTTCAGTGCTGTCCCGGTAGTAGCGCTTAAAGGCCGCCGCATCGAAAAAACGCTCGCGCTGAACGCGAAAATGCTCGCCGTGTTCAGGATGTGCCAGCGCGTCGTTGCCACAAGTCAAAGCCATCGCGCCGCGCTGGCGATAAGCGGCAAGCAGTTGATCGATATAGCCCGTCTCCTCTGGCTGAAGATCCGACGGAGCCTCGCCGATCGGCGCCTCCCCAGGATCCGCCGAGAACCATTTCACCAGGACCGGCTTCATCGCGTCGTCCCGCACTAGCTTGCCTGCCTCCATCAAGGCGACATTCTCGAACGAGAAGCTGTCGATCGCCGCGCATACTTTGTCCGACAAAGGATGAACTTGCCCTTCCACCAGATGGGTCGCGCAGCAGTCGTCCCACTTCTCGATGAGCCGAGGGGCGATCTTGCTGGGCTGGGAGATCAGGGTCCGGACGGCGCGGACCGCTCCCTTTGGCGCGATAAACACATAGCTACTAGGCATGGGGAAATTACCTGCAGCCGCATGAAAGAAAATCTTGCCGAGCTCGCGCAGCATCTCGGATTCTCCGAGCGCCTTGCGCAACTGTTTGCATTGATAATTGTCCCACGCACCATCAAAGCGCAGCTTGGTGTGGTAACCAACCACGTCGCGGCCCATGTCGCCCGCGCCTGAGAAACGATCGCTGTCGGGATAGCGCGATCTCATCGATGCTACCCAATCGTCGATCAGGCGCTCTAGATCTGCATCGTCCAGCGCATAGATTTGCGCTGCATAATCAATCAAGCTTTCCCCCATCGTATCTCGCTGAGAAGCATGCACAATAGGCGAGCCCCGTGCAACAAATTGTAACTTAGATCGCACGATTTCAACATGTTTGCGGCGCCGGTTACCTGCCGGTCTGTACGATCAGTTGGAAGGCTCAAGCGCTCAGTATCGCGAACAGCTTCTCCCACCGGCCGACATAGGCCGACGGCACCGCCGATATTCCCTTCGTCAGCAGAGACTGCTTGATCTTCTTTGAAAGTTCCACCTTCCAACCCTGTTCAAGCGTGACACCCTGCCCACTGGCCCAGGCCTCGATTTGGCCGATGATGGGTGTATCAGACTTGGCGACGTCAGCGAACTCGACCTCGGCATCCCGATAAAGACGGTCTATGACGCCTGCGGTGACTTCGACCGGGATCAGGTCCTCGATTTCGGATCCGGGAATTCCCGTATGGTCGTCGATGACGATGACCCGATCCGTCGCCTCCTTGTAGAGGCTGGAGCTGATCTCTTTCGCCAGCTTCTTGCCCATTTCGTCACCGTCCAGGACGATGAGGGGCAAGGTCTCGTCCCGACCGGTGAGGATGCTCGCAACCATGCGCGTATTCTTCGTGCCCCCGGCTGGCGGGAAGACCAGTTCGCGGGCAGGCTTCAGCTTCCCCGAGGAGATGAGGAGAGTCTTGATCGTTGTGAGATAGTGCTGATCGGAACTGCCCTCCACGATGACAGGCTGGCAGCCAAGCATGAGGCTGTCTGCGACGCTCAATCCAAGGGCCGAGTGAACGGCATAGGCCGCTCCCTGCTGGCCCTCCGATCCCTTGCGCAGGTCTGACGTGGCCTTCGTCGTGCCCTGCTGGTCGACATAGACCTTTCTTGCGCGGTCGAGACGGTCGGCATGCACAAGGAATGGCGAATGAGTCGTGTAGATCAGCTGGTTGGTGGTCGAGAGGCTGTCGAAAAACTGCGAAAGATCGAACTGCGCCAGTGGATGAAGCGACAGTCCGGGCTCGTCCAGCAGGAGAACGGAATTGTTGTGGTCCCCGTCGGCCTCGCTTTCCACGAGGAAGACCAGGTAGAAGCTGAGGAACCACTGGAGGCCAGTGCTGCGACCTTCGAGTTCGACCTCCGCCGGCCGCCTGTCGTCAGCCACCCAGATGCGGAAATGATTTCCGTCAGCCTCGAAGCGGAACCTATAGTCGCCCTGCTTCCACCATTCCTTGAATTTGGAGGTGAGGGTCGTGCCTGCCGACTGGAGAAGGATCGAGCGTTCGCGCTTGTTCTCGGCAACGGCGGCGATCTCTTCCTCTGTGGGGCGTCCGGTATTGGGATTCACGGTCTCGTCACGACCGAGTTCGAGTATCTCGTTTGGAGAGAGACGGACGAAGCTGAAAAGCACGCGCAGCGTCCGCGCCTTGGCGGCTTCCTTCTCACCGAGATCGTTGCGCGCGAGATTCTCGACGACGTGCGGCAGGTAGATTTCGGAATCGAGGTTCCCATAGTTCGAGTAATAAACGAACCGGGGCATGCGACCGAGGACGTCGTCCCGGACGGTCTCGAGGTCGCCAGGGTCGGGGGCGGAGGTCTTCGCCTGTAGCTCATCGATCTGAGTTGCAAGTGCCTCCAGTCGAGGGAATATGCTGCTGGACTTCGCAACCGCTTCCGGCGCCAGTGAGCGAAGGCTCACGGCCAGACCTTCCAAATCCGTCGCCTCGAGCGGCTCTTTTGAAACTTCAAGGATCATCCGCTCTAGTTCGGCGACCAATTCAGACTTCTGAACTTCCTCCTTTACTAGCGCACTCATGCCTTTGATTTCCTGCACGGCGTCGCTGATAAAGCCGGTGACGTCCGCCGAAGGAACGCTGGTCAAATGCACATGGTCCGGGAAGCGCACCAAATACCGATTGTCGTAGTAGCGCTCGACCCTGACGGTCTTCGTCTCCTCGGGAGATATGCCGGCAGCGGCGGCGAGCTTGCCTCCCAGAGCCTCGGTCGAGAAGTCGGCGGTGATGAAGCAGTAGTCCTGAGGACGTTCACGGATCTCCGCGAACATCGTCTTGGGGAAGTCGGATGTCGCCCTGATGTCCCCCTCCCGTGCCGGTTTGAGCTTCCAGAGCGGCAGGAGGAGATTCGACTTACCGGATTCGTTGACGCCTATGAGCGCTGTGACGTCGTTCGCCTCGATCCATCCGCTATCAGTCACCGACCTGAAATTCGTCACACGATACTGCAGCAGCCTCATTGCACGCTCCCCTTTCCCTGATCTCAACCCTTACCAGCCGCCATGTTATGGCGCTACCGTTCGCGTTCCATATCTGTTCGTTTTATTCCGTCTAAATGGCACATCCCGACTTTCACCCTGTTTCGATTATTTG
Organism: Sphingobium sp. TB-6; assembly: GCF_012927365.1. Taxonomy (NCBI): domain Bacteria; kingdom Pseudomonadati; phylum Pseudomonadota; class Alphaproteobacteria; order Sphingomonadales; family Sphingobiaceae; genus Sphingobium; species Sphingobium sp. TB-6. The sequence continues at coordinate 277,278 of NZ_JABBGL010000001.1, read as the reverse complement.
GCCAGCATGTTCAACAACATGCCGCACTCGACACCGTTCTAGGATCGCACACGCCAATGAAGCCAGCTAACGGACGGCAGAGCGCTCAGTGCTGCAATGGCCGCTTTAGGCGCGAGCGGCCGTTCTCGCCGGCTGATGGATTTGGTCGGGAGCTGCCGGAGAACCGGACCGTCCGCAGCTGGGAACGGACAAATCGCCGTTGAACGGCTGTAAAGGGTCGTTAAAACCCAATCTCGCCCAGGCAGGCCGATGCCTGCCTGACATAGCTGTCGCCGAACAAGCGGGCGTGCACGAGCAGCGGCCATAAGCGATATATGGGTTGCCGCTCACGCCACCCTTCTTCGAGACCACAGGCTTCGTAGAATGCGACCGGAGGATTGTCGAACAAGCTGAGCATCGCCAAATCGACTTCCCGGTGGCCGTAATAGGCTGCCGGATCGATCAAGCCGGATATGCTGACGTCGCTGACCAGAATGTTTCCGCCCCAAAGATCGCCATGAAGCAAGGCGGCCGGCGGATGGTCCGGCAGGAACTCGCCCAACCGCCGGACCAGTTCCTCAAGGCGATCCCCCAAATGGCGATCAATATGGGGAAGATGGCAGCGCAGCCGGTTGTCGCCCCAGAATTCGATCCAGCTGCTTTTCCGACCGTTCAGAATGGCCACGGTTTCGAAGGAATAATCAGAGTCCCAACCATAGGCGCCGGCGGTTGGCAGATGCAGATGATCGAGAATGTCCGCAAGGTTTGCCCATGCACGGGCAAGCTGCCCCGCAGCGGGCAGATCCTCCAGGATCAGCAATTCGGCTTCCATCGCGAGGATCGTCGGCGTCGGCACGCCCCTTCCGCGCAGCGCCTCCAGCATCGTGGCTTCGACGGCCACCAGCGAGCCGGTCTTCGCGATCGCCGTCCCCCCACCGACCAAACCAAGCCGGCTGACCGACGAAAGGCTGCCGCCGGAAATTTGCGTCACGCTTTCGACACGAGCCCCCAGCAAATGGCCCGCCCGCACAAATATCGACCTCACACAGCGATCCCTTATTATCTCCGGTCAGTGATAGGCGCTTTGCGCTGTCAGGCATAGCGACGACGGACGGCCCAAACCGTGCCAGGACGCTTCTCCCATGCGCCGACCGGCCCTTGATTGGCGATTGTAAAAGCGGCACAATATGGGCGCGGGCAGACCGGGACAGGAGCTTGGTTTGCTATGGACGATATGAGTGAGCAATTTCTGCGCCTCAGGGCGGTGATCCAGAAAACCGGGAAGCCCAAGGCTTCCATCTATCGCGACATCCATCTGGGCACGTTTCCCGCGCCCGAAAAAATAGGCGCCAGGGCAGTGGCCTGGCGCCTGTCGCGGATCATGCGATGGATGCGATCTCCCGCCAATTACCAGGACGACTGAAACCAGCCCAGCGCTTCGACCGGCTTCTTCTTCGGGGTCTTGTCCTCGATGACGATAGCCTTCGAAGCGCGCTCGGCGTCATCGAGATAGTCCGCCCACCATTTCATCATCTTCCGGCGGGGATCGAGATAGAGCGCGGCGTTGTAAACGCTCCGCACCCCTTGCGGCACATGGGCAAGCTGCATCTCGATCCAGTCGGCGTTAAAGAGCGTCGATTCATTCAATATGGTGCTGGCGACCGAACGGAAGCCATGGACGGTCGCCTTGTCCCCGACGCCCAAACGCCGCAGTAGGACCAGCATGCGGCTCGAACTGATCGTGTCATCGTTGTTGCCGATGACCGGGAAAAGATATTGCCCGAACCGCTCGTTGCCGAACTTTCCGTAGACATTGAGTTCCCTGAGTTCGCGGAGCAGCTCGACGGCCTGTGGCGGCAGCGGCACCAGATGCTCCAGTTGCATCTTCATGCGCTCGGCGGGAATGCGCCACAGCGGCTTGGGTCCGCCCAGGCCTTCGAACTCGCTCCATTGGGCGTGGCGGGTTTCCTGCGTGCGCACCATGGTGAGAATGGTCCACCGCAGGGCAAGATGGCTGAGCCGTGAGCCGGAATCGGCGTTGAGCGCCGCATAGAAGCGCGGCAGTTCCGAGATCGGAACCTTGGAGCGATGCTTGACCCGCGCCCGCTTGCGCATCACTGAGCCGAGGTCGGTACAGGGATCGGACATGACGCGGCCGCTGGGGATGCCATAGCGGAAAATCTCGCTGCAATAGCCCCGGACGCGATGGGCCATTTCGAGCGCGCCGCGATCCTGGATCTGCTGCAAGGCTTCGAGCATCATCTGCGGGATGATCGCCCGGACCTTCTTCTTGCCGATGACGGGGAAGATATCCGCCTCAAGCCGCCGCTCGATGACGCCGGCATAGCGGGCAGACCACCCTTCCCGTTTCACGGCGAGCCATTCCTCGGCCAGTTGCTGGAAGGTCGTGTTCTCGGCCTTCACCTCATATTTCTTCAGGAGGCGGATGTGGGCCGGGTCTTTCCCCTCGGCGAGGAGCGCCTTCATCTCCTCGCGCCATACCCGCGCGCGGTCGATGCTGACCTCGGGATAGGTGCCGCCCTTGAGCGTCTTCTGCCTGTAGTCGAAGCGGTAGGAAAGGCGCCACTGGGCCTTGCCGTTGGGCAGGACGCAGATGTGCAGGCCGCCGCCATCGGCTTTCTTGACGGGGCGTTCGGAGGGTAAAATCGATTGAATGAGACTGTTGGTCAGCACCGGTCAGGACTCCTGAAAACGGTGCGTGGGATTTGAAATCCTGTTCCAAAGACCAACAAAAAGACCAACAAATCCCATGCAAACCACCTGAGCGGTCATGATCCCATAGGAGACCATGTTACATGAGATAACTGCTTGAAAACAGCAGTTTTTTCGGCGATCTTTTGAGGCTTTGTTGGTCCATTTGGACCAAATTTTGGTTGCGGGGGCAGGATTCGAACCTGCGCTTGGCGGTACCAAAAACCGTCAGGTTAAAAATCCGCCGAATATCAATCAGCCGAAAATCGCAGATTTGTGCGGCTACAGGGAGCACGCCCGCTTCCCGCGCTTTGGCACGCATCTCCTGGACGAGCGCATCGCTTGGCCCATGGCTGTCGCGGCGCGGGTCGCGTTCATAGGGGATGATAATGTCGCGAACGAACGCCTCGACGCGATCAGCGATCTCCATCGCCCGGTCCATGCCGATGCCGTTCATGCCAATGCCTCTTCATATTCTGCTTCGGTCAGATCCCGTACCTCCTGCGCGGTGATCCCAGGCGCCAGGCGGCGCAACAGAAAGGCCGATTGCCGGTCAGGACGTTCGAAAATGGCCAGATTGGTGATGATCATGTCGACAACATTGGCCCCCGTCAGCGGCAGCGTGCAGCTCCTGCGGAACTTGGCCGTGCCCTGCTTGTCGACATGATCCATCAGCACGATGATCCGCCGCACGCCCGCGACCAGATCCATTGCTCCGCCCGGGCCCTTCACCATCTTGCCGGGCACCATCCAGTTGGCGAGATCGCCATTTTCGGCAACCTCCATCGCGCCGAGCACCGACAGTTGGATATGGCCTCCGCGGATCATGCCGAAGCTGTCCGCCGAGGAGACGTAGCTGGTCCGGTCAAGTTCGGTGATCGTCTGCTTGCCGGCGTTGATGATGTCGGCGTCCACCTCGGCCTCCGTCGGGAAGGGGCCGAGGCCGAGCATCCCGTTCTCAGACTGCAGGGTCACGTCGATGCCGGGCGCGATATGGTTGGCGACCAGCGTGGGTATGCCGATACCCAGATTGACGTAGAAGCCGTCCTGCAACTCGGCGGCGGCGAGCGCCGCCATTTCATCCCTCGTCCAGGGCATTATTGGGCCTCCTTGCGGATGGTGCGTTGTTCGATGCGCTTTTCATTATGCGTCGCGAGGATCAGCCGCTGCACGAACACGCCCGGCGTATGGATCTGGTCGGGCTCCAACTCGCCCGGTCCGACAAGCTCCTCCACCTCGGCGACCGTCACCCGGCCGCAGGTCGCGGCCATCGGGTTGAAGTTGCGCGCCGATTTGCGGAAGACGAGATTGCCGTAGGGGTCGCCCTTCCACGCTTTGACGATCGCCAGATCGGCGACGATGCCGCGTTCGAGCACGAAGGTCTCGCCGTCGAAAACCTTCGTCTCCTTACCCTCCGCGATCAGCGTGCCGACGCCGGTGCGCGTGTAGAAGCCGGGGATACCGGCCCCGCCCGCGCGCATCCGTTCGGCCAGCGTGCCCTGCGGACAAAATTCGATCTCCAGCTCCCCGGCCAGATATTGCCGTTCGAACTCCTTATTCTCCCCGACATAGGAGCTGACCATCTTGGCAATCTGACGCGTGCGCAGCAGCTTGCCGAGGCCGAAATCATCGACCCCGGCATTGTTCGAAACAGCGGTAATGCCGGTGGTGCCGCTGTCGACCAGCGCCTGGATCAGCGTTTCGGGAATGCCGCAAAGGCCGAAGCCGCCCGCCGCGATGGTCATGCCGTCGAACAGCAGACCGGCAAGCGCGGACGGCGCATCTGGATGGATTTTCTGTACCATGATGTCCTCAGAGTGAGCTGACGAGATGGCCGCCGTCGACCTCGATCACCGATCCGGTCATATAGGCGGACAGGTCGGAAGCGAGCAGCAACAGCGGGCCGTCAAGATCCTCAAGCTGGCCAAGGCGGCGCTGGGGAATGCGCTTCATCATCGCCCGGCCTGCGTCGCTTTCCCAGAACTCGCCGTTAAGCTCGGTCGCGAGATAGCCGGGGGCCAGCGCATTGACGCGGATGCCGAAGCGCGCGAGTTCCAGCGCAAGCGACTTGGTCAACTGGATCGCGCCGGACTTGGATACGGCATAGGGCAGCACCGCCCCCGCCTGCCGCAGGCCCAGGATCGAGGCGATGTTGATGATCGACCCACCCGCACCGCGGGCGCGCAGAGCCCTTGCCACGGCCTGGGACATCAGGAACATGCCCTTGAGGTTGGTGTCGATCACCGCGTCCCAGTCGCCTTCGCTCTGGTCGAGCGCCGCGCCATTGCGGACGACGCCAGCATTGTTGACCAGAATGTCGACCCGGTCGAGGACCGGCTGGATCGCGGCGATGCTGGCCGCGTCGGCAACATCCAGCGCCACCGTCTCGCATCGCCCTCCTGCAGCACGGATATCGTCAGCCACAGACTTCATCGCATCCTCGCGGCGCGCGCCGATCACGACCTCGGCTCCGGCCGACGCCAGCACCTGCGCGAAATAAGCGCCGATCCCGCCCGAGGCGCCCGTCACCAGAGCCACCTTCCCGTCAAGCCGCCACCGATTCATCGCATCCGTCCCTTTTTGTTTCATTATCTAATAGGACATTATTGTATAACAATCAATGGGGCATAGATCGAGGATCGGGATTAATCTCCAGCCCGGCGTAACCGCGCGATCCACGCTTGCAAGAGCGGTCGATTGTGCTAACAATAAATCTGTTGTACAATTTCGTAACATGAAAATGGCCGAAACACGACTGCCGACGAATATCCTAGCCTCAGGGTGGCAAATGTATCTTCAGAAAGCCGATCTCCCGGAAATCGACGATGACACGGTCAGTTCCTCCGACCGCGTCGTCGATGCCATCATCCGTGGTATATGGTCGGCTCGATATGTGCCCGGTCAGAAGTTGATCGAAGCGGGCCTTACCGACGCCGTAGGCGTCAGTCGCGGCCCCGTGCGCGAGGCGCTCAAGCGATTGGCGGCGGAGGGAGTGATCACGCTGACGCGGCATCGTGGCGCCTATATCCGCGCCTATGGCCGTCTGGACGCCGACGAAATGCTGGAAGTGCTCGAAGTGCTGACATGTCTGATGGCCCGTCTGGCAGCCGAAGCCGCGAACAGGGACCAGAATGCCAAGCTCATGCGGGACGCCTATGAAATCCTTGGCGGTCAAGGCAATCGGCATGGCGAAGATGCCCTGTTCATCGGGCAGCGCCATCACTTCTACGACACGCTCCTGGCCATAGCGGGCAATATTCAACTGGCGCGCCTTCTGCCGACAACACAGATTCAGTTGCTGCGCCTTCAGATCATGCCCTATCTCACTGCGCAGGACCGGCAGGCGCAACTCGACGAATATGCCGCGATTACCAAAGCAGTTCTTGCGGGTGAACCCAAGACTGCCGAGAGCGCCATGCGGCGGCACATGCGCCGTTCACGGGAACGCTTCGCCAGAGCCCCCGATGAAGCTTTTGCCGCTCTCGTCTGATTTGGCGTTGGCTGCCGATCGGGTGCTTTCCGATTTACTGACCATCGGTCCGTCACCCCACTCCGCTGAACCTTGAAACTGACCAGCTTGGAATGAAGAATGGATAGCGACCAGATGGATTTCGAACCCTTGCACGTGGCCGAGCGCCAGATTCCGCTGCCCATGTCGGTAAGTAGTCAGGCCAGGGAAATGCTGGCGGCCTTTGCGCGCGGCGAAACGACTGCTTATCCGGCCAGCGACGATCTCGCTTCGTGGAAGGCGATGATAAAGGCCAGCGACGAGGGCATGAGCGCGATGATATTCACGGCGGCGCACAACGACGCCAGCCAGGCCGAACCGGTCGATCTGGGCGGCGTCCCGTCCTACCGCGCAGTGCCGCGCAGTGCCGCAAATGGAACCCCCGACATCCTGTTCGATCTGCATGGCGGAGGATTGATCCTGGGCGGGGGCGATCTCGTGCGGCGGTTCGCGCTGAAGGCGGCGACGGAATATGGCGTGGAGGTCTTCGCGCCCGATTACCGCATGCCACCGGATTTCCCCTATCCGACGCCGCTCGACGATTGTGTGGCGGCCTTCCTCGCGCTTCTTGAGCTGCACCCCGCCGAGCGGATCATTGTCCAAGGAGCCTCGGCCGGCGGCAATCTGGCCGCGGCGCTGATGCTGCGCCTGCGCGAGATGGGCGCGCCCTTCCCCGCCGGTCTGATCCTCCAGACCCCGGAAATCGACCTGACCGAGTCAGGCGACAGCTTCCAGACCAATCGCGGCGTGGATGTGGTGCTGCGCGACAGCCTGATGCCCATCAACATCCTCTATGCGAACGGCCACGACCTGCGCGATCCGATGTTGTCGCCGCTCTTTGCCGATTTCTCGAAGGGCTTCCCGCCGACGATAATCTCGACCGGAACCCGCGACCTGTTCCTTTCCAATGCGGTCCGCTTTCACCATACACTCCACCGTGCGGGCGTGCCGAGCGAACTGATAGTCATGGAAGCCATGCCTCATGGCGGTTTCATGGGTGCGCCGGAAGATGCGGAATTGCTCGGCGATCTGCGCGGCTGGGCCCAGCGGATCTGGCGTAAAGCGTCCCCGTCCTGAGCCAGGCATGGCCGGGATTTTGACGCGGGATCGATAGCCCAGCGGCCATCACCATGATAGGAACCCTCCCATCATGGCGATACCGATAGTGCGTCAGCCCAGATCCCAGCCTGCGGGCTTCGGCCAACCGCCCTCGCGCGCCATCATTTCCGCTTCTTCCCGTGACAGCACGTCAGCATTGCCGCCGCTGCGTGCCGGATCGGTACCCCGGTATCGCGCCATTTCCAGCCTCGCAATCTGATTGCGGTGCACCTCGTCCGGGCCGTCGGCCAGACGCAGCAGACGTGCGGTGGCAAGTGCCGCCGCCAGATAATGATCATTATTGGTGCCGCCACCGCCGAATATCTGGATGGCCCAGTCCACGATCTGCTGCGCCATCAGGGGCGCGACGACCTTGATCATGGCGATTTCCTGACGCGCCGCCTTGTTTCCGACGGTGTCCATCATCCAGGCCGCCTTCATCGTCAGCAGCCGCGCCTGCTCAATCCTGATGCGCGCCTCGGCGATGCGTTCCAGCGTCACCGTCTGCTCGGAAAGCGCACGGCCGAACGGAAAGCGCTGCTCCGCCCGTCGGCACATCCGCTCCAGCACCCGCTCGCACAGGCCGATGAGCCGCATGCAGTGATGGATGCGCCCCGGCCCCAGCCGCCCCTGTGCGATCTCGAAACCGCGCCCTTCTCCCAGCAGGATATTGGTCGTCGGCACACGGACATTGTCGAAAAACACCTCCGCCGCCTTGTCCGGCACTCCATAGGAGCCGAGGACCGGCAGCGCACGCACGACCCGAACGCCCGGCGTATCCTTCGGCACCAGGATCATGGACTGACGGCGATAGGCGTCTTCCCCTTCAGGATCGGATTTGCCCATGACGATAAGGATCTTGCAGCGCGGATCGGTGGCGCCGGTGGTGTACCATTTGCGTCCGTTTATGACATATTCGTCGCCATCGCGCATGATGGAGGTGCCGATGTTGGTGGCGTCGGACGAGGCCACTTCAGGTTCGGTCATGGCGAAAGAGGAACGGATATCGCCCGCCAGCAGCGGCTTCAGCCAGCGGTCCTTCTGCTCCTGCGTGCCGTAACGCAGGATGGTTTCCATATTCCCGGTATCGGGCGCCGAACAGTTGAAGATTTCGGGCGCGAAAAGCGATCGTCCCATGATTTCGCACAGAGGCGCATAGTCCACATTGCTCAACCCTTCCTCGCACTCGTGCACCGGCAGGAACAGGTTCCACAGCCCGGCATCGCGGGCCAGCGGTTTCAGCTTTTCCACGATGGGATAGACGGCCCATGGACCGAGCCGTTCCGCCTCCAGATAATATTGGCGCTCATTGGGATAGACATGTTCCGCCATGAAATCCTTCAGGCGTTCTCCCAACTCCACACTTTTCTTGCTCGGATTAATATCCATCGATCCTGTTCCTTGTTCGACAACCGTCGCGCCGCCCTGATGCCGGCAATCTTTCCTGTATGACGATCAGATCCGCTCGATCACCATGGCAATACCCTGACCGCCGCCGATGCACATCGTCACAAGCCCATAGCGCCCGCCGATACGCTTCAGCTCGTAGATCGCCTTTACGGTGATGATAGCTCCGGTAGCGCCCACCGGATGACCCAGCGAGATGCCGCTTCCATTGGGATTGGTCCGCTCGGGATCGAGGCCCAGCTCGCTGGCAACCGCGCAGGCCTGCGCCGCGAAGGCCTCATTGCTTTCGATCACATCGATATCGGAAAGCGCCAGCCCGGCGCTTTTCAGCGCGAGCGGCACCGCCTTCACAGGGCCAAGCCCCATCACCTCCGGATCGACGCCGGCATGCCCCCAGCCCAGAATGCGCGCCATCGGCTGCACGGATTTCCGTGCCGCCTCCTCGCCGCTCATCAGCACCAGGGCGGCCGCACCGTCGTTCAGGCCGGAGGCATTGCCGGCCGTGACGGTGCCATTCTCCTTCAAAAAGGCGGGCTTCAACTGGCTCATGCTGTCGAGATCGGCGTCGGCGCGTACATGCTCATCGGTGCGGAACAAGGTTGTCCCCTTGCGCGTACGTATCTCGACCGGCAGTATCTGTTCCTCGAACCGGCCTTCTGCGATGGCGCGCGCGGCGCGGCGATGGCTCTCCACCGCCGCTTCATCCTGCGTCCGTCGGCTGATGGCGTGGCGTTGTGCCACATTTTCGGCGGTCACGCCCATATGACCATGGCCGAATGGATCGTGCAGCGCCTCCAGCATCGCGTCGAGCATCGGCGCTTCGCCCATCCGCTTTCCCCAGCGCATGGCCGGTACGATATGAGGCGCCCGGCTCATGCTTTCCGCTCCCCCCGCCACCGCTGTCTGGCATTCGCCCAGACGAATCATCTGGGCCGCAGAGACGATCGCCTGCACCCCCGACCCGCAGAGCCGGTTCAGCGTCAGGGCCGGAGCGCTCGTCGGAATGCCCGCCTTTACCGCCGCTATGCGCGCCAGAAATATGTCCTTCGGATCGCTCTGGATGACCTGTCCCATGACGATATGCTGGATATCGGCGGGCAGCAGGCCCGCGCGATGCACAGCCTCCTGGATCACCAGCCGGCCGAGTTCGGAGGGGGATATATCCTTCAGACTTCCGCCGAAGTCTCCGATGGCCGTGCGAACCGCCGACACGATAACAACGTCACTGAACATGGAATGGGCCTCCCAACCTCGCGCGCCCGCGCTCGACAAGCGTCTCTGCCGCGATCCGCCCGAAACTATCACCTCAGGCCGAAAGGTCAAGATTTAAAGCATTTTTGTCCTACAATATTGAGCCATAAATCGGAATGCCGGCTTGACTTATTTCCAATAATGTAGGACATAGATGTATGATAAAATCCCGTTACAGGGTGTGAAGGAGGGTTATGAGCAGGATTTTGGACGCCAAGGGCTTTGAGGGCATTTGGGAAATGGACACCGAAAGATCCAAGATCTGGTCCTACGAGACCGGCCAATGGGTGCCGGAACCATGGCTGAGCCAGACAATCTCGATGCAGCATTTCGGCAATGTGATGGCCTACACGCACAAGAATGAGAGTCAGCCGGGCATTTTCGCCTATATGGGTTATCAGTGCGCCTACGATCAGGCGGATTGGGTGCCTTACGTGCTCGATCGGGTAGAGGGCGATCTCTCGACGCCTGAAGGTCAGAATACGTGGATCGAGATCAACGGTTTCAAACCCGGGCTAGCCGTCGGGATGGTCAAGCAGATATATGTGGACAATCGATCGCATTATCGCCTGAGCCTCGATATGAACGGCGTCATGAACTACACCATGCTTCGTCGCCTGAGCGAAGATGGATCGAGGATGGTCTCGCATGTGTATGACCCTGAGGGTCATCCGATGATCCAGAAGCACTTCAGGAAGGTATCGGCGGTCGCCTGACGACTTGCCCCCGGGCGTCGATGTCGCCCCGCTGCGACTAGAACATGCTCCGACCGGATTGAGTCGGAGCATGTTCTATTTCGGGTTACCGATCGTCCCGCACGCGACGACCAGCCCAGCATGGCGACGCTCGTCACGGGAAGCGGGAGACGGGCCGCGCACCATGCCGGCCTGAGGTTAAAGCTTCGGAAAAACCTCTACAGGCGCCCCGATTCCGAGCGGAGCCTGTACCGCAAGAAGGGCGGAGCGAAATGCCTCGTCCACCAGTTCGGCTGTCCAGACCGGCTGGTTCAGAACGGGCGCCATGACCTGGGGATGGGTGTAGAGCGACAGTTCGAGCCCGCTGATCCTCACCACCTGTCCATTCACTTCCCTCGACGCGTCGGAAAGCAGATATTCATAGACCGGCGTATTCAGGAACGGCGATTCCGGACGGTTTTCGCCTGCGGGCATACCGTGCGAAGACCGGAAGGAACTGGATATGTTCCGCATCTGGGTACCCGCGCGAGGCGAAACCGCATTAACCCTTACCGAACTTCCCTTCACTTCAGCCGCCATCGCATAGGTAAAGGATGCCACTGCCCCCTTGGTCGCCCCATAGGCCGCCATGCCGACCATGCCGGATTGAGCGCCCGATACAGTGTTGATGATCGAACCGCCGCCAGCCGCCCGCATGAAGCGCAGGGCGTGATGACTGCACCCGATGGTGCCCAGGACGTTTACTTCCCACAAGGTGGCGAGATCGCGAGGATTGAGTTCCTCAACCATTTCCATGCGGAAAATTCCGGCATTATTGATCAATCCGCTTATCGAGCCGAATTCCTTCACGCAGCGCTCAATCAAGCCGCCCGCAGCGTCCCAGTTGCCGATATTCGCTTCGTGGGCGATGGCTATTCCGCCGCTCGCGCCAATTTCGGAGACAAGCTTGTCCAGTTCATCGCCGTTAATATCATTGACTATTATTTTCGCGCCGCGCGAAGCGATCGCCACGGCGCAGGCGCGGCCAATTCCCGCCGCAGCCCCGGTAATCACGACGCATTTTCCGTTCAGGTCAATCACCACATCTCTCCCCGATCCGGCTACGCCTCACGGCGTAGCCTCGTCCATTTCCGATTTCCTAGCCTGCGCCCGCAGAAGGTGCGCTGCCCGACCTGCATTCTGCATCGGCCTCACATTCCCGCACCCGGTGCGGTCCCGACAGCCCGGGCTGTCAATTCACAGGTTCTGCGATATGGCTTCAGCGCGAGCAGGGTCAGAATGAACCCCGCTATGAAGGCGGGCAGCGCCACCAGAATCACAGACTGTCTGAGCATCGTTGGATCATGAAAGACATTGTCCGTCACAAGCGCCACCGCCGTTGGCGCGAAACCGATCCCCACCATGGTACCAATGAGCAGGAAGAGGGTCGTGACCTGTCCTCGCATCTCGTTCGGGACCATCAGCGTCAAGGCCGGATAGGTGGCGCCCGCGATGATGTTGCCCAGCAGCGGGGCGCTCACGGTGAAGACCAGAATCGCATAAAAGGGGCCATCCAGGAACCACCAGCTGAACTGGAGCAGCGCCAGCAAAGGATAAGCGATCAGCAAAGGACCAAGGCGGCCGATCGCCGGATATCGACGGCTTAACCAATCTCCCAGCGCGCCGCCGATGGGCGGCGTAATCACGCCGACCGACAGCAGCACGGCGCCTATGATCGTCCCCATCTGCGCAGGCGGCATGTGATGGATGCGCATGAGGATCACAGGCAGCCAAGCGACGAACCCATTTAGCGCAAACATGTTGGCCGTAAGGGCTGCGAGGGTCAGCCCGAACCCCGAAGGCTGTTGCCGGACGAATTTGAAGAACGCCTTGTTGTCAATGACCGCCCTGGCCTTTTCCAGCCGCACAGGCTCCCGCACCGCCAGCAGGAGCAGGGCGACCAATAGTCCGGGCGCGCCCACAACAATGAATACAAGTTGCCAGCTCGATACCGCGCCCAATATCGGCAAGTTCAAGACGCCATGTAGACCGAAGACTTGCAGCAACAGCCCGCCGATGAAAACCGACCCGGCATTGCCAAGCGCCGTTCCGCCAACCATTATCCCCATTACGGCTCCACGACGCTTTGGCGGAATCAGATCGGAAACGATCGAGAAGGAAGCAGGCGCGAGACAGGCCTCTCCGATACCAACAGCCAGTCGAGACGCGAAAAGCTGCCAGAAGTTTTCGGACAGGCCGCAGGCAATGGTTGCCAGACTCCAGCATGAAATCCCGAAAAGAAGGACGTTACGCCGGTTGGTTCGATCCACCAGACGACCGATGGGTATTCCCGCGACGACGAAGAACAGGGCGAAGGCCATCCCCTGCACCAGGCTCAACTGCGTGTCGCTCAGCGACAGCGATTGGCGCATTGGCTCGATAAGGACGCTGATGATGTAGCGATCAAGATAGGCCATGACCCAGCCGGCCGAGAGGATCCCCATGGTGTACCACACCATGCCGCCGTGGGGATAAACGCTCCCGGCTTGAGTTATACCGATATCGTCCTGCCCGGCATAATTCATCAGATGATCACTCCCCGCGGTCCTGTTTTCACTTCGATTATTCGCTGATCCCACGGGTGGAAACCAGCACCCCGGATTACGGCATCAGAGGTGCTTTATTGGAAACAATCTGCCGATACTCAAGCATTCGGAATTGTTTCGCGTTTCCGATATGTGACCCGCATTTCGCCCTTATCCCACCTTTTCGGCATATTTGGCGATGGCCATGTCCTGGGCCTGACGGAATTGACTGCCCACCGCGTCGCGATCGCCGTACATATTCAGCCATGAGGCAAGGGGGCGCCGCATCGAGCCCTGGAACTCAGGCATGACCTGGCGGGCGAACAATTCCAGCGACCGCAATGTCGCCGCGGGATCGGCGATATCCGTCATTCGGATCAGAAGGCACCCGAATCCACCCGACTTGTCCCACAAACGCTGTATCTGCTTGCGGGCCATTTCCGGCGTGCCGATGACCGAATAGCCGCGGGCGTTCGATTCATGGATCAACGTCTCGTGATCGGTATTGGCAAGGATATCCTCAATGTCGGGCGCCCCTTCGATCCGGAAGGGACCGGTCGATTCGAAGCGGCGCTGATTGGCATATCCATATCTGACGTCCTCGATCGCCTGCTCCAGCGTGGGAGCGATATGCATCGGGGCGATGAGACGCCAGCTACGGCGATCCGCGGATTGCCCATATTCGGCGGCCGCGGATTCCACCTCTTGCCAGGTATTGGCCAGATACTCAAAGCCGCCCCGATCATCGGTTGCGGCGACGCCAAGGAGACCGGCGCCATAACGGCCCGCGAGACGTGGCCCGGTCGGCGAACGCACCGCCGCCACGGCAAGTTCGATGCCGGAAGGGTTGAAGGGAGAAAGTTGCAGCCGCGCGTCGCAAAGCTTGAACCAATCGGTTTCCATCGTGAGGGGTTCGTCATTGGTGAGCAGATGCGCGATCGCTCCCACGCCCTCCTCCAGCCGCCGCCGCTGGATGTTGTAATCCATGCCCAACATACGCGCGTCGGTCACAAGCGACCCCGGCCCCATGCCGAACATGACGCGGCCCCGGGTAATATGATCGAGCAGGACCATCCGGTCGGCGAGGATGAGCGGATGATGATAAGGCACGGACGCGACCCCGGTGCCGAACCTCAGCCGCTGCGTACGCTGGGAAGCGGCGGCGATGAACACTTCGGGCGAACTGATGAGTTCGAACCCGCCGGAATGGTGTTCACCGATCCATGCTTCCTCGAAACCGAGCGCGTCCAACGCCTCCATCATCTGCAAGTCGCGCTGGATCGCCAAGGTCGGATTTTGTCCGGGCCCGTGATAGGGCGAAAGAAAGACGCCGAAGTTCATGCGCATAATGATTTCCTTAGATGATCCTGAACGTATCATATATAAGACAAGCGTTCTGCATATAATATCCTGTCAGACACATCGAGAACTGTCAATTTGATTGTTCGCTCCTGCTACTCTTGGTCCGCATGGGCTCATGAGCGATCGAACTTCGGTTTTCTTTTTTCCTTCAAGGCCGCGACACCTACCTCATGATCCTCCGTCAGGAAGGTGAGGGTCTCCAGGCCGAGGGACATGTCCATATGCGTGGAGGCCTGCTGCCGCAGGGAGGCGTTGAGCGCCCGCTTGGTCATCGCGACGGCGGAAGAGGCCGCGCCCATCATCCGCTCCACCCAGTGATCCGTGCGCGCATCGAGATCGGCTTCCGGGACCGCTTCGGTGATGAGGCCGATCTCCGCAGCCTCCCGGCCGGTCAACAGGTCGCCCGTCAGCAGGAAGCGTTTCGACCGCATCAAACCGACCAGATTGGGCCACAGCAGCGAACCCCCATCGCCGGCGGCCAGCCCCACCTTGACATGGGTATCCCCGATTTTCGCGCCCTCCGCCATGACGGTGATGTCGCAGCACAGCGCGATCGAACAACCTTTGCCGACCGCATGTCCGTTGATCCTGCCGATCACCGGCTTGTCGCAGTCCAATATGGTGAGGATAAGCTCGCGGGCCTGCCGCATGCCCTTGACCCAATAGGCGTTTCGCTCGCGCTGGTCCCTGGGCGCCGCCGATCCGCCGCCGCCGACGCAGAATATCCGCTCGACCGCCCCCGTTAGCACCACGACCCGGACATCCGGATCGGCACTGGCCTGACGGAATATATGGATGAGGTCCGCATTGAGTTGCGGCGTATCGACCAGATTGATCCAAAGCGCGGATTTCCGAAGGTCGACCTTGAGCGAATTATCCTTATACATTCATCCCACCTATATCATATATGAGCCGATCATTTCATCAGTAATAAATGGGACAGCGCGCGGCGGGTGTCAAATCGGTTATCGACGGTCCGGCAACGCTGGCCCTCTTAAATCCAGCAAAGATCGGCCATGCCGTGGGGCTGGCATAGCGTCATGCGTTACTCCCCCTGGCGACAGGGGCGCCAAAACCCCGAAAATCCGATGAGCAATTGGCTTCGGCCAGTTCCATGAAATGCGGCCGATGACCATCGCGAATATCAGGCTGCCGACTTCAGGGGCGATGACGAGTTGATGTACCAGGAAGAAATCGAGGCCCTGAGCGACAGCATGGCCCGTGTGCTGACGGATGAATGCGACAGCCTCGCCCTGCATGCCTATATGGACGGCAAATCCGATCTCGACGATCAGGTCTGGAAGCGGGCGTCGGAACTCGGCTGGATGGCCGCGGCGTTGCCGGAAAGATTTGGCGGCATGAATGTAGGGCCTTATGGGCTGGAGGCGCTGCACACCGCATTGGGGCGCCGCGCCGCGCCCGGCCCCTTCATCGCGACATTAAGCGCCGCCCAGTGGCTTTCCGAGATTGGGTCGGAGGAGCTTCAGGCCGAACATCTGCCCCTGATCGCGAGCGGGCAGCTCAAGGTGGCCATCCCGGTCGCCGTCGGCTCCGGACCCATATTGAGCCACACCGGCTCCACCCTTTCGGGGCAACTGGATGTGCTCGGCTCGGCGGACTCGGGATTGATCATCGCACCTGTCGGATCGGGACAAACGGTCGAGGCCTGGGCTCTGCTGAAGCCCGCGACAGCCTGTGTGACACTCAGTCCCCAGGAAATCTGGGATCCCACGCGCGAGATTTGCGTCCTGCATTGCGCCAGCGCGTCCATGATCGCGCTCCTGCCCGATCCGGACGGAAATATCGGGCGGCGGCTTCAGCGCCATGTGGCGCTGGCGCTGGCGGCCGACAGCCTGGGCGCGGCGTCGAACATATCGGCGCAGACCATCGATTATCTCAAGACCCGGGTACAGTTCGGCCGGCCGATAGCCTCCTTCCAGGCGATCAAGCATCGCGCGGTCGATATGATCGCGAGCATTGCGATGCAACGGCACCTGCTTGCGCAGGGTGTCGAGAGCGCCGCCGCCGATTCCCCCGATGCCGACATGTGGGCCGCGCTGGCCAAGGCGGGCGCGACGGAAGCTTTCGCATTCGTATCCGGCGACTGCATCCAACTGCATGGCGGCGTCGGCCATACCTGGGAGTTCGATCCGCACATCTATGCGAAGCGGGCGAGACTGAACGAGGCGTTGGTCGCAGACAATCGCGCCCTTCGCGACTTCGCGGCGACTGCCCTCGCCGCCATCACGCGACAGGGACACAGTACGACGGAACTCGGGATTTGATCGGCAACGCCGATCCCGAAGCACAGGTGAAGGGACACAGGACCAGATGAATTTGTCGTACTCGAAGGAATACGATGATTATCGGGAGGAGCTTCGCGCCTTTCTGGCGGCGAACTGGCCCCTCCCGGACTCTCTTGGCGACCTCCGGGAACGGACCGCCGAATTCCATCGCCGCGCCGCGAAAGCGGGATACATCTTCCGTCATATCCCCGTGAAATATGGCGGCGGCGAGCAGCCGCTCGATTTCCTGCAAAGCGAGATCATCAAGGAAGAGTTCCGCAGGGCGGGTGCGCCCAGGGAGCCCGAAGTCATCGGCATCAACCGGGTCATCCCGGTCCTGTTGCAATGGGGCACGGAGGAGCAGAAGGACTTCTTCATCCCGCGCACGATGAGCCGGGAATTTCTCTGGTCCCAGGGATATAGCGAACCCAATGCGGGCAGCGATCTGGCAGCATTGCGCACGTGCGCTGAACTGGTCGGTGACAAGTGGATCATCAATGGCCAGAAGGTCTGGAGCTCCAACGCGTACAAATGCCAATATATGAATGCGCTGGTGCGGACGGAATCCGCTCCACGGCATCTGGGAATCTCCTATCTTCTGATCGACCTCCATCAGCCCGGCATCGAGATTCGCCGGATCAAGCAGATCACAGGGGAATCGGAATTTTGTGAGGTCTTCTTCAACAACGCAGAGGCGCCAGCCGACTGGGTTGTGGGAGGGCGCGGCAATGGATGGGCCGTATCGCGCACGACCCTGCGGCACGAGCGGTCCGGCTTCCGCAGCGTGAACTGGCTGGACACCATCCTGCGCCGCATCGTGAAGCTCGCCCGCGAGACGATACGCGACGGAAAGCCCGCCATAGAAGAGCCGCATCTGCGCCGGGAGATCGCGCGTGTCCAGGCCCGGCTCTATGCCATGCGCTATTCGACCTACCGCGATCTTTCCATGGAAGCGGCCGGAGAGCCTTCAGGCGATTATCTGCTCACCCAGAAACTGTACCTGACGGACACGATCCATCTGGTCGAGCGGCTGACACGCGACCTGCTGGCGGACGATTACCTTCTCATGAGCCCCGGCGAAGGAAGGGACGGCCTGAAAGGCAATGCCAAGTGGATCTACAATTCCTTTCACAGCCTGAAGATCGCCATTGCAGGCGGCTCGTCAAATATTCAGCGCAATGTCGTGGGTGAGCGCGTTCTGGGCCTGCCCCGGGACAATGCCGGCGTCGGCGGACGCGAAGCTTCTGGGATGGACCAATGAACTTCAAACTCTCGGAAGAGCAGCATCAGCTGCAGGACGCAGTAAGGCGCATCGTTTCGGCTGCCGGCTATCACGAGCGCCTCAGGGCCGTGGTCGACGGTCAGCTATCGTGGGATGAAGGGTCATGGCGCGATCTGGTCGAATTCGGGGTGCCGGGCATCGCCGTGCCCGACCGATTTGGCGGCATCGGACTGACGATGATCGAGCTTGCGCTGGTAGCCGAGGCGCTTGGCTATGCCGGTGCGGCTACGCCGTTCCTGGGACATGTGCTGGCGACGATCGCGATTGCCGAAGGCGGCAGTGAGCAACAGCGGGAAAAATGGCTTCCCCTGCTCGCGAGCGGCGAGAAGATCGCCTCGGTCGCCCTTTCCGATCAAAATGACGGCTGGGCTCCGAACGATTGGAGTCTCGCGCCGAATGGATCGCGTATCAGCGGCCGCAAGATCAATGTCCCCGCCGGTCAGATCGCAGACATATTCGTCGTCGGTCTCGCGGGCGGCCAACTGGCTGTGGTGGAGGCTCTGACGCCGACGGTGACGGCGGAAGCGATGGATGGCATTGATGTGACCCGTCCCCTCGCCGCCGTCGAATTTTCCGACGCGGAGGCGGAACTGCTGGAAAATGGCCCGGCCGGCGCCGCGCGAATGCACGATGCCGCGCTGGTGCTGCTCGCCGCGGATGCTTTTGGTGGAGCCTCCCGCATTCTCGACATGACCAGGGACTATTCGTTGGTGCGCGAGGCGTTCGGTGCCAAGCTTGCCCAGTTCCAGGCCTATAAACATCAACTCGCCAACCTCGCCGTCGAAGTGATCCCGACAAGAGGGCTCTACTGGTTCGCGGCCTATGCCTTCGAAAATTATGTCGAGCGCTCCAGCCATGCCGCCTGTCTGGCAAAGGCGCATTCCGCCGAACTGTTTTTACAAACCGCCCGTCTGGGCACCGAGCTTCTTGGGGGCATCGGCTTTACGTGGGAATATGATTCCCAAATCTGGCTGAAACGGGCGATGTTCGACTTCGCGTGGGGAGGCAGGCCCGAGCGTCTGTTCGCCAAAGCCGCCGATCTCGCCGGATGGTGATGGCAGCCCTTCGCCTCGACGAGAGCGCTGCGACGCCGTGCGACATGGCGACGCGGAGCGCGATCCCTTTCAATCTTCTGGAGCCATAGACCGATGATCGTCCCTCTTCGCACCCCCCGGCATGCATTCCTGTCCCCGATCGAGGAGATCATCGACGAGGCAAAGAACGGCCGCATGTTCATCCTCGTCGACGATGAGGATCGTGAGAATGAGGGCGATCTCATCATCCCCGCGCAGATGGCGACGCCAATGGCCATCAACTTCATGGCGACCCACGGCAAGGGGCTGATTTGTCTGGCCATGACCAAGACCCGCGTCGATCAGCTAGGCCTTCGGTTGATGAGCCCGGCCAACGGCACGCGGCACGAAACGGCCTTCACCGTTTCGATCGAGGCGCGGGACGGTGTGTCCACGGGCATCTCGGCAGGCGACCGCGCCAGAACGATCGCAGTCGCGATCAACGGGTCCATGGGATCCGAGCATATCGTGACGCCGGGTCATGTGTTCCCGCTCATCGCTAACCCCGGCGGTGTGCTGGTGCGCGCCGGGCATACCGAAGCAGCGGTGGATGTCGCGCGCCTGGCCGGTCTCAATCCGTCAGGCGTGATCTGCGAGATCATGAAAGCCGACGGGTCGATGGCACGACTCGACGATCTCGTCAGCTTCGCGGAGCTTCACGGCCTCAAGATCGGCACGATCCGGGATCTCATCGCCTACCGCCGGCGGCATGATCACAATTTTGAGCGGGTCGCCGAGACGAAGTTCGAAAGTGACTGGGGCGGCGACTGGACGGCGGTGACCTTTCGCAACAAGTCGATCGATACCGAAACCATGGCCATCATCAAGGGCAAGGTCGATCCCGCCAAGCCGACACTGGTCCGCATGCATTCCCTGGGGCTTTTCGCCGATGCTCTCGCCTTGACGGGCGAGCGCAAGGGCCTGCTCAGAAAGGCGATGGAGACGATCGCGGCGGAAGGAGTCGGCGTCATCATCCTGCTGAACCAGCAGATGAAACTATCGCAGGAAGCCAATGCCATCGCGACCGAAAAATTCACCGAAGTCCATCAACTACGGGACTATGGCGTCGGCGCGCAAATTCTGGCCGAACTCGGCATCCACGACATGATCCTGCTGACCAACTCCCACCACACGCTGGTGGCGCTTGACGGCTATGGCCTGAACATTGTCGCGGAGCGCCCGCTCTGAGACGAGTTCCGCAAAATCCACGCTAGCGGCTGAAGAAAGATAAAACAGACGAACGCACGGAAAAATTGGGCAAAGAAGGAGAGGAAAGATGAAGGCCTTGGTGATGCACGGCAAAGGCGATCTTCGTTATGAAGATGTATCGGACGCCAAGATCGAGCAGGACGAGGACATCATCGTCAAGATGAACCTCTGCGGAATTTGCGGCAGTGACCTGCATCTTTTCCAAGGCAAAACGCCTTCTGCACGGCCTGTCTATTGCATCGGGCACGAGGCAGTTGGCGAGGTGGTGGAAACCGGACGCGCAGTATCCTCCCTGCGGGTTGGCGACCGGGTCATGCTCTCCGCTGCGACAGGGTGTGGCGCCTGTCGGCCCTGCCTTTCCGGGGAGATAAAGCGTTGCGAAAGGGCGCCGGCGGAAGTCTATGGCATCGGCGGCCCGCTCGAAGGATGCCAGGCCGAAGCCATCCGCGTGCCGGTCGGCGAGTTCAATGCCACTCGGATTCCTGAAGGATTGACCGACGAGCAGGCAGTTCTTCTAACCGACAATGTGCCGACGGCCTATGCCGCCTGTGTTGGCGCACAGGTGGGCCCCGGCCGCAGCGTGGCGGTGATCGGCCTCGGCCCAATCGGCCTCATGGCCGTCGAACTCGCGCTCGTGATGGGCGCGTCCGTCGTCTATGCTATCGATCCGATCGAGGACCGTCGGGAACGCGCACGCAAATTGGGTGCGGTGGCGCTACCGCCCGATAATCTCGTCGACATCATCGCCGAAATGACATCGGGCCGCATGATAGACAGCGTGATCGAAGCCGTGGGCGGCACAAATACCGTGAATCTTGCCTTGTCGCTGGTGGGGACCGGGCGCAACCTCAACGTGCTTGGGGTCGACAGCAATCTGGATTTCCGTATCCCGATAATGGCCTGCGTCCGGGGCATCACGATCCGCGCCAGTATGATGACCGAAGTCAGTCGCTATTGGGGAGAGCTGGTGCCAATGATGCAATCGGGACGCATCCGTCCTGAAAGACTCATCACGACGACCGCAGCGCTGCGCGACGGTCTCGATACTTATGAACGTTGCCTCGAACGGAGCGGTGACGTGCTGAAGGTGATGATGAAACCATAGACACAGACCCCAACCGCCTCGGGACTTACAGGACTTCCCACATCCGCAGCTGTTGCGACGCACCTCGCAGTTTCATCATCCTGCGGCGTCGAACTCGTGACAGGCTGTGGCTTTCAATGAAGCGCCTGTCCGGCCGGATGCGAGTTGGAGAAGTTGGGCATGCCGCGCCGGACATTCACCGTTGATATGACTGCTACCTCGATAGCGGCCAGGAATCGCTGGAAGACCAGCCCTCGACGTTGAGCCCGGTGGCCCCGACCGCGACCTCTTCGCTTACAGCCGGCTCTTCCCTCGGGTCCTTTCGGCGCGATCGGGGTCGAAGCGCGGGCGGTCGATGCTGAACTGGTCGCTGGTGCGCGCATACCAGCCCGCGCCATGCGTGCGCCCGACAAGCTTCATCGCGGGCGTATCGAAATAGAGCTTCGCGGGATCGGCGATGAACTCGTCCTTGACGTGCGCGACCAGTATCTCCCCGATCACCACGGTCTGCAACCTGCCGATGTCGAGCATCTCGATCTTGCGGCACTCAAAGCTGACCGGCGCCGTGACGATTCTCGGCGGCGCGACCTTTTCCGAGGGCACGGTTTCGATCCCGGCATAGTCGATCTCGCCGATGTCGCGCGGCGCATCGACGCTCGAAAGATTCATCGCCTCCATGTCGGCTTCCCCGACAAGATTGACCACAAACTCTCCGCTCGCGGCGATATTGGTTGCCGTGTCCTTGTACGAGCCGGTCTTCATGTCCTTGAGCAGGCCGAGCATCACCAGCGGCGGCTCAATCCCGCAGGCGTTGAAGAAGCTGTAGGGCGCGGCGTTGACCAGCCCGCCCTCCCCCACCGTGGTAATCCAGGCGATGGGTCGCGGCGTGATCGTCGAATTGACGATCTTGTAGCGCGCGCCAAGATCGAGCTCGGCCATGTCGAATTGCACTATGGTCAACCCTTCTTCCACGTGGCCGCAGCGGCAAAAAGCGCCACCCTGACCCGTACCAATATTATTTCGAACGCTCCCTGATGCGGGCCGCTGCATCGGCCATCATGTTCGCGCCTCGCTCCGCCAGCGCCAGGTCTGGTGTGGGAAGGATCACCGGCCCGCCGGCTTTCGACGGCAGAATGACCACGGCCCTGCCGGTGCAGGAGATTTCTTCGCGCTGGTTCGTCCCTTCAAGGTCTAGTTCCACGACATGGTGGATACCCTCGATCCGCTTGTCCACCACGCTTCCGGTGATGACCGTCGTGTCGCCATGGAAATTGAACATCCGAACGTCGGTCTGCATCGACATGATCCAGGCCTCATCGCCCATCCAGTTGGTGAGAGCGTGGGTAAGCCAGTTGGAGCGCATCTGGCCGTAGTCATAGGGCGCCGGCAGTCCGAGATCCTGCGCGCGCTCCGGATCCCAGTGCACGCGCATCATGGACCCGGGAACGCCATATCGGTCCTCGCTGTAGAAGGCCGGGATTTTCTGGCGGATCTTCCAGCCATAGCGCAAGGGGCCGCCGCCATAGGTCGCGCCCAGACCCCAGCCCATATGCGCCCCGATGACCTCCACCATGCCCAGCGGCCCCTTGGCCACCGGCACGATCTGGTCCCCGACCGAAACGTCGTCCCACCATCTCGGCTCAGCGCCGCGCCTTTCCTCCGCCGCGTACAGGCGGTCGATCGCGTCGATCTCTTCCTTCGTATAGACGTGCCGTTTGGTGTCGGCGTGACGGCCGACCTTTTTCGACCCGCCCCGTTCGGCATTGACGAAGCTTTCGTAGCGCACGGCCACAGGCTCGCCATCCATGTTCACATAGAGGTGCCGATAGGTTTCAAGCACGGTACGCGCGCCCGAGAAGGACGATGTCTCCTTGACCTGAACATCATCGACACTCAGGTCGTGATAGAGCTGGTCGCCGGGGCGCATCGGCTTGAACAGCAGCCACCGGGTCCCGACATTGTAACGGCCGACGCCTTTATAGAGCCCTTTGAACAGCGCCTTCATCTCGGGCGTCGCCGGAGGCGGCGTTTCATTCAGGCCCGTCGTGGTGGCGAACAGGGGCGGCGCGATCTGGCCGCGCCAACGGGTCGTCCGGGCGTAATCGGGCTCATGCCACAGCGGATTGTCATCGCCGATAAAGCCGAAGGCGAAGTGCCTGATCCCGTCTTCGGAGACGATCCGGTTATAGGGCAGGCCATGCGTCGATTGAGGCACGCCCATCTGGCGCCGCTGCCGGTCGATATCCTCATCCTTGATCCGGGCGTCGATGGCCTTGGGCGCCGCATGCTCTGCTGTGTCTGACAAGATTTCCTCCATGCCTGGTCGTTGAGCGGCGTCAGGGGATCGCCGTACTCTTCTATTATTGTCGCCAGTCCCGGCGGCGGGGTCGGCTAATTCATCGCCAGTGCAAGCAATTCGGACCGGATGATCTTCATCGAAACAGTCCTTGGAAGCTTGTCCACGAATTTGACGGCCACCGGGACCTGATAGGGCGTGAGATGCTCCCTCGCGAAGGCCTTCACGGCGCCCTCATCCGGGACGCGCTCGCCGTCCCGAAGCTCGATCACCGCCACCGGCACATGACCCAGACGGGCATCGGGAACGCCGACGACAGCAGCATCCTCGACGCCGGGAAAGCGGCGAAGCACGTTGGCGACCTCTTCCGGCAGAACCTTGAACCCGCCCCGGACAATGGCGTCGTCCGCCCTGCCATGTATGAAGAGGAAGCCATCCTCATCGATGCGGGCGAGGTCGTTGGTGCCGACCCAGCCGCTTGTCTTCTTGTCGACCTGCACCTCCAGCAAACCGACGCCACCGTCGAGAATCTGCTCGCCTGTCACAGGGTCCATCACGCGAATCTGCGCGCCAACTATCGGCCGGCCGGCGCTGCCACGCTTTTCCCTGGAATAGCGTTTATGGTCGGCCAGCGACCAGCCAGCCACGCCGCCAAATTCCGTGGCGCCATAGTCGCAAAGAATGGGAACCCCGTACTTGTCCTCAAAAGCCTGCTGGAGGTCGGAATCCAGCGGCGCGGTGCCGGTTCTTATCGCAATGAGGCTGGAGAGAAGCTCCGGGGGAACCTGCGCATCCCAGATCATCCTGATCATCGCCGGCACCAGCGAGAGCACCTTGGGGCGGTATCGTCCGATCGCGTCGACCGTCCGTTCGATGTCGAACTTCTCGTGCAGCGAGATCGGTCGGCCGGAATAAAGGGCAAGCAGCACCGCGAACGAACCAGAGTGCGCGAGCGGGCGAATGACGAGTGCCGGGGACTGGCTCAGCCGGGGCGGTCCTTCGTCAACTCCTGCTTCCTTCCGCTGGCCGAGCGACAGGGAGGCAAGGACCGCCTCCTCGCGCTGGGGGGTCCGCTTCGGCGGCCCCGTGGTGCCGCTGCTCACCCGCTCGATCACAAAGCCCGGCATGGGATCACGGTGGGACTCCGGACCAACAAACTCCAGTCCCGGATAAGGTTCGATCGATGTCGTGAGGCCTGACCAGCTCGCAACAATCCCCGCGCTGCCCGATGCCCGGGCGGCTTCGACCACGCCCGGGATCGCCCAGAATTGCGGGTCGCCGATGATCAGCGGGAAGCGTTGCGTTCGTATCTCGTCCGCCAGAACCTGCGGGGCCATATGGGGGTTCAGCACGCAGGCGCAATGTCCGGAAAGCACAAGCCCCGTCAGGGACGCCACGGAGGAAGGCACGTTCTGCGCCGCCCATCCCACGACGTCATGCTCCTTCAAGCCCGCCGCCCGCAAGGCCGCCGCAATCGTCAGGGCAACGCCGCTCAGCTCCTCCCAGGACCATCGATGCCCCTCGAACTCCAGCGCCCAGGATTGAGGGTTTATGGCGAAGATAGTTTGTAGACGCTTGGCGAGTTGCATCGTTACCTCAATGAGACCTGACGGAGCTGTCCTGAATTGCCGTCCCGGCGCTTCTGTATGAAGATTGTCATGTCACGCCCCAACCAGCAGCGGACCCCTGCGAAATGCCGGGCAAACCCGTTAAAGCTCCACCTTCATCCTTCGCGAGCGCGGGAGCCAAATCCAAGGAGAGTATAGCATCCGGGCAGGTCAATGACGCATTGACGGCAAGGGGGCGGCACATTTCCCAGGGGATTATCCGCGCGGCATGGCCAGACCACGCTCAGCGATCAGGTTCCGCTGAATCTCGTTCGCACCCGCCGAAATCGTGGAGCCGTAGGAGTCCAGATAGTCATACATGGGAACGGGCAGCACCGTGTTCTGCGGACCGATCTTCTGCCCTTCCATGCCCGCGATACGCAGTTGCAGCTCCGCAAGACGCGTGCGCAAGGATGAGCTCAGGAGCTTCACCAGCGAAGGGGTCATCGACCAGACGCCCGGCTCCCTCGTTTCGCGCAGCAGCGCCCGGATCTGCCGGCGCACCGCATGCTGTTCGGCGAAAAGGCGCATGAACTCCCGCCGAAGCTGATCGTCTTTCAGCCAGGCCGCATCGCTGGCAAGTTCACGCTCATAATATCTCTGCAACGTGGCGCGTTCACGCTCCAGCCGATCGAACGCGAGCACGCCGCGTTCCGCCGAAAGCGTCGCCTGCGCAACAGCCCAGCCCTCATTTTCCTCGCCGACACGATCCTCGATCGGGATACGCACGTCGGTCAGGAACAACTCCGCGAAATTGGACGCGCCGGTCGATTTGCGGATGGGCCGCACTTCCACCCCTGGCGCCTTCATGTCGAGGATGAAGTAGCTGATCCCGGCTTGCTTGCGCGCCTCCGGATCGGTGCGCGCCAACAAAATGGCCCAGCTCGCATACATGGAATGCGACGACCAGATCTTCTGGCCGTTGATGACATAGTGGTCGCCGTCCCTCACCGCACGCGTTTGCAGCGCCGCCAGATCCGATCCCGCGCCCGGTTCCGAAAATCCCTGGCACCAGACCGTGCCCTGCGCGACGGTGGGAAGATATTTCCGCTTCTGATGCTCGGTGCCATAGGGGATGAGCGTCGCCGGTATATGGTTCATCGCCACCGTGAAGGCGGACGTTTCCGGCGCATCGGCTCTGGCGAATTCATCGGCGATGATGATCTGATGCTCAAGATTGAGGCCCGCGCCCCCATATTCCTCGGGCCAGTGGGGCGTCGCGAGTCCGACCTTGTTGCGCTCGCGCATCCACCATCTCTGGACCTCGACCTGAGCGGCCCCCTTTGCCTGCTGCCAGCGATGCGCCTGTTCGGGAGGGGCCACCTTCCTGACCCACGCCCGCACGCCCTCCCGGAATGCCTGAAGATCGTGACGCAAGTCCGTGATCGAGCTGTCCCGCGGACCATCGAAGCAGGCCGGATCCATGTCATTCCCACCTGCCGGATTTTCTCGCGAACGATATGAATCGGTGCTCATCGGCTCTCATATTCCCTGAAACTGGCTCTATGGCCGATTTCAGCGTTCCTCGAGCCCGTTGGCCAAGGGTAGGAAGTCATGACGGAATGTGAGACTGTCTTTCCCGACGTTCTTCATCCGCTTCCCAGAACGGGCAGCACATTCGCCGGGGTGAAGGGAAAACGCCGCAGGATCTTGCCCGTGGCGTCATGGATCGCGGCGGCGATCGCCGGGGCCGCCAGGACATTCCCGCCTTCCGATCCCCCGCCATAGCAGCCGACTTCCGGCCGATTGAGAAGCACGACCTTTATCTCCGGCATCTCCGCCATGGTCAGGATCGGATATCCGGCCCAGTCGGTGGCGGTGACGCCGCTCTGGTCGAACATCACCTCTTCCTTCAGCGCCTGGCTGAGCCCCATGGTCACGCCGCCCTCGACCTGACGCTGGAGTTGCTTCGGATTGATGACGATGCCCGGATCGACCGCCACGACGCAGCGTTCCACCGTGACGACGCCCGTCGACGGGACAAGCGAAATCTCGCAGACGCTGGCCCAATAACTGTCCAGCCGGTACAGCATCGACACCCCCCGGCCGCGCACCGGCCTGTCGCCGTCCGAGGCATGGTCAGGGGCTGGGGACGGGCGAGGCTGCCATCCGGCGGCGTCACGAACCGCCTCCAGGACGCCGACGACACGCGGATCGGTCGCATGCCGGATGCGGAACTCCAGGGGATCGGCACCGGCAAGGGCGGCCGCTTCGCTGATCGCCAGTTCGCGCGCGAAATTCTGCTGGAACTGGCCGGGCGAGCGCATGCTGTGGTCGCGCAGGCCGATGGCCAGGGGCGAGGCGTCCTGCCCGATTTGACGCGTGCCGTGCGCCCGCTCCATGATCTCGGTCGTGCCCTCATAGGTCCAACGGTCCCACAGGAGGTTCAGCGTGGACTTGCCGTACACGGGCGGCTTCTCGGTCGGCGGCGGGAGCGTCGGCAGACCGGCGAGCACCGCGCCGATGAGCCGATTGTCGTTCATCGCCGGCATATGGTGATCGACCTGAAAGGCGATCATCCGACCCTTCGCGTCAAGGCCGATCTCGATGTCGGAGAAGGCGGCGGGCGACTGGGTCGACCATTGCATATCCTCCGCGCGCGTCCACTGGACGCGGACCGGCCGGCCCAGCTCCTTCGAGAGGATCACGGCCTCGTCCTCGGCCCCCGCATTCCCGCCATTGGAGCGTCCATAATGGCCCGGCCCGGCGAAAGTGCGGATGACCACTTCGTCCAGCCCCACGCCGAGCATCTGCGCGATCTGCCGGCGCAACATCTGCGCGTTCTGCGTATGGGTGTAGACCGTGGTGACATCGTCGCGCACATCCGCGACCGCCATGGTGGGCCCGATCGGCGCATGTTTCATATAGGGCACCTGATAGGTCGCCTTCAGGGTCCGGGCGGCGCCGTCCAGCAGCGGACGGATGCCTTCCTTGCTGCTCTTTCCCTTTTGCACTGGCGTCGAAGCCCAATCGGCTTTGCGCATCGTCTCATAGAGGCCGGCATTGGTCGGCAATCCCTGCCACTCCGTCCATTTGGTGTCGCCGGCGACCTGCAGCGCGGCCTGACTCGCTTCCCACTCGTCGGGCGAGACCACGGCGACCAGGTCGCCCTTCACGACAATCCTGGCGGCGGGAAACGCTTTCGAGTCCACTGCGCCGGCCGAGACCAGCTTCGAACCCAGGGTCGCCGGTCGGACGATCCGCGCATGCCACATTTCCGGAAGCCGGACATCGGTGACCCATTGCTCGGTGGCCGAGACTTTCGACTTTATGGCGCTGTTGTCGATGGACTTGCCGATGATCTTATACTGGCTGACCGGCTTGGTCGGCGGGTCCCCGACGATCCTCATTCCCGCGGGCCAGCGCTCCTGGACAGAAATGGTCAGCGTCAAGTCGCGTCCCTTGACCAGATCGCCATAGGTGACTCTCCTGCCTCCCACCGAAAAGGCGCCGTCTTCGCCCAAAAGCTTCTCGCGTGGCACGCCCAGCCGCTCGGCGCCAAGGTCCAACAGCGCCTGATATGTGTAGGCGGCGGCCTTGCGGACGTTCGGCGATCCGGCCTCCAGGAATCCGTAGGAGCCGCCGCCATCGGGCGTCCGGTCCGTATCGCCCGTGACGATCGTGGTGATCGCCTCGATCGACATGTTCAGTTCTTCCGCGACAATCTGGCGGTAGGCGGTGAACACCGTGCCCTGACCGAAATCACTGTTCCCGGTGCGCAACAGGACGGTGTTGTCCGGGCGGATCTCGATCCAGGAGTTCAGCATCGCCGGATTCAGCGAGCGGCCGACCGGGCCAGCCGCCTGCAGGCGGTACAGTGCGACGCCCACCATCAGGACGCCCCCGCCCTGCAGAAGTCTGCGGCGGGTGAGCACCGGCAGGCGGGCACTATCCGCAGGGGGTACGGACATCGGTCAGCCCTCTCGCATGATGGCCGAAGCGCGATGCACGGCCTCGATTATGGCGGTGTAGCTGCCGCAACGGCACAGGTGCGGCGAGGGGCCGGATGTCGTGAACGCCTCCTTGATCTGCGCGGTGGTTGGCTCGGGCGTATGTTCCAGAAGCTCCGTGGCCTTGATCATCATGCCGCTCTGGCAGAATCCGCAAAGCGGCGTCTGTTCCTCGATCCAGGCCTGCTGAACGGGATGCAGGGGCAGCACGCCGCCCTGACCGGGGGCGCCACGGCTGCGCGCCCACCGGCCGGGCAAGCCCTCCAGGGTGGTGATTGCCTTGCCAACCGCCTCAGCCAGCGGAAGGACACAGGAACGAACCTCCTCGTCTCCCAACAGGACCGAACAGGCACCGCACTGCGCAAGGCCGCAGCCAAACTGCGGTCCAGTCAGGCCCAGCTCGTTGCGCAGAACATGAAGCAGGGGCGTGTCCGGCGACGACCTGACCGGAGTTTCGGCACCGTTGACGACGATCGTAACCATCAAATCCAACCTATCCCAATTCGAAGATTTCAGCCATCTGTTGTTGCGGTAGCGGCAACTTCATATCGACAGCGCATCCCCAGTTCACGACGCCAGCCGAAGCACCCGATCGGCCGGTCGATACTCCTCCTCCTTTTGCGTCGCCAGCTCCTCTCCAAGACGCCAAAGGCGATCCATCGCCGGGGATGTTATGCCCTTGCGCTTGACCAGATAGAGATTGGCGCGCGGCTTCGGCCCGTGAATGGGACGCCGCACAAAGCGCGGAGGATTCTTCTCTCCGGGCGCCAGGTTGATGAAGAACAACCTCTCGCGCTCGGCGGCATCGGCCATGAACGCATGTCCTTCAGGGACCATCACCGGTACGGCGCCCACCCTGTCGACCCATCCGTAGATAAAGTCGCGCCGGGCCTCATTCGATACCGGCGTGACTGCGACCCTGCGACCGCGCAGATCCGAGAGCGCTACCGATTCAGCCGCCGCCAGGGGATCTTCTTCCGGGATCGACAATGTCGTGTGGCCGCGTTCAATGCACAATTCTTCCATATCCGCTTCACCGACGGGACCCATCACAAGACCGACGTCGACGGTCCAGCTGCGCAACATGTCCAGCACGCCCTCGGTCGTCTCCGTGGCGGTGAGGTCCAGGTTCACGCCCGATCGGACGGCCTTATATTCCTCCAGAAGAATGTTTCTCGCCTGAAACCAGTAGGTGAAACGCGCCACACCGATCCGCAGATTCAGCCTGCGCCGACGTTGCATCTCCTCTGCCTTGCGTGTGGTGGACTCGCTGATCTCGGCCAGCTTTTCAGCATAAGCCAGGAATTCCTCGCCATCCGGCGTCAGATAGATGCGGCTGGCTTCCCGCTTGAACAGCGCAAACCCAAGCCGGCCTTCCAACTGCATGATCTGCCGCGATAACCACGGCTGGTCCGTACACAACCGGTCGGCAGCCCGCGTAAAAGATAATTCCTGGGCGACGACGGCGAACTTCAGGACTCGATCAAAATCTAACCTCATGACTGCACCGTTCCATTTACTCTGAGCCCGGGATGAACGCGGCGATACTGCCCCGCTTACCCTGCTCCCTGCAGCTAAACCCTTTCAAACGCCGATATTTCTTCCCATCTCGCCTTGCCCGGGAGGCTGACTCGCCACCCTCTCCGACCCACGAAATCGAACCGTCGGAACGATATCCGCCGGGCTTTGTCGAAGCCGAAACTATCAAGCGTTACCGCGAATATAGAGGCGCGCTGGCCGGTAGAGGTCGGGCGGGCCGACTTGCCGCCGGTCCAGCGATGGCGCGAGGGAAAGGCATGAAAATTCATGCGCATATGCCGATGCTCCTGCTCCTATTGTCTCATATACGGTCTTCATGTTCCGTTATTGGTCCAATGTCGCAGAGATATGGGCGGGTGTCAACTCGTCCTGAGCTTCGTTCCGGACCTGCGCTTTAATGGGCGCGCAGATGCGCAGCCGCTGCTCATGGAAGCGGCTGTCGGAATAGCCCTGACGCACGGATTCACGGATCGATGGCGTACAATTGCAGGCCCAGCCGGGCGTCGCCGCCGCTATCGAAGCCAGCGAAGAGGGCCGTTCCGCGATCGAGCAAACAGGCGGATGGCGAACCTAACGAGCGCCTACTGCTCCGCGCTTGAGCAGCATGGCAGTCGACTCGACGGGCCGTGCAAAGATGGGCGGTTTTTCCTTACGGCGCCCGCACACATCGATTCTTGATGTCGCCCACCAAATGCGCGGCGACGCCCGGATCGTCCAGACTATCAAGATCCCATCCCTCTGGATTGAATGTTGACCGCATCACTTCGACCTCAGGGAAGAGCCCGATTTCGCCGCCCTGCACGTAGAATTCGCGTCCGCTCACATGGGCGGTGGCGTCGGTACACAGCCAGACCGCCAGGGCGGCCGCATGCTCTGGCCGGGACGGTATCACCGACTTGGTCGTGCGATTCCAGATTCCCGACATTCCCAATTCGACGGATTCAGCCATCAACTGTTGCAGCAGTGGCAATTTCATATTGGTGATCGACGAAGAGGGACGAACGGCGTTGCAGCGAACGCCGAATTGCCCAAGGTCTCGGGCGACAGAGCGCGTCAGACCTATGACCCCCTCCTTGGCGGCGCTGTAGGCCGACATGCCATAATGCCCCAGACCTGACGCCGAACTTGTGTTGACTATGACGCCGCCGGTGCGCTGTTCGATGAATATGCGGGCCGCAGCGCGGATCGTCGCGAAATAGCCCTTCAGATTGACGTCATGCACAATGTCCCAATCTTCTTCCGACAGATCCTGGACCTTGGAAGGTCGAAGAATCCCGGCATTGTTGATCAGAATATCCAGTCGTCCAAAATTGTCGAGCGCGGCGTCGATCACCGCCTGCCCCCCCTGCATGCTGGCGATGCTGGAGGTTTCGGCCACCGCCACGCCACCGGCGGCGATGATTTCGCTCACGACATTGTCCGCGAACGACCTGTCGCCGCCGCCGCCGGTCGGCGCTCCGCCCAGATCGTTGACGACCACCTTCGCGCCATTGGCCGCAAGGAGCAAAGCTTCCGCACGACCGATCCCGCGGCCGGCGCCCGTCACGACGGCAACCTTGTTTTCGAGGCGAAGCTTGGGTGTCACGGGGTCATTCTCCAAATCTGTAAGGCCAAATCCGTCAGGGACGCGCTCATCGAAGGGGACATTCGGGATTATCAGGCAACACGCCTCAAGCCGAGTGCCCCTGTGGCTGCAACAAGGCCCGCAGGTCGGTCTTTTTTACTTTGCCTCGCGGCGTGCGGGGAAAATCCTCAACGACCTCAAGCTGTTCCGGCATTTTCTGTTTGGCCAGCCCGAGTTCAGCGAAATGGGCCTGCACCGCCTCAAGGCTTATGGATTGACCAGCCCGCAAGGAGACAAAGGCGCAGACCTTTTCGCCATATAAGGGGTCAGGCATACCGATCGCAGCGGCTTCCGAGATCGCGGGATGGCCGCACAGGGCATCTTCAATCTCCTTCGAGGAAAGATTTTCGCCACCCCTGATGATGATGTCCTTCTTCCGGTCGACGACGGTGAGATATCCCTCCGCGTCCCGCACGACGATGTCGCCCGTGCGAAACCACCCGCCGGGCAGGAAAGCGTCGAGATCCAGCGCCTCATCGAGATAACCCACGAAGAGATCCGGCCCGCGCACCAGCAATTCGCCGGATTTTCCATCGGCAACGTCATTGTCTTCGTCATCCACGATGCGAACCTCGACACCCGGCAGAAGCCGACCCTCGGTATAGGCGCGCTTCTCGATCGGATCTTCCTTGCGGCCCGCGCAGATCGTGGGCATTTCCGTGGCCCCGTAAGTCCGCAGGCCTGTAATTCCCGCTTCTTCAAGTCGCAATATTTGCGAAGGGCTGATCGACGTGCCGCCCATTGTGAAATATTTCAGGCTGCTGATGTCGCCAAGGCCCTTGTCCACCAGGTCGAACAGGGTGAGCATGAAAAAGGGCACGCCGTTACTGGTGCATGGTTTGAGCCGGGTGATCAGGTCCAGACAGGCCTGCGCGTCCCATCGGTCGCGCGTGACATTGCTGTTTCCCGTCAACGATCCCCTGATCAGTTCCAGCGCGCTGCCGATATGACCGAAAGGCCCCGCCGACAGGAACAGCGGGTTCTCCGGATCGGCGGGACGGTAAAGAGGAAAGGTCTTCGTCTCTGCGATCAGCGTATTGTGGGTATGTCTGACGCCCTTGGGCGCGGATGTCGTTCCCGATGTGAACATCAACAGGCAAATGCTGTCGGGAGAAATATCGGCCATTTTCAATGGCGGCGGCTCAATTGCGAGGAACTGATCCCAGTTCATGGCCCCGCGACGGACTTCTTCGCCGACAATCAGGATATGCTCCAGATCAGGCAGGGAGCCGAGCGATTCCAGGCGTTCCAGAAAGTCGATATTGCGCGTCCGCTGGGGTACGATCAACATCTTTGCCCTGGCGGTCGCCAGGATATATTGCAGGTCGCCCGTCCCATAAATGGGTATGATGGGCAATAGAACCGCGCCCACCATGATGATCGCCTGGCTCAGGATCACGGCTTCCCACCAGTTGGGCATCTGGACCGCGACGACGTCCCCCGGCCCGATGCCCAGCGCCTGCAAACGGGCGACATAGGTCAGGCTCAGATGGTAGCTTTCGTGCAAGGTGAACACGCGCTCCGGCCTTTCGGCGGAGTAGAAGTGGCGCTTCGCGTCGGGATAGGTTTGCGCGCCGATCCGCAGAATATCGCCGATGGTTTCCTTTCCATAGAAACCTTCAGCATGCCAGCGCAGCCGAAGCCGTTCCCGGTCCTCCCGGATTTGCGTGAGCGTAACCTCCTGGGAGGCGCGCGACCGTGGATCGAGAGCGTCTTTACGCATGGCCGGTATTTGTTGTCCTTCTGAACTTATTGTCATCGGTGGATAGGGCTGATCGCCGGAAACGTCCCGATCATCGTCCACCAGCCGGCAAGCTACCGCCGCCGGGTCGATGCTTCCATAGCTAATCCGCTGGCCCCAATGCGCAACCCGCATCGGACCAGTTTGAACTCCCCTGGCCATGGACGCCGCGCCCCGATGACCGGGGCCAGGATCCCGCACAATCGCGCGGGATCCTCGCTCACCTCATAGCCGCCCTTCAACCTTCAGGGCGCTCTTCCGTCTTCCGTCAAAAGTCGAACCGCAGTTCAGCGCCATACATGCGCGGATCTCCATAGGCGACGCTGTTGAACCCAAGAGCAGCGGCCAGCGGATTCCCCTGCTGCATGTACTTGGTGTTGAATATATTGGTGCCAAAGAAGGCGACGGATAACGGCTTGCCGCCAATATTCGACCATTCGGCCCGCAAATTCACCAGGGCATAACCGGGCGCGCGCGATTCAGGATTGTTGAAATTCAGATCCCAAAAATATTGATGACTCTGGTGATAATAGCTCGCCCGGAAACTCAGACTGCCATAGTCGCCCGCCAGAGGAGCCGTGATCTCGGCCGTTGCTCCAAGCTTGGTCTTGGGTGTATTGGCGAATTCCGATGCTGTCGCATCCCCCTCCGGCGAGGGAAAGGATTTGTAGAAGGCGTCCGTGTAGGAATAGAAGGCCGACAGATTGAGCCAGGATGTCGGACGAATGCTCGTTTCGAAATCCGCGCCCCTGATCGTACCGCTCGCCGCGTTCAACGTCGCTGTCAGAAGCTTGCCATTGACCGGAATAGCCTCATTCTTCTGAATATCGCTGTAATTTCCGGTATATACACTGATGTTCGTTCGGCCCGCCATGCCTTGGAAATGCCAATCCGCTTTCAGACCGGCCTCATAGTCCGTTATATATTCCGGCTGAAAGGCCGTCAGCTCCGGCGTGGGCGCATGGGCGTTAAAGCCACCGCTCTTGTAGCCGCGACGCGTGGCGACGTAGACCAGAACGCCGGGATCGATGCGATAATCCAGGCTGAAATTATAGGTGGGAGCCTTGAATTTCGCGGTCAGGTCCGGCGTTCCGTCAAGCAGGTCGAGCTTTCGGATATCCCAAGTGTAGCGGCCACCGGCGGTAAACTTCAGACCGGGCAGGATACCGCTCAGATCATAGGTTGCCTGTCCATATATGGCCTTGCTGCCGTCGCGGCGCTGGTTCGACGCGACGCCGTTGGGATTGCCGAATATCTGCGCATGTATCGCAATGATCCCGGTCGGCGACAATTGCTCATAATATAGACCGCCGATGAAGGAGAGGTTGCCATTCAGCGCCTTACCGGACAGCTGAAACTCATCCGTCACGAGCTTGGTATGTACGGATTGCGGAAACCACAGAATATTGAACGAACTGCCATCCTGATCGGTAACGAAATTCTGATCGAACCGTTGATAGCCGAAAATATTCTTCAAGGATAAATCAGAGGAAACTTGATAGGTGGTTTCATTGACAATGACGAGCTGTTTGCTCTCGTTGAATGTATTGACATCAGACTCGATTACACGCGGACCGCGCGCATTCTGCGTCTGAACATATTGCAATGTATCCGGGTAAATCCGGGCGACGAGGGAATTGGGCCGTACCGCATTCATCATGAACGACCCGCCGCTGTCGTTCACTCTCGAATATTCCGCGACCAGATAATTCGAGAAACCCCCGGATGGCGTAAAAAGCACACTGCCGCGATAGGCCTGGCTGTTGACGTTGTCGCGATATGTGCCATTCGTGAGGTTGAGCGTGTAGCCATCCCGCTTGATCCTCTGAGCGTTGAGGCGCACCGCCAGCACATCGGATACGATCGGAACGTTCAGCGCGCCTTCGGCATGTCTGAGGTTGTAATTCCCCAGTTTCGCCATGGCATAGCCGCCAAATTCGCTGTTGGGCCGCTGCGGAGCGAACAGGACCGCGCCACCGGTGGTGTTGCGACCAAACAGTGTTCCCTGCGGCCCCTTCAACACCTGGACGTTCTGAAGATCCAGGAACGATGCGGTTGCTTGGCTGATGATCGGTATATCGGCGAAATAGGAAGCGACGCCTGCAAAAGCACCCCCATATGTCTGCGTTTGGCCGCGCATCGCGAAATTTGTCTGGGTACGGCTCCCCCCCGCCCCGACGGTTGTCAGCCCCGGCGTGTGAAATTGCAGATCGATAACGTTCCTCACACCTTCGGCGGCAAGCGTTTGACCTGAAATCGCCGTGACTGACACCGGAACAGATTGCAGGGATTCTGCTCGTCTGCGGGCCGTTACCACGATGTCCTCCAACTCAATCGGAGTCTTGCCCGGGTCATGAGCGTGAGTTCCTTCCGGCGCCGCCGCACGTTCCTGTGGGCTTTCCTCCGCAAAAGCCGGCGTTGCCGCCGTGTAGATCAAGACTAACGGCAAAGCGCTTGCACCCAAGCACTTCAGACCTTTGGAAAACTGCATAGTGAATCCCCTCTCCTATTATCTTGTTATCGCGTCCTGCCCGGTAATTTCGGCTCGTGAACCCCTCTCGAGGTTTCATGCCCCGGCGTCCCTGTATTGAAGAGATGCGAATAATAGAGAGGATGCTCAGCTATAATATTTCAGGCAGCAAATGCGTGACCGACATCGGCATATGCGTTTTATTTCTCTCCAGGAAACTTTGAACGACGCCCCCGCCTGACGGAACAATATTTCTACATGGAGGAGATCATGGATAGCGCAACAGGAAGATGCCCTCATGGCGGGTTCCGCCATGAGGGCATTGAGAGATCATCTGCTATGGACTTGTCCGTCCCGAGCATGAGTACCCGGGGCGCGACCAACCCGTTTCAGGGGATTTTCCCCTTCACTGGTTCAATATTTGTCGATCCACCTATCTTATTTGCGATATTGCTGGATCATTTTATCTTGAGCACCACGAAACTCCGAGGAAACTTTGTCCCTGTCACCATATAGGTCATCCCAGGCGGCCTGGGGACGGTGCAGCGACCCTTGAAACTCAGGCATGACTTCACGCGCGAACAATTCGAGCGAGCGCACAGTCGCGGCCGGATCGGCCACCTCCGTCAACAGGAGGCACAATGTTCCAAAGCCTCCGGACTTGTTCCAAAGCCGTTCGATCTGCGCCTTGGCCATTTCCGGCGTTCCATATACCGCATAGCCGCTGTCATTGGCCTGCCGGCAAAGGGTTTCGTGATCCGTCGTTGCCAGGACCTCTTCAATATCCTTCGCGCCCGGGATCCGGAACGGTCCGGTCGAGGAAAAACGCAATTCATTGGCGTAACCGTACTTCATTTCCTCGATCGCCTGATCGAGGGTCGGCGCCAGATGCATCGGCGCCACCAGACGCCACGAACTGCGATCCACCTTCTGCCCCGACACGGCGGCGGACTCTTCGACGACGCTCCACGTATCGCTCAAATAGTCAAAGCCTCCCAGATCGTCGGTGGCGGAAACGCCCAGCAGGCCGGTTCCATATTGCCCGGCCAGACGCGGCCCGGTCGGTGAGCGCACGGCGGCGACCGTCAGCTCGAAACAAGGCTTGGTATAGGGCGAAAGTTGCAGTCGCGCATTCTCAAGCCTGAACCAGTCCGTCTCCATCGTCAGCGGTTCGTCGTTGCGAAGAAGATGGGTGATCGCGGCGACCCCCTCTTCCATCCGCCGGCGCTGCTGCGAATAGTCCATGCCCATCATGCGCGAGTCGGTCACGAGCGATCCCGGACCCATGCCCAGCATGGCGCGACCGCGCGTCAGATGGTCAAGCAGAACCATCCTGTCCGCCAATATCAGGGGATGATGATAAGGGAGCGACGCCACCCCGGCCCCAAGCTTGATATGCTGCGTCCGCTCGGCTGCCGTGGCGATGAAAACTTCCGGCGAACCGATAATTTCATATCCGCCCGAATGATGCTCTCCGATCCAGACCTCATCATAACCAAGTCGATCCAGATGCTGGATCAACTCGAGATCATGATGCAGGGCACGGGTCGGATTCTGACCCGGCGCATGCCACGGCGGCATCATCGCGCCAAATTTCATCTGCATCTTTCTTTTATCCACCGAATGCTCTCCCAAAGCGCTGAACATCCCGACTCTCGAGGAATTCCACTCTCGAGGCAAGATAGCTGCCCTAAAACTGAGCCAGCGTCGCCTGCCGCCCGGCAATTAGCAAAGGCGCGAAAGACATGGCGGCATGTGGGCGCCCCTCTTCCGCGAAAAAAATGGCTGCCTAATCTTGGCAGAATTTTGGAGTTCGATGAAGAGGGGCGGGCGGATTATGCGTATAATGGGCATGGATGAGGAGCAGCATGGTCGGCTGAATGATGGACTGGAAGCTATCGCCAGCCCCCTGACCGGCGAAGCACCTGTCGCCACGGGTCCCGCGGCGGCGCTGACCGTGGCGGTCCCGAAACAGGCCCTGCCCTTGACCTCGAACCTTCGGGGCGCGGCCTGGATGTTGGCCTCCGCCCTGGTCTTCACCGTCCTGATGGTGCTGGTGCGCTATCTGGGGACCAGCTTTCCCGCGCCGGTGCAGACTTTCTACCGTCAACTCGCCAGCTTCCTCGTGCTGATGCCCCTCATCCTGAAGCGGGGACCGGCGGCCTTCACCGCCAGCCGCCCCTGGATCCTGTGCCTTCTTTCCGGCTTCGGGACTGCGGCGCTGGGGCTGTCCTTCTACGGCTTCCAGAAAATGTCCCTGGCGGAGGCCAACGCCTTGTCCTTCACCCGCGCCCTATGGCTCGTACCGCTGGCGGCCATCGTGGTACGCGAGCGGGTGGGCGTCATGCGGATCGTGGCATTGTTCGCCGGCTTCGGCGGCGTGCTGATGATGATCCGCCCGGCCGAGGGCCTGCACTTCACCATAGACGCGCCGACCCTGGCGATGCTGGCCTCCGCTTTCCTGCTGGCGATGACGGTCGTCAGCCTGAAGCTGTTGACCCGGGATCATTCGCCGACGGTGATTCTGGTCTGGGGCGCCGCGCTGGGCGTGCTCTTCACGCTGCCGCCGGCGCTTCTCGTCTGGCGCTGGCCCCATGGCGTGGATTTGGTTCTGCTGACGCTGCTTGGGGTACTCGCCACCGTTCAGCAGGCCTTCTTCGTGAAGGGAATCCAGCTGGGCGACGCCGCCATCATGGGCTCGATGGACTACAGCCGGCTGCTCTTTGGCGCGGTCGCCGGCTACTGGCTGTACCATGAGGTGCCCGGCCCCTGGACGCTGGGCGGCGCGGTGGTCATTGTCGCCTCCACCCTGTTCATCACCCTGCACGAACGGAGGCTCGCGCTGGACGGCAAGGTCTAGGACTGAGGCTTTGGATAGATCAGGAGAAAGCGATGCCGATAATTCGGCATTGTTAGCTGAGCCCAGGAACGAAGCCGATAGATTCTGCCTGTTCTAGTAGACGATCCCTATCCTTAAGGGTGTCGTCATAAGGTCGCCTAACTTGACGTTGCGCAAGTTTTGGCGGCCTTTGCCTTTCGCCCCGCAAGGGCCCTTTGTATTGCTGCCTGTATCGCCGCCAGACCACCGAAAATGATGACGCCCGCGGCAATCCCCAGAAAAACTTCAGTTGGCTTCGTCGAATTGACGATCTGCGGAATGGTCGCCACGGTCAGGAAGGCCATCGTCGCTGGATTGATGAAAAGTCCAGCCATTTCACGAATCAGTAGGAAAACAGCGACAAGGACTGCGAACAGCATCACGGCCAAGGCTGCACCAGCGCCAAGAAGCGGCGTCAGCCAAGTCGGCAGCGAAGCAATCGCGACGCCCGTCAGCGCCCCCAGCGCAGATCGCGGCAATCGATTGAGCTTCATACCTTCCATCATGCTCCACTGGAACAGGAACAGAAATCCGGCCCAATGTTCACGTACACCGACCGCACCGGTCAGGACGAAGAAAATGGCGATCAGGATGATCGCGGCGCCCAATGTTCCGATCGCCTTGGTCGTCGACATGCCCGTCTCCTTATATAAAGGGCTCGCGATAGCCAAGGTCCCGCACGGTCGCGAGATCTTGGCCATTCTTCATCATTGCCCCCGATATTTCAGGAGGGCTCTTCCATATCCATCAAAATTCGAACCGCAATTCGGCTCCATACATGCGAGGATCGCCATAGGCGACGCTGTTAAACCCTAACACGGTGGCCAGAGGATTTCCCTGCTGCACATATTTTGCGTTCAATATGTTGGAGCCAAAGAGAGCGAGCGATAACGGCTTTCCGCCGATACGCGACCATTCGGCACGCAAATTGACGAGATCATAGCCTGGCGCGCGAGATTCAGGATTGTTGAAATTCAGATCCCACAAATATTGATGACTCTGATGATAATAGCTCGCCCGGAAGCTTACGGCGCTATCCTCGTCGGACAAGGGAGCCTTGATTTCACCGGTCAATCCAATCTTGGTCTTCGGCGTATTGGAAAATTCGGAGTCTACGGCATTTCCTTCCGAGGAGGGGAATTTCTTATAGAAGGCATCCGTATAAGAGTAGAATGCCGAGAGATTCAACCAGGTCGTCGGGTTGACCGTAGTTTCGAAATCCACGCCTCTCACCGTACCTTTCGCGGCGTTCAACGTCGCGCCTACAAGCTCTCCATTGACGGACACCGTCTGCGATTTCTGTACATCGGTATAATTTCCGGTATAAAGGGTGAGATTTGTCCGGCCCGCCACGTCGGCAATTCGCCAGTCCGCCTTAACACCGACCTCATAGTCCGTTATATATTCCGGCTGAAACTTGGCGAGCTCCGGAACGGGCGAGGTGGGATTGAACCCGCCGCTCTTATAACCGCGGCGTGTGGCGGCGTAGACGAACAGATTAGGGTTGATGCGGTAGTCGAGACTGAAATTATAGGTCGGAGCTGTGAACCGCGCGGTCAGAGGCGGCGTGCCGGCCAGCAGATCGGCATATTGGCGATAATCCCATGTGTACCGGCCACCGGCGGTCAGCTTCAGGCCCGACAGGAGGTCGCCCAGATCATAGGTCGCCTGCCCGTATATCGCCTTGCTGGTTTCATGGCGGCTGGCTGATGAGGGAAATGGCCCGCCGAATACCCGCGCCTGCGATGAATTCGATCCGGATGGCGATGATTTTTCATAATAAAAACCGGCGATGATATTAAGCTTGCCATCCAGAGCCGTCCCCAAGGCCTGAATTTCGTTCGTAATCAGCTTGGTATGCACCTGCAAAGGAAACCAAAGAATATTGAACGGGCTTCCATCCTGATCCGTGACAAGCTTCTGGCTGAAGCGTTGATATCCGAAAATATCCTTTATTGAGAAGTTCGGCGTAAATTCATAAGTGGCGGTATTAACGACGATCAGCTGATGTTGCCTATTGGATGTCGTGACATCGGATTCTATGATGCGCGGCCCGCGCGCATTTTGGGTTTGCACATATTGCACGATATCCGGATAGACGAGGGCGACGATCGAATTGGGCCGCACCGCGTTCATCATGAACGTCCCGCCGCTATCGTCAGCTCCGGAACCATCCACGACCAGATAATCGGAGAAGCCCCCGGACGGCGTGAAAAGCACACTGCCGCGATAGGCGTAGCTGTTGACATTGTCGCGATGCTTGCCGGTTGTGAGATTAAGCGTGTAGCCGTCGCGCTTGATCCTCTGGCCCGCGAACCGCACGGCCAGAACATCGGGAACAATCGGAATGTTCACCGCCCCTTCGGCGTGCCTCAGATTGTAATTTCCCGCTTTGAGCATAAGGTAGCCGTCCAGTTCGCTGGTTGGCCGCTGCGGCGCGAAGAGCACCGCCCCGCCGGTGGTGTTGCGACCGAATAGCGTTCCCTGCGGCCCTTTCAGCACCTGAACATTCTGAAGATCAAGGAACGGCGGGCTCGCCTGATTGATGATCGGCATATCCGCAAAATAGGAAGCAACGCCGGGCAACGCGCCCCCATAGGCCTGGGTTTGCCCACGCATCGCGTAGGTTACCTGGTTCCGGTTTCCGCCGCCTCCCACGACCGTCAGCTCAGGCGTGTGGAATTGCAGGTCGATGATGTTCTTGACGCCTTCTGCGACCAGCGTCTCCGCTGAAATCGCCGTGACCGACAACGGCACGGTCTGCAGGGATTCCGCCCGCCTGCGGGCCGTCACCACAATGTCCTCCAACACAATCGCAGCCTTGCCGCGTGCAGAATCAGAGGATTTTTCCGATGCCCCGGCCCGAGCCTGGGTGTTTTCCTCCGCGACCGCCGGTGACGCCGCCATGCAAATCAAGACTAGCGGCAAAGCGCTCACACCTAAGCGCATCAAACTCTTGGACCCCTGCATATTGCCTCCCCCTATTACCACTTTTTCTTGGTAGTTCCTCGCGAATTGCTCTTGAGGCTCTGTGCTCAAGCGCCCTGCGATTGAAGGGATGCGTGAGCATCGAGAATGCTCAGCCATAGTGTTCCGGGCTGCCAATGCGTGACCGACATTGGCTTATGTGTTTATCGCTACGCCCAGGTGATCTTGAGCGTTATTCATCTGCCGGGATTACCGGAGAAGTTGAGGATTCGAGGTCGAGGCTCGATCATTCCGGTGAGCTTCGTGCCAACGGCGGCCGTCCGGGCAGCGTCTTCAGATCAGCAGCGTCTTCAGATCAAGAGCTTGCCTGAGACAAGGTCACAGCGCTCTGGGCATTCTTCCGCCCAGCACCTCGGTAAGCTTGTCCGCCTTCTTCTTCACGATTTCCCCAATATGGGGCAAGCCATTGGGCTGAACCTGCGCAAGCAGGGATATGACGCAAAGTTGCAACTGGGTCTCGCCGTTGATGTCGAAGATCGGCGCGGCAATGCCCAGGGTCGGAACCTGGTAGACACGTGTGGCGGTGGTCGTCTTTCTCGCTTCGGTGAATCTCAGAATTTCGTCGAGCTGCGCTTCCCGCGCCTGTTCCGACGATCGCCCTATGCCCAGCGATCCGGCTTCCTTGAGCCAACCCTTGATCTGGTCGAGATTCGCGCTTGCATTGTCACCCGCTGATATCGCCCAGGTATATCCATGGGAACGGACCCAGCGGATATCCTCCTCCAGTTCAGGCGTGAATTCCTCGGGAACCCTGCCTCCATTTCCCTGCGAGCCGGCTTTGCTGCTCCACGCGATCTGCAGAAGGTTGACCAGCGGAAAATGGGGCAGTCTCGATCCGACGGAGCGGTTGATGGCGACCGGCCCAGGGCCTGCACAAGTGGCAATGCAGATGACCTGAGCATCGGGCATCACCTGAAATGCCTCAGCGTTCATCCCGGATTCATTGGCCAGCTCGCTCAGAGCATTTCGCACCAGTTGAAGGACAGGCCCCTCGCCAGCCGAAGCTGCGCCGAGCGCAATCAGGGCCGATCCCAGCGTGTAGGTCAGGTCTTCCGGATTCCGCATGACGAAATGTCCCGCCAAAAGGGCGAGCAGGAACCGGTGCGTGCTCGCTTTCGACAAATCGCACCGACGCGCGATCTCCGAAGCGTTCAGCCAGCGAGGAGATT
This sequence comes from Sphingobium sp. TB-6, assembly GCF_012927365.1. NCBI lineage: Bacteria > Pseudomonadati > Pseudomonadota > Alphaproteobacteria > Sphingomonadales > Sphingobiaceae > Sphingobium > Sphingobium sp. TB-6. Next base: position 233,507 of record NZ_JABBGL010000001.1, on the reverse strand, counting down.
CCTCCAGCAAAAGTCCCAAAATCTTGACGACACTCGTCACCGCGGGTGCGGGCGAAGGGGCAGTAGGTTGAACAATCAAATTGACAGCTCCTGATGGGTCTGACAGATATTATATGCAGAACACGTGTCTTATATATGATCCACCCAAGATCGTCCAGAGGAACTTATCATGCGCATGACCTTCGGCGTTTTTTCGCCCTGCCACGGGCCAAAAGCGCCGGTTACTGCGGATTTTCCTTCAGATCCCAAAGAGCTAGGCCGTAGATTCAGACACCACCGAACGCACGACAAGATGAGCGATGCTTCAAAATGACGCCCCTTGAACACACCCTCCCTATCGATTCGCACAAACGCCATCCTCATACTGCAGCAGGCGCACTTTTGCGACAGAGCCATCCTTGCGTGCCAGGATTGCGGCGACCGGCGAAGCGATTACCGGTTCAGGTAATGCCTGCCACCCAGTTTCATCGGTCCCGAATTGCCCAAGCGGAGATGCGCTGATCTCCTGCAACCCATGATTTGATGTCGATAGATATTGGCGTTTCGAGGATCGATTTTTTCAGGATCCAGCATTCCGCAAAAGAGATATTCATGTATAATTTAATCTCTGATCTGTCGATAATAGAGGCGTCGTCTTTCGTCGCATCGCCTTCGGCCGGTCTTTATTGCGCACAAATGGGTGCCGAGGTGATCCGGGTCGACCAGATCGGTGGCGGCCCCGATTTTCGCCGCTGGCCGGTGACTGACAACAATGATTCCCTCTATTGGGAAAATCTCAATCGCGCGAAGAAATCCGTCGCACTTGATCTGGGCAAGCCGGAGGGGCGCGAATTGCTGCAGGAACTGGTGCGCGCAACGGGCCAGTTCATCACCAATTTCCCATCCGAGGGCTTTCTCTCCCACCCGACATTGGCTGAAGGCCGCCCCGACCTCATCACCGTGCGCGTGATGGGCTGGCCCGATGGCTCGCCCGCGCTGGATTATACGGTGAACAATGCCGTCGGCTATCCGATGATGACCGGACCGGGACCCGAGCCAGTGAATCATGTGCTCCCCGCGTGGGATCTGCTGACGGGCGCTTACGCCGCCTTCGCGCTCTTGGCGGCGATCAGGCGGCGCGAGACGGACGGTTCAGGGTGCGAAATACGGATACCGTTGTCGGACGTCGCCATCGGCACGGTCGCCAATCTCGGCGGCGTTGCCGAGATGATCTACGAGGACGCCAACCGCCCGCGCCTGGGCAATGCCGTCTATGGTCTGTTCGGGCGCGATTTCGTCACCGCCGATGGCAAGCGGACGATGATCGTCGTGGTCACGCCGCGCCAGTGGACGAATCTTGTCGCGGCGCTGGATATCGGTGAGGCAGTGGCAAACGTCGAGGCAGAGCGAGGCGTGTCCTTCGCGAAGGACGATGGCCTTCGCTTTGCCCATCGCGACGCGTTGTTTCCGATTTTCGACGAGGCCGTCGCCGCGCGCAACCATGCCGATCTTGCCACCGCCTTGGATGCTGGCGGCGTGGTGCATTCCGCCTATCGCACCATGCTGGAAGCCGTGAACGACACCGCGCTGGTCGGTGACAATCCCATATTCGGCGCCGCGCCCAATCCCAGCAAGCTCATTTATCCCGCCGCGGGCGCCTTCGCTTCGGTGCCGCAGCAGGAGCGCGGCGCGCCCAGCTCCGCCCCGCGTAACGGCCAGCATAGCGTGGAAGTGCTCAGCCAGCGCCTCAACCTCCCCTCGGGCACCATCGCCCGTCTCATTGACGCCGGAATCGTAGGAACAAGCCAATGACCCAGCTTCGTCGTGCCGCAATCGTCGCCCCCATCCGCACCGCCGTCGGCAAGTTCGGCGGCGCGCTGTCCACCATCGCCGCAGGAGACCTTGGCGCGGTGATCATCAAAGCGCTGGTCGAGCGGACGGGCATCGATCCCGGACGGGTCGATGACGTCGTCTTCGCCCAGGGCTATGGCAATGGCGAAGCGCCGGCCATCGGCCGATGGTCGTGGCTGGCGGCGGGTTATCCGATCGAGGTTCCCGGTTACCAGCTTGACCGCCGTTGCGGTTCCGGGCTTCAGGCGGTCATCGATGCCGCCATGATGGTGCAGACCGGCGCCTCCGACGTGGTGCTGGCGGGCGGCGTTGAATCGATGTCGAATGTCGAACATTACACCACCCAGATCCGCAAGGGCGTCAAGTCCGGCGGCCTCGACCTGCATGACCGGCTGACCCGCGGCCGAGTAATGAGCCAGCCGATCGCGCGTTTCGGCGTCATCAGCGGCATGATCGAGACGGCGGAAAATTGCGCCAGGGACTATGGCATCACCCGCGATCAGTGCGACGCCTATGCCGTGCGCAGCCACCAGCGCGCCACCGCCGCCTGGGCAAACGGTCTCTTCGCCGATGAACTCGTGCCCGTGCCTGTGCCGCAGCGGCGCGGCGATCCCGTGACATTCGATCATGACGAGGGGTATCGCGCCGATGCCAGCATGGAAACGCTCGGCGCGCTCCGGCCCATCGAAGGCGGCGTGGTGACGGCGGGCAACGCCAGCCAACAGAATGACGCGGCGGCCGCCTGTCTGGTGGTGGCGGAGGACAAGCTCGATGAACTTGGGCTGGAACCCATTGCCTGGTTCCATGGCTGGGCGGCGGCCGGTTGCGAACCGAGCCGCATGGGCATCGGCCCGGTCCCGGCGGTCGAAAGGCTGTTTCGCCGCACGGGGCTTGGCTGGGATGATCTGGGCGTGATCGAACTCAATGAAGCCTTCGCGCCGCAGGTGCTCGCCGTGCTCAAGGGCTGGGGCTGGAGCGAGGATGACAGCCGCAACGACATACTCAACGTCAATGGCTCGGGCATTTCGCTGGGCCATCCGATCGGGGCGACCGGCGGACGCATACTCGCCAATCTCGTGCGCGAGATGCAGCGCCGCGATGCGCGCTATGGCCTGGAAACGATGTGCATCGGTGGCGGACAGGGCCTTGCCGCGATTTTCGAAAGGGCAGCGTGATGGCGGAACTGGCAAAGACTCTGGAAGGCGCGCGCGCCTATCGCGAAGCGGCTCTCTCCGCGTTGCGCAAACGACTTGAGGCCCGCAGCATCGATGCCGAACAGCGCGCCGCGCATGGCTTCGCCTGGGTCGCGACATCGGTTGCCGCGCTGGAGGCGATCCATGGCTGGCTCGCGGCAAATGGCAAGGCCAACCCGCTCGACGAAAAGATTGCGCATCTCGCTTTCGCCGAAACCGTCTCGCAACTGATCGGCGGCCTGCCGATGGGCCAGAACGAGATTTTCCGTCCCGCCGATCTGGACCTTGGCGAAGCGGCATCCGCGCTGCGCGAGGCCTCGCTCGGCGTGATCCACGGCGATCTTGCGACGCTGCGCGCCGAAGTCGCGGCCATGCTGGCTGAAGGCCATTGGCCGTCCGAGACCTTCCACGACAGCGATCTTGACGCGATCCGCGACCAGTATCGTCGGTTCACCGATACCGAAATCATCCCCAATGCCCACCAATGGCATCTGGCCAATGCACTGATTCCCGATGAAACCGTGCGGCATATGGCCGAACTCGGCACCTTCGGCGTCTGCATCCCGGAGGAGTTTGGCGGGCTGGGCCTCGGCAAGCTGGTTATGTGCCTCGTCACGGAGGAATTGTCGCGCGGGTGGATCGGCACCGGCTCGCTCGGCACGCGTTCGGAAATCGCGGGCGAACTGATCGTGCTGGGCGGAACGGACGCCCAGAAGGCGCATTGGCTGCCCCTGATCGCCAGCGGCGAAATATTGCCGACCGCCGTGTTCACGGAACCCGATGTCGGCTCCGACCTTGGCAGCCTGACCACGCGAGCGCGGCAGGATGGGAACGGCGAATGGGTGATCGAGGGGGCCAAGACGTGGATCACCCACGCCAGCCGGTCGGACCTGATGACCATGCTCACCCGCACCCTACCCGATGCGAAGGGCTATGCCGGCCTGTCGATGCTGCTGGTGCCCAAGCCGCGAGGCACCGAAGACGACCCCTTCCCCGCCGATGGCATGGCCGGCAGCGAGATCGAGGTGCTCGGCTATCGCGGCATGCGCGAATATGCGCTGTCGTTCGACGGCATGCCCGCGCCTGCCGATGCGCTGCTGGGCGGAGAGGAAGGACAGGGCTTCAAGCAGCTCATGCGCACCTTCGAGGGCGCGCGTATCCAGACCGCCGCCCGCGCCGTGGGCGTGGCCCGGCGCGCGCTGGAACTGGGGCTCGACTATGCGTTGAACCGCAAGCAGTTCGGCAAGGCGATCGTCCACTTCCCGCGCGTCGCCGACAAGCTGGCGATGAGCGTGGTCGACATGGTGCTGGCGCGTGAGCTGACTTACGAGGCCGCGCGCGCCAAGGATTCGGGCAAACGCTGCGACATCGAGGCGGGCATGGCCAAGCTGCTCGGCGCGCGCGCGGCATGGTCGAACGCCGACGCCGCGCTCCAGATTCACGGCGGCAATGGCTACGCCATGGAGTTCGAGATCAGCCGCGTGCTGTGCGACGCCCGCATCCTCAACATTTTCGAGGGCGCCGCCGAAATTCAGGCGCAGGTCATTGCCAAAGGCCTTGTCGGCGGAAGGAACTGAAACATGTCCGAATGGGCTGCATGGCTGGGCCGGGAAGAAGTGCGCGAAGACAGGATCGGCACGGCAGCGGTGACGCGCTGGTGCGCGACGCTCGATCGGCCGACCGCTGCCGATGGCACAGTTCCGCAGGGTTATCACTGGTGCCTTGGCCTGCCTGACGCTGCAACGGCCGATCTGGGCGAAGACGGTCATCCCCGTCGCGACCCAACGTCCTCCAGCTTCCTGCCGCCGGTCCCCCTACCCCGGAGAATGTGGGCGTCAAGCAAGGTCGAATTCCTCCATCCCCTGCGCATCGGCGAAACGGTCAAGCGTCGCTCGCGGGTGAAGGCGATCACACCGAAGCAGGGTGGCTCTGGGCCGCTGGTCTTTCTGGAGGTGGAACATGAAACCACCTCCGAAGATCGGGTCGCGGTGCGCGAGGTGCAGTCCATCGTCTATCGCGCGGCGGCGCCCGAAGGGGCGCCCGCAGCGCCTCCGCCGGGGCCTGAGCTGAAAGGACTCGACGGCTGGAGCGCCACACGCACCCTCACCCCATCCGAGCCGCTGCTGTTCCGCTTTTCGGCCCTGACGTTCAACAGCCACCGGATTCATTATGACCTGCCCTATGCGACCGCCGAAGAAGGCTATCGCGGTCTGGTGGTCCATGGGCCACTGATCGCGACCCTTCTGCTCGACCTTGCCCAGCGCGCATTTGGCGAGCAACCGCTCTCGCGCTTTTCGTTTCGCGCAATGTCGCCAGCAATCTGTGGCGATGCCCTTCATCTCGCGCTGAGAGAGGGGGAAGCAGGCCTGGAACTCATGGCTCTGGCGAGTGACGGGCGCCAGGTCATGGCCGCGACGGCAACGCGGCGGAGCTGACAGCGGCGGTCATCCAAGATCGCGAAGAAAGGTTTTGAGTCAATGAACGATATAAGCTCGATGGGCGTTGTTGGAGCCGGTCCGATGGGATCCGGCATTGCCCAGATCGGCCTCACCAGTGGCATGTCGGTCGTCCTGATCGACAAGGATCAGGGTGCGCTGGACCGCGCCGTGCAGTACATACACAGCCGGATCGCGCGGCTGGTCGAAAAGGGCGCCATTCCGGGCGAACAGCTCGATGCCATTCGCGGCCGCCTCAGCACATCGACCGATATCGCTGACCTCGCCTCCTGCGATGTGGTGATCGAAGCCATCATCGAGCGCCTCGAACCCAAACAGGCCTTGTTCAGCGATCTGGAAAATATCGTCAGTGAGCAATGCATATTGGCGACCAACACCTCGTCGCTGTCGGTAGCGGCGATTGCCGCGAAATGCCGCAACAGGCAACGGGTTTGCGGAATGCATTTCTTCAATCCCGTGCCGCTGATGAAACTGGTGGAAGTGGTCATCGCCCCGGGGACAAGCAGCGAGGTGGGCGAAGCGGCCCACCGCCTTTCGCTCAGGCTCGGCAAGGTGCCCGTTACCGTGAAGGACGGCCCCGGTTTTCTGGTGAACCTGCAAGGACGGGCCTATACGACGGAAGCGCTTGCCATCGCCCAGGAAGGGGTCGCCGACTTTGCCACGATAGACCGCATCATGCGCGATGGCGCCGGCTTCCGGATGGGTCCCTTCGAGTTGATGGACCTGACGGGAATCGACGTCAACTATCCGGTGACCCAGTTCATCTACGAAGGCTATCAGCACGATCAGCGGCTGAGGACGACAACGCAGCATGCCCTTCTCGCCGCGGCCGGAAATTTCGGCCGCAAGAGCGGGCAGGGCTTTTTCGACTATGGCGAAGGCCGCACGGAAACGCCGGTCGATAAGGCCGCGGGTGGAGCAGAACTTCGCCCCAGACTGATCGGACATCCGCCTGTCTGGGAAGCCTTGCGCACGGCGACGAAGCTTGTCGAAGGCACCGACGTCAATCTTGTCGCGCCGGTGGGCGAGGATTGCGCGACGATCTGCCACCGGCTCGGCCTCGATCCCGCGAACACTGTCGCGGTAGATTTCACAGCGATCGAGCGCAAGCATCTGACCGTCATGAGCGCCATCGGAGGGTCATCAAAAGCGGAACAGGTTGCGCAATGGCTGCGCGGACATGGTTTCACGGTCGAAATCATTCAGGACTCGCCCGGATTCGTGCTCCAGCGCATTCTGGCGATGGTGGCCAATCTGGGTTGCGAACTTGCGCAGATCGGCGTCGGCAGTCCCGCCGATATCGACACCGCCATGAAGCTGGCCCAGAACTACCCCCTCGGCCCGCTGGAATGGGCCGAAAAGCTGGGCGTGGCCACATGTCACGCCATTCTCGTCCAGTTGCAGGCGATCACCGGCTCCGACCGCTATCGTCCCGGCCTATGGCTCCGACGCCGCGCCCTGCTCGGCCTGTCGGCACACACACCCCGATGAGGCCCATATGAGCGATATAGAGGCAGACGAGCCGCTGCTGTTCGACGTCATCGACGACCACATCGCCCTGGTGCGTTTCAACCGTCCGAAGGCGCGCAATGCCATTGACGGCGCGACCGCCCTCGCCCTTTCGGCGGCGGTGACGCGCATCGAAGCGGACCCGGCCCTGAGAGTGGCGATCCTGGCGTCCTCGACACCCGCAATGTTTTGCGCGGGTGCCGACCTCAAGGTCGTCGCGGCAGGACGTGTGGCTGAACTGCGACCGAACGACAGTGGCTTTGGCGGATTTGTCGATGCCATCAGGCAAAAGCCATGGATTGCCGCAGTTGATGGGGCAGCTTTGGGGGGTGGGACGGAACTTTGCCTCGCGTGCGACATGATCGTCGCCAGTCGAAGTTCCGCCTTCGGACTGCCGGAGGTCAAGCGAGGACTGATGGCGAATGGCGGAGGAGCCTCGCGGCTGGTCCGCGCCCTGCCGCGCAATATCGCTCTGGAATTGCTCGCGACCGGGGAAAAGTTCAGCGCGGAGTTCGCGGAACGGCACGGCATGGTCAATCGGCTGGTCGACTCCGGCGATGTCATGGAAGCGGCGCTGGAACTGGCGCGGACTATCCAGACCAATGCCCCGCTGTCCGTTCGCGAATCGCTCTCCATCGGACGTCTGGTGGGCGATCGCTCCGACGCGGAACTGCGGCGCCTGTCGCGCGAACGCATGCAGGTCGTGATGGCAAGCGACGATGCCAGGGAAGGTCCACGCGCCTTCGCCGAAAAGCGCGATCCCCAATGGAAGGGCCGCTAGGTCGAATGCAGGCCCAAAGTTCCAGGCTCCTAGTAGCCTGGCAGGTTTCGAGTTTGGAGGAACGAATGGACTATCATTTCATCACCTATGATATCGAAGACCGGATCGTCACCGTCACCCTCAATCGACCCGAGGCGATGAACGCCCTGACCGACGAGCTTTATCGCGAATTGCGTGACGCTCTGGAACGTATCCGGTCCGACAAGGAAGCCGCATGCATGATCCTGTCCGGCGCGGGCCGGGCATTTTGCGCCGGCGCCGACCTGAAAGTGCCACGCGATCACATGACGGCCATCGACCGGAGGACGCGGCATCGGTGGATCCTGAAGGAGGTGCTCGAACCGCTGCACAGACTGGAAAAGCCGGTCATCGCGGCGGTCAATGGTGCTGCGGTCGGCGCCGGGTGCAACCTTGCCCTGGCATGCGACTTCATCGTGGCAAGCAAAAGGGCATCATTCCACCAATCCTTTACCAGGCTCGGGCTGGTGCCGGATCTTGGCGGGCTTTATTTCCTGGTGCGTGCGGTCGGGCTGAACATGGCAAAGGAATTGTGCCTGACCGGTCGAAAGATCGATGCGGAAGAGGCCGGGCGTATTGGGCTGGCAAATCGTGTCGTACCGCATGAGGAAGTTCTTCTTGTGGCGCGCCAGATCGCGCTTGAAATAGCGAACGCTTCACCGACGGCTAACGCCATGGCCAAGACCTTGCTTAACATGTCCAGCAGTTCTTCGCTGGAGCAAATGCTCGAATATGAAGGCTATGCACAAACGATGGCCTTCATGTCACCCGATTACAAGGAAGGCGTCGAAGCATTTCGTGAGAGGCGTGCGCCGAACTTCTTCGATTCCCTGCAAAAGACTTGAAAGCCCCCCACGTCAACAGGACTCAGCGGACCGTTTAATCAAACCGGGGAGAATGAAAATGGTTGCGCAGGAAGCAACGATAGATGCCGCACATTTTCGGCATGTTCTCGGACATTATCCGACGGGCGTTTGCATCATTACGGCGCGCAGCGCTGAAGGCGAGCTGTTCGGCATGGCCGTGGGATCGTTCACTTCGATATCGCTGAATCCGGCATTGGTCGGCTTCTTTCCCGACAATGGTTCGACAAGCTGGCCCAGAATCCGGGCCTGTGGCAGCTTTTGTGTGAATGTTATCGGCAGCCATCAATTGAGTCTTTGCCGCCAATTTGCCGCACGGGGCGGCAACAAGTTTGAGGGCGTGACGCATCGCCTTTCTCCAGCGGGACACCCTATCCTTGATGACTGCGTCATGTGGATCGACTGTGCGTTCCACGATGAGGTTGCGACAGGGGACCATAGACTGGTTCTGGGGCGGGTCGCCGCGCTGGAGGTCGAGCGTGCCGACCAGCCTCTCCTGTTCCTGCGTGGAACCTATGGCGCGTTCCAGCCACTGTCCTGAGGAGGCATCGCTCCGGCCCTCGCCGCACAGGACCGGCGCAACCGCCGGACCTGATCCGCATCGATATGTGCGGCTCCGCGTGGCGGGCCGCGCTTACCGCATATAGCTGCCCCCGTTCAGAAGGATGGTGTCGCCGGTCATCCACGACGCTTCGGAGGAGGCAAGATAGACGGCGAGCGCCGCCGGATCGTCCGGCGTTCCGGCCCGGCCGACGACGATCGATGCAATGCGTTCCCCAAGCACCGGATCGGACGCCTTGATCTCATAGGGAGGGATCATGCCCAGGGCAATCGCGTTGACCGTGACTCCCGATTTGCCGACTTCGGCGGCGAGCGCCCGGGTGAAGCCCAGAGCGCCCGCCTTGGCCGCCGAATAGATGGACACGCCAATGTCGGTCCCTCTCAAGCCGGAGGCGGATGAGATATTGATGATCCGTCCCCAGCCCTGATCGATCATGGAAGGCAGCGTCGCCTTGCAACAATTGAGCACGCCGAAGATGTTGACATCGAATGTGGAATGCCAATCCTTCGGGTCCATATCGACGAATTGCGCCATTTTGACCGCCTCCGCCCCGGCATTGCCCGCATTGTTGACAAGAATGCCAATCGGCCCCTCAGTCTCCGCAACAGACCGCACGACCCGCGTGGCGGCTTCGAGATCGGTCACGTCGAATATGGCGGGAACGGCGCGCCCGCCTGCCTCCACTATCTCTTGCACGACCCGCTCGGCGCGGTCGGCATGATAGTCGTTTACAGCCACGACAGCGCCCCTGCCGGCAAGCGCCCTGGCGATTCCCGCGCCAACATTCTGGCCCGCACCCGTGACGAGCGCGACCCTGCCAGTGAGATCGAACATGCTTATGTTTCCACTTCTTCCAATGTCCCGATCCGATCGATCGGATTGTCGTTTACCCGGCAGCCGCCCACCTATGACTTCGTGAGGGCACGCTTCAACGCGCCCATGGAGTCGCGGTCGAGGGCCATGGTGATGTCTGCATCCGGCACAAGATTGAAAGCATGCGGCCCACCGGGATAGATGTGCAGTTCTGTCGAGACACCCGCAAGGATCAGCCGTCGCGCATATTCCAGATCCTCCTCCAGAAAGAGATCGAGTGCGCCGCAGGCGATGAAAGTCGGTGGCAGGCCGGAGAGATCCTCCGCCCTTGCAGGCGCGGCATAGGGGGAAACGTCCGCCCCGCCCGGCTCGCCGCCGATCAGCGAGCGCCAGCCGAAATGGTTATTATCCTGCGTCCAGATGAACTGACCGAGATAGGGCGAGGGATCGTCGCGGGTCGCCGTGCGGTCATCCAGCATGGGATATATGAGGTGCTGGAAGGCGACGGGCACCTCGGCACGGTCGCGCGCCAGAAGCACGAGCGCGGCGGCCAGCCCGCCGCCCGCACTCTCGCCAGTGACGGCGATGGTATCGGGATCGACGCCAAGCGCCTGGGCGTTTTCGTGCAGCCATTTGAGCGCCGCGTAGCAGTCGTTGACGGGTCCCGGATGCGGCGTTTCCGGCGCGAGCCGATAGTCGACCGAGACGCACACCGCCCCGAACTCCCCGGCATAGGCCGCGTCGATCTGCGCGGTCATGTCCGCCGAACCCATGATATAACCGCCGCCATGGATGTGCAGAATTCCCGGCCTCCCAGAACCGCTCGCCTTGGGAGCGGTGATGATCAGACGCACGTCCGGCGCGCCGTCGAGACCCGGTATGCGCTCCTCATACATCTTCAGATCGGCCGCCAGCGGCGCGGGCTGCGGAAGCGTCTCCGCCATGGCCACCATCGCGGCTCGGGATTCGGCGAGATGCTCGGCATCGAGCACCACAGCGGGCGCCTGCTCGACCATGGGCAGGATTTGGGGGTCGACGAGATGGCGGGACGGCATGACGTTTCAGCTCCAATCGATCTTCTTATACCCTAAGCTTTCCGGTGAGGCGTTGCGGACGGCCCATGATGGACGCCGCCACCGGGCACTATTTCCCTCATTCGACCGCCGCCAACAGGGTGCCCTCATTTCCTCCCTCGAACAACGCCGCGAAGGTTTGCGGAATGCGCTCGAAGCCGGGCCTTATGTCGGCGCGGTGAACGATCAGTCCCTGATCCACCCATTGGCCCAATTGCCTGAGCGCGGCGTCCGTCTCGTCTTCATAGTCGGCTTGCAGGAAGCCCTGCATCGTCACGCTCCCATAGATCAGCCGCATCATATTGTTGGGGCCGCGGGCCGGGCCGCCTTCGGTATAGGTCGCGATCTGGCCGCAGAGTATGATGCGCCCGAACTTCGCCATATTTTCGATTGCCGCCTGCAATATGTCGCCGCCGACATTGTCGTAGAAAATGTCTATTCCGTCCGGGCACAGTTCGCGCAGCTTCTCCTGAACGTCACCGCTTCGATAATCCACGGCGGCATCCAACCCGCATTCCCCGGTCAGCCAGGCGCATTTCCGGGCGCCGCCGGCAATGCCGATCACGCGGCACCCCATGATCTTCCCGATCTGGGCGGCGACCGAACCCGTCGATCCCGCCGCACCCGACACGACCAGAGTGTCGCCCGCCCTCGGTTTGCCCACTTTGAGAAGCCCGAAATAGGCCGTGCGGGCGTTGAGCCCATAGGTCGTCATGATGTCGGTCACGCTCAACCCATCGGGCACGGGCGTCACCGGATGATCGGCGGCGACGCGCTGATAGTCCTGCCAGCTCGTAAAGGCGGTGACGCGCATGCCAACCGGTACGCCCTCCCGCGCCGAAGCCACAACCTCGCAGGCGGCGGGCGCCATGACGGGGTCTCCGATGGCAATGGAGGGGTAGAGACTATTCCCTGGCGGCTCCATCCAGTTCCGCATGGTCGGCGCACAGAGGAACAGCAGGTTGCGCAAGATCAGTTCCCCCGGCCGCAACGATGAGCTGTCGGGTATCAATGTCTCCGAATATTCGAAATCGTCCGCGGTGACATTGCTGGTCGGACGGCGACGCAGCAACCATTGTCGGTTGATTTCAGACATTTTTTCCATCGCCCAATCCCTCGGCGAGATAATCCTTCACGACCTTGCCAAGGGGAAGCGAGAAATTGGCGGTCTGGACATGACCGGCAAGCATGCGCGTGGGCTTGAACAGGTGCCAGGGGTCCACCTCGCTCGGGGAATCGAATGCGACCGAGGCGCGTCCCGCCCAGAGCACATCGCCCAGCACGGGCGTCTGGTGCAGTCCACCCTCGACATCCAGCCTGACGAGTTCGGCCGCCGCCGGACCCCGCTCCGGATCGGATGGCGGAATATAGCGCAGCGACAGGATCGGCAGCGCTTCCACTTCGTCCGGCCTGGCGAGCCGGTCGCGCGAAAGAGTGAAGGTGACCAACCGCTTGCCCACAGGCCGCTCGATGGTGAAGATGATCTGCTCGGCCTCCTCGCGCCAGGCCATGGTCGCAAGCTTCTTGGCATAGCCCCAAATCTCCCGGCCGGCGGCCAGAGCAGGCTCGCGATTGGTGAAGATCACCGGTTGATACCAATAGCGCACCCCGTCCACCTCCACGCGAACATGGACATAGGCTTCCAGATAGGGCCCGAAGGTGGTCGAGGGATAGTCGCAGACCCAAAGCTCGCAGACGGGAGGGTTGCTGTCTGGCTTCACGCCGGGAGGGAGCATCCGCGCCACCGCCTCGACATCGGCTTCATAGGTTGCCCATGCCAGTTTGGCGCCGTGGAAGTGATGGGGCGGCGGCGGATAAAGCGACGCTCCCATCGGCATTGAAAAACCTGACGGCCCAGTCAAATCGATAGCCATGCCCTCTCCTCTCCAGCGGATTATGTTGCGTTCTTACCGGCCAGCGACGGGACTGCCATATTGCAGTACCCGCCAGTCCGTCCTTTTATATCTTCCTACAATATTATAATGCCATTCCCGGTCGATTGGCCACATGAAACTACTGCCGGGCCGAAGTTCCCCCGTCGATGACCAGCACCGAGCCGTTGCAATAGGAAGCTTCATCGGATGCGAGATACAGGCAGCCATAGGCGATTTCCTCCGGCCGGGCCGCGCGGCGCATGGGGGCAATCTGCTCGGCGGCGGCCTCATCCTCGAAGACATTCATCACGGAGGCCACCATGGGGGTGTCGATGAAGCCCGGCGCGACACAGTTGGCGCGGATATTGTGCTTCGCATAGGCAACGCACAGCGAGCGCGTCAGGTTGATCATCCCCGCTTTGGCGGCCGTATAGGCATGCGCCGCGGCCAGTCCCTGAGAACCGGAGATACTCGCCACATTGACGATGGCGCCCCCACCATTGTCGATCATGTGCGCCAGCACGGCGCGATTCATCAAATAGCAGGCGTCGAGATTGATGCCGATCACCTCGCGCCACTTGTCGGGCGTCGTGTTCACCACATCGTTCATGCTGCCCGGGCTTTTCTCTTGCCAGCTATAGCCCACGCCTGCGGCATGGACGAGAATGTCGATCCGGCCATAAGCCTCCAGCGTCGCGTCGACCACCTCCTGCGCGCCATGATCGAGGCTGAGGTCCGCCACGACAACGCGGCCCTCACCGCCTGCCTCCGTCACAAGAGCCAAAGTCTCATCCAGGCTGGAGCGGGTGCGACCTACGCCCACGACCCGGGCCCCTTCGGCAGCGAGCAGCATCATGCACGCGCGACCGACACCGGTTCCCGCCCCGGTAACAATCGCGACTTTATCGGCTACCCTCGCCATGACCTCACCTCTCAAATGCCGGCGCTACCCAAAGTGCGCCTTTTCTCTCTTGCCGATAACGCGGCCACTTCATCCGGCCGCCGCCTCGATCAATTTCAGCTTTCTTCCGGCGCCCTGAACGGCGCGGAGTCCAGATATTCGTCGAGCCGTTCTATCCGGCCGTCCCGCGTCCGGCAGACCACGCAGGAGGGAAACTCCATCTCATGGCCGTCCAGATGGCGGCCCCAAAAGATATGCTGCTGCACAAATCCGCCCTCGAACGCGCTTACCCGGCGGTCCCGGAAACGCCGCTCAGGAAAATGCGCGTCCAGGAAGCCCAGAGCGGCGACCTGATCGGCCAACGTCATCTCCTTGCCATCCGTGTTGTGCCAGATCAGGGGATCGTCGACATAACAGTCGACCACAGCCTGGATATCGCCCGTCTCGATGGAGTCGAAAAACCTCTGCGCGAGCGCCACGTCGGCGGAAGGCGTCGTGATGGACCCGGTCATGATATATTCTCCCCGCCCTGTTCACATCTGCGAAGAAGCAGACGCCGACCATGAAACTGGCTCCCTGAAACCGGCCCGGTCATGGCTCGCGCCATCAACCCGGCAAGCCCGGCGCATGTCCGGGAGCGTAGACGATTTCCGAACAGGGCTCAAAGATGCCGCTGTTTTCGGACGCGGCATCCAGCGCCGTGGAAACAAACATCTGTTCCGTCCCGGCGCGGCGGCCGACTTCGGCCATCACTGCCATGGGATCGTCGGTCTCCATATCGTAGATCGCGACATATCGGTTCCTGATCTCGCCGGCGGTGGCAGCCTTCAGAACGAAACGCTGGGCGGACATGAATCCGGGGATCGCGACGACATCCGCCAGATGCACCTTGTTGTACCAGTCATTATAGTCCTGATCCCCGCCCGCGACCGGATCGGTAAATGCGATCAATCTGTATCTGGCCATCTCAACATCCTCTTTCCGATCATGAGGCATCCAGCATATCGGTGCAACAACCCCGATTCAGGAAAGTGTCGTGCGATCCCATGGCAGGCTCGCACGGCCCTAAAATGGATCAATGCAGCCAGGACGGCATGTCATTCCAGATATGTCCGCTCGATGTCCCGCTCGATCCCGCCGTTGTTCAGCCACTCGCGCACGACTTGGGTATAATCTACCGGCCCGCCGAAATAGAACAGATCCAGAAATCCGATCGATGTCCCTTCGGCATTATAATAGGACGGCGTGCATTCTTCGTAGAATTTCGCTCTGGAAAATGCCTTGTCCTTGAGCTTCTCCTGCCAACGCACCTCCGCCTCGGCAGTGACCTCGAATGTCCGGACCCTGTTTCTGGCGCAATCGGCAATGATCTCCGCAATCACTTCGGTTTGCGCCTGGAGGGCGAACGGAATATTGATGGAAAGCGGCCCCTGCGGCCCGAAGGTGACGAAATAATTGGGGAATTGGTTGGTATGAATCCCGTGCAGCGTCTTCAGCCCCTGCGCCCAATATTCCGTTATCGACAGACCATTACGTCCATAGATTTCATAACCCATCTGATCTTCGCTTGAGACGCCGAATCCGAATCCGGTCGCATAGACGATGCAGTCGACTTGATAGGCCTGCCCATCGACGACCACCGCATTCTCGGTGATTTCCGACACGCCCTTGCCCTTTGTATCGACCAGCTTCACATTCTCTCTATTGAATGTCTGCAGATATTCATCGCTGAAGCAGGGCCGCTTGCACATCATATTATACCATGGCTTGAGCGCTTCCGCCGTTTCGGGATCTTTTACGATCTCGTCTATTCTTCTTCGGTTGGCCTCCATCTTCTTGAAGTCTGCCATCTGAAGGACATCACCAGGCGTGAGCTTGTTCTTGTCCGGCGCCGCGAAGTGGAACACCGTGGAGAAGATATCGGTCCACCCATCGGCGACCATGTCTTCTTCCTGGTAGATTCCGCTGACCATGGACTCGAAATTCGTCATGCGCTGCTTTTGCCAGCCGTGCGGCAGGGAGCCGGCCCATTCGCGGTCGGTAGGCCGGTTCGCGCGAACATTGATCGAGGAGGGCGTGCGCTGGAAGACATAGAGCTGTTTGGCCCACGCCCCGAGATGGGGAATGCACTGGATTGCCGTCGCGCCCGTGCCGATGATCGCGACTTTCTTGTCCTTCAACCCGACAAGCTCCCCGGTGGGGCCGCCGCCTGTATATTCATAGTCCCAGCGGACCGTGTGGAACGAATGTCCCTTGAACCGCGAAATTCCCGGCACGCCCGGAAGCTTGGGCTTGTTCAACCCGCCGCCCGCGCGAATAAGGAACCTGGCCCTGAAGACGTCGTCCCGATTGGTCTTGACGATCCAGCGGGCGCTGTCCTCATCCCAGGCGACGCTGGTGACGGTCGTCTGGAAATAGGCCCGCCGGTAGAGATCGTAATGTTTGCCAAGGCGCTGGCAATGTTCGAATATCTCCTGTCCGCTCGCATATTTGCGGGTGGGGATATAGCCGACTTCTTCCAGCAACGGCAGATAGCAATAGGATTCGACATCGCATGCGAGGCCCGGATAACGGTTCCAATACCAGGTACCGCCGAAGTCGCTCGCTTCCTCGATGATGCAGAAGTCCTCGACGCCTCGCTTTTCAAGATCGGAGCTTGCCAGCAAGCCCGAAAAGCCGCCGCCAATGATCACCACGCCCACATCGACCGAGACCGGATCGCGCGCCACGGGTTTCGCGTAAATATCTT
Organism: Sphingobium sp. TB-6; assembly: GCF_012927365.1. Classification (NCBI taxonomy): domain Bacteria; kingdom Pseudomonadati; phylum Pseudomonadota; class Alphaproteobacteria; order Sphingomonadales; family Sphingobiaceae; genus Sphingobium; species Sphingobium sp. TB-6. The sequence goes on along the minus strand of NZ_JABBGL010000001.1, from coordinate 216,885 downwards.
CCTTGAAGTGCGCCAGGTCGCCTTCCGCGCTGAGATATTGAGTGGCGCCGTCCGGCCGCAGGCGTTTGTCGCGCTCCTCACGGTATTTCTGACGGAGAGCGTCGGGATCCACCTCGATCTCCGAACCGCCAAGTGCCTCTCGATCCATATCTCAATCCTATTCCTGACGTTTGCAGATGGTAAAGCCGGGTGAACCACCCGGCCTACGGGATGGGGCGGAAATCATGGCCGGCCCGTGAAACTCCCGGTTTCCCGTGCCATGACAACCGCTCCCTCAGTCTATTCGGCCCCGAAACCGTAACGAAGCTTCAGGCCCCACATGCGCGGTTCGCCATAGGTGGCGGTGGCAATGCCATAGGAGGACGCCGCCAAAAGCGCGCTTGGTTGCGAGATATAAGTCTTGTTCGTAACATTGGTGGCGAAGAGCGTCGCGTCCACCTTGGACCCAAGCACATGCTTCCATGTCACGTCGAGGTTAAGCAACGACAAGGGCGCGACTCGCTGGCCAGGCAGCGTGAAAAATTCGGGGAACTCAGAGCGGTGATACCAACTTCCACCAATGGTCACCTCACCGAAATTCTCTGGCAGTGGCAAAATATATTGCGCCGACAGGTTGACCATGTGCTTGGGCGTGCTCGGCAGCGGGTTGAGCGGGCAGAACCCGATTCCAGCTACCGGATTTGTCAACGGGTTGCTCGGACAAGCGATTTCCAGTTCACTCGGGCTCAGCCTGTTCAGATAGCGAGCATCCGTATAGGCCCAGGTTGCGCCAAGCGTCATTCCTTCGAATGGCACGAGCATTTGTTCCAGTTCGATGCCTTTTATCCTCGCTTCGGCGGCATTGGTTATGATCACGGCCGCCACACCGCCAGGACCAATCTGATTAACATTCGCTTGAATATCGGTGAAGCGATCCGTGTATGCAGCGATGTTGGTGCGCGCTCGCATCGAGCCGATATTATAATCGAGCTTGGCGCCGATTTCGAAGCTCAAGTCATATTCCGGACTGTAGGTGGGAACCACCCCCCCTGTCGAAACCGTGTTGATGCCTCCGGGCCGATAGCCGCGGCTGATCTTCGCGTAGACGAGTTTTCTTGGATCGATCTGATAGCTGAGGCCGAACGTGCCCGTCACCGCGCTCGAACTCTGCTTGGCCCTCGTGCAGGGCACGCTCGCCACGCCGATCATGGCGGGATAGTCAGCGAGATTGGTAACGCACTGCCCATGCGGCATAGCGGTCGCGCTAAGGTCTGCGTCGGTGAACGCAAAACCCAAATAGTTCGCGAACGACGCGTTGACCGAATCCTTGGTGTAGCGCAACCCGGCATCAAGCTTCAGACCAGGCAGGACGCTGGAGAGATCATAGCCGATTTGTCCATAGACCGCCTTGCTGCGCGTCTTTGGATAGCTGACGATAATTCTTTGTAGCGGTATGCCCAGTTGGCTGACGCCGAAATTTTCCGCTTTTCCTGGCACTTTCTGCCAGTCCCAATAGGTTCCTAAGGTATAATTCAACCTGTTATCGAAAGCGGTTCCCTGAATTTGCAGGTCTTCACTCCACTGTTCCTTATAAAAGGCAGGATCTGGGTAGAACTGATTAGGCGTGTCCACTGCAACGACCGAGCTACCATCGAAATCAGATCCCCAATGATTCTTGAAATAAATATAAGCCAAGACATTTTTAATTTCTATGTTGTCATTCAGCTTCAATACAGTCTTATTTACAACATAATGATTTTTAGATTTTGAATATAGTCCGTAATTCTCACCCCACATTGTGGAACCAATATTTATAGAGCGCGGCCCCAAGGCCCGTTGCGCCGCGATATCTGCCTGCATCTGAGCCACGAACGCCGGTCCATTCAGAACCGCGAGGAGGCCCAACGGGTTAAAATCGATCAGTTTATTTGAAGTGCCGTTCTCATTGACGGAGTTGTAATTGTAGATAAGCGTATTTTCGAACTCGTCGGTCGGCTTAAACAACACGCTGATACGGGCGGAGTCATAATGTACATCGTCGAGCTTCCGCCCGGAGCCCAGATTTCGCGTGTAACCGTCGCGCCGGTTGATTTCGAAAGCTCCGCGCACGAGCAACTTTCCTGGAACGATCGGTATATTGAGCGCACCGGCGACGCCTCGCAGGTCATAATTACCGGCCTTTGCCTCAACATATCCCTCGAAGCGATCGACGGGCCTTTGCGGCGCAACCATGACGTTGCCGCCGTCAGTGACGCGGCCGAACAACGTTCCCTGGGGGCCGCGCAGCACCTGGATGCTCTCCAGATCGAAGAATTGCCCGCGATTGAGGTTGAGGACAGGAACTTCGGCAAAATAGGTCACCACCGCGGGAAAGAGGGTTCCGCCCGCCTGACTCTGCCCCCTCAGGGTGAAAATAAGCGAGTTGCGCGAACCGCCGAAACCCTCCGAAGCATTGAGGCCCGGCACTGTGTACTTGAGATCCGTCACCTCGAAGTTGCCGCGACTGGCGATTTGTTCCGGTGTAACCGCGCTGACCGCGACAGGAACCGTCTGCATCCTCTCCTCTTTACGGCGTGCGGTGACGATGATGTCGCTGATGCCATCGCCGCCCGACTTTGCGGTCGGAACGTCAGGCGCAGAGGATTCGGCCGCCGACGCGGAACCTGCTGCCAGCAGCATCGCCATAGCAATGGAAGTCGTGGAGAATAGATGAGTACCCATGTCAGAATCTCTCCCGGAGCCTGTTTTGTTTCTCGTGCAAGATTGTACTATAATTTTATAGGACCACAATAGAAAATCGTGATGCCGGGCCTTGGCCGCGCGCCCACTGGAGGCAACGTCGCCCACGAGCCAACGCAAGCCGAACCGAACGACCACAGACGGCAAATGCCCATGCAGCCGCGACTTCTCAATGCGGCACCGGACCGCACTCCGCTCGGCTGGACCAGCCAGCCGAGCGCGCGTCCGGCAATATCCTGATCCGTACTCGCCCACCGAAATCCATCGAAGGACATCCGAGCGTAGCGCGGATCGAGTCCTATAGCTGAAACTCTTCCTTCAGCGCGATTTTGTCAGCCATGGGGCCACTATAATGTTCGGGCGCAGTATAGATGCGGCCGACCGGAATCTTGCTTGGACGCCAACCCATCAACGCCTGCAGTTCCGGGTCGAAGGTGGCGGCACGCTCCTGCGCCACCGCGACCGTGAAATTCTCCTGCGGCCTGGCCCAGTTCGCAACATAAGCGACGGTCATGCCGTGCCGGACTTCATCCGCCGTCCGGTTTGCTCCGCCGCCGTGATAAATGGAGCCCAGGGTGAAGAGCGCGCTCCCCTTGGACATCTCTGCCGCTATGGTTTCATAGGAAGCGGACTTCTCGAAATCCGGATATTGATCGAAGAGATGGCTACCGGGGATGACCCTGGTAGCACCATTCTCTTCCGTGAAATCGCTCAACGCCAGGATGACATTGACGAAATAGGTCGGATGATCCCGGGGCAACAAATGGGTATAATCGTCCGCGTGAATAATCTGGGCCGGCTCGCCCGGTCCGATCGAGACCGAACCGTAGCTGCTCAAAAGGCAATCCTCGCCTATGGTCGCACGCACCACGGGCAGAACTTTGGGCGCGATGGGGATTTGCTGGAAGATCGGCGCCGCGTTCAGAAGGTCGAAATAGCGGGCCGTCCTGTGGCCGTGGAAATCCTGCACATGGGCCCGACGCCACTTGCCCTTCATGCGCCCGAACTCAGCCACCAGCTCGTCGCAGAGGGCGGAATCGAGCGCGTCCGGCATGATCGAATATCCATTCGCGATCAGATCGTCGCGATGCCGGACAGTGAGATCGTCGAGCTCAAGGGCACTATCGTTCATGGTTCTCTCCAAGTCCATTTTGTTTCTCACAAGCGATTGTACTATAATCTTATAGGACCACAATATGAATCGTGAGGCGTGTCCGCTATAATTCAGCAGCGGTCATGCTGCTTGGGGGAAAATCACCTGCCGCTATGAAACGGCCTGCCCTGGCCCGGCGACCCATGTTCCGCGCCGATGTTGGTCACGATCTTTCCGACCACAAGCCCGCCCCTATTTCCGTCGTTTCGGCGCATGGAACCTTTCGTGGCCTATCAGCGCCAGCCCTTGCGCCCCTTGCCGCCGACAAGGCCGGCCGCGACCCGTTGCTTGAGAAGGGGGCGGGGACGGAAACGTTCGCCATAGGCCTCAAACATGATCTGCTGCGCCGACAGGCAAAGGCTGGATGTGGTCGCGTCCATCAATTCGAACGGACCCATGGGATGGCCAAGACCCAGACGGCAGGCAGTATCGAGATCCTCAACGCTGACCACGCCCTCCTCGATCAGGCGGACGGCCTCGATCATGAACATGTGCAGCACGCGGTTGATCGCGAAGCCCGGCACATCCTTCACCCGGATCGGGACCTTGCCCGTGGCTTCGGCAAGCGCATAGGCCCGCGCCACACAGGCTTCGCTGGTAAAGATCGCGGGGACCACCTCCACCAGCTTCATCCGACTGACCGGCGAGAAATAATGCATGCCGATAAAATCCGGACGCCGCGCCTCGCCGACATGCGATGCCAGCACCGAAATCGGAATCGTCGACGTATTGGTCGCGATCATCGCGCCCGGGGGGAGCACCGCATCCAGCTGACGCAGGACAAGAGCCTTGACGCCGGCATCCTCGAACACCGCTTCCGTCGCGATGCCGCAGGAGGAAAAGTCGGCGATGTCGACGGTCGGGCGGATGCGGGAGAGCGCCTGGGATGCTTCCGGCGCCTCGTAAAACCCTCGCCCAACCCCCTTGTCCAACAGCCTATCCAGACGGGCCATCGCGCCGTCCAGCGCTGTCCGGTCGCGGTCCAGAAGAAGCACGTCATGGCCCGCCAATGCCTGCACAAGGGCGATTTCGGCGCCCATCAGGCCAGCGCCCGCAACGCCACTCTTCTTATTTTGAGTCTGCATCATCATGCTACTATCTTGTGTTACAATATTGTCCTATTACTACCATGACACATGACCATGCAAGTCGATTCTGGCGAAAGCCGAAAATGCGCGAAAGGGAGGGAACATATGGCCGATATCGGCTCGGACGTCGTTGGCTTTGAGATGATCGACGATCATATCGCACTTGTTACGCTGCGCCGGCCCGAAGCACGCAATGCGATCAACGGCGCGGCCACCCGCGCGATGCGCCAGATCGTCGACAAGGTGGAAAAGGACCCTGATATCTGGGTCGCGATCCTGACCGGCGAAGGGGGCAAGGCCTTTTGCGCGGGCGCCGATCTCAAGGAAGTGTCGGCGGGCGGAATGAACGATCTGATCGATCCCGTCGGCGGCTTCGCCGCCTTTGTCCACGCGGACCGGGCAAAGGCCTGGATTGCTGCCGTCGATGGGGTCGCGATGGCCGGAGGATTTGAACTCGCACTGGCCTGCGACCTGATTGTCGCCTCCGAAGACGCGCGTTTTGCCCTGCCTGAAGTCAAGCGGGGCCTGGTTGCCGCGGCGGGCGGCATTTATCGTCTTCCCCGGGCGCTTCCACGCGCGATCGCGCTTGAACTCGTCGCGACCGGAGAGGCACTGCCGGCCAGCCGGGCGCTGGAGATGGGATTGATCAATCGGATGGTGCCGAAAGCCGACATATTCGACGCGGCGCTCGCTCTGGCTCGGCAGATTTGCGAAAATGCGCCGGTTGCCGTGCGGGAGAGCCTTAAAGTCGCGCGGCTCGCCTTCGACCGGACCGATTCCGATCTCAACCAATTAAGCCTCAGGGCACAGGCGGTCATCATGACCACCGACGATTTCGCGGAAGGCCCACGCGCCTTTATCGAGAAACGCCCTCCTATATGGGTCGGGCACTGATGCCGGGATATTCCATTATCGCGGCATGACTTCATCCCCTGGCTCCGCCTTTTCATCGAAGCGAGGGCATGGCTGATATGATAACAACCCGGAGACATATATGAACAAGAACACGCAATTGGCTCATTCATTCCTGGCGACGATGGCAAGCGAGGGACTTCCCGTCGCGATGGAGAGACATTGTAGCGCTGACTTCACATATTGGATGACAGGGGCCGGAGAAATCCAGGAACATGCCCAAGCGGCAAATGCCTATTTTCAGGCCCTGATCGAAGAGGGTAGCGAAACCCTCAAGATAATAGGCACGACTTCGGAAAATGACAGGGTCGCGGTGGAAGCCGAGACGCGCGCAAAGCTGAAATCCGGCAAGGAATATTTCAATCAATATCATTATCTTTTTTCGATTGATGGGGACAAGATTTCTTCCGTTCGCTCCTATTTCGATACGGCACTGGCACAATCGACGCTGAACCCCAGCGCATGATGAAATCCGTGCGCGGGTAATTTGAGGAAGCATCGTCTTCCTCGATGGTTTGACAGCCGGATCGAGCGCATTCCGTCATTTTGGTCATCGGATCATGGGAAATGCGCCCATGATCCGATGCCCTCGCCAGCCCTATTCCCTCGTCGGGAACTCGGCCTTTTCAACTCCCTCCCGTGCAGTGGAAGAAGCTTCGACCCGGCGACAATGACGCCACGCCCATTCCATGAACGATATGGGAGTCAGCCCCTGTCGTTCGACCTGTTCACGGAAGTCGCGAGACCCAGTTTACGGAAAAGACCGGCATCGGCATCCGTCCCGGCATTGCCGGTCGTCAACAGCCGGTCCCCGGTGAAGATGGAATTTGCCCCGGCCAGGAAGCAGAGCGCCTGCGTGGTCTCGCTCATGCTCTCACGCCCTGCCGACAGCCGCACCACCGCGCCCGGCATCGCGATCCGCGCGACGGCGACGGTGCGGATGAATTCGATATCGTCGATGGGGGCGGGAACATCCTTCAGCATATCGCCGAGCGGCGTGCCTTCTATCGGCACCAGCGCATTGATCGGCACGCTGCCCGGATGTTCGGGCAAGGTCGCCAGCGCATGGATGAAGCCGATGCGGTCGGCCCGGCTCTCACCCATGCCGACGATGCCGCCCGAACAGACGTTGATGCCGTTTTTTCGGACCCGCGCCAGCGTATCGAGCCGATCATCAAAGGTCCGTGTCGAAACCACCTTCTCATAATATTCGGGAGAGCTGTCGATATTGTGGTTGTAATAATCGAGCCCCGCTTCCGCCAACCGCTCGGTCTGCTCGTCGGAGAGCATGCCGAGCGTCATGCAGGTCTCAAGCCCCATCGCCCTGACGCCTTCGATCATCGCCACGATGGCATTCATGTCGCGATCCTTGGGGCTGCGCCAAGCCGCACCCATGCAGAAGCGTTCGGAACCGCTTGCCTTGGCCGCGCGCGCCGCTTCCAACACCTCGTCCACGGCCTTGAGCTTTTCGGCCTTTACGTCGGTGTCGAAAGACGCCGACTGGCTGCAATAGCCGCAATTCTCCGCGCAGCCGCCGGTCTTGATCGAAAGCAGCGTAGAAAGCTGGACAGTATTCGGATCATGATGCGCGCGATGCACCTTCTGCGCTTGCCAGAGCAGGTCGTTGAACGGCAGATCGAACAGCGCGGAGATTTCGGCGCGGGTCCAGTCGGTTCTTATGGTCGCGTCGGCTGCTCCGGCACCTTTCTCGACAGGAAGCGCTTTTTCAATCACGTCATTTGTCGCCGTCATTTCGCTGGCTCCCTAAATCTTCTCGAAGAGCGTGGCGTTAGCCATGCCGCCGGATTCGCACATCGTCTGAAGACCGAAACGGCCGCCGCTTTCATCTAGCGCGGCGAGCAGGTTGATGAGCAGGCGGCCGCCGGACCCTCCGGCGGGATGACCCAGCGCAATCGCTCCGCCATAGCGATTGACGCGATCCGGCGACACGCCCAGATCCTTGATCCAGGCGAGCGGAACGGAGGCGAAGGCCTCGTTGACCTCGAAAGCCGCGATATCGCCAATGGACAGCCCTGCGCGATCGAGCAGCTTGCGCGTGGCGGGCATGATCGCGGTGAGCATGAGGAGCGGATCGTCGCCCGCGACCGCGAAATGCGTGATCGCGGCGCGCGGCTTCAGACCCAGCCGCGCGGCCACGCTTTCTTCCATGATGAGCGCCGCCGCCGCGCCGTCTGTGACCTGGCTTGCATTGCCAGCGGTCACACTCCAGCGGATTTCGGGAAAGCGGGCAGACATGGCCGCATCCTCGAACGCGGGTTGGAGCGTGCCCAGCCGCTCCAGCGACGTCTCGCGGCGCAGCCCCTCATCATGGGTCACCCAGCGGGCACCCTCCGGGGCTGGAACCTCGACGGGAATTATGCTGCGCGCCGTAAGCCCGCTGTCCTCCGCAACTGCGGCGAGACGGTGCGAACGCAGCGAGAAGGCGTCCATCTCTTCTCGCGAAACATTCCATCGTGCCGCAATGAGTTCGGCGGAGACCCCCTGGCGTATGAACCCGTCCGGATAGCGTGCCTTGAGCCGCACCCCGTCGGCGTCCTTGCCGAGCCGGTTGGCGCGCATCGGAACAAGGCTCATCATCTCGACGCCGCCAGCGATCACGATGTCATAGGCGCCCGCCATGACGCCCTGCGCCGCGAAATCAAACGCCTGCTGGGCCGATCCGCATTTGCGGTCGAGGGTCACGGCGGGCACGCTTTCCGGGAAGCCCGCCGCCAGCGCCGCCTGCCGGCCGATATTGCCCGCCTGTTCGCCGACCTGAATGACGCAGCCGGTGATGACATCCTCTACCAGCGCCGGATCGATGCCCGTGCGCGCGACAAGGCCGCGCAATATCTGTGCGTAGAGATCGACCGGATGGAGCCCGTCGAGCGCCCCTCCCGCACGGCCGCGGCCAAAGGGCGACCGCACGACATCGACAATGACGGCGCGGCGCATGGTCAACGGCTCAGCATCAGCGACAGGCCGGCGCTGCGGAACTGCACATAGGGCGAAGTCGCGGTTTTCATCAGCTTGGCCGCCTGATCGAGTTCGGGCGACGACAGCATCGGATAAGAGCGCTTGAGCGGCCCCGCCTCGCGCATTTTCTGCAGATCCGATTCAGGCATGAGCGCACGCAGAATGAGTTCGTCGTCGTCTTCGGTGCCGTAACGCTTGCGCAATTCCTCGATGGTCGGCTGTTCGGGCGGATGATCGAGGACATGCTTCGCGCGCGGACAGTTCATGATCCGGTCAAGCACATTGGCATCGATGGGCGCGACCGGCTCACCATAATAGCCCGCCGCATATTCGACGATTTCGTCAGGGATGATGGCATAGCGCTCCCCCTTCACCACGTTCAGCACCGCCTGGATGCCGACCAACTGACTGAAGGGCGTCGCCATGCCGGGATAGCCCAGTTCGCGCCGCACGACCGCGACTTCCTTGAGCACCTCGTCGAAGCGCTCGGACATCCTGTGCTGGGCCAGCTGCGCCTTGAGCGTGCCTATCATGCCGCCGGGAATCTGATGCAGGGTCGAGAGCACATTATATTCATTATGCTGGTTGACCAGGAAGCCCGCCGCCTTGCCGACCTTTTCGAAATGATCGGCAACCGGGGCGAACAGGCTCTTGTCGAGGCTGTGGGTGTGACCCAGCAGTTCGATATTGTCGACCACGCTTTCGGTCGACGGCACCGACGGGCCGTTGGCCATCGGCCGGCTCGCCGTGTGCAGGATGGTGACGCCCAACGGGATCGAGTCGAGATAGGCCTTGCCCGACTGGCCGAGGATGTTGTTCGCATGGAACTCGATCGGCTTGCCGCGTGCCTTCGACACGATCGCGGGGAGCAGCGTCGTCAGCCGCTCCTTCTCGAGCACGCCAGCCGTGTCATAGAGCAGGATGGTGTCGATATCGTCCGACGCCGCGAGCTTGTCGACCTTGTCGGCATAATAAGCGTCGTCATGGACCGGAGAGAGCGTGAACATGATCGCGCCCGCGACCTCCGAACCGAATTCCTTCGCGACCTTGGCAAGCCGCAACATCTTGTCGATGTTGAACAGCACGTCATAGATCCAGAAGCTGCGCGCCCCATGCCGGTTGAGCTGGCGCATCCAGGCATCCATCAGCGCGTCGGGGGTCGTGCGGAAAGTGACGCTGGCGTTGGAGCGCATGCCCGAACGGAGCACCGAATGGGGCATCGCCTCCACCAGCGCGTCCATCATCGCCCAGGGATTTTCCCGGCAATGGCGGATCAGCACCTCGAAATGGTTCGAACCAGTGAGATCGATCACACGGAAGCCCGATCGGTCGAGCCAGGATGCGGCCGGCAGCGCCATGCCCGCCTGCAACCGCATGCCCCACAGGCTCTGCTGCCCATCCCGGATGGTTTGGTCGAGAAATTCCACATGAGCCATGAGGTCAGCGTCCTTGTCGCGCGCGGAAGGCGGGGAGCACTTGCGTCTCCAGCCAGCGCGTATTGATGGAGTTGGTCCGGAAATCCGGATGGGCAACGATGAATTTCAGCAGCGGAATGTTGGTGGCGATGCCTTCGACCTGGAAGTCGTCCAGCGCCTGGGCGAGCCTGTCGACCGCTTCTTCCCGGCTTGCGCCATGCACGATCAGCTTGGCGATCATGCTGTCATAATAGGGCGGCACCATCGCGCCGGATTCCATCGCGCTGTCGACCCGCACGCCCGGGCCGTTGGGTGGCGACCAGCGCGTGATGCGCCCGGGACAGGGCATGAAGTCGCGGTCCGGGTCCTCGGCGATGATCCGGGCCTCGATGGCGTGGCCCTGCGCCTGGATATCCTCCTGCTCGAACCCGGCGATGGCGCCGGTCGCGAGGCGGATCTGCGCCTGAATGAGATCGGTGCCGGTAATCGCTTCGGAGACGGGATGCTCGACCTGGATGCGGGCATTCACCTCCATGAAGAAGAATTCCTCAGTGGCGCTGTCGTAGAGAAACTCCACTGTCCCGGCGTTGCGATAGTCGATGGATGAAAGCAGCTGCACCGCCGCGGCATGAAGCCGCTTGCGCACATCGAGCGAGAGGATGGCGGCGGGCGCCTCCTCGATCATCTTCTGGTAGCGGCGCTGGATCGAGCAGTCGCGTTCGCCGAAATGGACCACGCCGCCCTTGCCGTCGCCGATGACCTGAACCTCGATATGCCGCGCCACTTCGACATAGCGTTCGATGAACAGCGTACCGTCACCGAACGCCTCGCGCGCGGTTGTCACCGCCTGATCGAAAGCCGCGGCCAGTTCCTCGGGCGCATGGGCGACGACCATGCCCCGCCCGCCCCCGCCCGCCGACGCCTTGGTGATGACGGGATAGCCGATCTGCTCCGCAAGGCGCAGGGCATGGGCCAGATCATCGACGGCTTCGCTGCCGCTGGTCATCGGCACATTCGCCGCCTTGGCCATGGCGCGGGCGGAAAGCTTGTCGCCAACCTGCTGGATCGATTCCGGCGTGGGTCCCACGAAGGCGATGCCTTCCTCCGCGCAGAGCTGGGCCAGTTCCGCGCGCTCCGACAGGAAACCGTAACCCGGATGAAGCGCCGTGCAGCCCGTTTCCTTGGCGGCATGCACGATCAATTTCGCATTGAGGTAGGAATCGCGCGCCGGTGCCGGACCGAGCACGACGGCGCGATCCGCCGTGCGGGCGCCCAGACCGTCGCGATCCGCTGCCGAGACTCCCAGAACAGCCTCCATGCCGAGCGCCTGCGCGGCGCGGATCGCCCGAAGCGCGATCTCGCCCCGGTTCGCGACGAACAGCCGTCCTTTCGAGGGGGCGGGGTCAGGCATCGGGTTCGATCAGGAACAGCGGCTGGCCATATTCGACCAACTGGCCATCCTGCGCATAGATTTCGCGCACGGTACCGGTCGCGGTGGCGCGCAGCGTGGTGAACAGCTTCATCACCTCGATCAGGCAGAGTTCGGAATCCTTCGCGACACTCGCGCCCAAGTCGGTGAACATCGGCACGCCCGGCTTGGGCGCCCGGTAGAAGGTGCCAAGGCTGGGCGCGGTGACCAGCACCCAGCCCGGCGGCACGACGGGATCACCCGCGCTGGCGGAAGGCTGCGCCGCTCCGGCGGGTGCAGGCGCGGGGGCCGACGGCGCTGGCGTTGGAACCGAAGGCAAAGCGGGAACGGAGGGCGCGCCCGCCAGAGCCGAACCGCTGCCGTCCTTGCTGAGGAACAGGTCGAAATCACCGAGTTTGAGGTGCATGGCCTTCCACCCGGTGCGCTCGAACAGCGCCATCAGCGCTTCGATATCCTGTGTCGAAATCTCGCTCACGCTTGTCCTTTCAAATTTCGTTGGGGCGTTCGGCCGCCACCAGCAGCGCCGGCAATACCGGCTTTGTTACGATGGTCGCGGCCCCTGCCGCGATCGCTGAGCGAACGGCGCTCGCGTCATTGGCGAACAACGCGCCCGACACGGTCGCGCCGCGCGGCAGCGACGCGAACAAGGCGCTGGCCTCCTCGACATTTTCGTCGAAATCGATGGCGTCGCCGCCGCCGCCGGAGGAGGATGTGACGACAATCGACGCCCTCTCACTGGCCCAGGCCGACAATTGGCGCAGGACCGCATCATCCTCTTCGCGCGGCGTCACCACGGGAAGAGCGCCGGGATAGATGTTGCCCGTCTGGCCATCGACGGTTACCGTCTGGCCTTCGAACGCCGCCAATGTACCCTCCCCGCATCCGACGACGCAGGGCCGGCCGAGCGCGCGTCCGACGACGGCGGCATGGCTTGTCGATCCACCATGTTCGGTGAGGATCGCGCAGGCGGCGATCATGCCGTGCAGATCGTTGGGACTGGTCGTCGCGCGGGCCAGGACCACCGTTTCGCCCAGCCCGGCGCGGCGCTCCGCCTCATCCGAATCCATCACCACGACGCCCACACCCACGCCGGGCGAAGCGGCCTCGCCGGTCAGCGCCGGGCTGATGCGGTCGGCCGATCCCTCCGCGAGTTGCGGGCTGAGGAGGATGCGCACCTGTTCGCTCGACACACGCGACAGCGCTTCTTCGGCATCGATCATGCCTTCGGCCACCATGTCGACCGCGATCCGTGCCGCTGCGCGCGGCGACCGTTTCGCCGCGCGGGTCTGCAACAGATAGAGCTTGCCGCCCTGCACGGTGAACTCGATGTCCTGAACGTCGCGGTTCTCCTGCTCCAGCTTCCGCGCGGCGGCGAGCAGTTCGTCATGCACCTCCGGCATGGTTTCCCGCATCGCCACGAGGGGTTTGGGCGTGTGCTTTCCCGAAACAATGTCTTCGCCCTGCGCGCCGCCAAGATATTCGCCATAGGCTTCCGGAGCGCCGGACAGCGGGTTGCGGCTGAACAGCACGCCCGTTCCCGAACGGTCGCCTTCATTGCCGAACACCATCGCCTGCACCGCGACGGCCGTGCCCAGATCGTGGGGAATGCCGTGATGTTCGCGATACCGCCGCGCGCGGCGTGAATTCCAGGATTCGAATACGGCACGGATAGCCGATTGGAGCTGGGCGCGAACATCGGTGGGCACGCCCTGCCCGGTCTCGCGCTCGATCGCGGCGCGCCATCCCGAAGGGTCGCCGGCGGGATCGATCTCCAGCTCGCCTTTCAGAACGATGTGGGTGTAGAGGTCGAGGAAGCGCCGGTGGGTATCGCGCGCAAATCCGGCGTCACCGAAATCCGCGGCCAGTTCGGCCTCGGTGGCATCGGTGATGCCAAGGTTGAGGACAGTGTCCATCATCCCCGGCATCGATATCGCCGCGCCCGATCGGACCGAGACGAGGAGCGGACGAGGCCCCTTGCCGAAGGTGCGGCCGGTACGGCTTTCGAGCCAGGCGATGCCCGCGTCTATCTCATCGGCCAGCCTGTCCGGCTCAGCCCCTTCCGCAAGGAAATGCGCGCAGGCGCGGGTGGTGATCACGAATGCCGGCGGCACGCTGAGGCCCAGCGCGCTCATCCGCGCGACCGACCATGCCTTGCCGCCGATCAAAGCCTTGTCCGGCAGGCTCGATCCGTCGAGGGCAAGGACCCATTCTCCCAGGGGAAGCGCCATGATTATTCCACCCTCGTCCGGCCGACGATCCGCAACAGATCCTCGTGCAGTTCAAACCACAGCGTATGATAGCTCTCGATCCGGGCGTCGCTGACCCATTCGATGGCGCCGTCCTCGGCCTTCTCCAACGCGGAAAGCAGATGGGTCCGGTAATAGTTCAGCCGCGGCAGACCTTTGGCGAGCCGGGACAGGATGCTATCGGCGCGCTCGTGCAGGTCGCCCAGCCGGCCGATGACCTTTTCATCATGGGCGCTATTGTTGTGATCGTTGGCGACACGCTGACCGGCGACCTCCATCGTCTGCCAGTCGGTGATCAGCGCCTTGAGCTGGACATTGATCCGCTCGAACGCCTCATAGGCGGCAAAGAAGTCGGCATCGTCGCGCAGCTCGGCATAGTGCCGGGAATAATCGCTTTCGAGCGCAACGCGCGCGAGCGGGCTCAGCAGATATTTCCCGTTCGCCTCGACCGCGCGGCCGCCCGCCGTTGCGACCCGCAAATATTCGGCCGTGTCCTCGGGCCTGAGCCCGATCAGGCCCGCAATCTCGTCCGGCCCGGCATGCTTCTTGATCGCGAGACCGTGGAGAACCAGATGCATGGGGCTCATGCCGATGCTCCCTCCCGGCGCGCCGTCACGGTATCGCGGATCTCGCGGCGCAATATCTTGTTCGCGCCGCTCTTGGGCAGCTCGGGCCAGATCTCGATCGACTTGGGCTGCTTGTAATTGGCCAGCCGCTCCCTGGCGAAAGCAAGCACGGCCTGATCGTCAAGACCGGCACGCCCGGCAATCACCGCATGGACCCGATCTCCCCATTTTTCGTCCGGCAGGCCCACGACGGCGGCTTCGACAACGCCGTCATAGCCCAGCAGCACATCCTCGATCTCGCGCGGATAGACATTATAGCCGCCCGAAATCAGCATGTCGTTCTTGCGGTCCAGGATGTAGAAGAAACCATCCTCATCCATCCGGCCGATGTCGCCGGTGTGCAGCCAGCCGTTGCGGAACGCCTCCGCCGTCGCCTCGGGCCGGTCCCAATAATAGGCCATGAGCTGGGTACCCCGGCACACGATCTCGCCGACCTCGCCCGCCGCAAGGAAATTGTCCTGCTCGTCGACGATGGCGACCTCGACCGTGGAAAAGGGCCGCCCGCACGAGCCGATGCGATCATGATCCTCGGGTTTGAGGCAGGTGATCACCATCGGGCTTTCGGCCTGACCGTAGGTCTGGGCGAAGACCTTGCCGAAGCGGGCTTCGCCGCGCCGCAGCAGGCTGTCCGCAATCGGTGAGGCGCCATAGGCGATACGGCGCAGATCGAGCCGGGTTTCAGCGCAGCCGGGCTGTTCGAGTATCATCGCCAGCATCGTCGGCACAAGGAAGGTCATCGATGCCTTTTCGGCCTCGGCCAGCGCGAGAAAGGCCTGGGGATCGAACTTCTTCATCACCACCGAGCGCACGCCACGCACGAGCGCGGGCAGGAAGAAGGCGCCGGACGCATGCGCGATCGGCGCGGCATGCAGGAAGGTGTCGCCCTCATGCATCTCCGGCATGAGGTCGATGAGGAAGGCGGAAAGCTCGGCCGTTTCGCCGCGCATCGTCAGCGTCACGCCCTTGGGCTTCCCGGTGGTGCCGCCGGTATAGCCGAGACGATAGGGCGCCTCCAGATCGCGGTCGACCGCGCAGGGGCTGGGAGCGCCGGTCCGCGTCATCTCGGCAATGGCGTCGGGGCGCAGGCAGAAGTCCAACGTGTCGGGCACGATATCGTCGACGCCGCAGATCACCGCCCGGCTGCCGCTGTCGCCAAGCTTATAGGCGTGGTTGTCCTGCGTTTCCCGCGTGTTGAGCGAGACCCGCACCAACCCCGCCTTGGCAAGCGCATAATAAGCGACAAGGCAGTCGATACCGTTGGGCAGAAGCACGCCGACGCGGTCGCCGGGCTGAAGGCCGTTGGCGAGCAGCGCGTTGCCCAGCCGGTCGGTCAGAGCATCGAAGTCGCGGAAGCTGACGATCCTGTCGTCTTCGACAAGGCAGGGCGCGTCCTTATAGTGCAAGGCGGCGCGACGGATGATGGAACCGATCTGCATTAATTTTTCTCACTCATCGAGCCGTGATCTTTCCGTGTTCGCGACTGACGTTGCTCAACCCTGTAGAGTTCGTCGGCCATCGGCGTCCCGGCATTATATTTGACCCAGGTCTCGCAAAGGAACCGGTAGCGGTCGGAACAGATTTCCGGCCTGTGCTCCTGCGCAAGACGATTATATTCGGAGAGACTCAATGTGCCCCGGCTTGTCCGGTAACGATCAACCTTCGGGTCGAGATTATTGGTGCCCGGCTGGGGCGGCCCCGCGCTCGGCACATAATCCTCGCCGTTCAGGATGGAGAGCGGCACGGGTGTAAACATACGTCTGGCGGCATCATTGTGCTGCATCATGGTGAAAGGAGAGACTTGCTGGCTCGGAAGGGTCAGGCTGCCGACCAGTTCGTTCAGCACGCTATTGCCATATTCATCGTTGAGCAACGGCCGGAAGCGCTCCGCACGCGGATCGATCTCCAGCCAATCCTCGACCTCGAACACGCCGGCGACATGGGCGAGATCCTTGATCACCGCAAAATAGGACAGCGCGCCCGCGTCAAGGAGCTGGTCACGCGACCATTCGGCCATTCGCACCCATAATTTGTTGGTGGCGTCCTTCAACACCTCGTTCAGTTCGAGGAAAGTTTTGGTGAGTTCTTCGCGCGAACCCATGCCAAGAGGCACAAAGCCATCGGTAAGAGGATCGGAAGTATAGAGGCCAACGCCCGCAAGCTTATCCGCCGTGAATTCTGGCGTGGATTCGAAGCTGCCCCAGTCATCGACCAGATGAAAATGGCAATCGCGAACCGACATCGTAACGGTGAAATTATTATGGGGAACATCGGCCGCGACACCGTCCAGCCAGGGCAACGAACATTCGGCAAGGTCCATGAAATCGCGAACCAGCAACTGATGCGTGTCGTCGAGCCGGTAGGGACCGGAATTCGTCAGACTGATCCGGCTCTCGCACGAAACAAGGAAACCATATTGCGAGGCGGTCGCCATGAACGCCTGGGCCGCGCTGTGCAGCGCATCGCCCGGTTCGCAGGTGAACATATCCGCCTTGAATATCTCAAGCCGGCGATCGGGCAGGATTTGCGCGCGGTGACCATATTCCCGGTTGGTCAAATGGCCGTCATTGCGATGCCAGGCGAGCTGGAAACGCTTCCAGAAGTCGAGCACATAGACAATGTCCTCCACCGCATCCTGCGGCCTCAGCATACCCAGCGAGATCAGCCATTCGCGACCCAGCAGGTAGAAAGCGGGAAGACACCAGCCCATGTGGGAATTCTGAATCTTGATGCCCATGTTGCGGCTGCGGTCGGCGATTTCCTCCGCCTTCATCCGCTCTTCGATCTTCCGGAGCAGCGCCGGATAGCGGTAGAAAGCATTCAGATAGGAAAACATGATATAGGCCGATACCGGGAACAGTTTCGATCCCTGCACCGTTCGCGTCACGCACAGCCAATAGGTTTCATCGCCCACAGTCTGCATGAGGTTGTTCGCCTCGAGCAGCTGGACATAGCTGAGGGTTTTCGGATTGTCCGTCATGCGATCTTCCACACACGCGCGCGCATTTCCATGCCGCTCTGATAGGATTCGGCGGTACGCGCGGCGGCGCTGGTCTCTATCAGGACGCGCTCCCCCTCCCGAATGCCGCTGATCCGCGCATTCATCAGGCAGGGTATGCCATATTCACGCGTCAGGATGCCCAGGTGCGAACGAACGGTGCCGCCCGCGCAGATCACGCCCTTGAACCCTTCCAGGATCGGCGCAGTGAGCGTTCCGCCGCTGTCGTCGATGATCGCTATCGTATCTTCGGGAACGCCGTTCTTCATGAAGTCGATCACGCGCTCGCTGGTGCGGATGTAGCGCGCGATCCCGCCGGTATCGGCCGGGCAGCGCACGACATTGTCACCGACGCCCCGCTGTTCGCGCCCCTCTCCATCGACCGGCGCGACGATCGCGTCCGGATGCTCGAAACTGAAATCAGGATCGTCAATCGCGCCCTCCACGGCTGCGTAGATATCCGGCCGATCCCGAACGGAAAGCATGGACGACCAGGCGAAGCGATAGCCGGTGCCAAGAATCCGGCGCTCGATCGCTTCCATATCCGCCTTGGTCACAAGCCTGTCGGACGAACCGAACGCAAAGCTCGCCCAACTGTCGCCGCTCTCGCTCCATCGCTTTCGTACCAGATCTCGGACGGCGTTGTGCACCGCCTCGACCAGCAACGAGGCGGGGGCCTCTCCATAACGGTCTCGATCGGTATACAATCTTCCCATCATTCCCCTCACCCTTGCTCGAATGCCCGGAAGCAATCGCTTTTTCTATGCTGCCTATTTCGCACCGAAGCGGCGGGACTGTCAACTATTAAACGACAATATTGTAGCGCAATCCTGAACTAACAATGGAAATCGACCACTGCGGCGGCAGCGGATCGCGGATGCGGATCGACGCGCTCGATCCGCGCTGTGCGGGCGATTCCATAATGACCGAACATCATGGAAAAACGGGGTAAATCCTTTGCTCAGACAGCCGCGCATCGCACCGCCTGCCGGACCTTGTTCAAGGAGATCGCGCAAAGAAATACCCGTCCGGTCCCGCTGCACGGCGGCAGGGACAGGACGGGTATCGCTGCGTCACTATTGCTTCCGCCGCCAGGGCGGCATCGAAACCTATGCCGCCGCCGGAAACTCCGGACTGGCGTTGATAATCACCTTCACCGTTTCCCCGGCCTTGAGCTGGACGGCAAACGCCTCGGCGGCATCTTCCAGCGGGAAGCTGTGCGTCATCAGATGCCGCACCTTGATCGCGCCCGAAGCCAGCCTGTCGATGGCGGGCGCGAAATCGCCCCCCAGCGATCCGACGATCCGGGGCATCTTGTGAACGATCTTGGTGGTATCGATTTCCGCGGCATGCTCGGGCAGGCCCACGATGCAGATCGTGCCGCCCGGACGCACCATCTCCAGCGATTGCTGGATAGTGAGGGCGATGCCCGCCGCTTCGAATACGACATCGGCATTGCCACCCTCATTATAGTGGTAAGGCGCAATGCCGAACTTCTGCTTCACCCATTCAGTGGCATCGCCGGTCCGCGCATCGAAGACATCGTCCGCGCCGCTCTGCCGGGCGATTTCGAGGCGGGCGGGGCTGACATCCACCGCGATCACCTCCGCCGCTCCGGCAGCCTTCGCGGCCTGCAAACAGGCGTTGCCGATCATCCCGACGCCGAGCACGACCACTTTGTCGCCGTGCTGGACATTAGCCTGAACCGCGGCGGCGACACCCACCGAAACGGGCTCGATCATCGCCGCCGAAACATCGTCGATCGTATCGGGCAGCTTGTGCACATTGCTGCCAAGCAGCGCATTTTCGATCTTCACATATTCGGCAAAGGCGCCGGGAAGACCATAGCCGGTCGAGCCGGTGAACAGTTTCGCGCACAATATATATTGTCCGCGCTTGCAGGCGTCGCACTCGCCGCAAATGCTCGCGGAAAAGCCGGTCACCCGGTCGCCGACGGCAATCCCGTCCACCTTGTCGCCGACCATGGCGATATGGCCCATGAATTCATGGCCCATCACCTGGCCCGGCTTGACATACATCCCCGTTTTGAAACTGTGGACGTCCGATCCGCATATGCCGCAATTCACGACGCGGATGAGCACATCCGCCTCGCCGATCTGCGGCATCGGGACGTCCTTGACCGCGATCTTTCCGGGACCTTCCAGCACAGCGGCCCGCATCGTCTCGTTCATGTCCGAATCCTCTCTCATGCGCCATATTTCACCCCTTGAGGTGCAGCCGCGCAGGAAGGGGATAACACCGTGTCCTACAGAAAGGAACGACAATTATTGAGATGACCGCGATTTGACGGACAGGGACACGGGTCATTCCCCGAGACGACGAGCAGGATTTGGGGCAGGCGCGCCGGTCGATGCGGCCCATGACCGGAGAGCGCCGGAGGAGAAAGGATCGATCGGCGGGCAACCGCCAAGGCACCTTATGTGCGGCTTATGTGCGGCGAGCGAATGCCTCATCCGGCAGACGCCCGATACGTTGATGCATGCTCCTCATATGGTTGCGCATGGCGCGCTGGGCACGCATCGCATCGCCGGCCAGCACGGCATCGGTGATCGACGCATATTCATCGACGCGATCCCGCCGGTCTTCCGGGCTGAAATAGGATTCCAGCTGAAGCCTGAGCAGGTGAACCCGCATCATCGGCATGACGGACTGGAGCTGCGAGTTCCCGCCAATCCGGATGAGCGTATCATAGAAATGGCTGCGCTGCTCGTTGAAGGCAAGATTTTCGAGCGCAGGATCCTTGAATCTTTCGAGCCATTCGAATGCATCGCGTACAAGCTCCGCATTATGGTCGCGCGCCACGGCATTGGCCGCAAGGCGCGCGATCAGCGCCGTCAACACCTCAAGGATTTCGAGGATGTCGAGAACCTCCTGTCGCGTCAGGGAACGGATATAGGCGCCGCGATGCCGGGTCAGCTCAACAACACCCTCGGCATCCAGCCGCTTGAGCGCCTCCCGAACCGGACCGCGGCTGATGCCCAGGCTTTGCGTCAGATCCGCCTCGATCAGCTTCTGGCCGGGAACATAGCGACCAACCAAAATCCCCCGATGGATTGTCTCGATAACCCGATCGGGCGAGCTCGCCGCGTCGCCATTCAAGCTGACAGGCACAACGTCGCTCACGCCCCCTGCGGCGGTTTTCATTTCTCTTTTCTTCCGTTGTATCGCCATTACTTCTTCCATCGGCCCTAGCAGCTTGCGCGGTTCTCCTGTCGTGTCGCGCAATTCACGGCGACGCGCAAGCACGCTCACCTGCGGCGAGTGTACAATATAGTACCACATGCTCATCGGACAATTGGAAATGAGGGCACGGAAATTCACGGAAAATCATCCCTATTCTGCGTTTGTTCCACGGATGGAGAATGACCGCATGACCATGGATACGCACCGCAACGACAGGGGCAGGCTCACGCGACAGCCGGTATCGAGCCCGAATCGCAGGAACGGCCGGACTCCGGGTGGTGAGCGACAGCACGCTTCGCAGGGTGTCGCTCACCAACCGGACAAGTCCCGGCGATACCCGCCCTCGACAACGGCATATCGATGGGAAAGGCCATCCCGATCAGTCCGGAAGCAGGAACAGGCCGTTCGATCGGAAGAAGCCTTCCTTCACGGCTTCATCTCTGCCTTTTAGCTTCTCCAGGAAGATCTTGTCGGACTCGATCCCGCCCTCCACATGAGGATAGTCGGTTGCGTAGGCGTAGACCTGAGCCAGCTCCGGATAGCGATCGATATAATAGTCCACCGGCTCGAAGTAGAAAGGCGTCGCGCGAACGTTGCGCGCGAGATAGCCGGATGGCGGCATGGACAGATCCGCCAGCCGCTTGACGAACTGGCCGGCGAGATTGTCCATCCGTTCCGCGAGCGGGCCGACCCAGTGCGCGGCGCATTCGATGATACCCACGCGCAGCCGGGGGAAGCGCTCGAATACGCCGCCAAGGACCATGCAGACCAGATAGTTTTCCATGCAAAAGTGGAGCGTAGACGTGTGATAGGGCGTCACCTGAAATTCCGCCGAGGAGACGCGCGATGGATAGAAGGCCGGCACATTGTTCGGCCATTTGAGCGAGCTCATGAACGCGAATTCGGTGCCCAGGTGCAGGGTCAGCGGGATGTCGTTCTTCTCAAGCAGTTCCCAGAACGGGTCCATGGCCGGGTCGGCGGGCGATGTGCCCGCGGGTGGCGAGCCGGCCGGCAGCATGATGCCCCTGATGCCCGCCGCCAGCAATTCTTCCGTCTGCTTCATGATCTCGGGAATGGAATCGGGTAGAACCATCCCGACGGGCCGGGTCTTCGACTGGGTGGCTTTGGTGATGCGCGCCGCCCATTTGTTGTGTGCGTCGCATGCCTCCTTGCCGAGGCGCTTGTGATCCACGCCCTCAGGATCGTAGATCAGATATTCGTGCGGATTGGGCAGATAATAGAGGATCAGGCCGATCAGTCCGAACGTCGGGAACACGAGCTGCCGCTCGATACCCATCGCCTCCATGACTTCAGGACGCCTGCTGAGGTCGATCGCACTGGGCGCTCCCGGACCCTTGATGTTCCACACCGTGTCATGGTTGATGGGCGTGACATCACCGGAGATGTCTGGCCTCAGCATCGAATTGCCCGCTCGCAACTCGCCAGACGCCTTCATGTCGAGCTTGCCGAGGAAGTCTCCGACATCCCCGAACTCCTCGCCCCAGAAATGGAACGGCACCATCTCATGGCTGTCCACGTCGACCTTATTTCTAAGGTACGAAGCTTGTTCCTCTTTCCCAAGATGCTCGGGGTTTTCCCTAATGCTATTCATTACGAATCTCCTCGGCGGCGGATTACCACCTCAATTCAAACCAGACTCGGCCGGGCGCGACGCATCATCGGCTGCCTTCTCGAGCGCACTCGCCACAAGAACACCGGTGGGGAGCGTCTGGAATGGGTGAGAAACGCATATGCCGATGTCGGCCGCGCATTGGCAACCAGGAAAGCGCCCCGGCGCCGCGTCATGGCCCTGAAAGCTGCTGTCAGACAAAGTGCGGAGCGGGCGCTGACCGACTGATCCGGCAAGATCGGGCGGAGGGGGTAAAGCCGCCTTTGCGGCCATGCTTGTCCAGGTAACGGACGAGGTGGTGATGTGGACGGCACCTTGATCGAAGCCTGGGTCAGCATGAAGGGCTTCAAGCCCAGGGAACAGCCTTCCGAAGGCGACGATGACGACAGCGGTTCAACCCCTGGCAAAGAAGGCAGGTGGAAGGCCAGCGGGCGGAATGCCGAGTGAGATTTGCGCGGCGACAAGGGGGCCAATGCCACCCATGCCTCGGTCACCGATCCCGATGTCAAGCTGTTCGAGAACGCGCGCGGTCAGGAAGAAAGGCCAAGCCAAACAGCCCAATGGAGAACCGCACGGCATCTCGCTGGAGGCCGTCTAACTACCCAAACCAAATGTGTTTCCTCTCCTGCCACGCCACTAGGTCGTCGAGCGCTCATTCGCACGGGCAACTCGTTCCCCCGACTCGTCAAAGACTATGAGCGTTACGTCCAAACTCTCGCCGGACTGCATGTCGCCGCCATCGCCCGCATCATAATGAAACAGGCTCCCACAATCCGGCAGGTGCATAACAGCTCCGGGCGCGGCCCCTCATGCGGCGCCCAGCATAATCATTCCGGCTGGACGGACAACCGTATCAGATGGCCCTTGAAAGCGAAGGGCGTTCCATATTCCGCAGAAACCGGTGTGCCGGTGTCCGATCCGACGTCGAAGGTCTCGCTTAGCGAAATGATCATTGGGATCGTGCGGGGGATGCGACCCTCACCGACCTGGATTCCGTCAACCAACAGGTCGGCTGCCCCAGCCTTTCCGGCTCCGCCGCCATCGTAGCGAAAGCGCAGATTGATGTCATGCTGACCCGGGGTCAACGACACAGCGCCCTTGATTTCCGTCGTCTCCAAGCCAAGCATATTGTAGGCGAACGTTGGTATCCCGTTCCTGATAAATAGCGAATAACCGCCGAAGCGGCCACCCTGGGCAACAAGCACGCCATCGCCGCCGCTGGTCGGGATGTCGACCTTGGCGGCGATCTCGAATGAGCGGTTCAGGATGTTGGGTGCCTGCGCAGAGGGAACGCGGTTGACCGGCATGGTGTAGGTGAAGACGTCCCGCGAGACCTCCGCCCACGGCGGACGTCCGCCCTGAGGAATAAGCGGATAGACCTGATTGCGATAAGCTTCCCGATCGAACATGGCCTGCAGTTCGCGCAGCTTTCCGGGGTGCTGTCTGGCGACATCTGTCGATTGACTGAAGTCGGCGTTGAGATCGTAGAGTTCCCATTGCATCGCAGCCGGGTCGAACGGTCGCCAAGGGGCTATTTCCCAAGGCATCCTCACTGGTGTGACCGCGGCCAACCAACCTTCGTGATAGAGTGCGCGCCCACCCGTCACCTCGAAATACTGCGTGCGGCGACGGGTCGGCGCGTTCGGCGCATCGAACGTGTATTTCATGCCGACGCCCTCGATGGGCTTTTGGGCAACGCCATTCACTGTGTCCGGCGCCGTTATCCCTGCCGCCTCCAATATGGTCGGCATGATGTCGATGACATGGTGGAATTGGTGCCTGATCCCGCGCGCGGGCATCTGCGCAGGCCAGGAGACAACTAGGCCGTTGGCATGCGCCCCCAGGTGCGAGGCGATCCGTTTGAAGTAGGGGAACGGAGTGCTCATCGCGTTCGCCCAAGCCGCCGGGAAATGGTTGTAGGCTCTTGGACCACCAAAGCTGTTCAGCCGATCTTTGATCATTGCGAAGTCTTCGGGGACTCCGTTCATGACCGTCGTTTCGTTCCACAGCCCTTGAAACCCTCCTTCGGCACTGGAGCCGTTATCACCCTGGATGTAGATGATGAGGGTGTTGTCCAACTGACCCTCTCGTCGCAGGGTGTCGATCACCTGACCAATCTGATCGTCGCAATAGCTGAGCGCGGCGGCATAGACCTCCATCATATGGGCATAGACCCGCTTCTGCTCGGCCGTCAGCCTATTCCAGGCCGGCAACATTGCTGGCCGGGCCGAGAGCTTGGTCGAAGGCGGCACAATGCCCAGTCTTTTCTGACGCTTGAGGATTTCGACGCGCAATGCATCCCAGCCCTCATCGAATTTGCCGCGATAACGGTCAATCCATTCTTGCGGCGCATGCAGCGGAGAGTGGGCCGTGCCGGGGGCGTAGTAGATGAAGAAAGGTTTGTCGCGTGCGACGGCGTTATGATTGGCGATCCATTGGATCGCGTGGCCGGCGAGATCCCGGTCAAGGATGTAGCCTGGCTCATTCGTCGGCGGCTCGACGGGCGTGATGCCATTGAACAACTGCGGCGCGTATTGGCTGGTTTCGCCATTGAGGAATCCGTAGAAATATTCGAACCCCTTGCCGGTCGGCCAACGGTCGAATGGTCCTGCGGCACTTTCCTCCCACTGAGGCACCAGATGCCACTTGCCAAACGCCGCAGTGTTGTAGCCGTTCTCACGCAGAATCTCGGCCACGCTGGCGGCGTTCTTCGGCAGAATGGTGGTGTAGCCGTTAGAAAGCTGCGGCCCGTCAGTGGTCCCCCCTCCCATGCCGACGTCGTGTTGGTTCCGTCCGGTCAGCAGGGCGGCGCGCGTGGCAGAGCAAACAGCAGCCGTGTGGAAGTTGTTGTAGCGCAATCCCCGGCTTGCCAATTGGTCGAACGTAGGGGTAGCGATCGGACCGCCGAAGGTGCTCGACGCGCCGAAGCCCACGTCATCTGTCAAGATCAACAGCACGTTTGGCGCATGCGCCGGCGCCGTTGGAACCTTCGGCCATTCGAACGGCGTCGCCGGCGGCGGCCCAGCGACCGCTGTGCTTGCCGAGAACGGGAAAAGTGATCCAGCGAGCAACAGGCATAGAAACCGCCGGCTCCTCCTGCCGTTGCATGACCTCTCTTTACGCGCTTCAGCCTTGCTTTGGGGGCGCATGTTTTTCTCCCTCATCCTTTCCTGGAGGTCACGCAGCCCTGCCCTGGCGCGCACCCTCAGACCTTTGCGCTCTTAACGCAGAACAAACGGATGCCAAATCATTTTTATCATATGTATTAAATATTCCTTCAAATGTATGTCGCATGAGGCCTTATAGTCGTCTATCCGGTGTTTCGCTCACCCACATGCGACTCGTCCCCTAGCGGTTTAGGAATAGGAGCTCAGATTGCGGTCAATCGGTCACAGGCGAAAGCAAACTGCTGAATCCGACACCAAAGCGCAGCTTATCGAAGCGGGGGAAAGGCTGTTCGGATACCACGGGCTGGAGGGCGTCTCACTGCGCCAGATCGCAGCCGCTGTAGGATCATCGAATTCCTACGTCGTCCAGTATCATTTCGGCGACAAGGAGGCCCTATTCTGGGCGATCTTCGTTCGCAGGTTGCCATCCCTGGAGGTCGGCCGCGGCGCCCTGTTGGCAAAGGCCCGGCAAGACGGCCGAGCGGAAGACCCACGCACGCTGCTCGAAGTGATCCTGCGGCCGATGAGTGAGGAACGCGACCAGAAGGGACGCCGCAGTTATGCCGGTTTCCTCCTCGGCCTCCGCAGCCGGCACAGTCTCACCCAGCGGAGGCGCGAAGCAGCCGAACTTGCACCGCTCACCGAGCATCTCGTGGAACTCCTCCGCACCGCCGTGGGTCCGATGCCTTGGGCGTTGTTCAGTTCCCGCATGTTAGCCGCAACCACCCTTTACTGGCACGCACTGACCGACCTAGACGATCAGCTCTTCAGCACAGGCCGCCTGGCCGTCAGCGAAGAGGCGACGCTTAGCGAAACGCTGGATGCGGGAATCAGGATACTGACAGCGCCCGTTTCGCCAGAGTCTTGGGCGGCATTCGCGGCGGCCGCCGAATAGACCGCAACCCGCGCCCAAGCCAATCCCCGCCCCCGTCACTTGAGCATAGCCATCCGATGCACGTTGTCTGGATACGGTACGCGGCGCACCGCGCACGCCGGTCACAATGATGGCGCTTGCGTCAGCGGCGGCTTCGGCCGCAGCGCTGTCGGGCGTCGCAACAGTCTGCGCGAACAAGGGCGCGGACGTCAGAAGCGCTCCTGCAAGTGCGGTCGAGCACAGATAAAGGCGATCAAGGTTCATGGATTTATCCCCCGGTTTCCGGGGACCGTCTATTTTCTATTAATCGATTGAGAAATAACTTCGCTATAGGAACTATGAGTAAATTTGAATTTTAGATCTGCTTGCTAGTGGCGAAGTTCAGCTTCGCCCGCCCTTGCCGAAACTGCGGTCGAAGGCATCCGCGACAGGCCGCTTGCCTTCAGTCAGACCGGCTTTCTGGAATCGGTGGGTGATGTCCTGCTCATGCGCGATGATCTTCCCGTCAATGGGCTGGGCCACGCGGTTGTTTCGGTCGAAACTGGCGCGGGCGATGTCGATCGGCAGGCCGGTTTCCTTTGCCAGCACTTGCGCGAATTCGTCAGGATGCGCGCGCGCCCATTCGACAGCCCTTGCTTCCCGCTGGAGGAAATCAGCGAGCAAAGCGCGCTTGGGGCCGATGGAATCGCTGTGGGCGATGTCGATATAGATGGGCAGGCCATAATCCTTCGCATCGACCACGGCTCGCGCGCCTTCCTTGATCGCCACATTGGTATAGGGCGTCCAGGTGGACCAGGCGTCGATCGCGCCGCTGTCGAAGGCGGCCTTGGCATCGCCGGGCGGCAGGAAGGTGACGCGCACCCTGTCCGCCGGGATATGCGCCCGCTCCAGCGCCTGAAGCAGCAGATGATGGCCAATCGACCCCCGCGTGGTGGCGACGGATTTGCCGATCAGATCCTGCACCGACCGCGCAGGCGAGTCTTTCTTCACCAATATGGCCAGCGCTTCCCCGGCTGGGGCAAATGGCGCCTGTACGCCTATGGCTTTGACCGGGCTGCCGCTCTGATAGGCGAAGATGAAGGGCGCGTCGGCGGCCAGGCCGAGATCCGCAGCGCCGCCGCCCACCGCCTCCAGCAAGGGCTGAGCCGCCGGGAATTCCGACCATTCGACCTCATAAGGCGCATCCTTGAGCACGCCCGAGGCGATCATCATGGATTTGACCTGCCCCTTCTGATTGGCGACGCGCAGCACCTTGTCGTCATCGCCGCCGCCAAATTTCGCGGCGGCAAGGCCGAAGCCTGCCGCCGCCACCAGTGCCACCGCGATGATCGCGCCCCTGTTTTTCGCCATATCAGCCCGCCAGCGCCAGACCGGCCTTGGTCCGCTCAGAAACCTTGCGCCGCACGATGGGGAGAAGTTCCCGGCCATAGAGGATGGAGTCGCCCAGCGGATCGAAGCCGCGGATCAGGAAATGATCGATGCCGATGTCATAATAATCGAGCATCGCATCGGCCACCTGTTCGGGCGTGCCGACCAGCCCCGTGCTGTTGCCCGCCGCGCCGGTGAGCGCCGCGACGCCGGTCCAGAGCCGCTTGTCCTGCCGATTGGCGCTCGCGGTTTCGAGCAGGCGAAGCGACCCGGCATTGGCCGGACGATGGCCAGCAAGCGGCAGCCCGGCGGCGACGCGATTTTCGCGCACCTGCTCCTCGATCTCCGCCGCGCGTTTCCACGCCGCTTCCTCCGTGTCCGCGATCACCGGGCGCAGCGAGAGCGAGAAACCCGGATCGCGCCCATAGCGCACCGCCGAGCGGCGCACCTGCCGCACGGTATCCCGCACGGCCTCCAGCGTTTCGCCCCACAGGGCGTAGACATCGGCATGACGCCCGGCGACATCGATCGCTTCGGGCGACGAACCGCCGAAGAAGACCGGCAGATTGTCGGGCTTGATGGCGCTGAACGCCTGTTTCACGTCATAGAATTTGCCCTGATGGTCGAAGGGCTGGGTCGCCGTCCATTCCTGACGCAGGATCGACAGATATTCATCGGTGCGGGCGTAGCGTTCCGCCTTCACGCTCTTCGTGTCGCCGTCACGCGCCATTTCCTCGTCAGCGCCGCCGGTAATGATGTGGACGGCAACGCGGCCGCCGGACAACTGGTCCAGCGTCGCCAATTGCCGGGCCGCGACCGTCGGCTGGGTGAAACCGGGGCGGTGCGCGACCAGAAATCCCAGGGTCGACGTAATCGCCGCCGCATGGGCCGCGACGATCTGGCTTTCGGGCGTGTTGGAGCCGAAGGGGATCAACACGCGGTCGAAGCCGCCCTCCTCCTGCGCCTTGGCCGCCGCCTCGACATAATCCTTGTCGAGCGTGCGGCTGCGCACCGCCGACTGGGTTTCAGAGCCGTTGTTGAAGCCGATATAGCCGATAAACTTGACGCTCATAATCGCCTCTCAAAATCAGATTACGAAAAAGCCGTGGGTGCCGTCGCGCTCCAATTGAGCGACGAGGCCATATTCCCAGTCGAGATAGGCCTGCATGGCGGCGGCCTTGTTGTCCGTGCCTTCATAGGGGCGCTTGTAGCGGCCCTCCGGCCCGCGTGGGCTGGGCGCGCCGTCGGACCCCTTTTCCAGCGTCACTGCGGACCAGTCCACGTCGAGCACGAAGACCTCCCACCCCAGTTGCGCGAGCCAGGAGGCGGTCATGTCGGCGCGCGGGCCAAGATCGTCGGTGACGACGATGCGGGCCCCACGCACCGGAGCATTATGGTCGGTCTCCTGCACGAGCTGGCCGCCCTGCGCGTTGCGAAATCCGGGCAGATGGCCGCTTTCATATTCACGCGGCTGGCGGACGTCGTAGAGATAGAGGGTGCGCGCACTGTCCGCTTTCAACTCTTCCAGCTCATCCCAGCCGATACGCTTCACCCCGGCGCGATAGGCGACTTCCCGAGCATGGGCGCGAGCGCCTTCGACCGAGCGATTGTCGACCTCCGGCGCCACACGGGTCTGACCGGTTTCAAGCTCGTGCCCCGCCAGCGTCCAGCCGATCGTGCCGTTGCGCAGGGCGAAGATCGGGTTGGGCAAACCCGCATTGACCAGCGACTGGGTGCCGATGATCGACCGGGTGCGGCCCGCGCAATTGACGATGATCGTCGTGTCGGGATCGGGCGCGATGGACCGGGCGCGCAGCACCAGTTCGGCGCCGGGCACGCTGGTGCCGGTCGGGATGCTCATCGTGTGATATTCTTCGTAGCGGCGGGCGTCGAGAATGGCGATATCGGCCTTGTCCCGGATCAGCGCCTGCACCTCTTCGGCCGCCAGTGAAGGCGTATGGCGGCGATGCTCGACCAGTTCGCCAAAGGCCTTGGAATAGCTGTTCACATCCTCGAACAGCTCATAGCCCGCCTCGCGCCAGCCATGGAGACCGCCTTCCAGTTCGCGGACGTCGGTATAGCCCAGACCCTCGAACCGCACGGCCGCCTTGCGCGCCAGCCCTTCGCCATCGTCATAGACGACGATCGGCGTATCGAGCCGCGGGATGCGCCAGCGCGCTTCCTCATCGATCCGGCGCAGTGGAATCTGGGCAGCGAAAAGAGGGTGGCCTTGCGCGAATTCATGTTCCTCGCGCACGTCGATCAGAGCGATCTCGCTGCCGACCAGCAGGGCGCGACGAATATCCTGCGGCGTGGCAGCCAAAGTGCGGTCGCCTATACGGTCCAGCGTGTCGGTGGTCATGCGTTTCTCGATCTGTCCCAGAGGTTGGGGATCACGCCGTTGGCGTAACCCGATATGAAGGTCTTGGGGGTGCCGTCGGGCGCATAGGTCGCCCGCTCGACCGCGCCGATATTGGCGCCATAGACATGGATGCTGATCGACGGCCGGTCAGCAAGGCCGTTGGTCACGCGATGAATGTCACCAATGCGGGGGGATACGGCGTCGACTTCGCCCTCGCGCAGATATTGCTCGCCATGCGGGATCAATCGGCCGTCGGGCGACTGGCGGAACCGCTCGACCTTCTCCACGCCGCGCAGCACGCCGACCAAGCCCCAGACGGTGTGGTCGTGGATCGGCGTCGACTGGCCCGGTCCCCAGACGAAGCTGACGACGCTGAACCGTTCCCGACTGTCGCAATGGAGCAAATATTGCTGGTAGCGATCGGGATGCGGGCGGGTGAACTCTTCAGGCAACCAGTCGTCCTTCGCGATCAGGCGGCCCAGCAGGGCGCGACCGCTTTCCAGGATCGCTCCTTCGTCACGCGTCGCCGCCAGCAGATCGGCAAAGGCGGTGACGAAGCCGCGCAAGCGGCCAATGTCCGTGCGGCTATCGACAGGCCGCTCTATGGCCGAGACGGCGTTCATTCGGCCGCCTCAGCAATGGGCGCGAAGGGAACGACACCGTCGCCATGATCCTCGCCACC
Organism: Sphingobium sp. TB-6; assembly: GCF_012927365.1. NCBI lineage: Bacteria > Pseudomonadati > Pseudomonadota > Alphaproteobacteria > Sphingomonadales > Sphingobiaceae > Sphingobium > Sphingobium sp. TB-6. The sequence continues at coordinate 186,040 of NZ_JABBGL010000001.1, read as the reverse complement.
CAGATAGGAAAGCAGCTTTTCGCGCAGACGACCGGAAATGCCGGATCGTTCGCCGCGGGGAGCCGTGATCCGCTCCTGCGCGACGATGCGTCCCTTGTCGAGCACCAACACCCGGTCGGCCAGTGCGATCGCTTCCTCCACATCATGGGTCACGATCAGCACGGCTGGCCGATGTGCGCGCCACAGCGACAGGACAAGGTCGTGCATCCGATAGCGGGTCAGCGCATCCAACGCGGCGAAAGGTTCGTCGAGCAGCAACAGCGTGGGTTCGCGCACCAAAGCGCGGGCGAGCGCGACGCGCTGCGCCTCCCCGCCCGACAGCGTCAGCGGCCAGGCGTCGAGCCGATGGCCAAGGCCGACTTCCTTGAGCGCCGCCTCGCTTCGGTCGCGCACCCGGTCGCCTTTCAGGCCAAGGGCCACATTCTTCCACACCGGCTTCCAGGGCAGCAAACGGGCGTCCTGGAACACCACGGCGCGGGAATCAGGGACTTCCACATCCTGGCCCCGCACCTCGTCCAGCCCCGCGAGCGTCCGCAGCAACGTCGTCTTGCCTGAACCGGAGCGGCCCAGCAGGGCAATGAACTCGCCCGGCGCGATGTCGAGGTCGAGGCCATCGATGATCGTGTTGGGGCCGAAGCGGCGAGTGAAATCGCGCAGCCTCACCACGGGTTCTGGATGCGGAAGGTGATCGGCGGCGCTTTGCAGGGCGGTAAATCCGAGACGGGCGTCCATGCTTATTGCTCCACTATGCTGGGGCGCCAGATCAGGGCGCGGGCTTCGATGCTGCGGACCAGCCAGTCGGCGCCAAGGCCGAGAATGGCGTAGACCATGAGGCAGACGACGATGATGTCGGTCCGCATGAAATCGCGGGCATTGTTGATGAGATAGCCGAGCCCCGCCGAAGCGTTGATCTGCTCCGCCACGACCAGAACCAGGATGGAAACGGACAAGGCATAGCGCAGCCCCACCAGCAGCGAGGGCAGCGCGGACGGCAGCACCACATGCCAGATCTGCTCCCAGCGGCTGAGGCCAAAGCTCTTCGCCGCATCCAGCAGGCGCAGATCGACGCTTCGAATGCCGCTATAGAGATTGAGGTAGACGGGGAAGATGGTCCCGAAAGCGATCAGCGCCACTTTGGGCGTCTCGCCAATGCCGAACCAGACAATGAAAAGCGGCGTCAGCGCGAGAGCGGGAATGGTCCGCTTGATCTGCATCAGCGGGTCGACCGCAAGCTCCCCGGTTCGGGATAGACCGGCGACGAGGCCAAGGCCAAGGCCAAGGACCACCCCTATCAGCAAGCCAGCGGCGACTCGGGCAAAGGACACCAGCAGGTTCGAAGGCAATTCGCCAGAGAGCAGCATTTCGACCAGCGTGCCGATCACGGCGGAGGGTGCGGCCAGGGTCCGTTCGGGGATCAGGCCGCTCCGCGACCCCAATTCCCAGAGCAGCAGCAGAATGACGGGCGAAAGCCAACGTCCGCCGAAGCGCGCCAGAGAAAATCTCCGGACGTCGGAATATCCGGGACCGCCCCTGTTCACTGTCACAACCGTCATCAACTCGCCCTCTTGTGGTGAGGGAAAGCCCAACATGAATTCTCTACCAATTCAATTAAGTTTTATTCGGCCGACCTATGAGGGGTGTTAATATGGAGCGATTGACCGCAAATCGGGCGTCATTGGCCGCAGGAAATGGCGGGTTTGCGTGCTTCGACCGTTTGAGCCAAGATTTTCCTGGCCATATTAAATCTCTACTATTTTGATTGATATATAAGCCTTCGCGATAAGACAGCTACTCCGTTCCCGGCTTCGGATCGGCGGCTTCCCTTTCGATGAGGTTTTCATGCCGGTCAATCTGCCCACCAATTTGCTTCGCAGCTTCGTTGCCATCGTCGACACCGGATCGATGCTGAACGCGTCGGAGCAGGTGTTCGTGACCCAATCTGCGCTCAGCCTCCAGATCAAGCGGCTGGAGGAACTGGTGCAGCAGACGCTGTTCCTTCGGGAAGGGCGGCGGCTGAACCTGACCTCCGCCGGGAAAGTGCTGCTCGATTATGCGCGGCGCGTGCTGCTGCTGCATGATGAAGCCGTCGCGGCGGTCAGCGCCGGCCGTTTCGCAGGGCCGGCCCGTATCGGCATGGTCCAGGATTTTGCCGACAGCCTGCTCAGCGGGCTCCTGTCGCGCTTTTCCGAACTGCATCCCGATGCGCAAATCTATGCGCGGGTCGCCGGTACTGCGGAGTTGCAGACCTTGCTGGACCGCCGCGAACTGGACATTTTGCTCGGCTTCGCCGCGCCCAACGATCCCCATGCGGTGACGATCGCCCCCATGAGCTGGTATGGCGAGGCCGCGTTGGTCGAGCGCGAGGTGATCCCGCTGGCCGTGCTGGAGGAGCCCTGCCGGTTCCGCGAAGCCGCGATCCGGGCGCTGGAAGATAGCGGGCTGCAATGGCGGATCGCGGTGGAAACGCCCAATCTGGCGACGCTGAAGGCGGCGGTTGGTGCGGGGCTGGGCGTCACCTGCCGCACCCATTTGTTCCTTGGCGACAGCGAAGCGCTGGAACATGAAAAGCTGCCGCAGTTGCCCCGCGTCGCCGCCATCCTGCGCGCGGGTGAAAAGCTGGACAAGGCGGCGCATCGTCTTGCCGAACTGGCGCGGGAGACAGTTCAGACGCTCTGACTCGATAATAGAACGTCGACCGGCCCTAATAACCCCGCGCCGGATCGACGATGTCGCTGGGTTTTTCACCCCGGACGAAGCGGGACAGATCGTCATTGACCTTGTCCAGCAACCGATGGCGGATCAGGGTGTAATTGCCGGAAATATGCGGTGTCAGCCGGACATGCGGATGGCTGTAGAGCGCATGGCCTTCGGGCAGCGGCTCCGGCTCGGTGACGTCCAGAGTGGCAAAGCCCAGCCGGTTCCGATCCAGCGCATCGACCAGCGCTTCCTGATCGATCACGGACCCCCGCGCCACGTTGATGAGATGGGCGCCCGGCTTGATCCGCGCGAACAGGGCTTGGTTAAAGAGATGGCGGGTTTCCGGCGTTCCGGGCACGGCGATGACGATATGGTCCGCCTCCGCCACCAGCGTTTCGAGATCGCGGACATGCTGCACGCCGCTGATGCCCGATTGCGCCCCGCTTCGCCGCAAGCCGACGACCTGCGCGCCCAGCGCCAGACCGCGCCGCGCCACCGCCGCGCCGATCGCGCCCAGGCCGACGATGCCGATGGTCGTTCCAGACACGCGGCCCAGCGGACGCTGGGCCCACTGCTCCCGCGAGCGCACCGTCACCGCCTCCAGATTCTTGGCATGCGCATAGATGGCGGCGATCACATAATCAGCGATCTCTTCCGAAGCGACCCCGCGACCGCAGGTGACGAGCGGCGCATCCAGCAGCCAGCCGGGATAGAAATCCACTCCTGCCGAGGCGCTATAGACCCATTTGAGCCGCCCCGGCCATATTTTGGGCCGCTCCTGCGCCGATTGCCGCCAGGCCGGAGAGGGCCGCACCAGCAATATGTCCGCCTCATCCGCGGCGGTCCACGGCTCTTCCTCCGCCACGTCGATCAGGGTCGGGGCGGACGGGTGCAGACCAAGGCTACGATTGAAATCGGGCTCCAACTGGCTGGCGATGATCAAGGACATGTCAGTTCCCCAGCGCGGCGCGTCCCGCCGCGATCAATATGGTATCGCTCTGCGGCGAGTGAATGCGGCTGCACAGCACGTCGCGATAATGGCGTTCCAACGGATTCTTGCGGCTGATGCCCGGATTGCCGGTCAATTCCAGCCCGATTTCCACTGCGCGGATCGCGTTGGCGGTCGCGAGATATTTGATGTTGTTGACCTCCACCGCGCCGGGCGGATCACCTGCGTCATGGCGCGCGGCGGCATCGCGGATCAGCGTGCGGTTGACCTGCAACAGCGCCTCGATCTCCCCGAATTTCTCCTGCACCCGCGGCAGGGTCGCCAGCGAAGCGCCAAGGTTGCTGGGCGCCCGATCGTTGAGATAGGCGCGCAGCCAGTCACGCGCAGCCCGCGCCACGCCATCATAAATGGTCGAAATCGACAGCGCGTTCCAGATCGCCAGACTGGGATCGCCCGCCCCCGCAGCCCATTGCTCGGGCAGACGGATGTCGACCGCATGATCGAGCGGAACCGGCGTATCCGTGAAATGCACCGCATGGCTGACGGTCGCGCGCATGCCCAGATGGTCCCAGGCCGGTTCTATGTCGATGCCCGGACTGTCGGAACGGACCAGGAAATTGCCGACGCGGGGGCTTTCCTCATCCGTCTTCGCCCATACGGAAAACCAGTCGAGGCCCGTCGATCCGGTGGAGTAGATTTTCGTGCCGCCGATCGCCCAGCCATCGGCCGTGCGCCGCGCCACCGTCGCGGGCAGGCCGCCGCGCACTGGCGTCCCCAACTCCGGCTCGACGCGCAGCCCGCCGATCAATCCGCGCCCCTGCACCGCCTGCCGCGCCAGTTGCTCGTAAATCCCCTGCGGCCAGCCCTTTGCCCGGGCCGGGGTCGCATGATAATGGTAAGTCATGAACAGGATCAGCGCTGTCGACGGCTCCCCCTTGGCCACCGCGCCAAGCACGCGCAACGCTTCGGAGAGGGCCGCGCCGCGCCCGCCATATTCGACCGGGACGGTCAGCCCGATCAGCCCTTCCCGCCCCAGCAGATCGAAATTGGCGCGGGGAAATTCCGCGCTCCGGTCATAGGCTTCCGCCGTTGCCGCCAATTGCCGGGTGATGCGGTCCAGCAATTCGGAGCCGATCGGCTCGGGAGACGGGGTTTCGGGAACAAGTGCTTGGCTGGCCATGATTTTTCAGCCTCTTTTCGGTATGGAATCGTTGAACCGCTTGTCCCAGAGAGGCCACACGTCGACCGCCTTCGGCAACAGCTTCTGGGCGAAGAAAAGGTCCGCCACTTGCTGTTGGGAGGCGATGGCCGCATCGGTCACGGGGCGCAGTTCATAGCTGGCGCTTTTGCGCCGGAACTGGTCCACCACATAATCGCGCGGCACGCCGATATCCTGGGCGATGATGCCTGCCCACTCATCCTGGTGCGCTGCCGCCCAGCCAAAGGCCTGCTGCACCAGCGCCAGATATTCGCGGATGATCTGCGACATTTCCGGATCGGCCAGCGCATCGACATGGGCGGACACCAGATAATTGCCCGACAATATGCCATAGGCCGTGCGCAATATCCGGGCGCCTTCGGTCGCGACCGCCCGCTGGATCGGGAAACCGTAGATCGCCCAACCGTCCAGCGATCCCTGGGAAAAGGCCGCCGCGCCATCGGAGACGCCCATGGCGACGGGCGTGATATCGTCCCATCCCAGACCTACTTCTTCGAGCATCCGGATCAGGAAATATTGGGAGGTCGTGGCGCGCACATAGCCCACCCGCTTGCCCTTGAGATCGGCAATGGAGCGCGCTTTGGAGCCCTTGGGCACCAGCACCACCTGGTTATTGACGTCGCCATGGGTGACGGCGATCTGCCGGAAGCTCTGGATCGTCGACGCGGCGGCGAAAATGGGCGGAATCTCGCTCATCCCGCCATAATCGAGCGAACCGCCGTTCAACGCCTCCACCACCAGATGGCCGGACTGGAATTCGCTGTAGCGCAGATCGAAACCCTTGGCCGCGATTCCGGCCGCCTTGAACAACAGCCGGGTATCGCCTTCCCCCTTGCCGGTGATCGAGACGCGCAGACGGGGCCGGGAATCGCGACCGGCGCCGCACCCCGACAGCAACAGCCCGGATGCAGCCCCAGCCGCCAGAAAACCGCGCCGCGACCAGCCTTCAGCGACCACCGAGGCTTTCCTGCTTCGGCGCAGCCCGATCGAACAGGATCACGTCGGGATCGCGCAGAAATTCGCGACGAGCGGCATCGCGCAAACGACTCCAGGAGTCGATCAGGAAACGCAACGGGTTCATATTTGTCCTTCCGACAGCCATTGCTTATTTATCTATTTTATCAGTAGAGATAAGTCTCACAAGCAATGCTGTCGGAACTATAAGAATTCTTTGATTCACTGCCGTTCCGGCTTCAGACGGCCGTTTGCATCACAGCGCAGCCGCAACCAGACCATGCCGGGTCGGATCATATCTGCGAAGCGTCGCCGGAATAACGATTGGCGCGCCCGGCTAAGGGTGCGTCTGCAATTTGCACCTCATGCCGTTGGCCGCGCAAATTGCGTTAAGCGCACTATCGAAAATGGCTGCGGCGCCGGACGTCGGACCGATAAGCTTGCGATGTTCCAAACTCACCACTCCATGCGCCGTTGCCCACAATGCGTAGGTCACATGCTGGGCATCAAGTCTGCGGTCGGCTGGCAAATCGTCGCGCACGGCATCCCTTAGCGTTTCGAAACTGCGCCAGGCCTGCTTGCGACAGGCGGCGGGCGCTTCCCACGCCCGGCCCAGATCACCGAACATCACATTGTAGAGCGCCGGTTCGTCAAGAGCGAAAGACCGATAGGCTCCCAACATCAGGGCCAGCCGCCGGGCGCTGTCGGCTTCCCCGGCATGTGCTTGAAACGCAAGGACCAACTCGGCAAAGCTGTGCAGGTAAAGAGCTTCGAGCAAACCGTCCTTGCCGCCGAAATGGGTATAGATCATCTTCGTCGAAGCGCCGGCGGTTTCGGCCACGCGCCGGACCGTCAGCGCGCCCGGCCCCTCTTCGCTCAACAAGGCCGCGGCAGCCGACAGGAGGGTCGAACGAGTCTCCGCCTCCAATGCCGACCGGGCGGCCCGGATATTGCCTATGATAGAAGGTGCGGTCATGCGGCGACAGTTTGATGATCCGCAACGCCTTCAGCAAGGAAATTGGATAGCCGCCGCCGGATGATGCTTTCGGCATCGGCCATGATCCGGTCGATCAGATCCTTGACCGTCGGAATGTCCCGGATCAGGCCGACGACCATCCCGCAGCTCCATGCGCCCGCGTCCATATCGCCATCGACCATGACCTTCGGATAAACGCCCGCAACCTGATCGTGAATGTCGTCGATCGTGAGGGCGCTGCCCTTTTCCCGCTCAATCTCCTGCAAACGGGTGACATTCTCGTTCTTCAACACGCGTTCGGTGTTTTTGAGAGACCGCATGATCAACCGCGTATCGAGCTCGGTCGCATCAAGCAGAGCCTGCTTCACATTGGCATGGACCGGCGCTTCCTGGGTCGCAATGAACCGGGTCCCCATATTGACGCCGTCGGCGCCCAGTGCGAGGGCCGCGACAAGGCTGCGCGCGTCTCCCATGCCGCCGGACGCCAGAAACGGTATGCGCAATTCGTCCGCGGCGCGCGGCAGCAGGATCATGTTCGGAATATCGTCCTCTCCGGGATGGCCGCCGCATTCAAAGCCGTCGACGCTCACCGCATCGCAGCCGATCGCTTCCGCCTTCAAGGCATGGCGCACCGAGGTGCATTTGTGGATGACCGTGATCCCCGCCGCCTTGAGCGCGGGCATATAGGCCTCCGGGCTCCGGCCTGCCGTCTCCACAATGGTAACGCCGCCCTCTGCGATGGCCTGGATATATTCAGGATAGGGCGGCTTCGCGAACGTCGGGAGAAAGGTCAGGTTCACGCCGATCGGCTTGTCGGTCATTTCGCGGCAGCGGGTGATCTCGCGCGCGAGCGCTTCGGGAGTGCGTTGCGTCAGCCCCGTGATCACGCCCAGTCCCCCGGCGTTGGAAACCGCGGAGGCCAGTTCGGCCAAGCCCACGAAATGCATACCGCCCTGAACGATCGGATGCTGTATTCCGAGCAAATCGGTAATCCGGGTGCGCATAATGAAATCTCCTAGACCATGATGGAAACGTTGTTACCATAAAAAACAATGTTTCTCAATTCTGACGCGCGGGATTTTTTCTGGCCCCGCAGGAAGCTTGCGAAAGCGCTGTTTCGTCACTCGAGATCGTGGGATATGATGCAGGCATCGAACTGCGGCCGCTGAGCGGTTTTTGGCGCAAAGCCGCGAACGGCGGCCAGCTTTATCGTTGCCATGCGCGATTTTTCTTGAACTGCCATCTCACGCAGGGCATCCGAAAACGCCACGGAAATCCTTGGTTTCCGGCAAGAATATTGGCGCTGTCTGGGCGAATTCAGATTGGAAATGCTTGATCCATGCTGAAGGTCGATCATGCCGCCATCATCGGGGGCGGGTTCAGCGGCACGTTGCTGGCCATCAACCTGCTTCGGCACGGCACGCTGCGGGTGACGATGCTGGAGCGCCAGGGCGACCGCCTGGGCCGGGGTCTGGCCTATGGCGCCGCGCAGGCCGGCCATATCCTCAACGTGCGCGCCGCCAATATGAGCGCGCTGCCCGACAGCCCGGATCATTTTACCGACTGGCTGAAACAGGAAGGGCTGGGGCAGGAAGGCAGCTTTGCCACGCGGCGCGACTATGGCGCCTATCTCTGCGCGATGCTGGACAAGGTGCGGGGACAGGCCAGCGACAGGTTGACCATCGTGACGGATGAAGCGGTCGATCTGAGTCTGCGCGACGACGGCGTCCATATCGACCTGCGGTCAGGCGGTGGGGTGGATGCCGACATCGTCGCACTGGCGCCCGGCAATCTACCGCCCCATGACCTGCCCGCCTTTGCCGGTCTGTCCGGCCATAGCGCATCCTATGTCGACGATCCCTGGGCCGCATCCATTGCCGAAGGATTGGGACCAAGCGATCGGGTTCTGCTGCTCGGCAGCGGGCTGACCGCCGTAGACTGCGCGCTCAGCCTGGACAGCGCCGGCTTTCGGGGACGGATCGTCGCACTTTCCCGCCGTGGATTGGCCCCGCAAAGCCATGCTCCGGCAGCGCCCTACACAGCCCGCAGCGACCGTCCGAGGGGCGCCGCCTCAACGCTGGTTCGCACGCTGCGCAGCCGCAGCGCGGAGATCGGCTGGCGCAATGCCGTCGATGAACTTCGCCGCTTCACCCAGGATATGTGGCGCGCCGCCAGCGCGGAAGAACGCAGCCGCTTCCTGCGCCATTTGCGTCCCTATTGGGATGTGCACCGCCACCGCCTCGCCCCGCAGGTCGCCGCAAGACTTGCGGCGATGCAGGCGGAAGGGCGGCTGGAAATCCATGCCGCCAAGGTGGTGGAGGCCGTTCCCCACGGCCGCACGCTTCACGTCCATCTGCGCAGGCGCGGACAGGACGAGAGGGAGACCCTGCCCTTCGCCCGGGTCGTCAATTGCACAGGCCCGCTGGGCGACCTGCGGCGCACCGACGATCCGCTGCTGCGTCAGTTGGCGATTCGCGGCGACATCCGGCCCGATCCGCTGGCGATCGGCATCGATGTCGACCGGCAATGCCACGCCATCGCCCGCAACGGATCGGCCCAACAGCGGCTGTTCGTGGTCGGACCGATGACGCGTGGCGCGCATTGGGAAATCGTCGCCGTTCCCGACATCCGCCGTCAGGTCTGGGAACTGGCGCGGGAAATCACCGGCGCTCATTGGGTCGAGGCCGAAGGATTGTGAAAGGGCATGACCTGTTTACGCCTGCCCGCGCAAGATGAGGTGCGGATTTGACCGGCATCTTCTAAAGCGATTCCATGACGACATCCCCCGACCTTGCCATTCGCCTGCGCCGCGCCGATTTCAACCGCGCTCTGGCCGAGGCGGACCTGAATGCCATCGGGCCGCTGCTTGCCCTCCATGCCGTTCTCATCACCGGGACGGACAGCGCCGTCATCTCCGGCCGCAAGGCGCAGCTTCAGGCGTGGAAACGGGAATTCAGCGCGGCGGAGCGAACCCTCTATATCCGCACGCCCGACAGCATCGTCGCCTCGACGGTCGAGCCCATCGCGCTGGAGCATGGCCGCTGGCAGGGCGTGGCCGCCGGGGCGGGTCGCCTTGTCGCATCGGGCAGCTATAGCGCCAAATGGCGGCAGGCCGGTGCGGATTGGGTCATCGAAGCGGAAATCTACCTGACCCTCGCCTGATTGGCGCATCGGCCGGAAACGCTTGAACAGCCGCTCGCCAGCGCCCAATTAGAGGATATGCCTCATCCGTCGAGACCCTGAAAGCTGCGAGAAATCATGACGACTGCCAATCCCCTCCTGGCCGATAGTGACCTGCCCGATTTCGCGGCCATACAGGCGGCCCATGTCGTTCCCGCCATGGAAGACGCCATCGCCGCGCATCGCGCTGCCGTCGAAAGGATCACCGCCAGCGGGAAGGATGATTTCGATGCGGTGGTCATGGCGGCCGAACGCGCCGATTTCCTGCTGTCACGGGTGTGGTCGCCGGTGGGGCATCTCGCATCGGTGGCCGACACGCCAGAATTGCGGGAGGCGCATGCCGCCGCCCAGGCGCTGATGACCACCTATCTGATGGAGGCTGGCCAGAACCGTGCCCATCATGACACCGTGGCGCACCTTGCCGCGCGTCCCGATTTCGCCAGCTTGCCGCCTGCAGCGCAGCGCGCGGTCGTCCTTGCCCTGCGCGGCTTCCGCCTTGCCGGTGTCGCGCTGGAGGGCGAGGCGCGGCAGCGTTTCCTCGACATCGGCGTGGCGCTGAGCGACCTCAGCACCAAATTCGGCAATGCGGTGCTGGACGCGACCGAAGCCTGGAGCGAACATCTCACCGACGAAGCGACTCTGGCGGGCGTTCCGGAGAGCGACAAGGCGATCCTGGCTGCCTATGCGCAGGAAAAGGGGCTGACCGGCTGGCTGATCACCTTGCGCCAGCCCAGCGTCCTGGCGATCCTGCTTCATGCGAAGGACCGGGCCTTGCGCGAACGCGTCTATCGCGCCCACAACACCCGCGCCTCCGATCAGGCGGACGACAAGAGCCACGACAATAGCGAAAGGATCGACGCGATCATGGCCCTGCGCCATGAAGCGGCGCAGATATTGGGCTTTGCCGATTCCGCCGCCCATTCGCTGGAAACGAAAATGGCCGCCGATGCCGACGAAGCGCTGGCCTTTCTGGCCGACCTCGCTGGCCGGGCGCGACCTGTCGGGGAGCGCGAACTGGGCGAAGCCCGCGCCTTCGCCGCCAAGCATCTGGGGCTGGACGATGTGCAACCCTGGGACCTTTCCTATGTGGCCGAAGCGATGCGCCGCACGCTGCACGGCGTCGATCAGGAGGCGCTCAAGGCCTATTTCCCCCTGCCCCGCGTCCTTGCAGGCACCCAGGCGCTGATCGAACGGCTGTTCGGCGTCCGCCTCGTCACGCGGGAGGGGGTGTCGACCTGGCACCCGGACGTGCTGTTCTACGACGTGCTCGATGGGGACGGCGCCGTGGTGGCGGGCGTCTATCTCGACCTGTTCGCGCGCGCGGGCAAGCGGGGCGGGGCATGGATGGACGTGTGCCGTTCCCGCTTCCGCGATGCCGACCGCCTGCATCTGCCCATCGCCTATCTCACCACCAATTTCGCGCCGCCCACGGGCGACCGCCCCTCATTGGTGACGCATAATGACGTGGTGACGCTGTTCCACGAATTCGGCCATGTGCTGCATCACTTGCTGACCGAGGTGGACCTGCCCTCGATCGGCGGCATCAGCGGGGTGGAATGGGATGCGGTGGAATTGCCCAGCCAGTTCATGGAGAATTTCGCATGGGACCGGGACACGCTGATCGGCCTGTCCGGCCATGTCGACAGCGGCGAACCGCTGCCGCAGGCAATGTTCGACCGCCTGCTCGCCGCACGCCAGTTCCAGGCGGGCCTTGCCATATTGCGCCAGATCGAGTTTGCGACCTTCGACCTGCTGCTCCACCGCGACTATGATCCGGCCAAGGGCGCGCAGGTCAACGCCATGCTGGATCAGGTCCGCAAGGCCGTCGCCGTCGTTCATCCGCCGGAATGGAACCGCTTCGCCCATGCGTTCAGCCATATTTTCGCGGGCGGCTATGCGGCGGGTTATTATTCCTATCTTTGGGCGGAACTGCTGTCGGCCGACGCCTTCGAGATTTTCGCCCATGGCGCCATTCCAGGCGGCGGCGCGACCGCTTTCCGGCGCGAGATACTCGCCGCGGGGGCCAGCCGTCCCGCCGCCGAGAATTTCCGCGCCTTTGCCGGACGCGCGCCGGAGGTCGACGCCTTGTTGCGGATGAGGGGTCTGGCCGCCTAGACTTTGTCCCGATAATAGTGCGCCTGCGAAGGCAGGAGCCCGGTTCAGACATTATATGGATGAGGCGAGGGCGGGACTGAGTTCCTGCCTTCGCAGGAACATGGTTCAACTTAACTCGATAGCCGAACCATATCCTGAAACGGATCAGAAGTGGGCGGTGTAACCGCCGTCCGCCGCCAGCACTTGCCCGGTCCCATAAGATGCCGCGTCCGATGCAAGGAACAGGACCGGGCCGACAATTTCCTCCGGACGGCCCCATCGCCCCAGCGACGTGCGCCGGGCGACATGCTCGATCGGCTTGCGGTCGCGATGGCCCGCATTATTGACCAGTATCGGGGGCGGACCGCATTTGCGAACCGCGCGTTGTTCTTGCTAGAGCATCGCACCTGAAATAGGAATCGCGCTGGGGATTCCCTTTTTTGCGGATCCATGATTCATTTCTTGGCAGAGGTGGAACATGGGTAAGTCCTATTCGAGCGATCTTCGAGAACGGATATCGGCACATGGCCCTATCGAGCGTCGCCCTGGACATGAATCCGGCGCCGAGCGCCAGAACCTCTACACGTCCATGCAATACCGTGACGGTCGTGTCATCGGCACCGCGATGGACATTGAAGGCCGTCCCGATCGCCGTGGCGGTGCCATTTTGCGTTCGTACCGTGAATGGCCGGTTCTTGTCGGGCACCACCGTGAAAAGCGCTTCGCCCGACAACAGCCTTACCATGCGCGCCTCCTTGCGAAACGTCACCTCAACGGCGCTGGCACCCGCAAGCGTGACGTTCGAGCCATCGGCTAGCTGGATCGAACGGATCGTGCCCGACGGCGTCGCGAAATGCGCTTCACTGGCGATTTCCGCATGTTCCATCGACAGGAACCGGGCATCGGCAATGACCAGCAGCAGCATGCTTGCCGCTATCGCAGCCATTCTCCAGCCGATCCCCAGCTTATGGAGCTCCGGTCGCATAGGCGCCAGTTTGAGGCGCGCCAATTCCTGTCGGCCGATGCCGCCGCAAACGCGCATGAAGCGATCGGCGCGGTTGAACGCAACAAGATGGTCCGCGTCATGCTCTATCCAATCGAGCGCAGAACGGATCGCCTCTCCGTCTGCCTCACGATCGTGCAGGGTGAGAATATGCTGCGCAGCCAGCTTGTCGATATAGCTCATTCCCAGCCCTCCAGTTCTTCGAACCGGGCCGCACAATGCGAGACCGCCTTCAGGACATATTTTCGTACCATGCTCTGACTCACGCCCATTTCCTGCGCGATGTCTTCATAGTCGCGATCTTCGAAACGATAGCGGATGAACGCATATCGGCATTTTTGAGGCAGCTCCTCAAGGATGCGGACGACGAGGGCAAGATCGCTCTTTGCGGCGAGAATCCTGTCCGGTCCGGCCTGATCATCATGAACATTGTCGTTGCTCTCGTCCGATGAGGCCGTGTAAAATCCTGATCGACCGGCACGATTGGTCTTCCGGAGCATATCGATGGCGACGTTGCGGGCCGTCACGAACAGGAGAGCGGGGATATTGTCGGCATGAAGCTGGCCGCCGCATTTCCAAAGCCTGACGAATGTTTCCTGTGCCGCATCCCGGGCTTCGGCATCGGATCCGAGCCGGAGCCGGAGGAAGCGAAGCAGGCGCGCCTCATGTTCCCGATAAATGATCTCGATCTTCGTACGGCGAGCCGTCGATAGATCAATGATCGTGCCACCCTGCCTCAATGATTCCACCCAAGCTGAAGGGCCGTATGCGGTGAGAACGTTCGACGTCCCGTTTTTGTGAATGCCTCATTGCCGTTGCGCCACCGGAGCGATGCATGCGCGCGGCCTCCCGTCTTCCGTCGGCTCACGCTGATGGAAGAGCCCGATCAGCCTATCTGTCGCGCCTGTCCCTCCCAGAACGCCGCGCGCAGATCGCGTTTCAGGATCTTACCGCTCGCGTTGCGGGGCAGAGCGGTCACGAAGCTGTAGCGACGCGGCAGCTTGAACCCGCCCAAATGGGCGCGGCAATAGCTATCCAGTTCGGCTTCGTTCAACTCACATCCCACCTCGGGCACGATGACCGCCATCACCGTTTCGCCCCATTTGTCGTCGGGCACACCGATCACCGAGACTTCCGCGACCTGGGGATGCTGGTGCAGCACCGCTTCCACCTCGGCGGGATAGACATTCTCCCCACCGCTGACGATCATGTCCTTGATACGGTCGCGGATGAACAGATAGCCTTCCTCGTCGAGTGATCCCGCATCGCCGCTATGTAGCCAACCGTCGCGCAATGCCGCCTCGGTGGCTTCCCGCAACCCCCAGTAACCCAGGAAGACCTGCGGTCCCCGGATCAGGATTTCGCCAATCTCGCCAGGCGGGCAGTCCGCGCCATGGCCGTCGACGATACGCAGCTCCGTGCCCGGCAGCGCGCGCCCGGCCGACGAGAGAAGGTCGGGACGGTCGACGAGCGCGCGCGCATGGTCGTCTTCGCTCAGGAAAGTGCCGGCGCAGCTCAATTCGGTCATGCCGAAGCCCTGGAGAAAATCGCATCCGAATATCTTCATCGCCTTGACGAGGACGTGTTCGGCAATCGGGGACGCGCCGTAGAGGATCTGACGCAGATGGGGGAATCGCAGATCCTCGATACCCGGCTCCTTCAGGAGCATCTGGATGATCGTCGGGACGATGAAGGTCCAGGCGATTTCCTCGTCGACCAGCGTTTTCAGCAAAACGGCCGGATCGACGCTCTTGAGGATGACCAGGGTTTCGCCGCCGGAAACGGCACGCAGCGCAAATCCCACGCCCGCGACGTGGAAGAAGGGCAGCAGATGAAGCGAGCGCTGCCCCGGAAAACAATTCCCTATCGCGAAAGAGATCAGGCTGATGTCTGAAAGGATCGAGCGATGGCTGATCATCGCGCCTTTTGGCTTGCCGGTCGTGCCGCTCGTGTACAGTTGCAGGACGGGCGCCTCGTCCGAAAGCGAGGTCCGCGGAATATCGCGCGAGGCGACAGCGAGCAGTTCGTCCAGGGCGAGCCAGCCCGGTCGCGTGGATTGGGAGCAGATCGCGATCGGCGGCTTGCCGCCGGCATTGTCCAGAGCTTCGCCAAAGGCGGGATCGGCGATGACAACCCGCGCCTGCGCGTCGTCGATCATTCCCATCCATTCGCGCGGCGCCAACCGGCAATTGAGCGGCACGCAAACGATTCCGGTTCTGGCGGCCGCATAGATGAGCAGCAATGCATCGATCGCATTGTTCATGATGGTGGCAACGCGCTCGCCAGGCTTGAGGCCAAGGCCGATCAGCATCGACGCCATGCGAAGCGACCTTTCCCTGCCCTGGCCGTAGGTCAGCGCCGTCCCATCGGATTTGGAAAGCACATAGCCGGCACGGCTGCGGGCATGAAAATCAAACGGCTCGTGAAGGAGCATGATATCGCTTCCTGTTCATGGCGCCACGGGGCGCCCACTGCGAAATTATCCAAATTGCGCGCCAAGGCCGCGGCAGGGATCGACCGAGCGAGAGTTACCGATGCGTCAGGCCGGCGCGAACATGGTCCTGTCGGACAATGCGTCACCCCCGCGGATCGAACCAATAGCAAGGCCCGATTGCCGCAATCTCTCCTGGGCATGACCCGACAGCGGACCACGCAGCCGTCTTGCACAGGCAGCATCGTCCGTCCCAGTCCGGCATGCGGCAGGTCGGACAGTGAGGGCGTCGCTGACCTCAGGCCGCCAGCGGCCATCCCTCGAAAAACTCGGGCGGCGCGGCGCCGATGTCCAGCGAGGGAATGCGACGCGCCATCTTGTGCAGCGAAACCCGCCAGCCTTTGGACGTTCGCCGCAGAATGTGGAGATATTCTCCGTTGACCATTCGGCCATCACCGAAATGGGTGATGTAGCGGCTGCGCACCCGTACATGTCCGTCCTTATCCATGCAAACGATCGAGCCCAGGATATGATGATCCGCGACGATGCCATTATCCACGGCGTCCTGGAGCAAGGCGCGATAGACGTCGATCCCGTTCAACCCCTTCGGACCACCAACATAGGTCCAGTCGAACTGCACGTCCTCGGTAAACACATCGTCGAACAAGTCGAACCGCTTGTTGTCGTTGATGAATGCCCAAAGATGAAGCACTTCATTGATTTTGACGATATCGTCGGCCTGCAGAATATCCACCTGGTATCTCCTTGATAGGTCATCCAATGTCATCGATATCGCGTGCATCATCGAAGAACCGGGCAGCTTTGGATTCAGCCCGGATCCACACGATCGCGGTGAAGATTGGAAAGCGCGTCATGGCTCTCCATGTCGAACAGCGACCGGTCGGCGTCGCGCAGCACCCGGCATCCCGTCAGGGTCATGGCCACACGCAGCTCGGCCTTGAGAGCCTGGAGCATGGCGGCGACGCCGCGTTCGCCGCCGGCTGCGAGCGCGAATGCCCAGGCCCGTCCGAGCAGACATCCGTCGGCGCCGGCCGCAAGCGCCTTCACGATATCCAGGCCCGACCGCAGCCCGCCATCGATCAGCACCGGCCCTCGGCCGCCGACCGCTTCCACCACCGCAGGCAATGCCGCGATGCTTGAGGCCACGCCGTCCAGCTGACGCCCTCCATGGTTGGAAACGACCACGCCGTCGGCCCCGGCTTCGAAGGCCGCGACGGCATCTTCCGGGCACAGCACGCCCTTGATCAGGATGCGGCCCGGCCAGCGGGAGCGCACCCAGCTCAAATCGTCCCAATTGGTGCTGCAGTCGAAATTCTCACGGATCCAGCTCCAATAATCGCCAAGACCCTTCTTGCCGGGAATGGCCGCGGCGAAGTTTCCGAAGCCATGCGGGCGGCCGCGCAGATATACGTCCCACAGCCACGCGGGATGCGCCATGCCCTGCCAGGTCTGCCGCGCCAGACCCCGCAGACCCGTATCGTAGAGTCCCGATCGCCCATCGCGATAGCGGATGCCCGGCAGCGGCATATCGACCGTGAATACCAACGTCTGCGCGCCCGCCGCCAGAACGCGATCGATCAGATCCCCCATATAGGCGCGGTCCCGGATCATGTAGAGCTGGAACCAGGGCGTAGTGCCGCTATCGCGCCGAACCTCCTCATAATCGCAGACCGAGACGGCAGACAGGCAGAACGGCACGCCTTCCGCCGCCGCCGCGCGCGCCGCCTGGACCTCTCCCCGCCGCGCATACATGCCCGCAAAGCCGACCGGACCCAGGGCGACGGGAATCGATGCGGGGGTACCAGCGATATCCGCGCACATATCCAGATCGGACATGTCGCGCATGACACGCTGCTTGAGCCGAAGCCGGGCAAGGTCGGCGTGGTTCGCCTGCAAGGTGCGCTCGTCGAAGGCGCCGCTGTCTATATATTCAAAGAGCATGTGCGGCAGCCGCCGACGGGCGGCTGCGCGCTGTTCGTCATATGTTGGCAAGGCCAATCACCGCACTCCCGATATGTCGATCACATTGACCGTCCGCATCGATGCGCAACACGGCGGGATCAGGTCTGCCATAATGCTCCGCCCTCATCCACCTTCTAAGCGAATGATACGGCATTTCGCCCCTTGAGTCCCAGCATGCTGCGGGTTTCGTCCGGCGTCGCGGGCTTGAGGCCAAGCTCGTCGAGAATGGTGACGATCTTGCGCACCTGATCGGCATTGCTTTCCGCCAGCTTGCCGGCCCCGATCCAGAGGGAATCCTCGATACCGACGCGCACGTTTCCGCCCATCGTCGCGGCCATCGTCGCGATCGGCATCTGATTGCGCCCCGCACCCAGGACCGACCAGTAATAATCCTCACCGAACAACCGGTCGGCCGTCCGCTTCATATGATGCACGTCCTCCGGGTGCGGGCCGATACCGCCGAGCAGGCCGAACACGGACTGAATGAGCAGCGGCCCCTTCAAAATCCCGCGATCGAGGAAATGAGCGGCGGTGTAGAGGTGGCCGATATCGTAACATTCGATTTCGAACTTGGTGTCATTGCTGCTGCAGGATTCCAGGATGTACCGGATATCCTTGAACGTGTTTCTGAAGACGCGATCCTCCGAACCTTCCAGATAGGGCCGTTCCCAGTCGTGCTTGAACGTCTTGAAGCGATCCAGCATCGGGTAAAGTCCGAAATTCATCGACCCCATGTTCAGCGACGCCACTTCGGGCTTCAGCTTCAAGACGGGCTGCAATCGCTCTTCGACCAGCATCGTGGGTGCTCCGCCCGTGGTGATGTTCACCACGATGTCGGATTCCCGCTGGATACGGGGCAGGAACTGGCGAAAGAGATCGACATCCTGGATCGGCTGGCCAGTTTCCGGATTGCGCACGTGAAGATGCACGACCGATGCGCCAGCCGCTGCCGCCCCCAAGGCTTCGTTGCAGATCTGGTCGGGCGTCACCGGCAAATAGGGCGACATGGAAGGCGTATGGATCGATCCGGTCACCGCGCAGGTGACGATGACATTTTTTTGCTTGGCAGCCATGTTTATCTGTCCGTTACTTGATGGCGAGGGGATTGATCGGGGATCCGACCGCACCGGTTATGGGCAGCGCGGGCGCGCAGAACATGAATTCATAAACGCCGTCCTCCGAACAATCCTGGGAAAGCTCGCGAAGGTTGAATATCTCGCCCATGCTGATCCCGATCATCGGGATGACGATCCAGTGCCAGGGCTGGTTGATCGCCTTGCTGTCCGCGCTTTCGTTCGGGCGGACCTCGCAGCCCCAGGTATCGGTGCAGATCGCCGCGATTTCGTTGCGATGAATCCATTCGGCGGTTTCGAACCGCAAACCGGGGGCGTCGCCGCCGGCATAGCCGCCCCAATCGCCGCGGTCGACACAGCGCTCCATATGGCCCGTCCGGACCACGACATAATCTCCGCGCCGGATTTCCACTCCTTGCGCGGCAGCGCATTCGTCGAGTTCCGCGGCGCTGATGCCATAGCCGTCGTCCAGATATCCACCCTTCATCCGGGCGACGTCGAGCAGCACGCCGCGTCCGACCATGCGGTCGCGCGTCTTGTCGATGCCGTTTTTCTTGGCGCCGGTGGAATCCACCAGCCTGGCATCATAGCCGTTCCACATCTTTTCGTCGAAGAAGACGTGGCCGAGCGCGTCCCATTGCGTTCCGCATTGAAGCGGCATCGTCACCATGTCGTCGGCATAGCGGATCCCGTTCCAGTCCTGATTGCCGGCCACCGCGTCCGTGCCGGTCTGTAACATCGTGTGGATGGGATTGAACCGGTTGCCCCAGCCCTTTTGCGGTCCCTGGAAATTGAAATCCATGCCCATGGAAATCACGCGGCCTTTGCGAACCAACGCCGCGGCAGCGCGAACCTCTTCCTCACCGACGAAATTGAGCGTGCCGATTTCGTCATCGGACCCCCAACGATCCCAATTGCGAACCTTGTCGGCCATGATATCGAGATCCGCACGGGTCAAAGTGCGTTCCAGCTTGGGCGCCGGTATGATCTGTATCTGAGCGCCCGTACTCGCCATATCCATCCTACTTCCTCTTCCTTAACCCATCGCGCTTCCCGCCGACGCCCAATGGCATCGGCGCGGGCGCACAATCCTCAAGAATGATCCAGCGCCACATTGGACAGTCGGATCGGGCCGTGGGCGGCGTGCATGTCAGCAGCACGCACGCGCTCTGGTTTGATCCACCCGGTCCTGCGCAAGGATTTTCTTCTCAGCACTTATCTCTCGCCCTCCCCCGCAGGGCCAATCTCAATCCGAGATGGGGAAAATCGCGAGATTGGAAGCTGACGTGCCCCCTCCCGGGATGCGAGGTAGGGTCGAAGATCAGGAGAGGCAGATGGCACAGACTCGGGATTCGTTCTTCATCAACAACCAGTGGGTTCCGCCTGCCAGCGACCGGCGCTTCGCCCTTATCAATGCATCCACGTCGGAGGAGATCGGAACGGTTCCCGAAGGGACAGAGGCCGACATGGACGCCGCGGTCGCCGCGGCGCGCAAGGCGTTTGCCACGTCCGGATGGTCGGACGCGGCACCCGCCGACCGAGCGGTCGTCATGGAACGGTTCATGGGAGCGCTGGCAAAGCGAAGCGAAGAAATCGCCAGGACGGTGAGCATTCAAAACGGCATGCCGCTGTCGACCAGCCGACCGCTCGAGGGCGGCTTCTCCGTCGGGCTCGTACAATATTATGCCGAACTTGCGCGGTCGATGGGGCAGCCCGATGTGCGCCCGTCCCAGATGGGGAAGGAAACATTGGTCGAGCGCACCCCAATAGGCGTGGTTGCCGCGATCATCCCATGGAACTTCCCCGTGACGCTGGCGCTCAGCAAGATCGCGCCTGCCATGGCTGCAGGCTGCACGATGGTTATCAAACCGTCGCCAGGGACTGTGCTCGACAGCTACGTCCTTGCCGAAGCTGCGCTGGAGGCGGGCGTGCCGGCCGGCGTGCTCAACTGGGTCGCCGCCGAGCGCGATGCGGGCGCCTATCTGATCGGCCATCCCGGGATCGACAAGGTCGCCTTCACAGGATCGACCGCCGCCGGGCGCAGCATAGCCAGAAGCTGCGGCGAATTGCTGCGCCCGGTCACGCTCGAACTGGGAGGAAAATCGGCCGCCATCGTGCTCGACGACGCGGATGTCGGCGCATTCATCGAGGGCGTGCCCTTCGCCTCTATGCTCAATAACGGCCAGACCTGCTTCAATGGAACGCGCGTGCTTGCTCCCAAGAGCCGGTACGCCGAGGTGGTCGACGCGCTGGCCGACTTCGCCGCTTCGCTGGTGGTCGGCGATGCCCTCGATCCCGCCACGCAGTTGGGTCCGATGGCGTCCTCCGACCATCGCGATCGGGTGGAGAGCTACATCGCCATCGGCAAGGACGAGGCACGCCTGATTTCGGGAGGAGGCCGCCCGAAGGACACAAATCGCGGCTGGTTCGTCGAACCGACGATCTTTGCCGACGTCGAGAATTCGGCACATATTGCCCGGGAGGAGATTTTCGGCCCGGTCCTTGCCGTGATTTCCTATGACGGCGAAGACGAGGCCATCCGCATCGCCAACGACAGTCCATTCGGACTGGGCGGCTCCGTGTGGAGTTCGGACAGCGCGCATGCCACGGACGTGGCACGCAAGGTTGCGACCGGCACCGTCGGCGTCAACGGATATCTGCCGTCGATCGGATCACCTTTCGGCGGCATCAAGGCGAGCGGCATGGGGCGCGAATTCGGCCCCGAAGCTATCAACGCCTATCAGAACACCAAATCCATTTACGTCATGGGATGATGTTGATCTATAATATCTTTTGCAAAGGAAGTAATAATGAAGATTGCTAGGATCAGTTGGTCGGGACGGGAATTGTGGGCCGAGTTTGCCGACGGCGTCGCCTACGAAACCGGGGGGCCAAATGGCAGCCAAGCGCGCGGCGCCGAACTCGGTCCGATCGACCAGGCCAAGCTGCTCGCGCCCATGGAACCCCACAACAAGATCGTCGCTCTGATGGGCAACTGGTCGGGCCGCAACGGGCGAGAGGGATCCGGCCTGTGGATCAAGCCGAACAATTGCGTCATTCCCACCGGGGCGAATATTCGCTGGCCCAAGGCGCTAAAGGAAGAACATGCACCTTCATTCGAGGCGGAACTGGCGGTCATCATCGGCAAGACGGCCAAGGACGTGTCAGTGGAAGATGCGAAGAACTATATTTTCGGCTTCACCATCACCAATGACGTGACCGCTTTTGGCGTGCTGAAGGAAGACACCGTCGCGGCGCAAACCTTCCGCTTCAAAATCTATGACGACTTCATGCCAATGGGTCCCTGGATCGAGACCGATTTCGACCCCAAGGGCCGGGAAATTCGCGGAATCGTGAATGGCGAGACCAAGCAGAAGGCGAACTTCGACAACATGGCGTTCGATATCTACGAAACGCTTTCCTGGGCCAGTAGCGTCATGACGCTGAACGTGGGCGACGTCATCAGCATGGGCACGCCGCCCGGATTTGTCGAGATGGCGCGCGGCGATGTCGTCCGCTGTGAGATCGACGGCATCGGAGCGATCGAGAACCGGCTGGTTTGATCACCGGGTCGAGGCCCGCAGACGAGCATCCGAAGGGCGGGGCCGCGGTGATCCGTCGTCCCGCCGGATGTTGAACTCGGTAGGATCGATAGGGGATGGGAGGAACGCGCTCGACATCTTGCTGAGTTGTTTTCAGGCAACATGCTTCATATAAGCAACCTGCTCCCTTGGCCCACCGCCGACGGAGCAACGCCCCGATTGGCAGGCTCAAGATCCGTTCTGACCGATACGGAGTTAGCAAAAGGTGCAGTGATGTCGGAAGTTGAAGCGGACCAACCATCGATGAGAGCAGACGCTCAGCGGAACCGGGAGTCCATCCTCAAGGCCGCGCGTACGATGGTGGGGAAGCATGGAACCGAAGCGTCATTGCGCGGCATAGCTCGGGACGCGGGCGTCGGGCTTGGCACACTCTATCGCCATTTCCCGAACAGGGACGAACTTCTCCAGGAAATCCTGCGAAGCAATTTCGACGAATTGGCGGAGAAAGCCCGGATCTTGGTTTCCAGCGAAAATCCGCTGGAGGCTCTGGAAAACTGGATGGACGAAGTGGCGGCGAGCACGTCCGAATTTCAGGGGCTTGCCGCATCCATGATCGAGAAAAGAATGGACCCCCAATCGCCTCTTCACGCTTCCTGTTCATCGCTGAAACAATCCGGCGACGCGCTGGTGCGGCGCGCTCAACAGGCGAAACGACTACGCGCCGATATCGACGGAGCGGACATCATTTCACTAGTCTCCGCCATTGCCTGGCTCGCCGACCTGGAAGGGCTGAAGCCCACTCGGCGAAAGCGCTTGCTGAACTTGCTCATGGAGGGTCTGAAAGAATAACAGCCCAGGACAGGGCGAAGATCAATTTCCTGGATCGCACCGAATGCGGCGCTGCGCTTATCGTGCGAGAGGGATGCGGTTTCTTCGCATGGAAGACATGAACGCCCCGCCAGATGCCGAATGCGCATCATGTTTCGCGCGCGGTAACCACGAGGCACCACCACCCCTTGCCTGAACGTTCCGATCTCTTGGGAAACCGTTTAGATATGCACGATTTTATCGCTGTCCCGGATGGCCTGATCGATCGCCTGCGCGCGATTGTCGGCGCGCGCGCGGTTCTGACCGGCAATGCCCGCACGCGGCGCTTTGCGACAGGCTACCGCGTCGGCGGGGGCAAGGTGCTCGCGGTCGTGAGGCCACGCACCCTGGTGGAGTTGTGGCAAACGCTTAAGGCGTGCGTCGAAGCGGGCGTCATCGTCATCATGCAGTCGGCGAATACCGGCCTGACAGGAGGATCGACACCGAACGGCTCCTATGATCGCAGCGTCGTTCTCATCAACAGCCTGCGGATCAAGGGCGTCCATCCGATCGATGCCGGACGACAGGTGGTGTGCCTGCCGGGGACGACTCTCTACCAGTTGGAGGCCATCCTCGAGCCGCTCGGCCGCGAGCCGCATTCCGTGATCGGCTCGTCCTGTATCGGCGCCTCGGTGTTCGGCGGCATCTGCAACAATAGTGGCGGATCGCTCATTCAGCGTGGCCCTGCCTATACCGAGTTCGCGCTCTATGCCCGGCTCGACGAGCGCGGGGAACTTCAACTGGTCAATCATCTCGGCATCGCTCTTGGCGACGACCCGGAAGAGGTTCTTCGCCGTGTCGAAAACGGGACATTCGACGAAAAAGATATCGAGCATGATGCAGCGCGGCGTGCATCGGACCATGCCTATTGCGACCATGTCCGCAAAGTCGACGAAGCGACGCCCGCCCGCTTCAATGCCGATCCGAGCCGGCTCTACGAAGCGTCGGGCAGCGCCGGCAAGATCGCATTGCTCGCAGTCCGGCTCGACACATTCGCCAGGCAGACCGCGACCACCACATTCTACATTGGCACGAACAGCATCGCAGATCTCGCCGGTCTAAGACGGGACATTTTGCGGGACTTCAGCGCCCTTCCCATCGCCGGCGAATATATGCATCGCGAAGCGTTCGACATCGCCGCCCGTTACGGCAAGGACACGGTCATCGCGATCGAGCGACTGGGAACCGACCGGCTGCCATCGCTGTTCGCACTCAAGGCGTGGATCGACGAGGTCGCACGAAAGGCGCCGCTGTTGCCACGCCACCTTGCCGATCATCTGATGCAGGCGTGCGGAGCGCTGTTCGGCAACCACCTTCCTGAACGAATGTGGGATTATCGCGACCGTTACGCGCATCATCTGATCCTGAAGATGGGCGCCGAAGGAAACGCGGAGGCCCGCGCCTATCTCACGGATCGCTACCCGAACGCCGATGGCGACTTTTTCGAATGTTCGCAAACCGAGGCGGCGAAAGCCTTCCTGCATCGTTTCGCTGTGGCCGGGGCAGCAGTCCGCTACCGCGCAGTTCATCATCGGGAAGTTGAGGACATCGTCGCCATCGATGTGGCGCTGCGCCGCAACGATAGCGACTGGTTCGAAACGCTCCCCGAAGCAATAGACCAGCACATGATCAAGAAGCTCTATTACGGACATTTCTTCTGCCATGTCTTCCACCAGGACTATATCGTGGCAAAAGGCGTCGATCCGGTCGCTCTGGAGCATCGAATGCTCGAAATCCTAGATGCGCGCGGGGCGGAATATCCCGCCGAGCATAATGTTGGCCATCTTTACAGAGCGAAGACGTCGCTGGTGGAACATTATCGGGCACTCGACCCATGCAACAGCTTCAATCCGGGGATCGGTGGCACGGCGCGCGGCGCACATTGGCACGACGGAGACGCCCATGATGCCATGCAGGAATCCGCGCACGCGCCTCTCACTGCGGTATGAGACGGCGACCAATAGAGATCCCTATCAGGGCATCCAATCGGACGGGATCATCGAACTCGCGCGCGTCCCGCGGCGCGCCGCCCCAGATCGCGGATTTCACCAACTGTTGTGCAAAATGCCGCGCATCCATCGGGCCGCCGATGCCAGCCATGGCTTATCAATATCGGCAGCCATCAGCAGCACCGTGGCATGGCTTGCGCCATCCACTTCCAGCATTTCCACGCCGACGCCCTTCGAGCGCGCCACCATCGCGAACTTTTCCGCCTGCACCATCAGATGCGGCAGATCCTGCGACCCGTAGGTGATGAAGAACGGCGGCACATGGTCGCCGATCTGGAAGACGGGACTGGCATGCACTTCGGCGAAAGCGCCCGGCGGCCCAAGGAAGCGCGGCCGCACCGAAGATCCTGACCCCGGCGTGAAATCGTAGGTGCACGATATCGGCAGGCAACCCTTGATGACGTCTTCGGGCAGCCCTCGGGACGTTTGCCAATCGGCCCGTGCGGCCAGGAGGCTCGCCAGGTGGCCGCCCGCCGAATGTCCCCCGATGAACAAAGCGTCGCGATCGTAACCATGCGTTTCCGCAAGGTTCCAGACCAATGTCACGGCGTCGGCGACGTCGTCGAAATTGGCAGGGAAGACATGCTTCGGCGCCAGCCTGTAGCTGCTGCTGACCAATGTGAAGCCTGCGGCGTTGAGCGGCGGGGCGAGGAAAGCCATCTCTTCCTTGTAACCGTTGGTCCAGCCGCCGCCGTGCAGGAAAAGAAGGACGGGACCGCCCCGCCGCGCGCAAGGATAGACAGTAAGTGACTGGCTCGGATCGTCGCCATATATATGCTCATGACCTTCGATGCCTTGTGCAAGCGTCATCAGCCGCTCATGCAGAGCCCTCGCCACGTCGGGGACCGGCTCTTGCGGCGGATAGGCATCTATGCGCATCGTTTCGGGCGTTCTTTTCCGGATATTCGCTTGTCCGGGCCGTCTGGCTCGGCGGCAAGCATGTGGCGCGATCAGAGCGTGCGGTCGACGATCGGATCATGCACGGTGCCCAGCCAGTCGCCCAGTTGCGATGGGTCACCCTGCACCCGCATCTCGCCGCTGCCCAGATAGGTGCCGATCGCCTCGTGATAGGCCGGGTCGGCACTATAGAGGGTATTCAGCCGGTGCGCGGCGGACGACGTGATCTCGATGAGGATGTCGGCTTGTTCGTCCAGTCCCACCCCGGCCCGGAATGTCGGCTTGCCGCTCACGATATCGAAGCGGAGACCCTGAACCAGCCCGTCCGCCAGTGCGACGCCATCGATGTAGCGCTCCACCACCGAAATCGTCAGATCCGGCGGCAGGCCGGCGCCAGCGGCCGCTTCGCGCATGTGGCCGCCCACCATCTCGAACCAGGCGGGTGTCCCGTGGGGCAGCTTTACCAGTGTCGTCATAATGTCGTCCTCTTGTCCGATGCCCGTACGGCGATCATCCGGCCGGATCAGCCCGCCGCGTATTTCTTGTCGAGTTGCTGGATACGCTCGAAATATTCGACCAGGTTCGGCGGGGACGCATCCTGGTCGATCTCGCGGAAAATGGTGCCGACCGTGACCGCCAGCTTGCCCTGGTCCGGCCATCGGGCAAATTCTCCCAGCGCAATGTCCTGCGCCGTGGCCCATGCATCCATGCCCGCTGCGTGGCGCTTACGCGCCTCTTGATCGACGAATGTCAGATAATCGCGCATCTTCCGGACGCCCGCCTTGTCCGTCAACGGGCCGTGACCCGGAACGATCGTGTCAACGTCCAGAGCCATGATGCGATCGCACGCCTTGATCCAGCCGCTTACCGGCCCGGTCCAGGTGATCGGCGTGACGCCCACCGATATCACATCGCCGGCAAATACAACCCGGTCGACGGGCGAATGCACGATGATGTCTCCCGGGGTACTCGCCGGGCCGACCGGAATCAAATGAACGTCCTTCTTGCCGACCTTGAGCGTGATCTCGCTGGAAAATGTCCGGTCGGGCCCGCTTGGCGTCAAACCTTCGAAATCGAATGCCGCAAATTTGTCGATGAACCATTGCCCTAGCTCGCCCATGCCGGGCGCGGCGCCCAGAAGCTTGCCGATCTGCTGCGGGCCGTTATCGGTCGCCATTTCCTGCGCCGCTGCCGCCGACGCATAGCTGGTAGCCGCCTTCAAAAGGCCATTACCCCACGTGTGGTTGCTGGTTTCGTTGGTGTTGACGAGCGTTGCGATCCGGTCGGCGCCAAAGCCCGTCGCGGTCCGCATCGCGTCCAGCATCTCGCCGGTAAGGCGCTCGTCCACCAGCGTATCGACAAGCAACGCCTCATCGCCATCGGTGATGAGACCAGCATTGCTATAGTTCCACGTCCCCGGGGGCGCTATCCAGGCCCAGGTCCCACCGCCAAGGTCGCGCAGGCTCTTGGAAAACAGCGTTGTCGGCATCTCATACTCCCATCGGGACCAGGGCATTGCGGGGTGAGCGGGCTTGCGCGACTTCGGCCTGCGCCCGTCCGAAGCCCGCTCCACCGGTTCAGAACGCTTCGTCGAAGGCGTTCATCATCGCCTTCCAGGACCGCGCATCCGCCTTTTTATCGTAGGCGATGCCTGGATGGCCCATGTCACCGGCGTTCGGATTGGTGAAGCTGTGCTTGGCGCCGCCATAGACGAACGACTGCCAGTCCACCTCCGCCGCGCGCATTTCCTCCTCGAAGGCCGCGCGTTGCGCTGCGTCGACGATGGGATCGTCGGCACCGGTCAAGGCCAGGATCTTCGCCTTCACCGCACCCTTTGCGGCGGGCATCCCGGTCACGAGATTGGCGTGAAGGCCGACGGCGAGCTTCAGGTCGATACCCTCGCGCGCCAGTTCAAATGCCAATGCCCCGCCCATGCAATAGCCGATGACGGCGACATTGGCGCTATCCACCTCCGGTTGTGCCAGCAGGACGTCCAGCCCGGCCTTGCCGATCGCGCGGAAGCGGGGCGAGTCTCCGAACAATTCGCCGGCCCGCGACATCAACTGATCCATCGGCAGGGGCTTCCCGCCGCCATGGAAATCCAGCGCAAAAGCGGCATAGCCCAGGCCCGCGAGCCGTTTCGCGACATCGCGTGTCGTGTCGCTCAGGCCCGTCCCTTCGTGGCAAACCAGAACGGCCTTGTGCCGACCGCCCCCTTCAGGCGCGTAAAAGCTCCCAATCATCTCCCGGCCATCGGCCTGGTAGGAAAGTTCGCGCGTAGTCATAGCCATCAAATCCTCTCTTTGCGCCACATCATTGAACTGCTGCGGTGATATCTTCGAAAAGGCCGGCGTCCTGACCTACCAAAGCCAATGCCGTCAGCGGAACGTCGGACACAGCCGGCGCCTCCGCTGATGGATATGCCGCGATTATTTTCTGATTTCTATTCCTTCCAGACGGCCCGCCGCTCGCCAATCTTCCAGGATTTTATTGAAAGCATTGGAGCCGGGCGCATAATAATCGCCCGAGAAGGTTGCGATCGACTCTTTAAACTGACCTTCATTATTATAATATCCGGGCGTGCAACTCTCCAGGAACTTGTCGTTGTAACCGGCGTGGGAGCGAATTTCCCTGACCCACGCATCTTCGCCTTCTTCGGTAGCTTCGACAACGGCCTCGGGCCCGGCTTTTTGGGTTTCGGCAAGAATGTAGGAAACCTGCTTCGCCACCTCATCGACGATGGCGCAATAGTTCCACGATCCGCCCACTTGCGTAAGCCCGACAACAAAGAAATTCGGGAAATTATGCACGGAATGGCCATGAAGGGTTCGTATGCCCTTGCCCCAATGGTCGTACAGATCCAGGCCGTTCTTGCCATAGGCTTCGAACCCGTACCGCCTGCGGTACGTGCCGCTTACCTCGAAGCCGGTAGCGTAGATGATGCAATCGACCTCATATTCCTTACCGTTGGCGATCAAGGCATTTTTCGTGATGCGCTCGACGCCGCGTGAGGCGCTGACGTCCACGAGCGTGACGTTGGGCCGGTTGAAAGTCGGGAGATAATTGTCGTTGAAGCATGGCCGCTTGCAGAATTGAGCGTACCAGGGCTTCAACGCCTCGGCCGTCTCGGGATCGTGGACGAGTTCGTCCACACGCGCCCGGATTTCGTTCATCTTCTCGAAGTCCGCGATCTCAAGCCGGTCCTGACGCTCCCCCAGATCATCCTTGCTGGCCTGTTCGACCGCGCCGACTGCATGAACGATAGGAACCCGGCGGAATATGTCGGTCCAACCGTCATTGACGAGATCGACCTCGAAGGGTTCCCCCCGAACAACGGTATTGAAATTATCGCTGCGTTCCCGCTTCCAGCCCGGCTTCAATGATTTCACCCATTCGGGGTCCGTCGGCTTATTGCCGCGCACATCGACCGACGATGGCGTGCGCTGAAACACATAGAGATGCTTGGCCCATTCACCCAGATAGGGAACGGCCTGGACCGCCGTCGCCCCTGTGCCGATGATGGCCACCTTCTTGTCGGCCAGCTTGGTCAGGTTGCCGCTATGATCGCCGCCGGTATAGTCGAAATCCCAGCGGCTGGTGTGGAAACTGTGGCCCTCGAAATCGTCGAATCCCGGGATATTGGGCAGCCTCAGCCGCGAAAATGGACCGATGGCGCAGATGAAGAAGCGCGCCTTAATCTTGTCTCCGCGATTGGTGCTGACGATCCAGCGCTTGCTCGGTTCATCCCAGCGGACTTCCGTGACCCGCGTCTGGAAGACCGCCTTGTCATAAAGATCATATTGCTTGGCGATACGCTGAGCATGCTCGTACATCTCGGGCGCGTAGGAATATTTCTCCTTGGGCATGTAACCGGTTTCTTCAAGCAGCGGAATGTAGACATAGCTTTCGATGTCGCACTGCGCGCCGGGATAGCGATTCCAATACCAAGTGCCACCGAAGTCAGACCCGTCTTCGATGATGCGGATGTCCTTAACACCCGCCTCCGTCAACCGTACCGATGTCAGCAGACCGGTCCAGCCACCACCTAGAACGACGACTTCCACCTCATCGGTAAGCGGCGCGCGCTCCTTGGTTTCCGGCGCAAAGGGATCAAGCGTGATGTATCGATCATGATCGCCCACCGGCGCCATATATTGCGCTTCGCCATCTTTACGCATGCGCTTGTCGCGCTCGGCGTTATATTTGGCGCGAAGGGCGACCGTGTCTATGGTGCCCACCTTATCATCAGACATATTCCCAGATCTCCGTCTCTAAGCTTGAGCTTGAATGTCGCGTCACTTGTGGAAGCCGTCCCTCGCTGAGAGCCAGCGGGCCTAGGCGACCGCGATGCTCGGCCGAACCATTTTCATTGTCCCAGCCCGCATCGCGCTGCGCTCCCGTGGGTGACGGCATGGGGCAACCAAGCTGTGTCTCGACAATACGGAGCAGTGCTCCGTTTGTCAAGCTGCATATATGTCTCCGGGTGCGTTGGCATGCATGCGACGGCGCTTGTGCCGAACCTGTTTCGGCGGGTCAGTGGCGTCGCAAACCGCTTCGTGGTTGCGCTGTTGCGCAACCACGACCGCGGATCGTACAAAGATATTTCTCCCCAGGTCATCAGACCTAGAACTTATACCCGATGGTGAAATCGACCGTTCGCGGCGCTTCCAGATATCCCGAGATTGCGCCACCCGCGAGCGGCGACCCCGCATAGCCGTTGATCACTTTCACCTTGTTGCCAAGATTCTTGGCATTGAGGCTCGCATAGAGATGCCCGTCACCAGCGTCGAAATTGAGCGACAGGTTGAAGCGCGTGCGCGCCTTAACCGCGCCGACCGGATCGGTATTATATTGCGTGATGTAAAGCTTGCTTGTGTACACCGCCTCGCCGCGCAAGGTGAAGTCGCCCATGCCTGAAGACAGGGTGTAAGCCGCCCCCAGACGACCGGACAGACGCGGCGCCTGCGGCAACGAATTACCCTTCAGATTGAAGGCGGGCTGCCCATCCGCATCGGTCGTGACGCCGTCGCCGCCCGGCCGCAACTGATCGAAGGCGACGTATTTCGAATATTCCGTATGCAACCAGGACCCGTTCAGATCGAACTGCAATGCCTGCGTCGGCTTGGCGATGACTTCCGCTTCCAGGCCGTAGATTTTCGCAGCCGCCGCATTTTCGAGAACGGTCTGCGTCGGCCTGGTATTATAGACCTGCACATCCTTGTAATTATAATAGAAGCCGGCCAGATTGGCGCGCAGACGCCCGTCCAGCAACGTGCTCTTGATGCCGACTTCGAAGTCGTCGAGCTTCTCGGGCTTCACGGCATCCTGCACGACGCCGAAATTATAGGTGCCGCTCTTGAAGCCCTTCGTGTACGACGCATAGAACAGCGTCTGCGGCGTGATCTGGAAATCGATGCCCACTTTCGGCGTGAAAGCCTTCCATGTATGCTTCGGGTCGCACGGGACACCGCTGCCCGCATAACCGATCGTCGGAAGACCGGCTCCGCATTGAATGGCGAGCGTGGCGGGCAAGGTTCCCATGGAAGAAAGATCAAACGGCGAGAACAAATCGACCACATTCTGGTTGATCGTCGATTTTGTCTCTATGCTGTAGCGACCGCCCAGCGTGACGCTCAATTGATCGGTGAACTTGCGCGTATATTGCCCGAAAATCGCGTAGGCGTCCGTCTTGATCTGGGAGCCGGTATAGAGACCCTGCGTGTTGTAGATGGTGGCCGGGGTCGGGGCGCCGAACAGCGGAAGGAAGACGTTGCTGAAACCGCTCGTCAACGATCCGTCATCCTTTTCATGGAAATAATAGCCGCCGACGATCCAGTGCGCGCTGTCTCCCTCGCCGATGATCTGCAATTCCTGGCTGAACTGGGTGGCATCGTCGGCAACCTTGGACGGTGAGATCAGCGATGCACTTGTCAGGTCGACATCGCCCAAGGATGCCGACTTCGAACTCCGGTAGCCGGTAATCGAGCGCAGGCTAATGGACCCCAGATCCAGATTGATAGTGGAACTCAGACCCCAGAAGGTGCTGTCGCTGGTGGGATCATATTCCTGGGAAATATTGCGAAGCTTGGTCGGAGCCGCGCCGGGAACGAAACCGGCGAGGAAAGCGGGAGGAACGGCGCCCCACAGCGGGCCGCCTGAGATGGTGCCCTGAAAATGGATCCCGGGATGCGTCTTCGACCGATAATAATCGGCAGCCAGGAGAATGGTGAGATCCTCCGTCGGCAGGATCTTCACCTTGCCGCGGATCGCCCGTTCCCGGTTGTCGTCGATCTTCCTGCCGGTCGCCTCATTCACGCCATAACCGTCGTGATAGTCCCAGCGCCCCGCGATGCGGACCTGAACCTTCTCTGAGAGCGGTCCACCGACGGCCCCCTCAACGGCGAGATGGTCATAGTTGCCGTAATTTAGCTGAGCATAGCCCGAAAGATGGGCGGTCGGATCGGCCGTGATGATGTTGATCGAGCCGCCGGTGGCATTGCGCCCGTAAAGCGTGCCCTGCGCACCGCGAAGCACTTCGACCCGCTCGATGTCGTAAAAGCCGCTGAGCGCCGTCGCGGGGCGGCCATAATAGATGCCGTCCGTATGGAACGCGATCGGGTTTTCCACGCCGAAATTGAGCGCATTGAGGGTGATGCCGCGTAGCGTCACGCCAGGCACGCCGAAGAATTTACCCAGTTGGAGACCCGGCACGCTCTGGGTGAGAGCCGCCACACTCGAGATGCCCGCGCTGCGCAAATTCTCGCCGCCAATGGCGGTGATCGCGATCGGCGTCCTTTGCACGGACTCAGAGCGCTTCTGCGCCGTAACGATGATATCGCCGATAGCCAGATCGGCGGCTTGCTGGCCCTCCGACGCCACAGAGGCGCTGCCCTGCTCGGCAGGGATGGCGTTCTGGGCATGAGCCTGCGGCGCCAGGAGCGCCCCTACCGCGATACCGTACATCCATGGCGCGACACGCTGCGCGATCTGCCGGGACGGATATCTATTGTCCTTGTTGCTCATCATTCCTCCACCTCCCCTATTTGCCCCCGCCTGCTTTGGCTCGCGGGTTTCGACCTATCCTTTCTAAGCCGCACGGGTTGCGGATTCCAATCTCACCTTAGCATCACCCTCATCTTGAGGGCGTGGCGAAGGGCGAGGATAATCGCCCAGAAGTCGCCGACATCGGGGGGCTTGGAGCGCTGCAGCGCACCTCGTTCCGAAGGATGCGCAGATTCTGCCGCCATCGCTCTCGTCGCCTGGTGGACCAAATGAGTCCCCACCCTAAAGTCAGTCACCCTCAAAATCATCGGTAACAGGCGTCAACAGACGCCGGTTCGCAAAGAAGGCGTCCACATTTTCGATGAGTTGGTTGCTCATCGCATGGCGAGCACTCGCCGTCGCGCTGCCTTGATGCGGCTGCAGCACGACATTGTCGAGCGCGGTCAACGCCTCCGGGACATGCGGTTCATTTTCGAACACGTCGAGCGCGGCAGCGCCAAGCCGACCGGTTTCGAGCAGTTCGATCATTGCCTGCTCATCGACGATGTTGCCCCGCGCCACGTTGACGAAGGTGCCCTGCGGTCCAAGCGCACTCAGCACCTCACGCGAAATCAGGCCGTGCGTAGATTCGCCGCCGGGGCAGCAAGCGATCAATATCGTGCAGGCGTCAGCCATGCTCAGCAGATCCGGCCAGAACCGATAGTTCGCGTCAGCTTTGCGGTTACGTCCATGATAGGACACTTCCATTTCGCATGCGACGCAACGACGGGCGAGCGCCGATCCGATCCTGCCGAGCCCCAAAATGCCGACCCGAGCCCCGCGAAGCGATCCCGTGAGCGGCATGCGTCTGTTCGACCATTGCCCGCTGCGGACGAAATCATGACCTACGCAAATTCGGCGTACTGCGGCGATCAACAGGCCAAGCGCGAGATCGGCGACATCTTCCGCCAGGACACCCGGCGTGTTGGTCACCTGGATACCGCGCGCGCGGCAAGCATCCAGGGCGACGGTATCAGCACTGCTGCCAAGGCTTGCGATGAGCTTCAGTGCCGGCAGTCGATCGAGCTCGCTTTCGGTTACACCTTCAACACCGTTGGTCACAAGTACCTGGCATGCCGCCAATCCTCGATGGATGCCGTCGCAGGCCGGCGGCATACGCAGCACGCCGTACCGATCATCAAGCACGGCGAAGGTGCGCGCATCGATCTCGCCCAGCAATGCTACCCGCGCAAGCATATGGCACCGTGATCGATCGACCCGGAAAAATCGTCGCGGGATGCCGCGCTGCGACCTGTTCCGGCAAGAACGTCACATCCGATGAGCAGGGCGTCGTCCGTTCCGATCGTTTGCCAGAAATCGGATTTGGAATGGATCGCCATCTGAGCCCCACTGTCTGCTCGCCAGAACGCGCCATTGCTGCGCGCCGCGACTTTTATAGCGCCCTCGATCGGATCGGGATCAATGCGGATTCCAGATCAGGCCAATCCCCGTTGGCGATTGGACATCATGGGCGATGCCGTCTGCGAACAGCACGGGGGCCGCTGATTCGCTTGTGCAACCGGCGTAAACTGCTGACAAAAACAGCACGCCGACCCACTCGGTTATATGACAGGCCGATCTTCCAAGGCGTGCACGATGTCGCGATCACCTGCAAGATCGAGCACCATGCTGCGGAACCGCCGGCCGGCGGCGGAGAGAGGACGCTCGCGAGAATTGCTGACCGTCCAGCTATAGGAAGTTTGCTTCAGCGGCGAACAGGTAAAGGCTTCACTTTGCTGGATTTCCTGGATCGCGCTGGATGGAAGGGCCGTATAGCCCAGCCCGTTACGCACGAGATCGATCAGCAGCGGAATGGAGTTCACGTCCATGACGACATCAAGCGACAGATTAAGACGTTGCGCCGCATTGTCGATCAAAAGGCGCATGCTGTTCGGACGGCTTGTCAGGATGAGCGGTAGCTTGGCGAAGGTACGCATATCGATGGCCTGCCCGTTCAGCTCTGATCCCGCGGCTCCAAGCGCGTAGACCTGGTCCCGCTGGAATGGATAGGATTCCAGGACCGTTTCCGGTTCCAGAATGCCGAATATCGCCACATCGACATGGCCACTGAGCAACCATTCGCGCAGTTCGATGCTGGTGCTGACCCAGATCGTGAGTGCAACGTCGGGATGGGCCTTGCGATATTCGGCAAGCAAACGCGTCGCGATAGCCCGCATGGACGGAGGCAGACCGATGGCCAGTTCGCCCCTGGGGAGGTCGGCTTTCGCAACCAGTTCCTCACGGGTCTGTCGAAACTGCCGCAGGAGCGAATCCACGCGCTGAGCTAGAATTTCGCCGGCCGGAGTAAGTTGTACGCCGCGACCGCTACGCTCGAACAAGGCAACGCCAAGGTCCGCTTCGAGTTGCTGAACATGGCGGCTAAGCGCCGACTGGGCGATGTGCAGATGTGCTGCAGCCCGGTTGAAGCCACCATGGTGGGTCACTTGCTGGAATATCTCCAGATGGCGCATGCTCAGGCCAACTCTCATCTCGAATCCCATACAACGACAAGAACCGTTCCGTTTTTAGCATGATGCAACTTTCCCGTCATGCTCCTTCAGGATCGCTCCAATCCATCTTTTCGGATTTGTTCCAATACTAGGGCTCCGCCAGAGTCATCATCAAAATCGACTTGTGACATGGGTCAGCATAAGGGCAGCGAAATGCGGATGGATCGCATCAACATCGTTCCTTTCCGGGGGAAGACGCCGAGGATCGACCCTACCGCGTGGATCGCTCCGGGCTGCCATATCATCGGGGATGTCGAGATCGGCCCGGACGCCAGCATCTGGTATAATTGCGTCCTGCGAGGGGACTCCAATTGCATCCGGGTCGGCGCGCGATCGAACATCCAGGATGGCAGCGTCATCCATTGCGACGCGGCCGATGGCGCCAATCCGGGCTATCCCACGGACATCGGCGAAGACGTGCTCGTCGGCCATATGGCGATGGTCCACGGATCCACATTGATGTCCGGGAGCTTCGTCGGGATCGGGGCGATCGTCATGGACGGCAGCGTGATCGAACCGGGCGGCATGCTCGCCGCAGGCGCGATGCTGACCCCCAGCAAGCGCATTGGATCAAACGAGCTGTGGGTCGGACGCCCGGCCAAGCTTCTGCGTGAGATGTCGCAGGCCGAGCTGATCCGCAACCAGTCCGGTGTGCATCACTATGCGCAACTGGCGCGCGAATTTCGTCTTGCCGCCAGCTGATATTACGCGCGTGCGCTGAAGCGTGCGCTATAATGACAGAATAGGCTGCGGTCGGCAAACACGCGCAAATGCAGTGCCGACCACAGCCGAAAACAAAAGCACGACGGGATGGGATTTTACGGATGACGACGGATCGGAAGGAAGGCGACTTTCACAACGGCGGTTCCGGCAGAAGCGCGCGTTGGGTCACGCTGGCGGGATGCTTCCTGTGCTACGGTTTCGATGCCGTCGATTTCATGATCCTCGCGCTCGCTCTCCCGGCGATTGTGGGCGACTTCGGCCTGGGTCTCGGCGAAGCGGGACTGATCGGCACGGCCGGCATGATCGGCGTGGGCCTCAGCAGCCTTCTGCTCGGCTGGTATGCCGACAATTACGGTCGCCGGCCCGCCTTGATCGTCAGTGTCCTGATCTTCGCATTGTTCACCATGGCAATCGCGTTCGCGCGCGGCTGGTGGGACATGATGGTCCTGCGATTGCTGGCCGGCCTGGGTCTGGGCGGGGTGTGGGGGATTGTCTCTGCCTTGGTCAACGAAAGCTGGCCACGGCATTTGCGCGGTCGCGCCAGTGCCTTCGTCCTCAGCGCCTGGCCCGTTGGCTTCATCCTCGCGGCTCTCTTGGCGCACATCCTGCTGCCCGGACATGGATGGAGGGGGCTGTTCCTTTCGGGCGGCCTGGCGCTGGTCGCGGTCGTCTTTGTTGCGGCCGCCGTTCCTGAATCCAGGGTTTGGCAGGAGGAAAGGACGCGACGCCACATCGCCGTCGGCAACCAGGCTGTTTCCTTGAGCGAGATATTTTCTCAGGGCCGGTGGCGCCGCACGTTACTGGCTACATCGATCGCCGCATGCGCTCTGACCGGCTATTGGGGAACGAACACCTGGCTGCCGACCTATCTCGTCAGGGAACGCGGGCTGGATCCGGCCGCAATGACGACATTCCTTATCGTCATGAACATCGGCATGTTCGTCGGCTATCAGTTTTTCGGGTTCGTCGCCGACCGGATGGGCGCCAAGAAGACGATTCTGTTCTGCTTCGCTGCAACAGCCATATTATTGCCGATCTATGCCCAGATCAGGGATTTGACGCTGCTCCTCTGGTTCGGCCCGATCGTTGCCCTCTTCTTTGCCTATTTCGGGATTTTCGGGACGTATTTTTCCGCCCTTTTTCCCGCGCATATCCGATCGACGGGCGCGGGATTCTGCTTCAATGTCGGACGGGGCGTTTCCGCTTTCGCGCCTTTCGTCCTGGGAGAGATCGCCACGTCTTTCAGCCTGTCGACCAGCATCGGGCTGTGCGGCATCTTCTTCCTGCTTGCCGGCCTTCTGATGGCCTTGATGCCTGATCTCGACATGGACGCGCATGAGGCGGCATCGCAGCAGCACACGCCTGTCCTTGCCGAATAAGTGCTTCAGCGCCCCTCGACGACCACACGGCAGCGCTCAGCCGATCTCTGGGCTCGCCTGCGACCTTATTGCAGGGGGCCGGCCGATGGAGGCGCAGGCTTTGCCGACGATGCCCGCGCGCGTTGCGCCTCGGAATCGACGAATATCCGGATGGCTTCCGCCTGTTCCGCTGACAGATATTTCCCCCATCCGATCATGCCGTTGTTCTTCAAAATGCCATCGATCACCACCGCTTTCCATGTCGCGGGGTCCTGCAGCGTCCCGGAGCGGCGCAGATCGGGAATGACATTGCCGGCCATCGCCGGCGGCAGATGGCACCGGCTGCAATAGCGCGCATATATCGCGCTTCCTTCAGCGATCCGCGCGGCCGGCCAGGAAACCGACGACGCGTTGAACGGACCGGCAAGCGGGGGATCGGCCGGAAGCCGCGCCTTGCCGCCCAATTTGAAGGCGACGACGCGGCCGACATGCGGCACATAGCCCGTGGGCGTGAAGAGTTGCGCGCGCGCACCCGAAGAAACGGCGACAAACTGCTCACCGTTCACGGCATAGCTGACCGGCACCGCCATGACGCCGTTGGGCAAATGGTATCGCCAGACCTCGGCGCCGTTATCGGCCCGGACTGCCCGCAAATAACCGATGCCGACTCCTCCCCCCAGGAAGATCAGGCCACCGCGCGTTCCGAGCACGCCGGCGGCATCGCTGACCGGCACGCGCCACGCCGCCTTCTGCGAGCGCGGATCCCAAGCCAGCAATTCATAGGGCGGATTGGGCAATTTTGGCAGCCGCAGCCTGTCGCCGTGCGGAGCGAGATAATCCACCCCGGTATTGGGCACGCCGCCCGCCTCATGTTTGTAACCCGCCTGGCGGCTGAAGATCATGGCATTGTGGTTCACCGTCAGATAAACCAAGCCCTTCGCCGGATCAAACGCCATCGGATGCCAGGTGTGAGCACCAAAGGCAGCCGGCTTCACAACCGATGGTCCGTCAAGATAACGGGCGCCGGGATTTTCGACCGGACGGCCGGTAGCAGTGTCGATCCTGCTCGCCCAGCTGATCCCGTCAACCAGCGCGTCAGCCGAGATCAGTTTCCCGGTGGTGCGGTCGATGGCGTAGAAGAACCCGTTTTTATGCGCCTGGAGCAGCGCCTTGCGGGTCACGCCTTTGAAGGCCAGGTCGGTAAGGATCATCGGCTGAGTCGAATTATAGTCCCAGCTCTCGCCGGGGTTCGCCTGATAATGCCAGATATAACGCCCCGTATCGGGATCCAGCGCCAGGATCGATGCAAGGAACAGATTGTCCCCCCGCCCTTCCGAGCGACGCACATGATCCCACGGGTTGCCGTTGCCCGTCCCCACATAGAGCCGATTGAGTTCGGGATCGTAGGATATTGCGTTCCAGGCCGTCCCGCCCCCGCCATATTGCCAATATTTGTTGCCGAACCAGGTCGGCCTGGCCAACTTCTCCAGGACGGCATCGGACGCGGCACCGTCACGCTTTCCCGTCTGCCCCGGCACGGTATAGAAGCGCCACACCAGCTTGCCCGTCTGCGCGTCATAGGCCGTGACGAAGCCGCGCGCGCTGAACTCCGCGCCGCCATTGCCGATGATGACCTTGCCCCGCACCACCCTTGGCGCTCCCGTGATCGTGTAGCTTTTCGCGTTGTCCGCGGTCTGCACGCTCCAGACGGGCTTTCCGGTCTTCGCGTCGAGCGCAATCAGCCGCGCATCGATCGTGCCGACATAGACCTTGCCGTCATAGACGGCAGCGCCGCGATTGACGACGTCGCAACAGGCATAGACGCCCGCCTCGCCAGGCACCTTGGGATCATAAGACCATATCAGCCGGCCCGTCGCCGCATCCAGCGCGAACACCTTGCTCCACGCGCTGGTGACATACATCACGCCATCGACCACCAGCGGTTCGGATTCCTGTCCGCGCGTCGTGTCGAAGTCGAAGGACCAGGCAGGCTTGAGATCCTTGACGCTGTTCAAATTGATCTTGTCGAGTTCCGACCAGTAGCGTCCCGCATATCCGCCCCCGTTCACCAGCCAATTCTGTGGTTCCTTGGCGGCGTCGAGCAGGCGCCGATCGCCAGCCGCAACCTCGTTCCGCGGCGTGCACGCGACGATCATGCCCGCAACCGCGCATAAGGGCATCGCCGCGAGCACCCGTTTCGAAAGGCTTTGACGTACGGTTTTGGAACGGGTGCTCAGCATCTGATGGTCTCCTGGCCCTCTTCCATGACAGGCAAGATCGAGCCTCGATTGAATGCAGCGACGGCAGGCATCACAGCGCGGTATAGCCGCCGTCCACGGCGATGCAGGCGCCAGTCACGAACGAGGCCGCGTCGGACATGAGCCATGCGGCGGTCTCGGCAATCTCTTCGGGCTTGGCGATCCTGTTGATCGGATGTCCGGCTTCGACCATTTCGCGCAGGCCGGGTTGTCCCTTCACGGCCTCCAGAAACAGCGGCGTTTCGGTGGCGCCGGGAGCGATCGCATTCACGCGGATGCCCTTCCCGCTCACTTCGGACGCGGCAGCCCTCGTCACCCCCAGGACGCCATGCTTCGTCGCGACATAGTCGACCGACATCACGACGCCGACAAGGGCGGAAACCGACGCGTTATTGACGATCACGCCGCCGCCATGCGCCAGCATGTAACGAAGCTGATGTTTCACGCACAGGAATATGCCGGTCAGATTGACCGCGAGAGCTCTTTGCCATCGTTCGAGCGCAACGTCGCTCAAGGCGGCAGGCCCCTGGTTGATGCCGGCATTGTTGAAGGCGCCGTGAAGCCCGCCGAAGGTCGATACCGCAAAACCGATCATCGCCTGCACGTCCTCCTCGCAGGTGACGTCGGTCCGTATGAATGCCGCGCGACCGCCTGCAGCTTGGATCTCGGCTACCGCCTTGGCTCCGGCATCCTCACCCAGGTCAGCGATCACCACGCTGGCGCCACGAGCCGCGAACAGTCGCGCGGCCGCCTTGCCGATGCCTGCGGCGCCCCCCGTGACAGTTATCACCCGGTCGTCCAGTCCGGCCCTGTCGAACGCCGCTATCGTCGTCATGCTCCCGCTCTCCGCTCACTTTAATAATGCCCAACGGTCGAAGCGAGCGGTGGCGGGCGCCCCATTTTAGGATGCCCGCCTACAGGCTCCGCTCGCCGATCCTAGAGCAGAATCCGACCCGATTGCATCGGATCGGCTGCTCTAGACCTTTGTTTTGCCGCGTTTTCCGAGTCAGCAGATGATTCTATCTGCTTAGAAAACGCTCTAGAAGTTGAAGCGGCCCTCGATCACGATTTCCCTTGGACGCTCCGGCGTGCCCGCATGGTTGCCGGGTGCCGCCCCGGCGATGTCGTTGGAATATCTGGCGACCAGCTCGTCGGTGAGATTGCGGCCGATGAGCGACAATTTCCACTTGCCGTCTTCCGGGCCTACCGAAACGCCGGCATTCAGCTTCCAATAGGAACTCTGCACGGCAAAGGGGTCGAGATTGTCCTGCAGGAAAAAGCGGGACGAATAAAAGGCGTCGCCATTGAATTCGACCTTGAAGCCATCGGCGACCGGAGCCTCGTAAGTGAACCCCGCATTGCCCTGCCACTTCGGCGCGCGCGGTAATTGACGGCCGCTCAGATTCTGGAAACCGCCCACACAGCCTTGCGCCGGACCAAAGCCCGCGGGGCAGCCGCCCCGAGGGTAGGAGAGGTAATGCGCGTCATTATAGCCGATGCTCCCCCGCAGTTGCAGACCGTCGACGGGGGTCGCGGTCGCCTGGAGTTCGATGCCCTTGACCCGCGATTTGGCGGCATTGCCGACGATGTAGCTGACGGTCGCCTGATCGAACGTACTGACCTGCATGTCCTGGTACAGGGTCGTATAGGCAGCCGCCTGTATCGTGAGACGCCTGTTCAGCAACTGCGCCTTGTAGCCCACTTCGAACCCTTTGGATCGTTCGGGTTTGAAGACGGTATTGGCCAGGGTGAAGACCTTGGTGAGTACCGTGGGATAGGAAAATCCGCCCGACTTGTATCCGGTCTTGTAGGCACCATAGAGCGTCTGATTGGGAGACGGATGCCAGGTCAGCGTCGCTTCCGGCGACCAGTTGGAATTGGTCAGCGAGCGACCGAAGAGATCGCCGGCCGGCCGCAAAGTCGCCGGACCATTGGGATTGACATAGATATTGCCGTCAACGGAATCTCGGGTTTCGCGCGTATAGCGAGCGCCCGCCGCCAGTTCCAGATTGTCGAGAATATTCCACCGAAGCTGACCGAATGCGGAGCGTGACTTTGCGATGAACTTGCTGAAACGGTCGAAGGTATAGTAGCGTCCGGTAGCCGGATCCACCGCACTGCGCGCGAACACGACCGAGCTATTGTTGAACTGGGAAATGCGGTCGGCAAAGCCACCGATGACGAAGTTGACCGGCCCGTCATAGTTACTCGAAAGCCGAAGCTCCTGCGAAATCCCCTTGGAGCGCTCAAAAGCGATAAGATAAAATGCGGGGATGGCGCTGAGGTTCAGCACGAAGGAATTGGCGCTGTCCAGCTTATAATATCCTGTGATCGACGACAGCGACAAGCTGTCGTTGATGTTCCAGTCCATATTGAGCGACGCGACATGGGTCTTGACGTCGGTATAGGGAACACCGCCATTGGCGCCCTTCATGTTGGCGGTGATGAGCGACGGCAGAGCGCTTACGGCCATCTGCCGGTCGAACTTGCAGTCGCTTTGAAGGTCGGTGAAGCCGAGCGCGGTCAGATGGGTCAACCCCCTTCCGCAGAAGGGATCATAATAGGTGGCGACCTGATTGTCGCCGTAGCTATATTTGAGCTTAGCCGTGAAATCGCTTGTTGGCGACCAGACGGCGGTGATGCGTCCGCCCCAATCGCTTCCGTGCGGCAGCCGCTTGTGATCCGCTCCGGGGATAGTGGCGCCGGCGGCGACCCAGGGCGCAAATGCGCAACCAGCGCCCGCGCAAGGGAAGGCTCCGGGCTGCGCGATATTCCTGAGATAGCCCTTCATGAAGCTGTACCGCCCGGCTACCCTTATGCCCAGCGTATCCGTCACCGGTCCCCCGATCGCGCCTTCCACATAGCGTTCATCCGCCACGAATTCATAACCCGCGCGGACGAAGCCGGACAAGGTTTTACCTGGATCGGCGGTGGTCACGGAAATGACCCCCGCGGGCGAATTCTTGCCAAAGAACAGGGCCTGCGGCCCCTTGAGCACTTCGATCTGGGCGAGGTCGAACAACCCCGCCTGGGCGGCGCGGCCGCGGCCGATCATCACATTGTCGACATTCACGAGCACGCTCTGTTGAATGCCTGGATCGGCTGGAGGCGAACCGATGCCGCGGATGGCGAAAAGCCCACCCGCACCGGCCGGCACGGGCTGCAACGTCACGAAGGGCACGATCTCCGCGACGCGTGCGAGACTGGTGATGTTGTTCCGGGTCAGGGTTTCGGGCGACAGGGCCGACACCGCGACCGGCACGTCGATCAGCCTTTCCGCCTTGCGTCGCGCAGTGACCACGATGTCACCACCTCCCAGCTGTTCCGCCTCCGGCAGCGCCCGCTCTTGATCGCCGGCTGGGTCCGCCGCATGCATTTCATCGACCGCAGATGCATGCGCAACCATCGGGCTCGTCAGCAACAGCGCAAAGGCGCTGACCGACGAGGCTAAAATACCGTGCCTGGTCTTCATTGGGTCGTCCCCCTCCTGATGCTCGTCCCACATCTTGCGCGGGGCTGTAGCTGAACAGATGGATAGACGGCTCATTTCGCGCTCACCAATCTCACCTCGGCATAGCCCTCATCTTGGCTGCGGGCGGGCAGGATCGGACAAAAGCTGGTATAGATGCCGCCAGCATTCAGATGTTCGGATCGCTCTTATGATTAGGCCATGCCAATGGCCGGCTCCGCCGGACGCGCGCTGGCAAACAGGGCTTTCTTGACAATCGGAGCACTGCTCCACATGATTCGGATCATCGTTCCGATCAGAAACGCGACATAGGATGAAGGGATATTAATTGATGCCGGAAAATAGGATGAAGGCGGTTCGTCAACATGAATTCGGCGGCCCCGAAGTGCTGCGCTACGAGGACGCTCCAATCCCCGAATTGAAATCGGGCGAGGTGCGCGTCCGCGTCAAGGCCGCCGGGATCAATCCCCCCGACTGGTATCTGCGTGACGGCTACAAAAT
This sequence comes from Sphingobium sp. TB-6, assembly GCF_012927365.1. Classification (NCBI taxonomy): domain Bacteria; kingdom Pseudomonadati; phylum Pseudomonadota; class Alphaproteobacteria; order Sphingomonadales; family Sphingobiaceae; genus Sphingobium; species Sphingobium sp. TB-6. The sequence continues at coordinate 142,306 of NZ_JABBGL010000001.1, read as the reverse complement.
GCTTCCGCCCGAATGGCGGCCGCCCGTGCCATTTCCCGTCATCCTCGGAACGGACATTTCAGGCGTCGTCGAAGCCGTCGCTTCCGACGTGAAGGACTTCTCCATCGGTGATGAAGTATTCAGCATGGTTCGCTTCCCAAGCTTCGGCGACAGCGCCGCCTATGCGGAATATGTCACGGTGCCGGCAGCGGAAGTTGCCCTCAAGCCTGCGAGTGTCGATCATATCCATGCCGCGGCGGCGCCGATGGCATTGATGACGGCGTGGCAATTTCTGGTCGAACTGGGGCACGATCATCCCAACCCGCTGCAACCCGAAATGCATCGTTCGGTGCCGCTCGATGGCAAGACCGTGCTGGTCAACGGCGCTGCGGGCGGCGTCGGGCATTTCGCTGTCCAGGTTGCGAAACTGAAAGGCGCTCGCGTCATCGCGGTGGCATCGGGCAAACATGAGTCGTTTCTTCGTGCGCTCGGTGCCGACGAGTTCATCGACTACACTAAGACTCCGCCGGAAGATGTTACGCATGATATCGATCTCGTGGTCGATGCCGTCGGCGGCCCTGCCACCGCCCGGTTCCTGCCCACATTGAAGCGCGGCGGTGCCCTGTTCCCAATATTCCCCCTGGGATTTTCAGGTGCCGACGAAGCAGAGAAGCTTGGCGTCACGGTTTCGGCAACGCAGGTGCGCTCGAACGGCCCGCAGCTAGCGGAACTGGGGAAACTGATCGAGGCGGGCACGATTCGCGTCGGCATAGACAGCATCTATCCGCTGGCGGACGCGCAAAAGGCCCATGAGCGCGCCGCTGCCGGACATATCCAGGGCAAGATCGTGCTCACGGTCGGGTAGAAACGGATGCTCGAACGCCGCGCCCATCCCGTGGAAGCGCGATCTCCCGGGTTGGCGCGGCCAACCAGTCGTGGACATATTTTTTCGCGGCGATAGCGCGAAACCGAACGCGACATGGAACGGCAAAGACATATCAGATGCAGGAGTAAGTCAGGATGACAAAGACAGCCGCGTTCGACAAGGTCGGGCTGACGGGGCGAACCGTGGTGATTACCGGTGCCGCCGGGGGCATCGGCAAAGCCACCGCCCGCCTATGCGCCGCGCGTGGCGCCAGCGTGGTGATCGCTGACCTGGACGAGGGTCAGGGCACGGATCTGGTGGCGGAAATCCGAAACGCGGGCGGCGACGCGGCGTTCAAGCGAACAAACGTCACGCATGAGGATGATGTGTTGGCGCTGATCGATTTCGCGGTTTCGACCTTCGGCGGGCTTCATGCCGCCTTCAACAATGCCGGGACGGAAACGGGCCTCACGCCGTTCAACGACTTTCCGCTCGAACAGTGGGAACGCGGGGTCGCGGTCAATCAGACCGGCGTGTTCCTCTGCGTAAAGCATCAGATCGGGCACATGCTGGCGCATGGCGGAGGGGCCATCCTCAACACGTCGTCGGTCTCCGGCGTGGCAGGTTTTCCGATGTCGGTAGACTATGTCGCCGCCAAACATGGCGTCATCGGCATCACCCGCGCGGCCGCCGCCGAGGTGAGCGACAAGGGGATCCGCGTGAATGCGATCGTCCCGGGTGCCACGGAAACGCCGATGTTCCTCAAGCTGGTGGACGGCAATGAGGATATTCGTGCCTTCATCGCGGCGAAACATCCTATCGGCAGGGTCGGACAACCGGCCGAGATCGCGGAAGCTGCCGCATGGCTCTTGTCCGACGCAGCCTCCTTCGTGACGGGCGCTTGCATCACGGTCGACGGCGGTTACACCGCGTTGTGATAACGAAATAAAAGGCTGAGCAAGCAGCAGCCAATTGGAAGAGGAGAGACGCGTCATGATCAAGACGAAGATCGCTATCGCCATAGGTGCTGCGCTGATGGCGGCAACGCCTGCTCTGGCAGAGTATGACGGCGTAATTGCACACATTATCGCCAAGCCCGGCCAGCGTGATGCGCTGATCGAAGCCATGCGTCCGCTGGCCGGAATGAAAGGCTGTATCGACCTCGTCGTCGCCAAGGATCCGAAAAACGCGGATGCGATCTGGTTGACTGAGATATGGCAGTCGAAGCAACTCCACGTCGAGGCAACCAGCGGCGACATCTTCACTGCGGCGATGGTCAAGATACGGCCGATGATGATGAGCATCGACCAGAATTACGAGACGGCGCCGGCGTTCGGCACTGACCTCAAAGAAGCAACCGAGCCGACCCATTAGAGCATAATGCTCGCTATATCACCCCACGCCCCCCTCAATCGTCAGTTGGGCTTCGTGAAATAATCGACGATGACAGCGTTCATCTCGTGAGCCATCGGCATGGTCGTCAGGCGATTGCCGCCGCTGACCGGAAGAACGACGCCAGTAATATAGGTAGGGGCCGACAGAAACACGACTGTGTCGGCAGCCGCTCAGGCGAGGGCGAAGGCCTTGCTCCGCCCGCGATTGATCAACAGCACCAGTCCCGCGCCGATCAGGCACAATATGCCCGCCGCCACGAAGGCGGGCATATAGCTGTGCCAGACCGTGCGGGAAAGGCCGCCCGCCAGCGCCGCACTCGCCGCGCCAAGCTGATGCCCGGCGAAGATCCAGCCGAACACGACATTGGTCCGCTCCGGCCCGAAACGCTGGGCCGTCAGCTTGACCGTCGGCGGCACCGTGGCGACCCAGTCAAGGCCATAGAACATCGCGAAGACCGACAGGCTGTAGAGCGAGAAATCGCTGAACGGCAGATAAAGCAGCGACAGCCCGCGCAGCCCATAATACCAGAACAGCAGCCAGCGATTGTCGAACCTGTCCGACAGCCAGCCCGACGCGAGCGTACCCGCGAAATCGAACAGGCCCATCATCGCCAGCATCGACGCCGCGCCCACCGCCGCCAGCCCATAATCGCCGCAGAGCGCGATGAAATGCGTCTGGACCAGCCCGTTGGTGCTGGCGCCGCAAATGTAGAAGGAGAAGAACAATATCCAGAAGCTCGGCACCCGCGCGGCATCGGCCAATATGTGGAGCGGGCTCATCAGCAGGGCGCCGAAGCTGGCGGGCTGCGGCGGCGCGGGATGAACCTCCCTCTCGCCATAGGGCGGCAGGCCGAGGTCGGCGGGGCGGTCGCGCATCAACAGCAGCACGACCATGACGGCCAGCAGAATTGCGCCGCACACCAGCAAGACCGAAGCGCGCCAGCCGAAATGCTCCGTCAGCCCGGCAAGCAGCGGCAGGAAGGCCAATTGGCCGGTGGCCGTGCTGGCGGACAACAGCCCCATGACCAGACCCCGCCTGTGCGTGAACCAACGCGTGGCGACGGTGGCGCCCAGCACGATCGCGGTCAGGCCGGTGCCGATACCGATGACGACGCCCCAGAGCAGCACGAGCTGCCACAGCTCGGTCATGCCCATCGACAGCAACAGGCCGACGATGATGATGGACAGCGAAATCAGCATCATCCGCCGCACGCCGAAACGGTTCATGAAGGCGGCGGCGAACGGCCCCATACTGCCGAAGAGGAGGAAACGGATGGCCAGCGCGCCTGAAATATCCGCCGCGCTCCAGCCATATTCCTTTTGCAAGGGAATGATGAACACGCCGGGCGCGCCCACGGCCCCCGCGACGACCAGCATCGTGAGAAAGGTGGCGGCCAGCACTGCCCAGCCATAATGAATATGTCTCGCGCCCATATGGCGGGCGAGGGTCGCTGACAGCATGAAGGCCTCTGTTCCGGAACGATCGACCGGCGTTAGATGATGTTCATCATGGCAAGGTCAAGGGGCCAGTTAGCGCAATCTGGACATGCAGGCCAGCCAGCGCGCTGGTTAGGCGCTATCGCGGATCAGGCGCGGGGCGCGGCAGGACCAGGGCATCCTCCCGCTTTTCCGGACGGATGTAGATGGAGGTGAGTTCGGGAATCGCCCGCTTCATCTCGCTCTCCATCTCCTCGATCAGACTTTCCGCCCGGCCCATGCGCTGGTCGTCGGCAAAATCAGCGCTGATGCCCCAGTGCATGCCGATCGCGGCCTTCGCTTCGAGATCACACAGAATCTGGATGGCTTCTTCAAGGTTCACATGCTGGGCCGCCATGAACCAGCGCGGATCATGAAGCCACCCCATAGCGCCATCCGGCGGTCGCCGGAGCCTCGAGACGACCAGTGGTTGGCCGGAACGAGTGAACCTCGCAGGTCGGACCGACAGGAATGACGTCCCCCAGTCGCGGTTCTTATGCGGCTCTCCGACACATGCCGGCAAATGCTGGCATCGTTTCCCAGTGGGGTGATGCCCAACGGCGCATGCCCCGCCTCCAAGGCCCGGAGCGTCCGTATATCGAGATGGCCATAATGGTTGTGAGACAAAAGCACCGCATCGGGACTGCCGCCGGACACGACGATTTCGGTGATCTCCACCGCCAGAGGAGCAGGTCGAGCAGGCTCCTGTCGGTGTCGGGTTCCCCCCGGGTTGAAGAAACGGACGCCATCGAAATGATCGCTCGCCGGGCCATGAAAATAGATGTTCGCATGCGACACTTCAGATCGGCTCTGGCGCGGCGGCACCCTCAACATGCACGCCGCCTGCGTAGCGGATGCCCGCCTCGAAGGCGCGCGCCAGTGTGGCTATGGTCGCGCGCAGCATCTCCTCGATTGGCGCTCCGGCGGCCACAAGCTGCGCAACGAACGCGGGGTGGACATATATCATCCCGGCATCCCGAACGACGCCCGCCGCGAGATCCACATCGTCAACCTTCCATTCGCCGCGCTGGACCGCCTTTTCGATCAGGCGGGCGATCAACGCCGTGATGCGGTCCGCATAGGCGGCGATCATGTCAGGCCGTTCCACGACGATGCGGCGATACAGGTTGTGAATTTCCTGGTCGCCCTCGAACCGCTCGCGTTTGCGACGATGCAGGTCGAGCAGCATCGCCGTCAGCTTTTCGGCGGCGGGACCGTCCGTCTCCACATGTTTGGCGGCCAGCCTGGCTTCGTCTTCCATCGCTTCCTGAACGATGGCGTCCATGATCGCGCTCTTCGAAGGATAGAAGCGATACAGCGCGGCGTGGCTGACGCCCATTGCGCGGGCAATATCGACCACATTGGTCTTGCTTTCGCCGAAACGGCGGACCTGCCGCTTCGCGGTTTCCAGCACCGTGAGGGCAGAGAGAGGCCGGTCGGATTGCACGGACATCGGAGCGATATGCACCACAACCCGAGCGTCAGCAATAAGGAATTTACATATAACTAATATTGTAAGTTGTATGATGCGTGGCTATTTCCGGCTGAGTTAGTGGAGATCGGAGATATGAAAACCGCATTCGTGACCGGGGCCACCGGACTGCTGGGGCGCCACCTTGTCCGGAATCTGGTCGAGCAGGGCTGGAGCGTGCGAGCGTTGCATCGCTCACCCGGCGATTCGGCGGCGCTGCGGGAGATCGGCGCCCAGCCGGTCGCCGGCGATCTTAACGATCTCGCCAGCCTTCGCGATGGGATGGCGGGCGCCGCCTTCGTCTTTCATGCGGCTGCCCTGTTTACCATGTGGGCCGCGCTTACCGACTTCGAGCGCGTCAATATCGAAGGGACTTCCAATATGCTGGCCGCCGCCCAGGCTGAAGGCGTAGAGTGTTTCGTGTATATCAGCGCGGCTGGCGTCGTAATGGGCGAAGGAAAGCCGATGCGCGACGTAACCGAGGACACGCCACTCGCTTATCCGTCCTGGGCGCCCTATCTTTCGACCAAAGCGCGCGCGCAAGAACTTGTCTTGGAAGCGAACAAGATCTCCGGCATTCGCACGGCCGTCATCATGCCGCCCATGATCTGGGGCCGGGGCATGCATATGCTCGACAATATCGTCAAAAATGTTGCGGAGGGGCGGTTCAGATGGCCGGCCGGCGGCGAACAGATGATGTCGACAGCGCATGTCGACAATGTTTGCGCATGCGCCATTCTGGCCGCCGAAAAATCGCCGGGAGGCCGCGCCTATTTCGTTTCAGACGGCAAGAACCAGTCGATGCGCGCAGTGCTGTCCGATCTACTCTCCACCCGTGGCGTTGTAGTGAAGGCCGCCAACGCTCCTCTCGACATGGCATGGCGAATGGCGACGGTTATGGAATTCATATGGCGGACCTTCCGGCGATCGGGTGAACCGCCGCTGACCCGGCAAATGCTTCGACTGGTAGGCTATGATTTCACCGTATCGAACCAGAGGGCACGTGATGAACTGGGTTATCAGCCTGTGACGAACTGGGCCGGAGGCTTGGCGAAAATGCGCGCCTCGGGCTGATCATCGAGTACCCGTTGCCATTGAAAGCGCCGTCAATTTAACGCGAAGTCCTCTCCACCCAATGCATTTCGGGCTTTGGAGGCGCCTTCTCCGTTTGCAATGCTCTGCCGCTATATAGGGCGGCCGGTGTTGTAATGGCGCCGCTAAGCTTCGATCAGCACCCCGGCCTCGCGAGGCTGTAAAAGATTTCGCCGCCGAGCAGTTCCTCATATTTGAACTGCGCGCCACGACGAACGCCAGGCACTCCCTGCTAGCCTCGTCGATGACTGATTTTCCATTCACGCTCGTGCGAGAAATTATCACCCCCGCTTTGCAAATAACCATCATTCCAGAGGAATGCGGAGACGCATTAAAAGATGGAGACACCAATGAATGAGGAGGGGAAATTGCGTCATCGATTGATTGTTGCCATCTGCGGAACATGTGCGTCGCACGCCGCGCTGGCTCAAGCGGACGTGTCGCCGGTACAACCGGCGGCCAGTGCGGCGCGACCCGCGCAAGACGCATCGTCGCAAAGCCTCGGCGACATCATTGTCACTGCATCGCGCCGAAGCGACACGGTTCGGAAGACCCCCATCGCTGTGTCTGCCTATGCCGGACAAAAGCTTGAGGCCGCCCAGACGAAGAGCCTCAATGATCTGGTCGGGCCAAGCCCGAACATCCAGATCGGCAACAGCTATAATTCGTCGAACATCACGATTCGCGGCATCGGCAATCAGCAGATCAACGCGGGCCAGGATTCGGGCGTCGCGATCCATTCCGATGGTGTCTATATCGGTCAGCCTTCGCTGACCCTTGCCACCTTCCTCGATCTCGCCCGGGTGGAGATTCTTCGCGGACCGCAGGGCACCCTGTTCGGGCGCAATGCCACCGGAGGTGTCATCAACGTGGTTCCGAACGAACCGACGGCAGAGACGCATTACGGCTTTGACCTGACGGCGGGCGTCAGCCCCGCCCTGTTCCAGCTATCCGGCTTCGTCAACGGCGCGCTCAACGAGTCGGGGACGCTCAGCGGTCGCGTAGCCGCGCAGCAGACATATAATAGCGGGTTCACGCGCAATCTGCTTCCCAATGGCCCCAACCGGCTGGACGACGCGAAGAACCAGTCCATCCGCGGTCAAATCAAGTGGGTACCTTCCGACACGTTCAATGCGCGGGTTCTGGTCGAATATGCCAACGACGATTCCAACGGGCCGGCGAGCTTCCTGGAAGGAACGCCCGATTCGACCATCCCGCTGCCTTCGATCCTCGTCGGGCAGTCGCGTGGTGATGTCGGCAAGCGGGAAGTGTTCGCGAACATCAACTATCGCAAGGTTCACGCTTTCAATGCCAACCTGACCTTGAACTGGGCGCTGGGTGGCGGAAACCTGAAGGCTCTCCTCTCCTATGCCGACTCCAAGCTGCTGAATGTATCGGACGGCGACGGCACCGCGGCGGAGGATACATATGCGTCCTTCAAGAATACGGCGCGCCAGACCTACAACGAACTGATCTACACCTCGGACAATGCGAAGCCATTCACCTATCTGCTCGGCGTCAATTATTTCCGGGAGCATCTTGAACAGGCAATCGAGGTTCCCATCGCCGAAGCCCCGTTAGGGGGCGGCGTCGTGCTCAACGACATCACAGTGTTCGGCGGAGCCGTTCCGCTCATCACGACCTCTTACGCGGCGTTCGGGCGTGCCCAATATGCCTTCACGCCCGATTTCAAGCTGTTCGCCGGGCTGCGCTACACTCGCGACAAGAAATCGATCGTTCAGTATAATAATTTCATCAATGGCGGCGCGCTCCAGTCGTCATCCTCGAATTGGGACCGGCTGACCTACGAAATTGGCGCTTCATATGCGTTCAGCCAGACGCTCGACGGCTATCTCAAATATTCGACCGGCTTCAAGGGCGGCGGATATTCGGCGGGCACCCTGGCTCCGTCTTTCCGGCCGGAAACCAATGCCAACTATGAAGCAGGGCTGAAGGGCAACTTCTTCAACCGGGCACTGCAAGCCAATCTTGCCGCCTTCTACATGAAGTATGACGACTTGCAGGTGAACCAGATCGTCGGCGTCTCCTCCTCCGTGACCAACGCGGCCAAGGCGACGGTCTATGGTGTCGAGCTGGAAACCTCCTTGCGTCTGACTGATGCGTTCCGCATCGACTGGTCCGGCGCCTATCTGAATGCGACGTTCGACCAGTTCCAGACGGCGGACTCGTCCCGGCCCAACACGTGCGATCCGGGCACCGGCGTTGGCACGGTTCCCTGCTCGCTCGACCTGTCGGGCAACGCGTTGCCGCAGTCGCCCAAATATACGAGCAGTCTTGGCGGCTATTACGACTTCGCGACCTCATCGGGCAAAGTCACCTTCGGCGCCCGCTACGACTGGAAGTCCCGCGTCTATTTCACCGAGTTCAACCTGCCGATCTCTTCCCAGAAATCGGTGGGCAAGCTCAACCTGTTCCTGAACTATGAGAGCGAGGACGGGCGCTTGACGGGCAGCCTGTTCGTCAAGAACGTGACGGACGAACAGGTGAAGGGCAATGTCATTGTCGTGTCCTCCATCATCGGCTCACTCGCGCTCGGTCAATATCAGCCGGGACGCCAGGTGGGCATGTCTGTGGGCTATCATTTCTAGTCGGATCTGCGGATCCGATTGAAATAATGAACAGGAAATTCTGGCCGGCCAAACATGTTTTGCCGGCCAGAATGCCTCTTTTTGGAGGCGCTGGTGTGACCAAGCAGTTTCTGGAGTTTGCGTGACTATGTCGTCCTTTGATCAGGATACCGCTCCGAAGGACGTGGTGATCCACTATGACGTTCCGTGCACCCTGAGCGACGGGACGGTGCTCCGGGCCGATGTGGCGCGGCCGGCGGGAGAAGGGCGATGGCCGGTCATTCTCGCACGCACGCCCTATGGCAAAGCGGTAGCGCCAGGGTTCACGACCGACCTGACGCACGGTGCCCGGCATGGATATGTCACCATCATCCAGGATGTGCGGGGACGCGGAACGTCGGACGGCAAGGCCGATTTCCAGCCATGGGTAGACGAAGGACAGGACGGCGCGGAGGCGGTCGAATGGGCCGCCGCCCTCCCCTATTCCGACGGCAAGGTCTATATGAGCGGCCCTTCCTATCTGGGGTTCGTGCAATGGGCGGCAGCGGCCGAGCAACCGCCCTCACTTCTGGGAATCAATCCCATCGTTCCGGTGGGTTGGTTCAACCGCTCGTTCATCTATTGCGGCGGCGTCTTCGAGCTTGAACTCAATGGCTATTGGTGGACCATGATCGGCGTGGAAGCGCTCATGCGCCGCGACTGGGATTCCCCCGAAGCCAAGGGCGCGGCGGTCGGACGCGCAGGGGGCGCCCTCGAAACCTTGGCGCGGGACGGCGGTTACGACCATCTCCCCCTCGGTCGCTTCGAACCGGCAGCGAGCAGCGTGCAGGGCGCTCAGCTTTTTGATCTGCTGGAGAAACGCGCCGATGATCCTTCCATGAAGGCGAGCACGCGGGCGAACGAGTATGAGAACATCACCGTGCCCGCGCTGATCGTCGCGGGCTGGTATGACATATTCATCCGGGGCTCGATCGACCAGTTCGTCGGCATGCGTGCGAGAGGCGGCAGCGAAGCCGCGCGACAAAAAAGCCGGTTGATCGTCGGCTCCTGGGCGCATCATCCGCAGAGCAAGATGACGGGCGAACAGATTTCGCCCGGTTCCGCCGCTATCCAGGCGCTCAACCCCTTTGGCCATATGGGGCTTGCCGCCCGCTATTTTTCCGAGCTGGACGACGCGGATAACGCAGAAGCGCCCGTCAAGATCTGGGTCATGGGCGCGAACAGGTGGCGTGACGAACAGGAATGGCCGATCGCGCGGACCATTGTAACGCCCTGTTATTTATCGAGCGGCGGCAAGGCCAATAGCGGTCAGGGGGACGGCGTCCTGTTGCTGCGGCAGGGCGGCGGCGGCCCGCCCGACGCCTTCGTCTACGATCCCGCTAATCCTGTGCCCACGCGCGGTGGCGCCGTGTTCGGCGTAAGCTGCGTCCCAGGCGGCAGCGACCAGAATGTGATCGAGAAACGCGATGACATATTGGTCTATAAATCCGACATTCTAGAACAGGATCTCGAAGTTACGGGGACGCCGATTGTCGAACTGTGGGTGACGACCGATATGGTCGACACCGATTTCGTGGCCCGGCTGGTCGATGTTCATCCGGATGGCACGGCACGCCTCATCACTGATGGCATCATTCGCGCCCGCTACCGCGACAATCCCGACGACCTAACCCATCAGGCAGCGCCGCTGGAACCCGGCAAGCCCTATTTGCTGCGCATCGAACTTTTGCCGACGAGCAACCTGTTCAAGGCGGGCCATCGATTGCAGCTTGATGTCACCAGCAGTTGCTTCCCGCGCTGGGCGAGAAATCTCAACATCTGGGATGAGTGGGGCGGCACGTTGGCCGACGCCAAGGTTGCGCATCAGCAGGTGCTTCATGATGAAGCACATCCCTCCCGCGTCTTGCTGCCCATCATCCCGGCGGCAAGCTGAACCGCGCGCCTGTTTGAGCGCCCCTGCCGGGGGCGCTCATGATGCCGATCAGAAGACCGCCGCCAGCCGCTCTTTGGTGATGGACTTCGCCTCCGCGACGATGCGGTCGATAAGTTGCTTGACGGTCGGGATGTCGTCGATCAGTCCGGCGACCATGCCGCAACTCCAGGCTCCGGCATCGACATCGCCATCGACCATGATCCGGTAGTAGACACCGGCCACTTGCTCGGCAATGTCCTCGAACCGGATGCGGTCGCCCAGCGCCCGTTCCTTGTCGACGATCTGATCCACGGCCGGGTTGCGCAGCACGCGTTCAGTGTTCCTGAGCGGGCGCATGATGAGGCGCGTGTCCCGCTCGCCAGCCTGCACGATCGCCTGCTTGACGCGATCATGCACCGGCGCCTCCTGCGTCGCCACGAAGCGTGTGCCCAAATTCATGCCATCCGCGCCCAGCGCGAGCGCGGCGACGAGGGACTTGCCGTCCGCCATTCCGCCTGACGCGATGAAGGGCACAGAAAGCGCTTTTGCCGCCAGCGGCAGCAAGATCAGGCCCGGAACGTCATCCTCGCCGGGATGGCCGCCGCATTCGAAACCATCGACGCTGACGGCGTCGCATCCGATGTCCTGCGCCTTTAGCGCATGGCGGATCGAGGTGCATTTATGGATGACCTTGACGCCCGCCGCCTTCAGCGTCGGCAGATGCTCCACGGGATTATTTCCCGCAGTTTCCACGACCGGGATGCCCTTCTCGCAGATAACCTTTACATAGCCCGGATAGTCGGGCGCGTTCACCACCGGCAAGAAAGTCAGATTGACCCCGAACGGCTTGTCGGTCATCGCGCGGCATCGGTCGATTTCCGCCGCCAGATCGGCAGGCGTCCGCTGCGTCAGCGCTGTCAATATGCCAAGGCCGCCAGCTTGCGAAACAGCCGCCGCCAATTCGGCCTTGCCGACAAAATGCATGCCGCCTTGAACGATGGGATACCGAATGCCGAATAATTGAGTAATGCGTGTCTGCATGGGGATTTCCTGAAACCTCGTGACGTGTGATAATAGGGCGTGCACCCCACCGCCATGACCCTATCGCGCAACGGCCTGGTCGCAATTTGGGCAGAATCGCATGAGCGCGAGGGGCGGACGAGGCCCATCCTCCGGTTATTCAATGGCATTGTCCCGCTCGACCGCCATGGCCCGCCGATAGCCTGGGCGTGCTTCGAGCCTGCGGAAATATTGGATCGCCGCCGGAGCGAGATCATCGCCCAGACCCAATGCCTCTGCGAATTTGATGGCATAGCCGACCGATATATCGGCTGCCGTGAAATGATCGCCGCACGCATAATCCCGCCCGCTCATCATGCCCATCGCCACGTCCAGACGCTTGAGGAACCAGCGTCGATAATCCTCCGCCACTTGCGGGTTGCGGCGCTCCTGCGGTTCCAGCATGGCGTAGCGAAAATACAGCGTCTGCGGGAAAGTGAGCGTCGCTTCCCCCATGTGCAGAAAATTGAGATAATCGGGATAGGCGCGATCGGACGGGGCAACGGACAGCCCCGCGCCGGGATGAGTGTCCGCCAGATATTGCAAGATGGCAGAGGATTCGCTCATTGCTGCTCCATCCACGATCATAAAAGGAATCGTGCCCAGCGGATTGATTTCCAGATAGGCGGGCGCGCGAAAACGGGGCGGAAACGGCAGCATGTGCAACCTGTATTCCGCGCCCAATTCTTCCAGCATCCAGAGCGCGCGAAACGATCGTGCGCCATCGCAATGATATAGTTCGATCACAGCCCTTCCCTCATGCTGCAGAATGGCGCTTTAGCCGTCGATCAGGCCAAGGCGTCCGCCGTCGCCAAGGCGTCGAGACGGTCCTTGCCGTAACCCAGAATCCCACGCAGCACGCGATCATTGTCCCGGCCATAGGGCGGCGCACAAAGCTCATAGCGCGCAGGCGTGCGCGACAGGCGGAATGGCGCTGCCTCGATCATCGCCGTGCCGGAAAGGGGATGGTCGACCCGAACCAGATGTTCCCGCTCGCGCATTTGTGGATCGGCGCCCATGCCATAGATGGACTGGACGCGATGGGCAGGAATGCCGCACCGGCGCAAGCTTTGCTCCAGCCATTGCACATCCCGCGCTGCCGTCCAGTCCTCGACGATTGCCTCCAGTTCGTCGACATGCGCCCGGCGCATTTGCGCGGTGGCGAAGCGCTCGTCCCGTTCCAGACTTGCGCCGCCCATCAGCAGGGCCAGATCGCGCCACTGCCCGTCATTCTCGACGGCGATGGCGATCCATTGATCCTCGCCAGCCGCCCGGAATACGCCATGGGGCGCCATCAGCGCGTCGCGATTGCCCACCGCCCCCTGTATCTCGCCTGTCACCGAACAGGCCGCGATTTGCGGCGCCAGAAACTGCACGCCCGCCTCGACCTGGGATATGTCGAGATGGCATCCCTTGCCTATCCGCCGCCGGTAATCCAGCGCGGCGAGCAGCGCCGCCAGACCAAAGCGCGGCGCCACAAAGTCTGTATAGGGCCCATAAGGACCGGCTAGACGCCCATCCGGTCCACCAACGATATATTGAAACCCGGAAAGGGCCGCGCCGTGGTTCCCATATCCCGAATAGCGTGCGTTGGGACCATCCTGCCCGGACAGGGATGTGCTCACCATCACCAGTTCGGGATTGATGGCACGCAGTTCTTCATAGGAAAGATTCCATTTGGCCATCTGGCCGGGCGTGAAGGATTCGACAAGGACATCGGCCCACCGGACGAGATCGCGAACGACGTCGCGCGCCGGTTCCTTAGACAGGTCGAGCGACAGTCCCAACTTGCCGGCGTTGCAGGTCTCGAACAGCGCGGATTGCTGCACGTCATATTGGCCGTGCGGGAACGGCCCCATGACGCGCGCGGTCTCGACCCGACGCGAGGATTCAACGCGCACGACCGCCGCGCCAAAGTCTGCCAGGGTGCGTCCCATCAACGGACCCGCGACAACCCAGGCAAGGTCGAGCACTTTCAGTCCCTCCAGCGGCCTGTCACTCATGTTGTGGGCGACGGCAGGAGCGGGCAGCGACCGCCTTCCGGCCAACCACTCGTCCCGGACTTCGGCGTCATGTTCGCCCAGCCGGGGAGCAGGACGGGGTTGCACAAATCCGTCAGGGCAGCCGCGGGCGAAAGCCCCCGGCATCCTGTAGGGTCCGAAGGGACCATCTATGGTGTCGATGAAGTCACGCGCTGCGAACTGGGGGCTTTCGGCCAGATCGGCAACCGTCAGGATCGGCGCTATGCGGACGCCGCGCTGGATCGCGACCCCGACCAGTTCGTCCTTGTGCCGCGTGGCGAGAAAGGATTGCACCCAGACCCGAACCGCGTCGAGATCGGCCTCGCTGACATCCCCGGCAAGGATATTCTCGTGAAGCGTGCTCCAGTCCCAGTTGCTGAATGTCGGGTGGAACCAGCCCTCATCGCGCATCCATGTCATGAGCTTGTTGGATGCGGGACCGGCGGCTAGCCCGATGCCCAGATGCATCTCCGCCAGACCGTCCGACACTGTCCATTTGGACTTGCGCGTGATGGACCCGCTGCCGCTCAGGTCCACCACATGGTCGTCCCCCGGCTTCCTGCGCGGGACGAAATCCGCATGCGCTACCCCTTCGGCAAGGACCGCTCCGAGCGTGCACTGGGGCAGGGTCTGCACGATCGCCAGATCGACATGCTGGCCCAGGCCCGTGCGCGTGCGGTCGGCCAGCGCGATCAGAGCCGCGCTGGCGGCCGTCGCTCCGGCATGCAGATAGGCTTGCGGCACGCTGATCCGCAATGGGCGGTCGTCATGCCCGCGCGTCAGCCAGAGAGGGCCGCCCGCTGCCCACAAGGTGATCTCACTGTCCGGCCAGTCGTGTTTGGAGCCTTCCAGTCCGAACGGCGTGATCGAAACATGGATAAGGTGCGGATGGCGTTCGGCCAACACGCGCGGATCGAGCCAGGACGGCCGCCCTTGCGCGGGCGTAAAGGACTCGATCAGCAGATCGGCCGATTGCAGCAAACGCTCCCATAGCGCCTCGTCCCGGCCGGGATCCACGACGATGGACCGCTTGCCTGCGGCGTAAGTGGCCCAGAACAAGGATTGATCCCCGTCGGGCCAATCCTGTGCGAACGGCGCGAGCTGCCGGGCAGGATTTCCCCGTTCGGGTTCCACCTGCACGACGTCCGCGCCCATCTGCGCCAGCATATGGCCGGCCAGCAGCCCGCGGTGATCGCACAGATCGAGAACCCTGTAGGGTCTCAAAAAGCCTTCGCCATATCCCCTCATATTCGGTAGCGGCGTTACCGGACGAGCTCTTGCAGCCCGGCCACTTCCATGCGGTGCTGTTCCGGGCCGGACGCCGGCACATGCTCGCCCGCACGGTCGCCGATCCTGTCCATCTGCGACAGGATAGCCGCCGCCATATCTTCTTCCTCGATCAGATAGGCGCCTCTGGTCATCGTCACATGCGCCCGTGCGAACCGGCCCGCGCCAGCGAGCATGATGGCACGGGTCGGCGCTTCTTCGGCGCATAGGGCGACGATCGCGGGAGCGACCATATCGCTGCCCAGACGCGCAAGGTCGCCGCTGTCGTAGAGGCCGCTGGTCATGCCCGTCGCCGCGCTGGGCGCAAGGCAATTGACATGGATGCCGTAGCGCTCCCCCTCGATCGCGAGCGTCTGCATCAGGCCGACCAGCGCCATCTTGGCCGCGCTGTAATTCGCCTGGCCGAAATTCCCGTATAGTCCCGACGATGAGGTGGTGAAGACCACCCGGCCATATCCCTGTTCGCGCATCAGGTTCCAGACGGCGTGCGTGCAATGGACCGACCCCATCAGGTTCACGTCGATCACGGCCCGGAAATCTTCGATGGTCGACTTTGCGAAGGTGCGATCGCGCAAGATGCCGGCATTGTTGACGAGGATGTCGACTTGTCCCCATCGCGCCACAATCTCGTCGACCATCCCGGTTACGCTGCCGGGATCGGCGACGTTGGCCGAACAGGCGATGGCCTGTCCGCCCGCGGCGACAATTTCCTGCGCGACCGCCTCGGCATCCTTTTGGGACAGGTCATTCACCGCGACCATGGCGCCATGCCGGGCCAGCGCGAGGGCGTGTGCACGACCCAGACCCTGGCCGGCGCCGGTCACAAGAGCAACGCGCCCGGAAAGCGAGATAAGGGGAGCTATCATGAAGTCGTCCTTTCGATGGCTGCCTCCGCTGCCTGCGGAGGGCGAATGAACCGCGCCGGTCAAGGGCGCGCGTCCTCGATGTTGAGGCGAATGAGGGGCTTGCCCGCGAAACCACCGGCGAAAAGATCCTGAATGGCTTGCGGAACACTCTCCAGCCCGTCACGGATTTCCTGCCATGGACGAACGGTTCCGTCCGCGATCCATGCGGACATCTGCTCGCGAAAGGCACCCAGCAGGTCCGCGCGGTCGGAATAGGGCAGATAGCCCTGGATATGGATACGCTGCGTCACGATGCGGTTGAGGTTGTGCATCGTTTCGGAGGCGCGCTCCTGATTATAGCTGCCGATCATTCCGCTGATCGCAAACCGCGCATTCGGGTTCGCGCTGGAGAGCGCGGCGTCGAGATGCTCGCCCCCCACATTGTCGAGGTAGATGTCGATGCCCTGCGGAGCCGCCGCCGCCAGCTTTCTCTCCAGCGAACCGGGGGATTTGTAATCGATCACCGCGTCGGCGCCGATCTCTTTCAACCGCTCACCCTTGGCGCTGCCTCCCGCGGAGCCGACGACCTTCAGGCCGATGGCCTTGCCGATCTGCACCGCAGTGCTGCCGACCGCACCCGCCGCGGCCGACACGAACAGCGTCTCCCCGGCTTTGGCCTTCGCAATTTCGAACAGGCCGAAATAGGCGACAAAGCCGGTAGAGCCCATAGCGTTCAGATAATGTTCGGGCGCGCCGGACGAGGGCAGCTTTTCGAAGCTCGATGCTGGCCCCTGCCCGTAATCGCGCATGCCGAACTGGTGAAGAACCCGGTCGCCGGGTTTGAGATCGGCGGAGCGTGACGCGATCACTTCGCCCACGGCCCAGCCCGGAATGGGATCGCCCAGAACATAGGGCGCAAGATAGCCGCGCGTCTCTGCCGACATCCGCACCCGCATGGCTGGCCCGACCGTGAGCCAGTCGTTCCGCACCCGAACCTCGCCTTCGGCAAGCGGCGCATCGTCAAAGTCGCGCAATTCGAACAGATCGCTGCTGGGGAGGCCTTCGGCCCTCCTCACGAGCGTCCAAACACGGGATTTGGTTGTCATGAAACGGGATTCTCCAGAATTTCAGGGGCCGAACGCGATCCGCGCTCGGCATAGAGGGTCAAGGCAGCGGCAATGCCAAAGCACATGAACGAGCCGTAGAAGGGCAGATCGGCGGATGACGGCAACAGGCCGGCGGCGATGATCGGCCCGGTGGCGAGGCCAGCAAACTGCATCGTGACCCACAGGACCGAGAGGCGTCCGCTGGGATCGAGCGTGGCGACCAGCCCGGCGCAATAGGGCAGGATCAGCACCCAGCAGAACATGAAGACAAAGGCCGCCGCCGCGAAACTCGTCCGGCCGCTGTCGAACTCAAAGATCAACACGGCGATGCACAGGCCCGCCGCGCCAGCCGATATGGGCAGCAGCCGCCCCGCCCTGTCCCCTACGGCGGACACCAGAAGGCTCGCAGCGATGCCACCTATGGTTGCTAAGGACAGGGCGCTGGCAACCGCTTCGCCCGACATGTCGCGATCCAGCCCCAGCACGCCCACCAGCGGCCATGTAAGACCGACGCCGACCAGCAGAATGAAAGTCCCGAGCAGCGCGGACAGGCCATATCCATGGCCGGGCTTCGTAATCTTCTCCGCCTTGGGTTGAAGAGCCGCGACGCCTGTGGGCAGCCAGCGAAGCAACAAAATGGCGAGCGTCGCCAGAGTGACGACCGACATGAAAAGCCATTGCGGATGTCCTATGGCACTAAGCCGGCTCAGTAGGGCCAGCATGACGGTCGTCGCGGTCAGATTTGCGGTGAGATAGATCGCAAAGATACGATCTGGTATCGGAGTGACCGCGATGCTGGCGGACAATATTCCCTGAAGCGCGCCAGCCGCCAGACCCGCGATGAAGCGGGCGACGATGAGCGTCAGGAAGGTCGTGGCATAAGCGGAAAGCAGATTTGCCCATATGATCAGAACCAGCCCGACAAGGGCCGCCTTGCGCCGGTCGAGCCTGCTCAGCCATGCTGCCACGAAAAGGGTCGTTACCGTCGTCCCGCCCATCTCCGAAGAGGTGATGAGCGCGATCTCGCTGTCGGTCAGGCCGATATTCGAGGACATGCCGGCGAGCAGCCCGGGCATCGCAACGATGATGGCGGCGCTTGCCAGCCCTGTCAGGACGATGGACATCACCGGCAGAACCCCGATCGCTCGGGGCGCGGACATGCCCAGGGCGGTTCCGCTGTCCATCATGCGTCCATCGTGACGATGACTTTCCCGACCGCCGACCGGCTTGCGAGCCGGGCAATGGCCTCGCCGCCTCGGGCGAGAGGAAAAATCTGATCGATTTTGGGCGCGATGCGGCCCGCCGTCCACCAGTCGATCAATTGCAGGATATTGCGCCGGTTATGGTCTGGCGCGCGCTTGGCGAAGCCGCCCCAGAAGATGCCGCGAATATCGCAGGATTTGAGGAGCGGCAGATTGAGCGGTATCTTCGGTATCCCGGCCGGAAAACCGACGACCAGATAGCGGCCTTCCCAGGCAATGCAGCGGAGGGCCGGCTCGGCATAGTCGCCACCCACGGGATCGTAGATGACATGCGCGCCCTCCGGTCCCACCCGTTCCTTGAACGCCAGCCCCAGAGCGCGCGCCTGCTCCTTGTCGAACGGCGCGCGGCCATAGACCATGACGTCGTCAGCCCCGGCGGCAAGGACCACCTTCGCCTTTTCCTCGCTGGATACGGCAGCGACGACGCGCGCGCCCATGACCTTGCCGATTTCGATGGCCGCCAGCCCGACGCCGCCCGCCGCCCCCAGCACCAGAAGCGTCTCACCCGCTGTCAGATTTCCCCGATCGACGAGCGCATGGATCGTGGTGGCATAGGTGAGTAAAAGCCCGGCAGCCGCGACGGGATCTTGCCCTTCGGGAATCTTGAACGCGTCAGCCGCATCGAACACGGCATATTCGGCAAGGCCGCCGCTCGATTGAGCCAGGGTCGCGATCAGACTGTCGCCCTGTCGCCAGCCCGTCACGCCCTCGCCCACCGCATCCACGATGCCCGAAACCTCGACACCCGGCGCGAAAGGCCGTGGCGGCTTGAACTGATATTTGTCCTCGATGACCAGAACGTCGGGGTAGTTGATGCCGCAGGCCAGCACGCGCACGCGCAACTGGCCAGGGCCAAGGTCCGGCACCGGAATATCGGACAGCCTCAGAGATTTCGGGCCGCCCGGTTCGATGGAAAGCAAGGCTTTCATCACAGAACCTCGAACAGGCCGGCAGCGCCCATGCCGCCCCCGACGCACATCGTCACCACGACATAGCGCGCGCCGCGCCGACGTCCCTCGATCAAAGCATGGGCAACCAGACGTGCGCCCGACATGCCGTAGGGATGGCCGATGGAAATCGCCCCGCCGTTCACGTTCAGCCGGTCTTCCGGGATGCCCAGCCTGTCCTGGCAATAGATCACCTGGACGGCAAAGGCTTCGTTGAGTTCCCAAAGGCCGATGTCGTCCATGGTGAGGCCGAAGCGCTGGAGCAGCTTGGGAATGGCGAACACCGGGCCGATGCCCATTTCGTCAGGTTCCGTGCCCGCAACCGCCATGCCGACATAACGGCCCAGAGGACGCAGCCCGCGTTCGGCGGCCAGACCGGCATCCATGATGACGACAGCCGCCGCACCGTCGGACAACTGGCTCGCATTGCCCGCCGTTATCGTGCCGCCTTCGACCACGGTCTTGAGCGCGGCCAGTCCTTCGGCGGTCGTTTCGGGCCGTGCGCCCTCATCCTTGGTCAGCGTGACGATCTGGGACGACACCGCGCCGGTGGCCTTGTCGCGCACCGTCATGGTCGCTTCGACGGGCACGATCTCGTCATCGAACGCGCCATTCTGCTGCGCGGCCGCCGTGCGCTGCTGCGACCGCAGCGCATAGGCGTCCTGCCGCTCGCGACCGATGCCATAACGCCGCGCGACGGTTTCGGCGGTTTGCAACATGGGCATGAACATATCGGGCACCATCGCCACCAGTTCGGGATCCTCATCGATCCTGAGCGCCTCGGTCTGAACCAGCGAAATGGATTCGACGCCGCCCGCCACGATCACCTTCATCCGGTCGACCATGATCTGCTTGGCAGCCGTGGCGATTGTCATGAGACCGGAAGCGCATTGCCGGTCGAGCGACATGCCCGCGACGGTGACAGGCAGTCCGGCACGCATCGCGGCGGTTCGGCCGATGGTGGACTGATAGCCCTGCTGCAACGATGCGCCCAACAGCACATCGTCGATTTCGGCCGGATCTATGCCGGCGCGGGACACCGCCGCCCGGATCGCATGAGCAGCAAGGGTCGGCGACGGTGTCGCGTTGAACGCACCGCGATAGGCGCGCCCGATGGGAGTCCGCGCGGCTGACACGATAACGGCGTCCTGCATTATAAATCTCCTAGGCAGACCCTTATGGTCACACAAAAAACTGGGTTACCCACGTCGCCACGACAGCGGGCTTTTCCTGCCCCTCGACTTCCACGCAGATGTGCTGCGTCTGCTCGAAGTGGCCGGGGTTCTTCTCTTTCACGCTCCTGAGCGTCGAAGCCGAACGGATGCGGCTGCCGGCCTTTACCGGCGACACGAACCGCACGCGGTCAAAGCCGTAATTCACGCCGACCTTGATGTCCGGCAATCGCGCCGCCGTGGTCTTTTCCTCAAGATAGGAAAGCAACGACAGGACCAGAAAGCCGTGCGCAATGGTGCCCCCGAAACGGGTCTCGCGCGCCCGCTCCGGATCGACATGGATATGCTGCCAGTCCATCGTCGCATCGGCGAAGCGGTCGATCATCGCCTGATCAACCGTCAGCCAATCCGAATGGTGCGTGACCCCGGTATCGGCCTGCAAGCGCACCAGCATGTCGCTCATCCGGCGTTCGCTTCGTCGAGCGACCGGCCACTGCGCGCAGCATCGACCAGAAGCGGTGACAGCGAGAAGTCGTCGCCCAGCCGATCCGCATAGCGCTCAAGGTCGGCAACGACGGTGGCGAGGCCGACCTGCTCCGCCCAGAACATCGGTCCGCCGGTATGTCGCGGCCAGCCATAACCGTAGATCCAGACGACATCGATGTCCGATGCACGCTGGGCGATGCCCTCGCTCAGAATCTTGGCTCCTTCATTGACCATGACGTGCATGGTGCGAACCATGATTTCCTCGTCGGAAATGGCGCGCGGCGTCACGCCGGCCTTCGCCCGGAACGCGTCGATGATCCCGCTCGCGACCGGGGAGGGAAGATGACGGCGCTTCTCGTCATAGTCGTAGAAGCCGCCACCGGCCTTCTGCCCCCAGCGGCCCACGGCATTGAGCGCGTCGCGCAGGCTTTCGATACGGGTGGGGTCGCGATGCCAGCCGATGTCGACGCCGGCGAGGTCGATCATCTGTAACGGCCCCATCGGCATGCCGAAGGCGACCGAGACACGGTCGATCTGATCGGGCGTCGCGCCTTCCAGCAGCATCTCCATCGCACCCTCCAGTCGAGGGTCCAGCATCCGGTTGCCGATGAAGCCGAAGCACACGCCCGATACCACCGGCACCTTGCCGATCTTGCGCGCGATCGCCATGCCCGTGGCCAGCACGTCCGGCGCAGTCTTGTCGCCGCGCACCACCTCGACCAGCTTCATGATATTGGCAGGCGAGAAGAAATGCAGGCCGACAACGTCCTGCGGCCGCTTCGTCGCCTGCGCGATCTCGTCGACCGAGAGATAGGATGTGTTGGAGGCGAGGATCGCGCCCTGCTTGGCGATGCCGTCGAGCCGCGCGAAAATCTCCTTCTTCACGTCCATATTCTCGTAAACGGCCTCGATGATGAGATCGCAGTCCGAAAGGGCGTTGAAATCCAGCGTGGGCGTGAGCAGCGCCAGCGCGCCCTCAACCTGCGCGCTGGTCATGCGCCCCTTGGCTGCGGTGGCCTCATAATTTTTGCGCATCAGGCTTGTGCCGCGGTCGAGCGCTTCCTGGGCCATCTCTACGATCGTGACCGGAATGCCGGCAGACAGGAAATTCATGGAAATTCCGCCGCCCATCGTGCCCGCGCCGATCACACCGACCTTTGCGATGGACCGCAACGGCACATCCTTGGGCTGGCCGTCGATCTTGGCGGCGGCGCGCTCGGCAAAGAACGCATGGCGCAACGCCTTCGATTGCGCGCCGTCCATCAACCGATGAAAAAGGCTCCGCTCCTTCTCCTGCCCCTCGGCAAGCGACAAGGTGGTCGCCGCCCGGACGGCCTCGATACAGGCCTGAGGCGCGTCGAGACCCTTGATCTTGCGCGCATTCTGTTCCGCGAACCGGTCGAACTCGTCCCCCTCGAAGGAAACGGCACGCGCGCCGGTGGGACGCGGCCGGTCGAGCGTCGCGGCGTAAGCGATGGCGTCTTCCACCAGGCTTGCCTCCGGCGCGATCTTGTCCAGCAGACCGATTTCCAGCGCCTTGGTCCCTGAAATGGGGCTGCCCGAAACGATCATGTCAAGCGCAGCAGGGATGCCGACGAGGCGGGGAAGGCGCTGGGTGCCGCCGGCACCGGGTAACAGACCCAGCGCGACTTCGGGTAGCCCGAGCTTCGCGCTCGCGGTCGCCACGCGATAGTGCGCGCCCAGCGCGACCTCCAACCCGCCGCCCAGCGCGGAACCATGGATGGCTGCGACGACAGGCTTGGCACTGGCTTCGATCGCGTCGATCACCGCCGCAAGTCCCGGCTCGGCGAGCGGATTGCCGAACTCGGTGATGTCGGCGCCCGCGCTGAACATCCGCCCCGCCCCGTGGATCACCACGGCGGAAACGCCATCGTCGGTCTGGGCGGCCTGCACCGCCTGATAGATTCCGCGCCGGACATCCTCGGACAGCGCATTGACGGGCGGATTGCCGATCTGGATTTCCAGAACAGTGCCGTGGCGATGCGTTTCGATCATAATATCTCTCTCAAAAAATGGTTTCGCCCAGAGCGCTCGGTCGGGCGAAGGGGTGAGAAGTCGAAAGCCCTGCATCCACGACCAGGGCGTGCCCGTTGACGTAGCTGGCCTCGTCCGATGCGAGAAAGGCGATAGCCTGAGCGATTTCGGCCGGATGTCCGCCGCGCCGGAGCGGGTTGAGCTTGCCGATCGACCCCTCCCGACCCTTGGCGTGCGCCTTGTCATACAGGTCTTTGGTCATGCCGCTTTCGATGAGGCCGGGGCAGACCGCGTTGACGCGAATGCCCGATCCGGCAAGCTGCTGGGCTGCGATCTGGACGAGGTTCATGACGCCCGCCTTCGACGCCGAATAGGCCGGACCGCCCGCCCCCGCGCGCAGCGCCGCGACCGAAGCGGTGCAGACGATGGAGCCGATCCTGCCGGTATCCAACATGGTCCTGGCGCCAAGCCGGACGGCCAGAAACGGACCGATCAGGTTGATGCGCAACACCTGTTCCCAGCTTTCGACACTCTGGTCGAACAATCCGGCTTCGCCGCCCGTCACGCCCGCGTTCGCGCAGACGATGTCGACGCCGCCGAAGCGGCTTGTCGCCAGCGAATACATCGCCAGCACATCCTCCTCGCGTCCGGCGTCGCCCTGCATCGTGACGATGGCGTCATCCCCAGCAAAGCTGTCCGCCAATGTCGGGCTTGTATCGAACGCGATCACCTGCGCGCCTTCATTTGCGAACAGATGCGTTGTCGCGGCGCGGATGCCTGAGGCCGCGCCAGTAACCGCCACAACTTTATTCGTGAAGCGCGCCATGATTTTGATCCTGTATTCACGCCACCGGGGCAATGGTCATGCCGCCGTCCACGACGATGGCCTGACCGGTCACATAGGAAGAGGCGTCGGATGCAAGGAAAAGGGCGGTTCCCGCCATTTCTCCCGGCTCCCCGATGCGGCGCAGCGGGATTTGGCGACTGAACGCCTTCTCCTTTGCGGGATCTTCCCATAGCGCTTTGGCGAAATCAGTCCGTGTCACGCCCGGCGAGATGGCGTTGACCCGCACCTTATGGGGTCCAAATTCGACAGCCAGATTGCGGACCATTGCCAGATCCGCCGCTTTCGACAGATGATAGGTGCCGATGGTGTCCGAACCGATATAGGCGCCGATCGACGAAACGATGACGATCGATCCCGATTTGCGCTCGATCATGGACGGCGCGACCGTCTGCGCCAGCCAGTGGTTCGACAGGATGTTGTTTTCCAGAATTTTGCGGAACTGGTCGTCGTTGATACCCAGAGTGGGGCCGTAATAGGGGTTGGACGCCGCGTTGCAGATCAGGATATCGATCGGGCCGAGTCCCTCCTGGGCGTTCTTGACCAGCGCCTCAAGCGCCGCCTTGTTCGAAATGCTGGCTTCGATGGCGATTGCGCGCCCTTCGCCGCAACGCGCGTTGATGGCAGCCGCAACCTCGTCGCAGGAAGCCTGTTTGCGGCTGGAAATGACAACGCGAGCGCCCGCGTCGGCCAATGCCTCAGCGATGGCGCGGCCAATGCCCCGCGACGATCCCGTCACGATTGCGACCTTGCCGCTCAGGTCAAACAATTTGCTCATATTTCATTCCTTACTTCCTGTTGCGGCGTGCCGCATTCCATCTGCCGCCGATCCGCGTCGACCGGTATCAAAGCCTCGCCGGGCCTATCGCCATGCCGCCGTCGATGAGCAGCGACTGACCCGTCATGAAGGCGCTGGCCTCGGCCGCCAGATAGACAGCCGCACCTGCCATTTCGCCCGGCACGCCAATGCGGCACAGGGGCGTGCGCTTGGTTACCTGCTCGACACCAGCCGGGTCTTCCCAAAGCCGCTTCGCGAAATCCGTCTTCGTGATGCCGGGCGAGATCGCGTTCACCCGAATGCTGTGCTTGCCGAGTTCGACCGCAAGGTTGCGAACCATCTGGAGGTCGGCGGCCTTTGACACATGGTAGGTGCCGATCATGCCGGACCCGAGATAGGCGCCGAGCGAAGCGACAATGATGATCGAACCGGCCTGCCGCTCGATCATTCCAGGCGCGACAAGCTGGACGAGCCACTGGTTGGAGAGAATGTTGCCGTTGATGATCTTGTGGAATTCATCGTCCGGAATTTCGAGCGTCGGTCCATAATGCGAACTGACCGCCGCATTGCAGACCAGAACGTCCACCGGCCCCAGCCGCTTTTCCGTCTCCGCGACCAGCGCCCGCAGATCGTCCTTCACCGCAATGTCCGCCGCGATCGCCACCGCGCATGTTTCACCCAGATCCGCGTTGATCGCCGCGGCAGCCTCCTCGCACGCATCCAGATTGCGGCTGGATATGACGACTTGTGCACCCGCATTGGCCAGCGCTTCCGCGATCGCGCGCCCGATACCGCGCGACGACCCTGTCACGATGGCGACCTTGCCACTGAGGTCGAACAGATTTTTCATATCACTCTCCAATCTTTACGGTTCGAGGGCACCAGCCAGCCGGGCCTGTTCCCAGCCGAGCCGAGCCATCGGCACGAGCTTCGCTGCGGCCGTTTCCGCCTCGAGGCTTGAGGCTGTGCCGTCGATAATGCGTTTGCGGATCCCCTGGATGATCCCGACGATCCGGAAGAGGTTGAATGCGAAATACCAGTGGGGATTCGCGATGCGCGGCCGCCCGCTTATCGCGCAATAAAGGTCGGTAATTTCTTCGAGCGAGGGAATGCCCGCCGCCTCCAGATCGACATTGCCAAGAGCCGCAAGACCATCGGCAGGCATCAACCAGTGCGCCGCGAAATAGCTGAAATCCGCCAACGGATCACCGATCGTGCTCAATTCCCAGTCGATGACCGCCAGCACCTTCGGCCCTGACGGCTCGAAAATCAGGTTGTCCAGCCGATAGTCGCCATGAATGATCGTCGACGCCGTCTGCTCGGGCACGGTCCGGGCAAGCCATTCCATCAGCTTTTCGACTTCCGGCACATCCTCGGTTTGCGAGGCGCGATATTGGCGGCTCCAGCGCGCCACCTGCCGCTCGAAATAATTGCCGGGTCGGCCGTAATCCGTCAGGCCGACCTGCGCCGGATCGAACCGATGCAGCCGCGCCAGCGTTTCCACCATCTGCTCATAGATCGCCCGGCGCGCCGCTGGCGTTTCATCGGGCAGCGCACCGTCCCACAGTGTCCGCCCCTTGATCCGCTCCATGACGTAAAATGCCGATCCGATCACCGCTTCGTCCTCGCACAGGGCGATGGGACGAGGCACGGGAAAGCCTTCGGGATACAGCGCGCTCAGCAGCCGATATTCGCGGTCGACGGCATGGGCGGAGGCCAGCAACGCGCCCGCAGGCTTGCGACGCAGCACATAATGCTGCGTTGCCGTGTCGAGCGCGAAGGTCGGGTTCGATTGACCGCCCGAGAACTTGTCGAGCTTGATCGGGCCTTCGAACTCCGGGACATGAACGTCCATCCACGCCGACAATTTGCCGACGTCGACGCTATTGTCGACCGCTGCCGTTTCAGACATCGCGGTCATCCCCCACCTGCCCTGGGACGAAGAAGGGCGAGCACTCCCGGCATCAGCGCGCAGCCCCGACATCGCCGCTCGACAGGCTGTCACCCGTCACATCCTTGTATTTTTTGAACTCCGCCCGCGCGATGGCGCGCGCATGCACTTCGTCGGGACCGTCCGCCAGCCGCAGCGTGCGGGTGTTGGCCCAGTCGAAGGCAAGGTCGAAATCGTCGCACACCCCCGCGCCGCCATGCGCCTGAATGGCGTCGTCGAGGATCTGGCACGCCATCATCGGCGCCTGGACCTTCAGCATCGCGATCTCGACCTGCGCGCTCTTGTTGCCGGCCTGGTCCATCATGTCCGCCGCCTTGAGGCAGAGCAGCCGCGTCATTTCGATGTCGATGCGCGCGCGCGCAATCCGTTGCTCCCACACCGACTGGCTGGCGATCGGCTTGCCGAATGCCTGACGCGAGAGCAGGCGGCTCGCCATCGCTTCAAGCGCGTTCTCAGCCACGCCGATGGTCCGCATGCAGTGATGGATGCGGCCCGGCCCGAGCCGTCCCTGCGCGATTTCGAAACCGCGCCCTTCGCCCAGCAGCATGTTGCTCGCCGGAACCCGCACATTGTCCAGCACGACTTCGCCGTGCCCATGCGGCGCATGGTCGTAGCCATAGACGTTGAGCATGCGCTTGATCTGCACGCCCGGCGCATCCATCGGCACCAGGATCACGCTTTGCTGACGATATTTGTCGGCATTGGGATCGGTCTTGCCCATGACCACCGCGATCTTGCAGCGCGGATCGCCGGTGCCGGTCGACCACCATTTGCGGCCGTTGACGACATAATGATCGCCATCACGCCGGATCGACGTCTGGATGTTGGTGGCATCCGAACTAGCAACGTCGGGTTCGGTCATCAGGAAGGCGGAACGGATTTCCCCGTTCATCAGCGGACGCAGCCACCGTTCCTTCTGCTCCAGCGTGCCGTATCGGTGGAGTACTTCCATGTTGCCGGTATCGGGCGCGGAGCAGTTAAATATCTCCGAACCCCAGAATACCCGACCCATCTCTTCGGCGCACAGCGCATATTCAAGGTTGGTCAGTTGCTCACCCTCGAACACAAAGCTGTTATCGACATGTTCCTGACCCGAATGCGGGGGCATGAAGAGGTTCCACAAGCCCGCCTCGCGGGCCAGCGGCTTCAGCTCCTCGATGACCTGCATCACCTTCCAGCGGGGTTCGGCCGCGACTTCGGCTTCGTAATCGGCAAGGCGGGGCTTGACGTTGGTCTGGATGAACGCGCGCACGCGATCACGAAAGGAAGTCTGGCGGGCGGTAAGTGCGAAATCCATTGTTTATTCCTTAAATAATGCCGTGTCGTACCGCGATGTCAGTCCTGCATCGCATCGGAGAGAAGCAGCGTGCGCACTTCATTTTTCATGACCTTGCCATTGGCGTTGCGCGGCAACGGCTCGGCGTGGAAGCGGATCACCACCGGGATTTTGAACGCGGCCAGCCGTTCGCGCAGCCAGAGCTTCAGCTCATCCTCGCTGACTTCATGGCCTTCCGCGATCAGGCACATCGCGCCGGGTTCTTCGCCCAGCCGGTCATGCGGCAGAGCGACCACCGCCGCATCCGTGACGGCGGGATGGCTGAACAGGGCGTTTTCAACCTCGACCGCGTAGATATTCTCGCCGCCGCGGATGATGACGTCCTTGCTGCGGCCGACGATCGTGCAAAAGCCTTCCTCGTCCAGCCGGGCCAGATCGCCCGTATGCAGCCAGCCATCCCCGAAGGTCGCTTCGGTGGCTTCGGGATTCTGCCAATATCCCATCACGATCTGCGGTCCCCGAACGCATAATTCCCCGATCTCGCCAATGGGCAGTGCCTCGCCCGCCTCGTTGACGACGCGCAGGTCGTCGACTGGAAGCGGCGGCCCGCAGCTGTCGGGCCGGTTCAGATAGTCTTCCGCACTATGCCCGGTGATCGTGCCGGACGTTTCCGTCATGCCCCAGCCATTATAGGGCACGGCCGACAGTTCCCGTTCGATCAGGAAAGGCAGATCCGGCGCTGCCGGTGCACCGCCATAGGGGACATAATTGAGCGAACTGAGATCGAACCGGCTCCTCTCAGGAGAATCGATCAACTGCCACGCGATGGTCGGAACGCCGCCCGCCGATGTGATCCGCTCACGCTCGATGAGCGCCATTGCTTCGACCGCATTCCATTTGTGCATGAGCACGACCTTGCCGCCGCATGCGAAGGCTGACATCAACAGCGCGGCACAGCCGGTCACGTGGAACAACGGGATGGTCATCAATGTGACCGATGGGCCAGGCTCGCTGGCCGGCTCGCCCCGGCGCAACGCGCCGCGCTGGGCGATGAAATCGATCGCCACCAGGCCCGAAAGCATGTTGCGGTGCGTGCCCAGTGCGCCTTTCGGCCGACCCGTCGTCCCGCTGGTGTAGAAGATCGTCAGCGGGTCGTCGGGGTTCATCTTCACGTCCGGCAGCGGCAGTTCGGGCAGCAGACCATAGTCCGCGACCGCGCCGATGATGGATTCAAGCGAGACGATGCCGGGACGGGACGAACGAGAGACGATCATTTTCAGGCGATCCGCAAGCGCCGAACCGCCGCTTGTCACGCGCTCAAAGCGTTCGTCATCGCAGATGAGGACGGTGGAGCCGGACTGTTCGAGCGCATAGCCAAGTTCCTCTCCCGTCCACCACGCGTTGAGCGGCACGGCGATCGCACCGCAAACCGTCGCCGCGAACAGCACCACCGGCCATTCGGGAAGGTTGCGCATCGCGATGGCGACGCGATCCCCCGGCTTGACGCCCTCACGGACGAGATGGTCCGCCAGCGTCGCAACGGCGCGGAACCAGCCATCATAAGTGACGCGCTCATCGTTGAGGACCAGGAATTCCCGCTCGCCATGTCTGGCCCGCACCTGCTTTGCCAGTTCAGCGACGTTGGCAGGCAGGCTCGCCCATGTCCGCAATTCGCGGCCGTTGATGATGGCCGTGCGGATTTCGAAGCGCGAACCCGGAACGCAGAGTTGCGCTTCTGCCTCCTTCAGCGACATGGCCGGCCAGGATTTAGTCATTCTGCGCTCCTACGCTTGCAAGTTTATCGACCGGAGCCGCCTCGACATCTCCCAGAAACGCGGCGATTTCATCCACTGCGCGACCCGCTGCCGACAGTTCCTGCGGAAAGAGGTGGAAGGCATGCGGCAGGTGCGGCCAGATGCTGAGATGAACCGTCACCGCCAGCCGCCAGAGCGCGGCGGCAAAGGCGACATCCTGATCCCGCAGATATTCGTCGGATGACGCCTGAATGATGGTCGGCGGGAATCTCTCAAGGACATCCAAAGGGGCTGCGGCAGGCGAAACCAGTGGATCGTCCACTGTCGTAACGCCCTGAAGATACAGCTCAGCGATCCTGGTCTGCGTCGTCGGCTCGCATGTCGGATCGTCGGAACCCGGCGGCATCCGGTCAGGCGGACGGAAATCGACGACGCCCGACAGGAGGGCCAGCGCATCGGGCAGCCGGGCGTTGCGGGACAAAAGGTCGATCACGAGCGCGGCGGAGAGATTGCCGCCCGCGCTATCGCCCATCAGGGCGACGGTGGCGGCCTCCAGCGGGCCCGCCGGCCCGTTGGAGCATGCATGGGCGTAAGCCCGCCCGGCATCCTGAAGACCCGCCGGAAACGGATGATCGGGCGCAAGGCGATAGTTGACCGCAAACACCGCGCGCCCGGTCTTTCGCGCGATAAGATCGATCAGATGGCGGTGCGTGTCTATCGACCCGGCGAACCAGCCGCCGCCATGGATGTAGACGATATGGTGGCCGGACTTCGCCTGCGGCGGGACGAACCATTCGGCCGAACAGGTGCCGAGATCGACGAGCGTCGTGGAGCATCCGAAGTCGCGCTCGGCACCTGTCAGACAGTAATTGTCCATCACATAGCGCATCGCGACCGCAAGATCATCCATGTCATCCGAGCGCGCGATCAGGCCTGCTATATGGTCTTTGACTATTCGGGCCTGCGCCACGCTCGGATGTTCGGTCGGCATCGGTTTGCTGTCGTTTCTCTCTAGAAGTGGTAGCCGAACGACGCGCCGATCTGCCGCGGCGGCTGATACTGGCTGAGCGCGAGCGATCCGATCAGCGCCGACACCACGATCACATTCGATTTGACCTGTTTGTTGGTGATGTTCTTCGCAAACAGGCTCGCCGTGATTCGCCGGTCTTCGCTTTCATAGTTCAGGGACAGGTTGAGCTTGCCCACCGCTGACTGCGACGAGACCGGGATGTTGAACTCGCTGAAATACAGCCGTGACTTCCAGTCGTAACGGGCACCCAGCGTGACCTTGCCCGATGAGAGCGGCACGTCGTAATAGCCGCCGGCGCTAAAGCTGTAACGAGGCGCCTGGGGCAAGCTGTTGCCATCAAGATCGAACCTGCGCGTGCCATCGGGATCAATCGTTCCCAGATCGGGGCGGGCCGGATCACCGGTGCGGAAGCGATCGAAGGTCGCATGGAGATAGGCGCCCGACACCTCGAACCGCAGCGCCTCGACGGGCCGGATGACGGTTTCGGCCTCGACGCCGTAGATGGTTGCCTTCGCGGCGTTGACGACCTGTGTCGACGCGCCATTGATCTGGTTCACCTGAAGATTATCATACTTCATGTGAAACGCAGCGATGTTGGCCTGCAATCCGTGATCGAAGAACCAGCCTTTCAGGCCAGCTTCAAGGTTGGTGTTCTTTTCCGGATCGAAGGCGGGAGCAAGACCGCCGGCCGAAAAGCCGCCCCCCTTGTAGCCAGTGGCATATTTCACATAGGCGTCGAGCCTCGTGCTGAAGGCATAGGATGCGCCCACTTCATAGGTGACCTGACTGGACGAGGTGCTCTGCCTCGGCAGGATACCGACGTAGCTATTATAATCGTCGAGATCGACCTTCTTGTCGTGCGTGTATCGCAGGCCGGCAAAAACCTTTGCCTCGGGCGTCAGCGCATATTGGGCATGCCCGAAGAAGGCGTAGGAAGTGGTGTTAATCTTCGCACCCAGATCGACTGGCATGGGCAGCAGGCTGATCGGAACCGAAATATCCTGCTTCAGCTTTTCATGAAAATAGTTGGTGCCGATGATATAGGTGAACGGCTTGGACGCGTCGGACGTGTAAAGCAGTTCCCCATAATATTGATGGGTCTTGTTGTTGAAGTCGGAATAGGTGTGGAGCGCATCGGTTCCGTCGCCGTCCTGAATATTGTGGATCTTGGTGTCCGCATAGGAGCCAAGCGCCTTGAGATCGCCGCTCCCCAGCGCCCAGTTCAGCGTCAGGTTGACATTCTTACCCTCGACCCGCCTCATCGCTTCATTGTTGTACACTTCGCGCTTGCTGACACTTCCAAGCGGTTGCCCGACGAGAATTGCGGGAAGGGGCTGGTCGGGGTCGGGCGTGCCTTCGAGGAAGGTTGCCGGGCCGTTGGAGTGATCGCGCTGATATTCGACAAGCAGCCGGGCGTTGAAGCTGTCGGAAGGTTCCCATTTGATCTGGCCGCGAACCGACTGGTTGTTCGCGTCGTCCAGTCGGCCCGGCGCGTTGGACGTGACAAGATTGTTCGAATAGCCGGGGCTGTAGGTCTTCGGCGTCGACAGGTTCTTCGTATAGCCGCGGTTATAGGTCTGCTGGGCGGACATGCGCGCGGTCCATTTACCCGATGCATCGAGCGCACCGCTGACATAGCCTGACGTGTTGATCCGGCCTGGATCAATGCCCGCCGTGACATCGAAGCCGTAATGCAATTCCCGGGTCGGCTCGTTCGGGATGATGTTCACGGCCCCGCCCGTGGCGTTACGACCAAAGAGCGTGCCTTGGGGACCGCGAAGAACCTCCACACGCGCCACGTCCAGGAACGTCGACAATGTGAGCGCGGGCTGGGCCATGTATACGCCGTCTACCTGGATGGAGACGCCCGCATCGGACCCGGCGTTGATGGACGACCCGTTGCCGATGCCTCTGATCGCGACGTTCGCTGAGTTGTAGCTATTGCCGATCTGGATGTTCGGATTGGGACCGACAAGATCCGTCAGCGCCACCGTCTGAGCGGCACGCAGCTTGTCGCCAGAATAAGCCGAAACCGCGATGGGCGTCTTCAGGATAGTCTCGCTTCGGCGGGATGCGGTAACCACGATGTCCTCTAACTGGTCCTGACCGCTTCGCCCCTGCGCGGGCGCGTCGGGCGTCTGCGCATGAGCAGCCGGAACAACGGCAGCCCCGCAGAGCAACGCAAGCACGCAATAGCCTTTCGTCATGATACCCCTCCATCAGTTTTGTCTTTTTGTGCTGATTCGTGTTGTATTGATTTCGGCTCGATGGAGAATGATGGTTGATCGCACCCGCGATGTCGCAATTTGCCGCAAGGAGGAAATCGCGTTTCGATCAATCGGCTTAGAGCCTGTTTGAGAATGCGCCTATTGGCGCATTGCGGCACCAGCCCTCTCCCCCACCCGGCCACCCAACGGCAGTATTTTATGGGTGGCCGGGTGGGGGAGAGGGTTGGTGCCGCCTCGGAAATCGCTCTTCCGCGATTTCTCAAACGGACTCTTACACCCAGAAACGGCCGGAGGAGATCATGGTCAGATCATGGGCAAACTCCCGGCGCACATGGGCCAGATCCTCCGTCCGCGAACCGCTGGCCACCAGCCGGATCAGTTTTCCGGTGAACAACGCCTGAGACAGTAGCGGATCGAGGGGCCGCAGCGACGAGGAGATCGGTGTCAAAAGACGCCGCCAGGCGCTGTGCTGGTCCGCAATGTCGGCCCAGATCGCCGATTGCAGCGACGGCTGGCGGCTGGCTTCAAGCCAAACCCGGTAGATTGCGAGACTTTCCAGCGCATATTCCGTCGCTTCGCGGAAGAAGATGACGGTCGTTCGATCGATCAGCCTTTCAAGGCTTTCTTCCCCGCGTTCCAGCGAGGCAACGATGCGATAGCGATCCTTCGCATTTTCGAACAGGCGATGCTGGGCGGCTTCGATCAGGCTGGCGGTTGTGGGAAAGTGGTAAAAGGCCCCGGACGGCGAAAGCCCCGCCTTGCTGGCCATGGCCTTGAGGCCGATCGCCGTCTGCCCCTTCGAAACCAGTTCATCCAGGGTCGCCGTCAGGATCGCCTCCCGCGTCACCGCCGACTTGCCGCTCAGCCGCGCAGGCTTGGCGGCGGAGGCCTTCTCGCCATGTCCCCACCTGTCGAGGGGGTCTTCGCCGCCATCGAACACCGCCCTCAGATCGTCCTCGGTAGGACGAAGAACCAGCACGAAAAGAAGAAGTCCGACCGTTATGTCACCATAGGATCGCACAGCCAGCTCGTTGTCGTCACCGCCTGATGAAAAGGCCCATTCGCTCCAGACTTTTGCTGCAGCAGCGAACCAACGGCGGGCCAGCGCAAGAGATTCTGGGTGGCGTGGCGCATCCAGCATGATTTCGGTCCAGCAGGCGCTTCGCACACGTTGCTCTCTGCCCACCTTGATTAGAAATTCCACAAGCCAGGATCGGGGGCACCCCGTCCCTCCCTTCCCGCTCGGCCCGGCAGCGTCATCGCGGGGAAGAAGCAGCGTATCTTCATCCAGCATTTCCTGTGAAGCAGCGGCCAGGATGTCGAACTTGCTGGCGAAATGGTAAGTTGTCGACGCCAGGGAAACGCCTGCGGTGCGAGCGATCTCCCGGTGCGTCATGCCCGCAATCCCGCGATCCGCCAAAACGAGGATCGCCCCTTCGATGATCCGTTTGCGGGTTTCGACTGACCTCGCCTGAGCAGGCGCTCGCTTTGGTCCACGTGTCCTCACGCGCGTACCCGGGATGGTGGAAAGGCGTCGGGTCACAGGCAATTCAGGACTGTCCTCTACTAAGGCATGGGTGGCAGGCATTGCCTTGAACCAGTTTTTGTCCTATAGTACAAATTATTTCAAGGACTGGCCTCGCAACGACGAGCCGCCAACAGAGAGGCTGGATATGAAAGCGAACCTCTGCCGAGTTCAGGATTCAAGCGGCTATCCGTCGATGTTCGGCTCTCAGACATGGCCCAGCGCGATGCAGGATAGCCGGTCGGTCCTGTTTTCAACCGCAGCCCGTAATTTCGGCGCCGAACAACTTTCCAGACATTATGTCGAAACATTTTTCGGCGTGGAACGGGCGCGCGCGCTGATGGCGGGAGCCGGGCTGTGCGATGCGCTGGGCCAACTGCCCGCGAGCATTTCGCGTGTGGATTTCTGGAACCTGTGTGTCGATGGAATTTACAAATATGACGATGAGGGACACGGGTGCACCCCCCGGCCACTACCGAAGGGCAGTTGGACCGTGATCTTCACCGCGGTGAACCACATGGATTCGGTGAGCGAAGGACTGAAGCGCTTCTGCGAGTTCGTTCAGGTCATTCCCTCCGGCATGACGGTATCGGTTGGCTATGGCTCCGACGGCCTTAACATCACCTACGCGATGAATGATCTGTCCGAACGGGGCGAAATCTATGTCGAGCTGATCGCGATGGTGTTTCATTGCGTCCTGGTCTGGGGCACGGGCCAATGGATCGAACCCGTCCGCACGAGGCTGTCGAGCCTGTTGGGCGATCGCGACGAGTCGCTTCTGACCGGACTTGCGACCAGTTGTTGGAGGCACGGAACCGGCGTCTCCATGGTCTATCCCAAGGAAATTCTCGACCTGCCGCTCGGCGTGCGTCGCTACAAGAGCTTCTCCTTCCACGAATCGTCCGTCTTCATGGAAATCGCGCAGAGATCGCCGCGCTCGGTGCGTTCGGATGCGTCCAGTTCGATCGTCGATGAATTGCGCGTGCTGATGCAGGAGGAAATTCCCAATCAGCGTGTCGCGGCCCGCAAGCTCGGGATGAGCGCAGCGACCTTGCAGCGCCGGCTCACGCAGGAAGGAACGAGTTTCCGTGAACTTTCCCGGGAAGTCCGGATGCGGAAGCTCTGCACCCTGCTGGCGACCGACGCCAATCTGGACGACATCGCGTTCGATCTCGGTTTTTCGGATCGCCGCAGTCTCTGGCGCGCCTGCTTCGACTGGCTCGGCATGTCGCCGACAGCCTACCGGCTGCAACGACGCCTGTGTGACAACTAGACCGGAGCGCGCGCTGGTGCGGACAGACCTGCTGGAGCGTTTTCTAAGCAGATAGAATCATCTGCTGACTCGGAAAACGCGGCAAAACAAAGGTCTAGAGCAGCCGATCCGATGCAATCGGGTCGGATTCTGCTCTAGGCAGGACTATCCGCGCCCTGCCTTATATGGTCGAGCAGCAGATTCGACACGATGTCGGGGCATTGATCGACGATGAAATGTCCCGCCCCTTCAACGGTCACGAACCGGAACGGTCCAGTGACATAGTCGGACGTCAGTTCCGCCGCATATCGCCCAACCGTCGCGTCTTCGGTGCCCCAGATGTAGAGGGTCGGCAGGTCGATGGAGGGTGTCTCGGCACCCGTGAAGCCGCTGGCGCGATACCAGTTGATGGCGCCTTCCACGCCGCCCGGCTCGGCAAGCTTGGCGATATGCACCGCCGCGATCTCTGGCGGCACATGCTGGGTTTCCAAAGCCTCCCGCAAGGGGCGAAGCCCGTCAATGCGCATCCGGGCATAGGCGTCCGGATCCTTCAGGAACCGGTGATGGCGTGAGCGCTCCGGCTGCTCCGGGTCTTCCGCCATCGCCCGCGCGAAAGCCGCCGGATGGGGCCGCGACAATATGCTCAGGGTGCGAATCCTGTCCGGATGAGCCGACGCGAGCAACCACGCGATCTGCCCGCCCCAATCATGTCCGACCAGATGGAAGTCAGCAATGCCCAGCGACCGCATGAGGTCCGCCGCATCCTGGACGATGAGTTCCACGCGATAGGAATCCTGCTCTGTGGGGCGCGCGCCCGTGGAATAGCCCCGCTGGTCGGGCGCTATGACGCGAAATCCCGCGGCCGACAGAGCCTCTACCTGAGGATGCCACATATAGCGCGATTCCGGAAAGCCATGTAGCAGCAGAACGGTCTGCTCATTGCCGTGACCCGCAATGTCGACGGTGAATTCAAGGCCATTCAGGCTGACGCAACGCGTTTCGATCATGTCTGTCTGCTATCGGCCGATTATTCTGCGGTCGGGCTTTTGTAGAACGAATATCGCATCGTCGAGAAAAGCCGGTGGACCATCGGTTCGAACGCTTCGAGCGGCATGGTGTCGTAATTGGCGTCGAAGGCGGACTGATCGTAAAGGTGACAGAAATCCGCCGTATACTCAAAGTGCGGGTGCCCCCTGAACTTGTCCCGCATATGCTGGTCTTCACCGATATGATGGAAGAAATAATAGCCCTGGAAGATGGCGTGCTTTTCCACCATCCAGTGGTTCTTTTCCGAGACATAGGGCTTCAGGATCGCCGCGGCGAGATCCGCATGATTGCCTGAACCCAGCGTGTCGCCAATGTCGTGCAGCAGAGCGCACACGACATATTCCTCGTCCATTCCCGCCCGATAGGCGCGCGTGGCGGTCTGGACGCTATGTTCCAGCCGATCCACGGGATAGCCGCCGAAATCACCGTCCAGCAGCTTCAGATGCGTCAGGATCCGGTTGGACAGTCCCGCGTGGAAGGGCTTGTAATGGCTATCGATGATCGCCCAGTCCTCTTTGGTGGAATCGGCCATTTGCGTGAAATGGGTGGTGGCGCCTTCGATTTCCTTGGGGTCGGACATTATCAGACTTTCTTGTATCAGACGGGATGCGCAATGGCGCGATAACGCCATCGCGCATGTATTCGGTCAGGCATCGAAACCCGGCAGTTCGCGATGGAGGCGACGCAGGCAACCGGGCCAGATCAACTCGTAAGCGGATTGACCGCCCTCCAGTCGAAGCGGGCCGCGCGCAGCCATCTGGGCGGCCACCGTCTCCTGCGCCTTTTCGGGTGCGATCAGCACCTTGTCGCGCCCCGCTGTCAGCGCCATGACCTGAATCTTGCAGGCCCGTTCCAGGATGAACATGGTGCGCCAGCAATCGCCAGCGTCCAGGCCAACGGCCAACGTGCCGTGATTGCGCAGCAGCATCGCTGCGTTGTTGCCAAGGTCGGCGACCAGCCGCTCGCGCTCGTCCCAATCGAGCGCGATGCCTTCATAGTCGTGATAGGCAAGTTCCGGGAGCACGGCCAGCGCAGTCTGGCTGAGCGGCAGCAACCCTTCCTGCTGCGCCGACACGGCAATGCCCTGGTCGGTATGCAGGTGCATCACGAACTTCACATCTTCGCGCGCGCCATGGATCGCGGAGTGGATGGTGAAGCCCGCCGCATTGACCTTGTAGTGCGTATCCTGGACGACATGGCCGTCCATATCGACCTTCACGAGCGACGACGCCGTCATTTCCTCGAAGAAGATGCCATAGGGATTGATGAGGAAATGATGGTCCGGCCCCGGCAGCCGTGCCGATATATGGGTATAGACCATATCGTCCCAGCCATGCAGAGCCACAAGCCGGTAGAGCGCGGCGAGATCGACGCGCATCTGCCACTCCGCCTCGCTTACCTGGCTCCTTAATGAAGGTGCCGGCGACCAAGAACCGTCAGCCATTTCAATCTCCTTTAGCTATTCCATCGAGAAGCGGGCCATCGACATCGGCGGCGAGCAGATTTCCTGTCACTTTCCCGTCCTTGCAAGATAGGCGATGTCGTTGGCGGTGTTGGCGCTAATGTCCGGCGCGCATCTCGGCAAAATCTCGACCGCATGCACCGTCCCGATCAGGGAACGACACCGCGCGGGCACCCCGGCCGCCAGCAGCTTGCGATAGAAAGCGACGCCTTCGTCATGAAGGGGATCGCATTCGTTCACGCTGATGACCGTTTGCGGCAAGCCCTTGAGATCGGCTTCGGACGCGAAGATGGGCCATGCCAGCGGATCCTGACGCTCGAACGCCTCGATACCATAGGCCAAGGTAAGACGGTTGTTCCCGATGCTGATGAAGATGCCCTCATTATTGTGGGATGAGGGATGGTCGGGATGCGGCCACTGACCGGCGATAAACGGGCAAAGCGAATAAACGCCGTTTATAAGGCCGATGTCGCCATCGCGATTGAGCTTCAGCGCGGTCGCCAGGGAGAGATTGCCGCCGCCGCTTTCGCCGGCGAGAGTGATCCTGGCAGGATCGATCTTCAATTCCTCGGCATGCGCATGGACCCATTTCACGCCCGCGACGCAGTCGTTCAGGCCGGCGGGAAAGGGAGCCACTTCCGGAGCGGACGAGGGAAGCAGGCTGTTGCGGAAATCGACCATCGCGACCGCCACGCCCTGCGCCGCGATGATGCTGCCCCATCCGCGGTAGTTGGGATCGAAGGCCGACAGATACGCCATACCGCCGCCATGCATATAATAGACACAGGGCAGGACGTCCGTGCCTTCGGGGCGGATATACTGGATTTTGATTTCATTCCCGTCCGGCTGCGAAATGAACGTCTTGGTTTCGTAGACAAGGCCGGCGGATGGAGCGGACTCTTCGCACACGGCCGCCGCGAAGAAGTCGGCATCTGCTGCCACAGCTTCCTGCGCCTCCGGAGTGTGCATGAACGCGATCACCTCTTCGCGCGTGAGCAAGTCGGGCGCAGTCGGCGCCCCATACTCGCCAAATATAGCTTTGATCCGTGGATCGATCCGGTGGTCATTAAAGAGCTTTGTCATTCTGTGCCTCTCCGCTTTTTTCGCATTCCGCCCGATCGCGCGCACGGCTCCATCCATGTGTAGCAGGACAGGAACCGATGGACTCGCCTGGAACCGGGCCGATTATCAGCGCGAACTGCTGTCCCAATCATGCCATCCGCACGCCATGGGGCAATGACCAGCCTTCGCAACCCTCTGGTCGCGATTTACGGCAAAGCGCCTTCAACCGCGTGAAATTCGGCGGGATCATGACAGCTTGGCGAGAGCAAGCACGATCTCCGCAAAGCGTTCCGGTTGTTCCTGCTGCACCCAGTGACCGGCCCCGTCGATAAAGTGAATGGAAACCGGGTCCGCCGCCAGCCCGTCCCGCATGATTTCCATCAACCCCGGCGCCTGATATGGACCCCAGTCAACCTTACCGGCAACGAAGGCCACCGGCATGGTGAGGCGCTGGCCGTGAAACGGCGACATATCCCGGCTGGTCATGCCTTCTGCCAGAGCGCTGCGATACCAGTTGAGCGCGGGCTGGAACCCGGTGCGGGCAAATTCGGCGGCGGCGACCGCCAGATCAGCATCGCTCAGCCATGTGCACGCCGCCACCTGCCTGGCGTCGGGCATGACGGCAGCGGCGATCTCCGCCATTCCGCTTTGTGCCGGCATGCAATAATAATGCGGCAATCGGGCAAGGTCTGCGCCGGTCCAGCTCTTGAGCGGGGATGGCCTGCTCCCGTCCCAGTCGGCGCTTTTCTGATGATAGTAGCCGCGCAGAAACTGGTGAATCCCCTGTGGCGGATGCCACATGTCGTTATTCGCGTCTGGGCCTGAATAATAGGCTTGGTAATGTTTGCGCGGCTGCGGCAGTCGCGCAAGTTCCTCATGGACCGGATGGTCGAGGAAAGGCGCGGCCGGCGCGGCGCCTTTCGGGGGCGCGCCCCCGAAAGGCGATGCTGAAAGCACGAGGCGGCGGATCATGTCCGGCCGCGCGAGCGCGCAGAAGCCCGCGACAATCGAACCCGCATCATGGCCGATCAGCATCTCGATCGAAGAAAGATCGAGTGCTTCGACGAGGTTGAAGATATCCTTCGCCAGATTGCCTGTGGCATAAGGCTCCAGATCCGTGTGATAAGCGTCCGGCTGAGGGGTGGTGCGGCCAACACCCCGCTGGTCGGGCGCGATCACATGATAACCAGCCGCCGCCAGAAGCGGCATCAGCCTGCGCCAGCACCACGCCAGTTCGGGAAAGCCATGCAGAAGAAGAATGGCGGGCCGATACTCCTCTTCAAAACCGGCTTCGAGAATATGCATGTCAAGATCGCCGACCCCGCTGACGATGCGGGACCGGATGCCATCGGGCAAAAGGGACCGGGGAAGCGGCCTGGGATGACTGGTGGAATGCCCGGCCACTCTAATGCCCGCTGAAAAGGGGCGCGCGCTTCTCCGCGAAAGCCCTGACTCCCTCAAGATGGTCCGCCGTTTGCGAACAATCGATATGGCAGCGCACTTCACGATCCATATAGGGGCCAAATTCGGAGGACAGCGCCCTGTTCAGATGCTCCTTCATATAGCCGAGCGCCTGGGGCGGAGCGGACGCAAGGCGCCGGGCGATTACGGCCGCCTGCTTGGGCAGGTCTTCGGCTTCATACACCCAGTTCGTCAGCCCCATGTCCAGCGCCCGGTCGCTCGATATACGTTCGGGCAGGAACATCATCTCTCTGGCCCGCGCCGTCCCGACGAGCCGGGTGAGCAGATATCCGATGCCGAAATCCCCCGACAAAGCGACGCTCGCGAACGCCGTGAGCAGGAAAGCCGGGCGGGCCATGACCCTGAGGTCGCAAGCCAGCGCCAGCGCGAAACCCGCACCCGCAGCCGGGCCGTGGATGATGGCCATGGTGGGCTTGGCCATCGCGACCAGCCTGCCCGACGTCGCGCGCTGAATGGCGCATTGATACTCGACGCGATCGTCTAGTTTGGACGGCGTTATAGGGTTCTCTCCCATAGCCTTGACGTCGCCACCGGCGCAGAAGGCACGGCCACTTCCCTGAAGAACCACGCACCGCACTTCGTTACTGCCTTCGGCAAATGCGAGTTCGCGGTCCATAGCTTCCAGCATCGGATCGCTCATGGCATTGCGCGCTTCCGGCCGGTTGAGCGTCAGCGTCAAAATGCCTTGGTCCAGCGTCGACAGCAGTTCAGGCGTTCCTGTATTCCGGCTTCCCAAGCCATCCTCCTCTTGATTATCTCGCATACCTAACCGAGCCTCGTATCCCTAGGCCGCGCGGATCTGCTCCGGGGTCGTGGTGAGGCAGGTGACGTCCAATGCATTCACCAGCCCCAGGTCGATCTGCGCGCGCGGCAGTTGGTAGCGGAAGAAATAGTCGCAGGTGGCGCGCTTGGCCTCATAAAAAGCCCTGTTGGTGGCACCGCCTTCTTCCATGCGGACGGCGACCATTGCCTGCCACAGCCACAGCCAGCCGATGACGACCGTCCCGGTCGCATCGAGATAGAGCGTCGCGTTGGCAAGGCTGCGCTCCATTTCGGGCTCCGCCAGGGCCGCGGCGGTGGCGTCGGTGACCCAGACGAGAGCTTCTGTCAGCTTGGCCGCATGGCCGGACAGCGCGGGGATGTGCGCTGCTTCGCTGATCGTGGCCTTGATGCGCTCGATCAGGAGGGCAAGGCCGCGCCCCTCCTCCAGACGGACTTTCCGTCCCAGAAGGTCGATGCCCTGAATGCCGAACGTGCCTTCGTAGATATGGTTGAGCCGATTGTCGCGATAGAGGCGCTCTACCGGATGATCGCTGGTATATCCCGCGCCACCCAATATTTGCATCGCCCATTTATTTGCCTCAAGGCAATGTTCAGACGGCCATGACTTGACGATCGGCGTCAACACTTCAAGCAGCAGGGCGACGTCAGCGTGATCCGACTCGCCCCCGCCATTTTGCTCGTCGACCAGCAGCGCGCAATAGGTGCACAGCGCCAGCGCGCCTTCGACCGCCGCCTTTTGCGCCAGCAGCATGCGCCGGATATCGACATGCTCGATCAGCGGAATCTGGGGCGAGCCGGGATTCTTCTGGCCGATGCGGCGGCCCTGAAGGCGCTCGTTCGCATATTCGAGCGAGTAGAGATAGCCCATCAGTCCCGACATTGTCGCGATATGCCCGACACCGATGCGCGCTTCGTTCATCATGTGGAACATCGCGTGCAGGCCCTGGTTGGGCTTGCCGATCAGATAGCCGACCGAAGCACCGTCCTCGCCGAAATTGAGCTGGCAGTTGGTCGTTCCGCGCTGCCCCATCTTGTGCGCCAGACCGACCAGCGTCACATTATTGTCTTCTCCCGGCCGGCCTGCTTCGTCGAGGCGCTTTTGCGGGACGAGGAACAAGGAGATGCCCTTGACGCCGGCGGGCGCGTCGGGAAGCCGGGCAAGAACGAGATGAACGATATTCTCGCTCATGCGGTGGCCGCCGCCGGAGATCCATATCTTGGTGCCGCGCAGATGATGGGAGCCGTCGCCCACGGGATCGGCCCGCGTCGTGATGTCGGACAGCGACGAGCCCGCCTGCGGTTCGGACAGGCACATCGTGCCCATCCAGCGCCCCGCGATCATATGTGACGCGTAGCGGGACTTCTGCTCCTCCGTGCCGAATGCCAGCAAGAGACGTGCCGCCGCCGCGGTCAGCAGGAAGTAATTGGCGATCGCGACATTGGCGGCACTGAACATGCCGTTGACGGTCATGCTGACCGTATGCGACATGCCCAGCCCTCCGACTTCCTCGGGAAAGCTCTGCGCCGAAAGACCTGCCTCGCTATAGGCATTCAGCGCACGAGCGACATAGGCCGGCATGACCGCTTCGCCATTCTCGAAGGTCGGTGGAACGGCGTCGAGCGTGGCGGCCGTAGGCAGATATTCGGCTTCAGCGATGCGCTGCGCCGTATCCAGAAGCTGTGAAATCAACTCCCTGTCCTGCCCTTCGAAGGGGCCGGACGCATGCGCCTTCTCCAAATCGAACATGTCAAACAGCAGAAAGTCGAGATTATGACGGTCGACGATGTAGCTCACGGTAACTCCTGGAAGCCAAGCGGTGCGCGAAAGAGGCGCGATTGGCATGCGCGCGGTTGTACCTTGAGGACTTTTGGGCATGGCGGCTAGGACGGTTTGATGCAGCCGCAACATCGCAATCTCGCTCAAGCCGCGGGGTCCGCGTGAGCGCAGATTGAACAGGCTGATTGCAGGAGAGCGGAATGGGAATTCTAATATTCACACAGAGTTAGACCGATCACATCTGGCAAGGTGAACCTGGTGCTACGTGGGCGGGTGAATATATATGTCACCTTGTCCATGAGGGTATTGGTCATGGTCCCGGTTGGGCCGGACGCATATTGCGGCGGTTAAGAATTGGGCGCTTGCCCGTTCATCATCCCTCCATGTGCTAAAGGAAATCGATTTGTCTGGGAATCTTGGTACAGCGATCGTAACCGGGGCTTCTTCGGGTATCGGCAAGCTTTTCGCCGATCGTCTTGCCTCGCGCGGCTATGATCTCGTGCTCGTCGCGCGGCGGGAAGACCGGCTTCGCGCTATCGCGGCTGATCTGGAAAGCCGGTTTTCGGTTCGCGCTGAAGTTCTGGTCGCCGACCTCTCCGATCCCGCGGGCGTCGGCTCCGTCTCTAAGCGCATTTCGGCCGATCCTTCGGTTTCGTTCCTGGTGAACAATGCCGGCTATTCCACGATCAAGACGCTGGTCGAAACACCGGATGATGTCATCGCCAACATGATCGCCCTCAACGTCACGGCTTTGACGACCTTGTCGAAGGCCGCTCTCGTGCGCTTTACCGAGCGGGGTGCGGGCACGCTCATCAACATCGGCTCCGGCGCGGGTTTCGCGCCCTTCCCCGGCATCGGCATTCCTGTTTATGCGTCGACCAAGGCCTATGTGTATCTCCTGACGAAATATCTTCAGAACGAAGTCGAAGGCACTGGTGTGAATGTGCGGCTGATCCTGCCTGGCGCCGTGGTTTCCGAAGGATGGGACGTGGCGGGCGGCGCCGAGCTGGACCCGCTGCCGGACGCTATCGTCATGACGACCGAAGATTGCGTTGACTCGGTGATGTCGGGTCTGGAGCAGGGCGAGCCTGTCATCGCGCCGTCGCTGGCGGACCTGTCTCTCCTCGAAGCCTATGACAGCGCGAGCGGAACGCTCCTGCAATCCATGTTCAATGCCGAGCCTGCCGCGCGCTACGGCTTGAAGAAGTAAGGCCGCCTTCCACGCGCAAGGCATCACAGGTTGGTCGATGTCTTGCGCGATCGGACGGTCCTCCGGTCCGCGATGATGTTTATCGTCCCCGGAAGCGCAGTCGATACTCTCCGGGAGTAAGACCGACGATGCGCACGAACAGCTTTCGGAACGAAGACGTGTCGGCATAGCCCACATCCCACGCGATACGGTCGATCGGCAGCACGCTCGATCGCCGCAATTCCTGAGCGTTCGCCACACGCAGGCGCTGGCAATAGTTGATACTCGTCAGGCCCGTCACCTTGATGAACCGGCGCAGTAACGTCCGTTCCTCCAGCCCGCTTATCTCGGCCAGCCGCGCCAGCCGGGCATCGGTCGCTCCGGTCGCCTGTAGCCAGTGCTGGACCTTCAGCACGGCCATGTCGCCATGGTCGAGCCTGGGCGAGAAATTGCTGTAATAGCGTT
Organism: Sphingobium sp. TB-6; assembly: GCF_012927365.1. Classification (NCBI taxonomy): domain Bacteria; kingdom Pseudomonadati; phylum Pseudomonadota; class Alphaproteobacteria; order Sphingomonadales; family Sphingobiaceae; genus Sphingobium; species Sphingobium sp. TB-6. The sequence continues at coordinate 97,444 of NZ_JABBGL010000001.1, read as the reverse complement.
GCTCGTGCCACCAACTGCTCAGGCCGCGCTTGTGCCCGAATTCCCGCACGGCGATGGTCCAGGACGTGCCCTCCAGCAGGAAGGCGATGCCAAAGACGATGTAATTGACGGCCGGATCGCGCAGCGGCTCCGGCTGGCGGATATGGAGCCAGCCTTCATAGATGGACACGCCCGCGCCGACCGCGAATATCAGGATCGCGACGACGAAGGCCCAAAAATACAGCTCCCGCCCATAGCCGAAGGGATGGACCGCGTCGGCGGGCTTCTTCGCCCTCGCCTGGCCGTAGAGCAGCAGCAACTGGTTGCCGCTGTCGACCAGCGAATGCACCCCCTCCGTCAGCATGGAGGACCGGACTCGTCCCGATGAACTCCCCGGCGGGCGATGAGTTCTTCGGGAAAGGAGATTTGCGATGCCCGCGACCGAAGAGATGATCCATGAGGATGGCCTGCCCGGCCATGAAAGCCGGCTGGAGCCCAAGCCCGAATGGGAACCGCGCTATCCCGGCTCCGGCAGGTTGGCGGGCAAGGTGGCGATCGTCACCGGCGGCGACAGCGGGATCGGGCGGGCGGTCGCGGCGCTCTATGCCCGCGAAGGGGCCGATGTTGCGATCTTCTACCTCTGCGAACATGACGACGCGGAAAAGACCGCCCGGATCGTCCGGGCGGAAGGACGGCGGGCGCTCACCATGGCGGGCGACCTGGGCGACCGGGGCTTCTGCCGGCGGGCCGTGGCCCAGGTGGTCGAGCAATTCGGGCGGATCGACATCCTCGTCAACAATGCGGGCGAGCAGCATCCCGACAGCGACATCACCGACATCAGCGAGGAACAGCTACGCCGCACCTTCCAGACCAACATCTTCGCCATGTTCTTCCTGACGCAAGCGGTCCGCCCTCATCTGAAGCGCGGGGCGGCGATCGTCAACTGCACCTCCGTCACCATGTATCAGGGGTCGAAGGAACTGCTCGACTATTCCAGCACCAAGGGCGCGATCACCGCCTTCACCCGGTCGCTGTCCGAAAATCTGGTTGGCGACGGCATCAGGGTGAACGCCGTCGCGCCGGGGCCGATCTGGACCCCGCTCAACCCCAGCGGCGGGGCGCGCCCGGAGAAGCTGGAGCATTTCGGGGAGAATACGCCCATGGGCCGGCCGGGCCAGCCCAATGAGGTCGCCCCCTCCTTCCTCTTCCTGGCGTGCGACGACGCCAGCTACATGTCGGGGCAGGTGCTGCATCCCAATGGCGGGACGATTGTCAATGGATAGGATGCGTGGGGATTAGCCGGACGGATGTCGATGTCGCTTGGCACCCGTCATGCTGAAACAAGTTCAGCATGACGGTGTTTTTAGGGGCGGTTCTCACGCATCGAATCAGGCACACCGGTATAGCGCCTCCTCTCAGGCAGTCAGCGAGTCCGTCCGGCCTTCGCCCCGCGTCCCGCGCAAGGGCCAGGACGCGGCGCGCCGGTTCAGGGTGACGATGGCGCTGTTCTCGTTCCAGGACTGGATCAGCGCGGGGATATTCTCCGAAGGCGCCGGCCTACTGAAATAGAAGCCCTGGGCATAGTCGCAGCCCAGCGCCTTGAGCTTGATCGACTGGTCCGCTTCCTCGACCCCCTCGGCCACGACCTTCATGTTCAACGCGCGTCCCAGCGTGATCAGCGCCGACACGATGGCGGCGTCGCTTTCGCGCGCCGTCACCCCGCTGACGAAGGAGCGGTCGATCTTCAACGTGCTGATCGGCAAGGACCGCAGGTGGGAAAGCGACGCGAAGCCGGTTCCGAAATCGTCCAGCGCCAGGGGGATGTGGCACCGATGCAGCTCATCGATCGACCGGCGCACAGTGTCCGATCCCGCGCCCAGGAAAACGCCTTCCGTGATCTCGATCTCGATCGCATGCGGCTCGATGGAAAACCGGTCCATCGTCTCGATCAGGCGTCCGGCAAAGCGTTCCCGCCGCAGTTCGGCCGAAGACACGTTGATCGCGACATGCCCCACCGGCAGGCCGCGCGCGCGCCAGGCGGCCATGTCGGCAAATACCTGGCTGGTCATCGTCTGGCCGATCATGTCGGCCACGTCATGATCGTCGAACGCCGCATAGATTTCGGCGGGCGAGCGGATGGTGCCGCAACTGTCGCGCCACCGCAGCAGCGCTTCGAACCCGACCAGCTCGCCGGTCTGCAACGACACTTTGGGCTGATAATAGCTGATGATCGTGCCGTCGCGCACGGCGGTCCTGGCCCGGTTGATCATGGCCACGCGTTCCTGCATGTCCTCCAGCAGCGACTGCTCGAACATCTGCATGCGCCCGCGTCCCAGCGACTTGGCGCGATAAAGCGCCAGGTCCGCATGGCGAAGAAGCTCCGTCGCGACGCGCCCATCGTCGGGAAAGGTCGCGACGCCGATGCTAACCCGGCATTCGAGCGACCGGCCCGCAGCGAAAAAGGTCTCGCGAATGGTAAGGACGCGGTTGGCAAGGTCGGCAAGCTGCTGCCGGCTTTCGACATTCTCGATCAATATGGCGAATTCGTCGCCGCCCAGCCGCGCCACCACCGCATCGCCAGCGAAGATATCCCTTAGCCGGGCGGCGAAACTCTTCAACAGCTCGTCACCGGCATGATGACCCATCAGGTCGTTGACGTCCTTGAAATTGTCGATGTCCAGCAGGAACACGCCGACCTTCTTGAAGTCGGTCAGCGCCTTGGCCAGCGCCTTGTCCAGACAGGCGTTGAACATCGCCCGATTGGGCAGTTCCGTCAGCGAATCATGCTCGGCATTCCAGCGTATCTGCTCCTCGATCAGCACGCTTTCATGGATATCCTCGGTATAGCCGTACCAGCGGATGATCCGGCCTGAATCATCGCGCCGGGGATAGGCCTGCGCCCGCATCCAGCGATATTGGTCGTTGACCATCAGGCGCACGCGCACATCAAAGGGTTCGCCGGTGGCGTGGGAATGGGCGACGCGCTGGGTCACCGGCTCGATATCGTCGGGATGGGTAGCCGAAAGCCAGCCGGACCCTTCCGCTTCGTCCCGCTCAAGGCCGGTATTTTCCAGCCAGCGATCGGTGAAGTCGATGATCCGGCCTTCCGCATCGGCAATCCAGGGAAGCTGCGGATTATATTCGACGATGAGACGCAGATTTTCCATGCTGCGCCGAAGCAGTTCGATTTCCGCATGCTCAATCGTAACGTCGACCACCACCAGATCGACGGCCGTCCAACCCAGGGGGGTGCCCCGTGTCCGCGCAATGACCCGAACATTTTTCAGGCCGCCATCATCCCCGTTCAGCGTCAGGGCCGCCTCGGCCTCCTGCCCCTTCCGGACCGCACGGATGAACTGGAAGACCGGCCTGCGCAATATGCCGCGAACGCCGCGAAGCCAGTGAAACAGCGGCTGCGAATCCATAAGGCCGAAACGGTACGCCGCAGCGGGATCCGCGTGAAGCAGGCCATTGCCGTCCACCACGCATCGCAAAACGCCAGCCGACGCCAGAATCTGCTGGTCGCCATCCATCGGGTCTTGCCTGTCTTCCCATTCATCAGGTGACCGCGATGAAATCTGGTCCGCCATCCCACTCCCGCTGTCCCGGCGCCAATCGCGCCACGAATTATTCACCATCTGCTGGCTAAGATTTGATTAATGGCCCGTCCCATGGGCCGCCGCGCAGCATGTTCAAAATGTCGAGGAAAGGCTGACGCCATAGGTGCGGGGCGCGCTATAAGCCGCCGTTCTAAATACACCCAATCCGGATCGATCATCCGCATAGGTCTTGTAGATCTTGTCGGTCAGATTCCTGACCCAGGCGGCGATATCCCATTTGCCGTGGCGCAGGCCGAGGCGCAGATTAACCAGAGTGCGCGGACCGGATTTGAAGCTGTCGGAATTGGTCGGCTCGAAAAAGACGGTCGAGCGATGGTCCACGTCCGCCCGGGCGAAGATCGTTCCGAAGGTTACCGGAACCTCGTAGCTGACGGCGCCATAGCCCGAAAAATGAGGCGCCAGCACCAGGTCGTTGCCCGCGCAGTCCATGCTGCCACCGCCGACCGATGCGGGCACGCCGCAATTGTCGAACTTCTTATAATGCGCGTCCAGAACGGCGGCATTCCCCTCCAGCCGCAGCCGGGAAGAGAGCTGCAGCGACAGTTCGCCCTCCACGCCCTCGATCTGCGCGCGGCCGGCATTGGTCAGCGCCAATCCATTGCCCAGCACCTGCGACACCTGCAACCGGTCATAATCCGTATGGAACGCCGCCAGGTTCAGCCGCAGCCGCTTGTCCAGCGTCAACGCCTTCAGGCCAATCTCATAGCTGGTCGCCTTTTCGGGGCTGGCGGTCAGGCCGCTGAGAGAAGAGGCGATGTCGATATTATAAGCCGCGCTCTTGAACCCTCGGGAGACGCGCGCATAGACATTGGCGTTGGATACGACCTCGTAGGACAGGCTGGCACTCGGGGACATGTCGTTGTCCGTCGAATGCCCGTCGAACGTCAGGTTCGGGAAGCCCAGAAAGGGGAAGATGCCGGTCACGTCGTTCTGCACGAAATGGGCGCGTTTCTTCTCCCGCGTATAGCGCAAGCCCGCCGACAAGGAGAGGCGGTCGGTCAGTTGATAATCGAGCCGCCCGAACAACGCGCCGCTTTCGGTCTTGACGCTGCCCCTGGTGGTCAACACCGGCGACACCGATATGCCAAACGGCGCGAGCAAGTCGAGGCCCAGCCCCAATCCCCGGTCGGTATGCACCATCTGGTCGAAATAATAGGCGCCCAGCAAATAGCGGAGCTTGCCGGCTTCGCCGGCCAGCCGCAGTTCCTGGCTGAAGAAATGCGAATCGTCGCTGAAATTATCCGCCGAAACGAAGTCCACCTGTTCCTGATCGTCGTCCAGCGACGCATCATAGGAGGAATCCCGGTAGGCGGTGATGGAGGTCAGCGAGATCGCATCGGACGTCCATTCGCCGGTCAGCGAAATTCCCTGGCTGTCGCGGTGGAGCCGATTGGGGAGGTTGTTGTTGATATGCAGCGGCTCCCTCGACGGAAAATCCGCCGGATAGCCGGCCAGCGCATCGGCCTGGAAGAAGGCCGGGACGCCACGGTCCCGCAGGCCATCCCAGCGCGCGACGAAGGACAATTGGTCGGTCGGCGCGAATTTGGCGGACAGGCGCCAGGTGAGCAGGTCGGTCGATCCGGCGTCCTGCCCGCCTGAGAGATGCTTGTAGAAGCCGTCCTGCCGGGCATAGGCTATCGCGCCGCGTACCGAAAACCGGTCGTTGAGGCGCGCGCCCAGCACCGCCTCGCCGCGGCGATAATCATAATTGCCTGCATCGAACCGGACAGACAGGCCGGGATCGGCGTCAGGCTGCTTGGTCTGAACATTGATTACGCCGGCAATGGTGTTCTTGCCATATTCGGTTCCCTGCGGACCGCGCGCGATCTCGACCCGGTCGATGTCCAGCAGATGCTGAACAAAATTTTCCGGCCGCCCCACATAGACGCCGTCCACATAGATGCCGACGCCGGTTTCCAGCCCGATATTGCGAACCAGCGTGGAAATGCCGCGAATGGAGATCTGGCCCTGCAACTGGCCGGCAATGCCGCCGCTGATATCGACGTTGGGCGCGACGCGAGTCAAATCGGTGATGCCCTGCAGGCCCGCCGCGACAATCGTGTCGCCAGAAATGCTGGTCACGGACACCGGCGCCTTGAGCAGCGGCTCCGACACCTTGCGCGCCGTCACCATGATGTCCGCATCATTCCGGACCTGCCCCCATGCAGCGCCGGACGACGCCATTCCCACCACTGCCGAGGCCAGAAGCCTCCACTTCCAACGCCGGTTATAACCCCTATTATGCATGACCCATGTTTTCCGTTATATTTTCGAATGCCTCTCCCTTTAGACGGCCTTGGTAAACTGGTGGTTAAACTCTCTCTACGTGCTTCTCCGGATCGGACGGGCCTGGCGGACCGTCAATAAGGGGTCAGTTCAACCTCGATATGCCGGAAGCCGTTTACGAAATTCGCATGGACGCGGCGCACATCGCCCACCACATTCACCTGCAGCCGCCGCTTCATCAATTCTTCGAGCAGGATGCGAAGCTGCAATTCCGCCAGGCGGGCACCGACGCAGCGATGGATGCCATGGCCGAAGGACAGATGACGCCTGGCATTGGCGCGCGACAGGTCCAGCCGGTCGGCATCGGGAAAGACGGCTTCGTCGCGATTGGCGGAAATATACCAGAGCGCCAGCTTGTCACCGGCCGCGATCCTTTGTCCGGCCAGTTCGCAATCGGCGGTCGCCGTACGTCGCATATGGGCGATCGGCGTATGCCAGCGGATGATTTCCTGGACCGCATTGGGCAACAGGCTCTCGTCCGCGATCAGCTTCGCCCGCTCATCGGGAAAGCGGTCCAGCCCCAATATGGCGGCGGACATGCTGGTGCGGGTGGTGTCGTTGCCGCCGACGATCAGCAAAGCGAGATTGCCGATGAATTCCATCGGCCCCATTTCCGACATGCTGTCGCTGCGGATCATCATCCCCAGCAGGTCGACCCCCTCCGGGCTGGCGCGCCGCTCTTCCCAGAGAAGGTGGAAATAGGTCGCCATTTCGGTGAGCACCTCCCGCCGGACCTGAAACAGTTCCGGGATACGCGCCGCCTCCATATGTCCGGCCCAGTCGGACCAGAAGGTCAGCAGATGCCGGTCCTCCCAGGGGAAACCCAATATCGTCGCCAGCATGCTGGTGGCGAGCTCGATCGACACCTTTTCGACCCAGTCGAAACGGCTGCCCATGGGCAGGCTGTCCAGCACCGCCCCTGTATGCGCGCGCAGCTTTACCGCGAGTTCCGCGATATGCGCCGGGGTGAAGGCCGGCGCCACGGTCTTGCGCTGCGCACTATGTTCGGGTTCGTCCATGGCGATGAACATGGGTAGCTGAAATTCCTCGCCCGGCGCGGGGTCGGCGATGGTGATGCCGCCATATTTCCAGGAGGAGGAAAAAAGATCGGGCTTCCCCTCCACCTCGCTCACCAGCGCATGGCTGCAGACATTCCAATAGTCGCCATAGGCGGTTCCCTCCACCCGGTTCAGCGGCGCGGATTCGCGCATCTGCCTGAACAGCGGTTCCCAGCTCGCCCGCGAATAGAGGTTCGGGCGGCTCGTATCGCCCGCTATGACGGGCGCGGCCTGATCCTCACCATGGGAGGCCAGCCATTCATCGACCGCATGATCGGCAGAAGGTTCGGTTCGGTAGGTCGGCCGCATGTTGTCCCCATCGTTAATGTCTCTTCGCTAACCGACCTTTTGCCTTTCCTCTGCCATGTCAAGCACCTGTCGCTCGACAACGCGCTCAGGGCTCGCTCTGCCGCAAAGAGGAAGCGGACCGTCGGAGGGTCCGCTTAACCCGCTTTTAAGACCTGCGCGGCATGGTGGCAGGCAGTTGTCGCGTGAGGAACCATGAGCGAATATATACCCAGCCTCCAGCTTCGCGCCGGAAGTTCGACCACCGCGGCCGATTTCATCGCGGGCGTCGACACCACCCTCACTATCGACAGCCTGGTGACGCGCTTCAGCCAGGCGCTGGGCCTGCAGGCCGCCAGCCATGCCTGTTATGAAGTCGACGGCGAAACCCGGCGCTTCCTGTTCGGTGAAACCGGCTGGTGCGGGCCGATCGCACAGCCAGAGAAGCTGCCGCGGCTCTGCTTTCCCATCACCGGATGGGACGAGAAGCGATATGAGGTCGAAATCCGGCTGCTCAGCACGCTGGAAAGCGGGCAAGAGCGGGCGAACCTGCACGCCATGGCCACGCTGTACCTGTGCCGGGGCATCGCCCTGCTGGACGCGCAGGACGATCTGGCCGCCCCGTCGCTCACCGAAACCGAGCTTTTCTGCCTCCACCAGCGGCAGGCGGGATGGTGCGATCTCGATATTGCGGAGGCTCTGGACCGTTCCGTGCAGGCAGTGAAAGTCCATGTTCAGCGCGCCCAGCGCAAGCAGGCCGCCTAAGCCCCCTTTGCCGATTGGATTTTTTGCCGGGCCGATGAATTGCGGCCTGCAACTTTCCGATGACCTCCCCAGCATAATATGCTAGAGGCGCAGCCGCTGCATGCGGGAGACGAACGGATTTGATTCATCTGATTTCGAAGAACAATTCCGCACTTTACCAGGACGAGATCAGAGATTTGCACCAGGCCCGCGCGGAGGTGTTCGTCAACCAGCTTGGCTGGGATCTCAAGGTCAAGGACGGGTTGGAATATGATGAATATGATGATGCGCGCGCGAGCAACATCATAGGGTTTTCGACCGAGAACCGGGTCGTCATGGGGCTGCGTTTCCGCCCCACGGACGATTGTTCCATGCTGCTCGACCATTTTTCGCACGTCCTGCCGGCCGGAATCCGCCCGATCGATGACGGGCGCACCTGGGAACTGAGCCGGGGATTCTGCATTGAACGGGGCATGCGCCGCCACAATCTGCGACGGAAGGCCGCGTGCATGATCGCGCCGCTGGAACTAGCCTATGAGGCCGGGATCGACCGCTGCGTCGGCTTCACCGATGTCCGCATGCTCAGCTTTTGTTATGGCGTGGGCTGGAAGCTGACCCTGCTCGGATCGGCCATGGACTATGGCCAGGGGGAGGCGGTCGCCTATGAGGTCGAGGTATCTCAGGCCGCGCTGGACGAGATGCGCCAGATGTGGGGTCTGCCCAGGCCGTCGCACATCACCATCGACGACCTCCTTCCAGGGGAGGAGAGCGTGCATGTCGCGGCAGCCCGGCTGGCGCGCGAGAATCCGGAACTGCAAAAGATCGCGGCCCAGCCGGAGATCGGTTCCGTCACACACCCATCCGCCACGACGCAGGCGGATGGTTATTATGGCAGTTTCGGGACAACCCGATTGTCTGCAGGGGGGCATTGATGAATTTCGACCTTATTCGACAAGCGACAGCAGAGGAGATCGAAGCGTGGATCGTGGCGCGCATCGCTGAAATAGTGAATGTGGCGCCCGAGGCCGTGTCGGCGGACGCGCCGTTCGACAGTTTCGGCATCGATTCCGCCAAGGCGATTTCGCTGATGGTGGAACTGGAAAACTGGCTGAACCTGCCCGACGAACTGCCGCTGGAACTGCTGTTCGAAGCGGAGGCGATCCGCGACGCGGCGGCGGGCATCGCCTCGGCGGTCAACGACATGGCGGCGCAACAGGGCTCCGCCGCGCAATGATCCAGGACGAACAGATCGAATATGGCGGCTCGGCCGCCGCCATCCGCCACCATTATGATGTCGGCAACGACTTCTATTCGGCCTGGCTGGACCCCACCATGACCTATTCCAGCGCGATGTGGGACGGATTGCCCAAGGACGCGCCGCTGGAAGAGGCGCAGCAGCGCAAGCTCGCCTATCATGCGGAGTCGGTCGGCGCGGCGGGCGGCATGCGGATATTGGACGTGGGCTGCGGCTGGGGCGGCATGATGCGCAATCTGCGGCGCAACTATGGCGTTGCCGAATGCGTCGGACTGACGCTCAGCGAGGAGCAGCTCGCCTATATAGAAGGGCTGGGCGATCCGGGCATCGGCGCGGTCCTGTCCAACTGGCATGACTATCGCCCCGACAAGCCGTTCGACGCGATCATTTCCGTCGGCGCGTTCGAACATTTCGCCCATCCGCAACAAAGCGTGGACGAGCGCCGGGGGGTGTATCGCGAGTTCTTCCAGGCCTGCCGCGACTGGACGGCGGGCAAGGGACGGCTTTCGCTCCAGACCATCGCCTATGGCAAGATGTCGCCGGAGGATGCCAATCCCTTCATCTCGAACGAGATTTTCCCGGCGGCGGAGCTACCCACGCTGGAGGATATCGTTGTCGCGTCCAAGGGGCTGTTCCGCATCGAAAGGCTGCGCGACGACGGGCTGGACTATGCGCGCACCTGCGAAATGTGGAGCAACAAGCTGCGCGGCGCGGTGAGAAGCGGCGTGGTCGATCCGGACATCCATCCGGTCGAGAAATATTCCCGCTATCTGCGCATGTCGGCCGCCGGTTTCCGCATGCGCAAGATCGGATTGCTTCGGATAGCCTTCGCGGCGGAATAACAAGATCATCGGGTTCGCAAAAAGATGCAGATAGACTTTAGTCGATCGATAATCGACATCGTCCTTGGCCATGAAAATACCGTTCCGGATCGGCCCGCGCTGATATTCGACCTGGGCGAAGGGCCGCAGGACAGCTTGACCTATGCGCAAACTGCGGCTCGGGTCAGGCAGCTTGCCGGCGCCCTGTCGGCGCGGGGACTGGCCGGTCGCCGGATCGCCCTGCTCTTCTCGGCGGGCACCGATTTCGCGCTTGCGCTGCTGGCCTGCCTTGCGGTGGGCGGCGTCGCCATTCCAGTCGCGCCGGTCGGGCGACGGCGGGCAAGGTTGCAGAATATCCTGAGCATGCTGGGCGACATCCGGCCCGATTGCATCATGCTGGACGACAGCATGGCAGGCCTGTTCGGGCAGGAACTGTCCGCCGCGCTTCCCGGCACCATGCGTTATCTGGAATTTTCCGCGCTGGGGCAGGAGGCGCATCCCTTCACGTCTATGCCGCTGAAGCCGGATCAGCTTGCCGTGCTCCAGTTCACCTCCGGCACCACGTCGAACCCCAAGGGGGTGATGATCACCCATGGCAACATCATCGCCAATGAGACGATGATCCAGGCCGCCTTCGGCCACAGCCAAGATTCCCATTTCGTCGGCTGGGTGCCGCATTATCACGACCAGGGGCTGTTCGGTAATATATTGCAGCCGCTGTTCCTGGGCTCGACCTGCGTGATCACCTCGCCCGCGGCGTTCATCAACAAGCCGATGTCGTGGCTGCACCTCATTTCCCGCTATCGCGCCCATACCAGCGGCGGCCCGAATTTCGGCTATGACCTGTGCGTCGACTATGCCACGCGCCGGGGCATGCCGGAACTGGACCTGTCGAGCTGGCGGGTCGCCTTCAACGGCGCGGAGCGGGTCCGGCCCAGCACGCTCGACCGTTTTGCCGAATGCTTTGCCGATGCCGGTTTCGACAAGCGCGCCTTCCTGCCCTGCTATGGGCTGGCGGAATCGACGCTGGTGACGATCGCGGTGCCGCCGCAAAGCGAGCCGGTCGTCAGAACCTATGACAGCCGCGCCTTGGCCGCCGGGCGGGCGGAGGAAAGCGCCGAAGGACTCGACCTCGCCTGCTGCGGCCCAGCCATGGCAGGGGCGGAGGCACGTATCGTCGATCCCAAGACGGGCGAACCGCTGCCCGATGGCGCAGTGGGCGAAATCTGGCTGCGAGGCCCGCATATCGCGGTGGGCTATATCGACAATGAAGCGGCGACGGAGGCGACCTTCGGCGGGCGGCTGGATGAGGGCGGCCCGTTCCTCCGAACGGGCGACCTTGGCTTTTCCACGCCGGAGGGCTTTTTCATCGTCAGCCGTCTCAAGGACACGATCATCGTGCGCGGTCGCAACTATGCGCCCAGCGATGTCGAACATATATGGTCGGAACTGTCCGGAACGGTCGGCCAGGCCAGCGCCGCCGCCGTCGAGATCGAGATCGGTGACATGCAGCACATCGTCCTGATCGCGGAGATGAAGCGGGACGAGGCCCGGTCCCTGTCCGACGAGATGTTGCAGGAAACCGCCGGCAAATTGCGCGCTATCGCCATGGAGCGGCTGGAGCTGAGCATCACCGATCTGGTGATGGTGTCCGCCAGCGCGATTCCCCGCACGACCAGCGGCAAGGTGCAGCGGAAACAGGCCGGCAGGATGCTGATGGACGGGAATCTCACCATCATCGGCATGGCGGGACCGTTGGCGCAGGCCTTTCAGCCATCCCGGCAAAAGGCTTCGGCCGCGGGCTGAGATCGGCCGAGCGAAAAACCATTTGGGGATGCCGGACTCGTTTCTTGATGCCCCGGCTTCAGAAGCGTAAACTTGCGTTCGATTTTGGAGGCCCGACCAACTGCATCAGGTGGAGAGGATGGCCCGATGATTCACGCGTCATTGCCGATGCGCCGGACCAGGAGATGGGCGGCTCTGGCCTCCCTGCTGCTGGCGGCGACCGCTGGTCCGGCCATCGCCCAGTCGACGATCCTTCCCGAAGGCATGGCCATCCAGTTGGAGACGCGTCAGGAGCTTTCCTCCAAATCGGCGCGCGCTGGCGACCCGGTCGAGCTGGCGGTGGCCAAGCCGGTCACGATCGGGGGCGTGACGCTGATCCCTGCGGGCAGCCCGGCGGTCGGTGAGGTCAGCCGGGCCAGGGACAATGGCCTGTTGGGCCGGTCCGGCAAGCTGGACATCAAGGTCAGCACGGTCAAGGCGGGCGGAATCGACGTGCCGGTGCGCGGCGAGCGCAATGCAAAGGGCAAATCCGGCACGCTGGGCGCGGTGGGCGCGGGCATCCTCTTCCTGCCGCTGGCGGTGATCATCCGTGGCAAGGACGTCAAATTACCCTCCGGCACGCTGTTCGAGGTCTATGTCGACAGGGAGGTTAACATCGGATCGAACGCCGCCCCTGCCGCGCCCGGTGTAGCGGCCCCCTATGAAGGCCGGGAGGCGCCCTCCAGCATCAGGACCATCGATCCCAATCAGGCATTGGGTTCCTGATCGCCATCGCCTTCCGGTCCCAGACGAAGCGCGCTGGCGCGATCGAATATCGCATGGGTCACCGGATCATTGTCGGAAATGCGCTTCGCGACATGGAAGTCGATGGGCGCCAGCGCAGGCATTCCCTCCAGCTCGACCAGAGCGCCGCTCATCAGGTCGTCGCGGGCCATGGGCTCGGGGAAAATGCCGATCCCGCCCCCGTCCTTGGCGATGTCGATCATCATCCGCGCATTGTTGCACAGGTTGAGCGATTTATGCGCGATCCGCGAAGCGGCGATCGCATCGCGCATGCGCCCGTAAATGGGTGAATGGCTGGCCAGCGACCATATCGGGATCGTGCGATCCCCCGCATCGCCGTGGAATGACGCAGCGACGGCAGGACTGGCAAGCCAGGCCAGGCGAACCGCCCCGATCGGATGGGACTGGAGCGACGGATGCGCCACAGGCCCGGCCGCGAACGCGATGTCGGTGCGCCCGGTCAGCAATTGCTGGATCAGGTTGGCGGTGAGGTCGATTTCCAGTTCCAGGCTGACATGCGGCATATCCGCCTTCAATTGGGACACGAAGGGAGGAAGGCAGCTTGCGGCGGCGATCTCCCCTGCCCCGATTCGGATCACGCCGGTCGCTTCCTCCAACCCTCCACAGCGCAGGAGCATGCTCTGCAGATCGCTCCAGAGCGGTCCGCAATCCCGCACCAACTGGCGTCCGGCGGGGGTGAAAGACATGGTCCGGCCTTCGCGCCGAAACAGGCGGACGCCCAGATGGCCCTCCAATTCCCGCACGCGCGCCGAAATGGTGGGCTGCGTCGTGTTCAGCCGTTCGGCGGCGGCGGCGAACGTACCGAGCCGGTCGATCCAGAGCAAGGTTTCGAGATGGAAGAGGCCGATGCGATTGATAGACATTGTTTTTGGTTAGAGCAAAAAACAAATCATTAGAAATGATAAATCCTTCCCGCCAGAATGACCATTCGAAGGAGATGCATGCTTATGGTCAAAAAGCTTTATTCGGATGCTGCGAGCGCGTTGGAGGGTCTGCTCTTCGACGGGATGCAGCTATGCGCGGGGGGCTTCGGCCTGTGCGGCATCCCCGAGCGGCTGATCGACGCGATCCGGGATTCGGGCGTCAAGGATCTTACCATCGCCTCCAACAATGCCGGGATCGACGGCGAGGGCTTGGGCAAGCTGCTGCGCACGCGGCAGGTCAAGAAGATGATCTCCTCCTATGTCGGTGAAAACAAGGAGTTCGAGCGGCAATATCTGGCAGGCGAGCTGGAGGTGGAGTTCTGCCCCCAGGGCACGCTGGCCGAGCGCTGCCGGGCCGGCGGCGCGGGCATTCCGGGCTTCTACACCAAGACGGGCGTGGGAACCGCGGTGGCCGAGGGCAAGGAAGTCAAGAGCTTCGACGGCCAGGACTATATTCTTGAGCGTGGGATTTTCGCGGACGTCGCGATCATCAAGGGCTGGAAGGCCGATGAGAGCGGCAATCTGATCTTCCGCAAGACGGCGCGCAACTTCAACCAGCCGATGGCGACGGCGGCGAAGATCTGCGTGGCCGAAGTCGAGGAAGTGGTGCCGACGGGCAGCCTCGATCCCGACGCGATCCATTTGCCGGGCATCTACGTCAAGCGCATGATCGTCGGCGCGCCCTATGACAAGAAGATCGAATTCCGAACCGTTCGCCAGAGGGAGGCTGTCTGATGCCCTGGACGAGAGATGAAATGGCTGCCCGCGCTGCGAAGGAACTGCGGGACGGTTTCTATGTGAATCTGGGCATCGGCATTCCGACGCTGGTGGCCAACCATATTCCGGCGGGCGTGGAAGTGACGCTCCAGTCCGAGAATGGCATGCTGGGCATCGGCCCCTTCCCCTATGAGGGCGAGGAGGATGCCGACCTGATCAATGCCGGCAAGCAGACGATCAGCGAACTGCCCAATTCGGCCTATTTCTCCAGCGCCGACAGTTTCGCGATGATCCGGGGCGGGCATATCGACCTGACCGTGCTGGGCGCGATGGAGGTGTCGGAAAATGGCGACATCGCCAACTGGATGATCCCCGGCAAAATGATCAAGGGCATGGGCGGCGCGATGGACCTGGTCGCGGGCGTCAAAAAGATCATCGTGGTGATGGAACACACGTCCAAGGACGGCAGCCCCAAGTTCATCCCGGCCTGCACCCTGCCGCTGACCGGACGGAATGTGGTCGACATGATCGTCACCGACCTTTGCGTCTTTCAGCGGCCCGACCATGACAGCCCGTTCCGCCTCGTCGAACTCGCTCCGGGCGTGACGGCGGAAGAAGTCGCCGCCAAGACAAGCGCGCATTATACGGTCGACGCTGTTCAACCCGCTTGAAAAATAAGGGATAACCCGTCATGCCGGCCTCGTTCGGCATGACGGGTTATTCCGGCCTGATCCTCCGACTTGAAAATGCCCCCGGTCAGATCGCCTGCGCGCGGGCCGCGGCTATACAGGCCTGCAAATGCTGGTGCCGGAACGGCTTTGACAGGCGGGTGATGTCCGGCGCGATCAGGTCGACCCCCTCATAGCCCGATATGATAAGCAGGGCGATGTGCGGGTGATCGACGCGCAGGCGCAGCGCCAACTCCACCCCCGTCATCCCCGGCATGATATGGTCGGTGATGAGGATGTCAGGCCGATCGCCGGACTCGATCATGCCAAGGGCGCGTTCGGCGCGGTCGGTGTCGATGACCTCATAGCCCATGTCGATCAGCATTTCGCGCGTGCTGTTCCGGACAAGATCATTGTCGTCCACCAGCAGAACCTTCCCCGAACGCTCTTTGGACCCCTCTTCCACGACCGGGAGATCGACCTTCGGGATGGGCGCGCGCTCGATGGGAAGCCAGAGCCGGATGCTGGTGCCCTTGCCGATGGCGCTGTCGATTTCCACCATGCCCCCCAATTGGCCGGCAAGGCCATGGACCATGGACAGGCCGAGCCCCGTGCCATGCCCGGACGGCTTGGTCGTGAAGAAAGGCTCCATCGCCGCCGCCTTGACCGCCGGAGGCATGCCGGTGCCGTTGTCCGTGACGGTGAGGCAGACATATTGGCCGGGCGCAAGCGCGGCGGGCAGCCGGTTGCGCCTGGCTTCCCCCTTGATGCTGAGCATGCCGCCATCGGGCATGGCGTCCCGGCTGTTGACGGCCAGATTGAGCAGCGCGACCTCAAGCTGATGGGCGTCCGCGCGAACCGGCGGCAGCATCGCCTGGAGGTCGATCGACAGCGCGATCCGCGGCCCTAGCGTGCTGGCAAGCAAATCCTGCATGCCGCCTAACAGAGCTGGCAGTTCGACCGCCTTGGCGGCAAGCGGCTGACGGCGGGCGAAGGTCAGGAGCCGCTGGACCAAAGTCTGGGCGCTTTCCGCCGCCTGCATGGCGATGGTGGCATGCCGCTCGATGGACTCCGGCGTCCTCTTCCCCGACAGGATCAGGTCCAGCCCCGCGACGATCGGCATCAGCAGATTGTTGAAATCATGGGCGACATGGCCGGTCAACTGGCCAAGCATGTCCAGCTTCTGGACCTGGCGCAGACTGTCCTGCGACCGTTCCAGTTCGCTGGTGCGTTCCCGGACGCGATGTTCGAGCTGGTCATTCAGCGCTTCGAGCGACGCGAACAGCCGCCCATTTTCCAACGCGGTGGAGGCGGCGCGAGCCAAGCCCTCCAGCAGCGCGATCTCATTGTCGGTGGGCTGGGCGAATTCGGACCAATAGGCGCCGAGCGCGGCGATGGGTTCGATGCGGCCGATCGGCACCATCACCATGGACCGCACGAAAGTGGTGCGATAGGCCTCGACCGGCACGCGATCATCATCGAAAACGTCCGGAATCACCACTGTCTGATGATGCTCCATGGCCCAGCCGGACACGCAGCTTGAGGCGGGAAAGCGCTGCCCCGCCCAGAGCGGCTCCATCGAATCTTCCGCGATATAATGGCACTGGTCCTCATCGCGCAGGACGACCGCAATGCCGTCCGCCCCCACGGCACGGCGCGCGAAGGCCCGCAACACATAGGTCACCGCCTCCATGGACCGCGCCCCAGCCAAAGCCTCCATGGCCTCGGTGGCGATGCCCCACCGCGCCGCCAACGCCTTTTGTTCGGCACCCCGTTCGCTTGCCAATTTCCTATCCATCGACAACCTTTTGCCTCGGAACCGCGTCTCTTCCTATCATTGGACGCGGCCGATCACAAAGCGATTATGATCAATGGTTTAGGAGCAGGGCTTGGCCAGTGGCCGTCAATTCTTCCTTAACCCTGCGCTTTCGGCAAGCAACGCCGGGTGGGAAAGAAGGTCGACTTATCCCGCCCGGCTCCGGATCAATTCCTCCACGATTGCCGGGTCGGCCAGCGTCGATATGTCCCCCAACGCCTGAGCGGACACCTCTCCCTCCGCGATCTTGCGCAGGATGCGGCGCATGATCTTGCCGGAACGCGTCTTGGGCAGGCCCGGCGCGAACTGGATCACATCGGGCGTGGCGATCGGCCCGATTTCCTGCCGTACCCATGTCACCAACGACTTGCGCAGCGCCTCATCGGCAACCTCGCCGCTGTTGAGCGTCACATAAGCGTAGATGCCTTGCCCCTTGATGTCGTGCGGAAAGCCGACCACTGCCGCCTCGGCCACCGCCTCATGCAGCACCAGCGCGCTTTCCACCTCCGCCGTGCCCATGCGGTGGCCCGACACGTTGATCACGTCATCGACGCGCCCGGTGATCCAATAATCCCCATCCGCATCGCGCCGACAGCCATCGCCTGTGAAATACAGCCCCGGATAGGTAGTGAAATAGGTCTGGAAGAAGCGTTCATGATCGCCCCAGACCGTCCGCGCCTGACCCGGCCAGCTCCGCGCAATGCAGAGATTGCCCTCGCCCGCCCCCTCCACGGCCACGCCATTGCCGTCCACCAGCAGAGGCGCAACGCCGAAAAAGGGCTTGGTCGCGGCCCCCGGCTTGAGGTCGGTCGCCCCCGGCAACGGCGTGATCATGTGCCCGCCCGTCTCCGTCTGCCACCAGGTATCGACGATCGGGCAGCGGCCGTCGCCCACCACCTCATGATACCAGCGCCAGGCTTCGGGATTGATCGGCTCGCCCACCGTGCCCATCAGCCGCAGCGAAGCGCGGCTGGTGCGGGTCACGAACGCGTCCCCCTCCTTCATCAGCGAACGCAGCGCGGTCGGCGCCGTATAGAGCGTCGTCACCTGATGCCGGTCGACCACTTCCCAGATGCGGGACGGCGTGGGCCAGTTGGGCACGCCCTCGAACATCAGGGTCGTGCCCCCATTGGCGAGCGGCCCATAGACGATATAGCTGTGCCCCGTGACCCAGCCCACATCGGCGGAGGACCAGAACACCTCGCCGGGCCGATGGTCGAAGGCGAGATCGAAGGTCATCGCCGCCCAGAGCAGATAACCGCCGGTCGAATGCAGCACGCCCTTGGGCTTGCCCGTCGATCCGGAGGTGTAGAGCAGGAACAGCGGGTCTTCCGCTGACATCGCCTCCGCCGGGCAGTCGGCTGAAACGCTTGACGCCAGTTCGTCATAATAAGCGTCGCGGCCCGGCTCCATCGCCACGTCGCCGCCGGTCGCCCGGACGACGATCACGCGTTCCAGCATCGGCGCCAGCGCCGCCGCCGCATCGACATTGCGCTTGAGCGGCACCGTCTTGCCGCCGCGCCGGCCTTCATCCGCGGTGATGACGATCCTGCTGTCGCAATCGGTGATCCGGCCCGCCAGCGCTTCGGGCGAAAAACCGCCGAACACCACCGAATGGATCGCGCCGATCCGCGCGCAGGCTAGCATCGCGAAGGCCGCCTCCGCTATCATCGGCAGATAGAGCGTCACCCGGTCGCCGCGTCCCACGCCCGCGCCCTTCAACACATTGGCGAAGCGGCAGACTTCCTCATGCACCTGCCGATAGGTAAAGCGCCGCGCCGGTTCGCTGGGGTCGTCTGGCTCCCAGATGATCGCCGCCTGGTCCCCGCGCTCGGCCAGATGCCGGTCGAGGCAATTGGCGGACACGTTCAGCATGCCGTCGCTGAACCATTTGATGCCGAAATCGCTTTGCGCAAAGCTGCTTTCATCGGCGCGGGTCGGCTCGCGCAGCCAATTCAGCCGCTTCGCCTGCTCCAGCCAATAGGCGTCGGCATCCTCGATCGAGCGGCGATAGCCGGCGGCATAGCCCGCCGCATCGACCTTCGCCTTTGCCGCCCAGTGGGGCGGCACGGGGTAGAGGTCATCGCTTCTTTGCGTAGGGATGTTCAGCATCGGCCCGTTCACTTCACTTTGGCGAGCGCGGCGGTCATCCGCTTGGCGGCGAAAGGCGGCAACTTGACCGCCTTGGCGGCGGCAAGATCGGCCGGGGCCACCTTGCCCACCTGCACCAGCGCCACCATGCCCATCGAATAATGCGGCATGCACTTGATGCCGTAGAGTCCCGGCTTGGTCACGGTCAGCACCGCTTCCTTGTTCATCATGCCCTTCATCGGCGTGGCGCCCGCGGGCAGCATGCTGGGCATGGTTTCGGCATTATGGCTGGGGCTGCTCGGCTGGAAGCGGATGGTGTCGCCCACCGCCGCCTTCACGAAGGACGGTTCGAACACCATGGCGCCATCAGCGCCCTGGTTTTTCATATGGACGACGATATCCTTGGCCTGCGCCGACAGCGGCGCCAGCGTCAGAAGCGTAGCGGCGGCGATGCCGCCCAGGGTGATGCGAATGTGGATCAAGGCTCTCTCCCAGGAAAATTGGCTTTGGCGCAAGATGACGCAGCGCGGCGGATCACCGCAATGGGCCTTTGGTCCTAGGGCGCCTTCCTCCGCGCACGGCGTTCCTGCAAAGGCGGGAACAGGATAAGCTTCCATGCATCTATGGGACGATGCCGCCCTCCGGCACGGCCGGAACCAAGGGTCGTCCCAACTCCCGCCAGCCGTCTGTCCCTTCCGCCAGCCACCAGACGTTGCGATAGCCCATCCCGCCCAGCCGCCGGGCGGCGTTCCAGCTCATCCAGCAATCGGACCGGCAGAAAACCACCAGCATCCGGTCCCGCCGCCCGCCCGTCAGCCGCCAGACACCGCTTTCGAACCATTTCCCGACGCCGGGCGCCAGCACGCCCCGGCCGGTATCGGGAAACCAGTGGGCGCCGGCAATGCCGTCATGCGGCTGCGCGAGACGCCATCGGCCATCGGCTTCGCGGTGGCCGCCCTCGGCAGCAACGACGTCGAGGAAAACCGCATCCCGGCCCGGCCGCAGCTGCGCCGCTGCGGCGGGCGCGATCCGGCCAACGCCGTCCGGCGGTTGACTGACCGGCGCGCGATAATGCGCGATGCGATAGCCATCCGGCCCGAACAGCGGCTCCGCGCCGACGGGCACCGCGCAAAGCAGCATTGCTCCGGCCCAGATTCCCCTCATCCTTCCCACCCTTCTCATCCGACCCAAGGGCCAATGGTACCGCATCGCGTCCTCCGATAGACCTGCACCAAGGGAGAAGGATGTGAAAAGGCAAAGTCGCGCCGCCATTGGCCTTGTCCTGCTCGCTTTTGCCATGCGGGCACAGGCCGCGACACCCGCCGACCCGCTGGGATCGCCCATGTGGGAAGCCCATGCGAAACTGCTGTTCGGTGATGCGCCGGTGCGTTTCGACCCACGGGTGAAGGTCGACTTCCCGATGATCGCGGAAAATCAGCGCAGCTTTCCGGTGGCGATCGACGCCCGCGCCATCCCCGGCGTCAAGCGCATCGTCCTGATGGCCGATCTCAATCCGATTCCGGTCGCCATCGACTATCGTCCAACCGACAGCGACGCCTATCTCGCCACCCGCATCAAGCTCGACCAGCGCACCCCGGTCCGGGGCGCGGTGCAACTGGCAAGCGGCGAGTGGCTGGTATCGGGCGGCTGGATCGACGCGGCGGGCGGCGGCTGTTCGACGCCGCCGGTCAGCCGGGTGAAGGGCGACTGGGCGGACCATCTGGGCGAGATAAGGGGCGAGGCCTGGCCGCTCTCAACGGGTTCCAGCCGCCTGCGCCTCAACTTTCGCCATCCGATGGACACTGGACTGGTCGACAACATCCCGACCTATCATCTGGAGGAACTGACCGTCAAAGACGCAAATGGACGGGAAATGGCGCAAATGGCAATCTGGGCCTCGGTCGCGGAAGACCCGGCCATTACCCTGATGCCCCACGCAGCGGCGGACGCCGCGCTGACGATCGAGGGACGCGACAGCAATGGACGCGATTATCGCGCGGCGCTCACCGTCGCGCGCCAATCGCCCATGCCGCAATGATATTGACGCGGCGCGGGATGCTGGCGGCAGGCGCGGCGCTGATCGCCCTTCCCGCGCAAGCGCAGGGCAACTATGTCATCGAACCGGTTGCGGTGGGGGACGGCATCTGGATGGTCCATGGCGCGGACGAGCCCATCGCCCCGGCCAATGGGGGCGCCATCGCCAATATCATCATCATCGCCACGCCGGCCGGGACGGTGCTGTGCGACTGCGGACCGTCGCTCGCCTATGCGCGGGCGCTGCGAAAGGTTGCGGAGGAGCTGACGGGGAAGCCGGTGGTCCGTGCCTATGTCACCCACCTGCATCCCGATCATGGGATGGGCATCGCCGCTTTCGATCCCCGGATCGTCGCCGCGCTGCCCGGCACGATAGAAGCGCTTGCGCGAGAAGGGCGCGGCTATTCGGATGCGATGTATCGCCTGCTGAACGACTGGATGCGGGGCACCGAACTGGTGCTACCGGGCCGGACCATCACGGCCGGACGGGAGGATTTCAGCGGCCGCGCCCTGAAATTGCTGGCGCTCTCCGGCCATAGTGGTGCGGATCTGGCGCTGGTGGATGAACGAAGCGGCCTGCTGATCGGCGGCGACCTCGTCTTCCACAATCGCGCGCCCAGCACGCCGACCGCCGATCTGCCGGCATGGCGCGTCAGCCTGGATCGTTTGAGCGCTGAGCCGCATGGCGGGCTGATCCCCGGCCATGGCCCCTATGACCCGGACGGCAGGGCAGCCATCGCCCAGACCCGCGACTGGATCGACTGGCTGGAAGAGACGCTGACGCAGGCCGTGCGGTCGGGCCTCGACATGGTGGAAGCGGGCGAACTGCCGATCCCGAATCGTTTTGCCACCATGGCGGCGGCGCGCTATGAATTGCAGCGCAGCGTTTCCCACCTTTATCCGGGGCTGGAGGCACGGCTACTACCGCGCATCGACCAGCCGGGCTGAACCGCTGCCGGACCAAAAGCCGGATCGATCGTCCGGCGCTGGTCGAAAAGGGGAAGGATGCCATGCGCACGAGCCTCATCAAAACTTCGCCTTCACCCCCGCATACCAGCGGCGCGGCGCACCCGGCCCATAAGCGCGTGGATCGGACGCGTCCGGCGCCTCTTCCATCACCACCTCCCCCACATCGCTGAACGTCCCGAAGGTCGCATATTTCCGGTCCAACGCATTGCGCAGTTCCCCGAACAGCGTCACTCCCGGCACAAGGTCGATCCCGGTGCGCAGATTGACCACGGCATAGCCCGTCAGCCGCGCCTGATCATTCCCCTCGTCGCCAACCAGATATTGCCCCGACCGCGCAATCACATCGCCGCCAATCGACCATCCCCGCCCCGCATAATCCAGCGACAGCGTGGCGCTGTGGCGCGGGATGCCGGGCAAGCGGTCGCCGGGCCGCACGAAGATCACGCCTTCCCCGTCCGCCGCCGGATTGGCGGGGCTGGAAAGCGCCAGATCATGCCGGTAGGTCGCATCGGTGAAGGCATAGCTGAAGCCGCCGGTGAAGCCGCCCCGCTTCGCCTTCAGATTGAACTCCACGCCCTGCCGCCGGGTCGCGCCGATGTTGCGGAACCAGGCCCGCCCACGAATGTCCGACGCCACATATTGAATGTCGTCGCGGTTGCGCGCGCGATAGGCCGACAGCAGCCATTCGAGCTGAAACCCACCCAGACGCCCCTGCCCGCTCGCGCCCGCCTCCCAGCTTTTGGCGACGACCTGTCTCAGCGGCGGATCAGCGATGAAGAAATTGGCGAGGCTGCACGGCGCATTCTCATCCGCGCAGGACAGTTCAGCGGGCGTCGGCGCGCGATTGCTCTCCGCATAACCCGCCCGAAGGCTCAGCCCCGCCGAAAGCTTATAGTCCAGTTCCACGCCGGGGTTCAGCCGCTCGAACCGATGGTCGCCGTTGAGCGCCGTGCCGATCCGGTCGCGCATGGCGATCGCGGCATGATTGTAGCGCAGCCCGATCTCCGCCGAGAGCCGCTCCGTCAAGGGCAGCCGGTTCTGCGCGAACACGCCCCAATAGCTGGCGCGGGCCACCAGCCCGACCGGCCCGATAGCGCCATCCTCCTGCACGATGGCCGGTCCCAGCGCCTCGACGCCGCGATCCTCGGTCAGCGCCCCCAATATGGTCGAGGCGCCGAAACGGCTGCGGCTCGTGTCATAGCTCATGCCGATGGCGAGATGATTGCTTCCTCCCAGCAAGGGCCGCTCATCGATGATCTGCGCCAGGGCACCCATCGCCCGGCTGTCGAGCCGCCCCCGATTGAGCACGCCATAGCCTTCGCCGCCCAGCACATCGGCAATCGCATGGCCGTTCGCGTCCGTCAGCAGCGCCTCTTCCCCGCCATCCACGGTTTCCAGACAGAGCAATCCATCCCCGCACCCCTCGATATCGGCGGCATCGCCGTTCACCGCGCGCAGCTTCAACCGCTGGGCATAAAGCGTGCCCTCGATCCGCGTCCGCTCGCTCAGCGCCACCCAGGGGTGCAGGCTGACCCGGCCATAGCGCGCCCTGGCATTGTCCGGCCAGGTGAAGACCGCGCGCCGGTCCACCGCCAGTAACTCCACCGGCGCGACGCCATTGCCGGTCAGGTCCGTATCCGCGCCGACCCATTTCAGATGCAACCCGCCCGTCGCTGTATCGAAGCCCAGATCGGCATAGCCATTATACAGCGTCGACGGCGAATGGTCGCGCCAGCCATCCTCATGGCGGTACTGGAACGCGCCGAATGCGCTGAAGTCACCCTTGCCGAAACCGCCGGCCACGCTCGCCTCCCGCGCGCCGAAGCGGCCGCCGGTCAGGCTTGCCTCCAGTCCCGGATCGCTGAGTCCTGTCCTGGTGTCGATCACCATCGCTCCGCCCAGCGCGTTGAGACCATAGACGGCGCTGCTGTCGAACAGGGTGAAGCTGCGGATGGCAGCTTCAGGCAGCAGGTCGAAGGCGACCGTATCGCCAAAGGGCTGGTTGAAGCGCGCGCCGTCAAGATAGACCGCCAGCCCCTGCGCCTGCCCCTGAAGCGGCGAGGCGGTGAAACCGCGATAGACGAGATTGGGTTGCCAGGGATTGCCCTGCGCATCCTGCAAGGTGACGCCAGCGATGGAGCGGGTGATCGCGCCCAGCAGATCGGGCGTTCCTGCGCGGTTGATGTCGGCGCCGGTCAGGCGAAGCGCATCATCGGCATCGACCGCGCCCCCCGGCGCGGTGACGATGATCGCCTGCCGCTCCGCATCGGCCTCGGCAGTCCCGGCCTCTGCCCGTCCAGCCAGAAGCGCCCATGCCGTGCCGGCCAGCCACAGGCCTTTCCTCATCCCCGATCCTTTTTATCTGCCCATGAAAAGGGCCGCACCCTTGGTAGGATGCGGCCCCGTCCCGTGACATTGGTCCTTGGGTCGGATCAGAAGAACAGGATCGCCCCCGCCGCGATCGCGTCGGAACTCGCCTGATTGCCGTTATGCGCTTCCGACTTGGTGTGGACATATTCGCTGAGCAGCGTGACCCAGCTCGTCAGGCCATAGCGGACCTGCCCGACCCAGCTCGAATTCTTGTCCACCAGCGTCGGATTGGCGAGCGCGTCGGCGGCATTGGCATAGTCGAGATTGCTCTCACCATAGCTGCCGCCCACAGAGAATTTCCCGAAGCTCGCCAGCCCTTGAAGATAGAAGCCATGGCTGTCGCGCTTATTGCCCAGGCCATCGGTGTCGAACAGGTTGAGCGCCGTCGTGCCAAGGCCCGATGCGTCATAATAGGTGCCAACCAGCGTCAGCGGCCCCACCGTCACCTTCGCGCCCGCATCCCAGCCCCAGCCGGTATAATCGGGGCCAGCGATCACATTATGCTTCTGCCGGATGCCCGCGGCCCAGAGGCGCGTCGCCACGCCGCCGAACTTGCCGTCATAGACCAGCTTGCCCTGGAAGCCCGGCTCCTTATTGGACTCATCCGGCCCCGTCAGCGAGGAGAGCGGCTCAAAAATGCCGATGCTGGCGGTGAAGCCGCTAAGATTGGGCGTGGTATAGGTGATCTGAGGCTGGAAGTCGGTATAGATATAACCGACGCCGATCCGTCCCAGCGTCGTGTTCGACGGCGCGACATTGCCCGCCGGCGTGCCCGACGACAGTAGGGTGATGTCGTTCAATATCTGCTCCGAAGCGAACAGGCCGATGTCGCGGCCGATCTTCACTTCGCCAAAGCCGGGGCGGCCAAAGGTCAGATAGGTCTGGCGGAAATCGATGCCCGCCGTCTGAAGCCCGCGCGGATTGCCGGGGCTGTTCGCGCCGCCGCCCGAATAGCTGACGGAGTTGATGCCCGGATACATGCCAAAATGCGCGCCCACGTCCCAGCCGCCCTGGTTGGTCGTGACCTCCACCTTCAGGAAGCCGGGGAGCAAGCCGTTGCGGATGGCCGAACTGTTGCTGCCCACGGTCGCCACGCCGCCCGCGACGCTGTTGGTGGCGCTGGGCGCCTCGCCATTGTCATGGACGTAGAAGCCGTTGACCGAGCCGGAGAATTTGAGCGTGATGTCGCCCATTTCAAAGCCCACGCCACTATCGGTCATGCGAACGGTCCGCCCGCCGCCTGACGCATCGGGCGTTACCGGAGGCGCCGCAGGGGCTGCCGCCGCCTCCGCGCTCTCATTCTTCAGCAGTTCCTGATATTCATCGTCGGAGAGAATACCCTTTTCATGCAGCCGCTTCAGCAGATCGGCCGTCGTTCCCGCCATGGCTGGCGTAGCAGTCGCGCAAAGCAGCCCCATGGCCGCGCTCGCGAGGAGCAGCGTCCTTTTCATAACATCCTCCCTCTTATGTGCCGGTCAAAGCCCCCGGCGAAGGGAAGAGTGGGGCGGACGGGACGCAACGGAAATTGGACTTAGGGCTTCCTCCCTTGGAACAATAGCCTCCCCTCCCGCTTGCGGGAGGGGTCGGGGGAGGGCGCGCCGCGTCAGCGGCGCTCTTCGGCGGTAAGGACAGAAGCTCGCTCGGCTCGCCCCTCCCCTAACCCCTCCCGCAAGGGGAGGGGGATAAGGCGTACTCAAGGAACTACCACGATCCCCCAGGGCGCGGCGCCGACCGGGATCGTTCCCGTCACCCTGGCATTGGCCAGATCGATCACGCTTACATTGTCCGAAAGGCCATTGGCGGCATAGGCATGTCCGCCATCGCCACTCACCGCGACGTGCCACACCCGCTTGCCCACCGGCACAAAGGCCCGCACCTTGCGCGATGCCACGTCGACCAGCGCGACATGATCCGCCCGTCCCAACGCGATCACCGCCGTCCTGCCGTCGGGTGTGAAGCGGATGCCGCAGGGCAGGATGCGATGCTCCGCCACGCCCGGAATGGCGAAGTGCAACGTCTCCGCCACCTTGCGCGAGGCGGTGTCGATGATCTGCACCGTGCCGCCCACCTCCGCCGCGACCCAAAGCTGTTTCCCGTCCGCTGTGAATTCTACATGGCGGGGGCGCAGGTCGACGGGCGTCGCATCGACCATTTCCCTTTTCGCCACGTCGATCCAGTTGACGACATTGTCTTCCTCGGACGTCACCGCCACCCATTGGCTGTCCGGACTTTGCGCCACGCCCTCCGGCTCGCCGCCGACATCGACCTGGAAGGCGACGCTCCTGCTCGCCAGATCGATCGCGGTCAGCGCGGCATTATCCTCATTGGCGACGAACAGGGTCTTGCCGTCACGCGAGAGGAAAAATTGCTCGGGATCTTCGCCGGAAGGCAGTTCCGCCACCACCTTGCCCGTCGCCCGCTCGATCACCTGCACCGCATGATCGGTAGACGCGCAGAGATAGATATATTTGCCGTCCTTCGACACGGTGATGCCGCGCGGCCGTCCGCCCACCGGCCAGGTCGCCACCAGCTTCGCGCTGGCCGCGTCGATCACCGAAACGCTGTTGCCGCGCTCGTTGGAGACATAAAGCGTCTCAGCCTGCGCGCTCATCGGGACCAGCATCAGCCCCGCCCATAGGATGCGCTTCATGTTCCTCTCCATCCTGCTCTCCTCCCAAGGGTCTATCGGGCGGGCTGCGGCAGCGGGATTGTACCAACGGCCAATAGGGGAGCAAAGCCCGTCGGCCTACACTCGCAGCCAATCAGGGGAATTACGGGTGAGGATTTCGAAGATGAATCTGGGACGCATTTCGCTGCTGGGCGCCATGGCTATCTTAGGCGCGACCACGGCAACCGGCCTGATGGCGCATGGCAATGTGACGCCGCAGGCCGTCGACACCTCCGCCCTGCCGGATATCGGCGAGGAATGGCTTCAAAAAAACCCCTATAGCGGCAATGCCAAGGCGATCGAGATCGGCCAGTCGGCCTATGGCCAGAATTGCGCCCGCTGCCATGGGCTGGATGCGGAAAGCGGCGGCATCGCGCCCGATCTGCGCTATCTTGAGCAAGGCGAGTCGGGCGATCAGTGGTTTGTCGAACGCTTCCGCCACGGCTCCAGCCATGATGGGAAGGTCTATATGCCGCCGTTCGGGGATGTTCTGGGCCAGAAGGCCGGCTGGGCGATCCGCGCCTGGCTCGAAACCAAGTTCCAGAGCTGACGACATGATCAGCCGGCGAAGCCTTTTGGGCGGAGCGGGCGCGGCGGCGGCGCTCGGGCTTTTGCCGGGGATGATCCATGCTGCGCCGCTGGGCAAGGTCAAGGAACTCGGCGTGCTGCGGGTGGTGGTCTATAAGGACAACCGCCCATGGTCGTGGGAGGAAGGCGGCAAGCTCGTCGGCCTTGACGTCGATCTGGCCCATGCCCTCGCCGCGAAGCTGGGCGTGCGTGCCGATATCGCTGAACTGGTGGCCGACGAAAGCGTGGACGACGATCTGCGCCATGGCGTGTGGAAAGGCGGATTGCTCGGCTTCGCGCCCGGCGATCTGATGCTGCACATTCCCTTCGACCGGACCTTCGCCGCGCGCAACGATCAGGTGGCGATCATCGCGCCTTATTATCGCGAAAGCTTTCGTTTTGCGGGTACGCAAAATGCCATCGACCTGGAAGCGCCGCCGACCGGATGGCGCGGCCATCGCCTCGCCGCGGAGCTGGATTCCATTCCCGATTTCTACCTGATCGGCTCCTTCGGCGGGATATTGGCGAAGGATGTGGCGCACTATCCCAGCGGCTCCGACGCGGTGGCGGCAGTGGCTGCGGGCAAGGCCGATGCGGTGCTCGCCAGCCGGGCGCAGATCGAGGAAGGACTGCACCGGGGGGCTGCGGGCTTGACGGTGCGCAAAGGCCCGCTGCCTGCCTTCACCTCACCCGGCTGGGACATCGGCATGGCGGTCAAGGAGAATAGCCGCACTTTGGGCGATGCGGTGGAGGAGATCGTCTCCGCCATGGCCCTGAGCGGCGAGATGAAGGCGCTGTTCGCGCCTTATGGGGTTGAGTGGATGCCCGCGCTGGCGGCTGGGTGATGCCTTAAATCCTCCCTATGCAAAGCGTAGGGAGGATTTAAGGCCCGACCCAAGGTCCAATTGCTGCGCACAATGGGTGCAATAATCTGAAGATGTCGGGGGCGTGTCCAACGCTCCTCAACAGAGGGAGGATGGAATGAGAGGACATATGATGCGTGGCCTGTCCGGCGCCGCAATATTGACGCTGGCGATCGCCGCCGCGCCGCTTCTGGCCGAGGGGCCGACCGATGCGGACCTGATGAACGACGCGGCAACGCCCGGCGATGTCCTGACCTATGGCATGGGTCCGCAGGCGCAGCGCTTCAGCCCCTTGAAGGCCATCAACGCCTCCAACGTATCCAAGCTCGTCCCCGCCTTCGCTTCCTCGCTGGGCGGCGAAAAGCAGCGCGGGCAGGAAGCGCAGCCCATCGTCTATGACGGCACCATCTACGTCACCGGCAGCTATTCGCGCGTCTTCGCCTTCGATGCGCGCACCGGCGAGGAAAAGTGGCAATATGACGCCCGCCTGCCCGAAGCGATCATGCCCTGCTGCGACGTGGTGAACCGCGGCGCGGCGATCTATGGCGACAAGATCATCTTCGCCACGCTCGACGCGCATATGGTGGCATTGAACCGCCACACCGGCAAGGTCATCTGGAACAAGCAGACCGCCGATTATCAGGCCGGCTATTCCGCCACCGCCGCGCCGATGGTGGTGAAGGGCAAGGTGATCTACGGCAACTCCGGCGGCGAGTTCGGCATCGTCGGCGCGGTGGAAGCCCGCGACGTCAACACCGGCGAACTGGTCTGGCGGCGCCCGACGATCGAGGGTCATATGGGCACGCTCGGCGGCAAGGATAACGGCATCACCGGCAAGACCAACGCAAGCTGGACCGGCGACCTGTGGAAGACCGGCGGCGGCGCGACCTGGCTGGGCGGCACATACGACCCGGAAACCAACCTGCTCTTCTTCGGCACCGGCAACCCGGCGCCCTGGAACAGCCATTTGCGCCCCGGCAACAATCTCTACACCAGTTCGACCCTTGCCATCGATCCCGACACCGGCGTCATCAAATGGCATTATCAGACCACGCCGCATGACGGCTGGGACTTCGATGGCGTGAACGAGTTCATTCCCTTCGACGCCACGATCAACGGCAAGCCGATGAAGCTGGGCGCAAAGGCCGACCGCAACGGCTATTTCTTCGTGCTCGACCGCACCAATGGCAAGTTCATCAGCGCCAACAGGTTCGTGATGCAGACGACATGGGCCAATGGCTACGACAAGAGCGGCAAGCCCAACACGATCGAGGCTGGCCGCCCCGGCGCGCCGACCACGGAAAAGGGCAAGCCGGTCTTCGCGTCCCCCAGCTTCCTGGGCGGCAAGAACTGGATGCCCATGGCATACAGCCAGGACACCGGCCTGTTCTACGTGCCCAGCAACGACTGGGGCATGGACATCTGGAACGAGCCCATCGCCTACAAAAAGGGCGCGGCCTATCTGGGCGCGGGCTTCACCATCAAGCCGATTGCGCAGGATCATATCGGCGCGCTGCGCGCCATGGATCCCAAGACCGGCAAGATCGTCTGGGAATATAAGAACAAGGCGCCGCTCTGGGGCGGGGTGCTGTCGACGGCGGGCAATCTCGTCTTCACCGGCACGCCGGAGGGCTATCTGAAGGCCTTCGACGCCAAGACCGGGCAGGAATTGTGGAAGTTCCAGACCGGCTCCGGCGTGGTCGGGTCGCCCGTGACCTGGGAACAGGATGGCGAGCAATATGTCGCCGTCATGTCCGGCTGGGGCGGCGCGGTGCCGCTCTGGGGCGGCGAGGTCGCGAAAAGCTTCAAGGACATCAACCAGGGCGGCGCGCTCTGGGTGTTCAAGCTGCCCAAGTAAAGGATAGTAAGATGATCGTCATGGGACGCGGCAACCACATGCACTCCATTCCGGCCATTCCGCCGGGCACGATGCAGCTTGCCACGTCCCATGACTTGTCCGATTATCCGGGGCGAGGGGTGGGCCTATATATGGGTGGCGAGGCAATCATGGAGCGGGTGCTGATCGTCGACGATCACCCCCTTGTACGCGACGGCCTTCGCAGCGTGATCGCGATCAGCTTCGACAATATCGAGATTTTCGAGGCGGCGACGCTCGACGAAGCCGTCGCCACGCTGGAAAAGCAGGATAATTTCGACCTGATCCTGCTCGACCTCAACATTCCCGATGTCCGCCGCCTTGATGGCCTGAAACTGCTGCGGGATCGGTTCCCGATCCTTCCCGTGGTGATGGTTTCAGGCGCCTTCGACCGCGCTATCGTACAGGAGGCGCTGGCCGCGGGCGCGGCGGGCTTCATTCCCAAGTCGTTGAAGCGCAGCGCCATCGTGGATGCGCTGCATCGCGTGGTGTCGGGCGAAATCTACCTGCCCGAAGCCATGGGCGAGAGTGTCGCGCCGACGGCGGAGGAGGATGAGATCAACCGCCGGATCGACAGCCTGACGCCGCAGCAGAAGACGGTGCTGGCGCATCTGGTGCGCGGGCGGCTCAACAAGCAGATCGCGCATGATCTGGGCGTGTCGATGACGACCATCAAGGCGCATGTGTCCGCCATCCTCCAGAAACTGGGCGTGCTCAGCCGGACACAGGCGGTGATCAAGGCCAATCAGGTGCATTTCCGGGCGGATTGACGGGTCCGGGGACAGGTTTCGGCTTGGGATGAAAAGTCCCGTAGCAGGACAGGAAAGTCCGGCCCTCCCGCTTTTACCGGGCCATACCGCATATGGGTGATGTGCGAAAAGCCAAGGCTCTTTAGTCCAACGGCGAGTCTGTTGGGGGAATTTCGCTGTTGGTTTCCGGTCGTTGGTGGCGGGGTCTGTTGCTGGGCGCGTCGATCTTGTCGGCTCCGGCAAGGGCCGAGACGTTCGAGCAGGTGCTTGAGCGTGTCGCCGCCGCGCATCCCAGGATCGTCGCCGCGCAGCAATTGACCCGAGCCGGCCGCGCCGATGTGCGCGCTGCAAAATCCAGCTACCGCCCGCAATTCGGGGTGGAAACCGATCTGGGATGGGATGACGGCAATAGCAGCCGGTCGTCCGGTTTCGCCCTGTTGCCGGAGGCGAAGGTCAGCCAGCTTGTCTATGACGGCGGACGCACTCCGGCGGAAATCCGGCGGCGGCGGTTACGGGTCGACCTGCTGGGAGTGCAGGAGCAGGCGGCGCTGGCCGATCTGTCGCAACAACTCGCCGCCGCCTGGATCGACCATGCGCGGGCAGCGGAACTGATCGACATCGGCACGCAGCAGGTGGCGGCGCTGGAGGCGCTGGACCGGCTGGTGGTGGAGATTGCGAGCTTCGACCGGGGCCGCGCTTCCGATGTGGTGATGGTGGAATCGCGGCTGGAGCAAGCACGCACCGCGCTCCAGACGCGGGAGATCACGCTGGCCGAGGCGCGGGGGCGCATTCGCGAAGTGTCCGCTTTGCCGGTCGAACCGCAGGGAAGCGTGCCGGACATCACCGGAGCCCTGCCTGAAACGGCGGAAAATGGCGAGGCGATGGCGGCAGGCAGTCCCGCCGTGCGCAGCGCCGATATCGAGGTCGCGGAAAATGCCGAGGCGGTAAAGGGCACGCGCAACTGGTGGTTGCCGCAATTGGCGCTGGAGGGCGCGCGCACATCCGAGCGGACGGTGGAAGGCGACACGCGGCTGTTCAACGGCTTTGCGGTACGGTTGCGCGCCTCCGCCCTGCCCTTCGACAGCGGCGGCGGGCGGGCGCGGCATGAAGCGGCCAGGGCGGAACTGGAGTCGGCGGAGTCCAGCGCGACGCTGGCCCGGACTTCTCTGGGCGCGCAGGTGCGGCGGCTCTGGACATTCCAGGCGCAGCGGCGGGCGCGGCTGCCTTCGCTCGCGGGGCTGATCGCGCGGGCGGATGATGCGCGCAATATCGTGTTCGAACAGTTCCGGCTGGGGCGGCGGACCATTCTCGACCTGCTGGGTTATGAGCTGGAGCGGTTCAATGTGCGCGCCCAATTGGTGAACGAACGCTTCGATATTGCGCAGACGCAATATCAACTGATGGGCGTGCTGGGGCGCATCTATCCGGCGGTCGTCGGGGGGCCAATGATCGGGCCGGGGGCAAGGCCATGACGGAGTTGGTGGCCGTGACGTCGCTGTCCGATGCGCTGGCCCGCTGCCTGGACTTGCGCGGGCATGGGGTGAGCGCGGCGGTGCTGCGCGCCGCGATCGGAACGAGCGGCGATCCCGAGGACATGCTGCGCGGCCTTGCCGAACTGGGCATCCGCGCCAGCGCCATCGGGGCGCGGGCGGTGACCGATGACGTGTTGCCGGTGGTTGCGCTGCTGGCCGATGGGCTGGTGCTGGTGGCCGTGCGGCGGGACGGCGACGTGCTGGTCGACGCGGCGGGGGTCGGCATCGGCGTGGATGAGGTGAAGCGGTGCATCGCCTTTGCGCCGCCGACCGCTGTGGACGGGCGCGCCGACGATCTGGTGGCGGCGCAGGGCAGCGGCTGGTTCTGGCCGGTGCTGTGGCGCCATCGCCGCTATTTTTACGAGGCGGCGGCGTTGTCGGCGGTGATCAACCTGCTCTCGCTCGCCGGGATCATCTTCATGATGACGGTCTATGACCGCATCCTGCCAAACCTCGCCTTCGTGACGCTATGGTCGTTGCTGGCGGGGGTCGCGATCGCCTGTCTGTTCGAGTTCGTGTCACGGACTATTCGCAGCCACGCGCTGGACGCGGCGGGCAAGAAGATCGACCTGATATTGGGCGATGCCGTGTTTTCGCGGGTGCTGGCGACGCGGCTGGAGGCGCGGGCGCAGTCCTCCGGCGCCTTCGCCAATGTGCTGAAGGAGTTCGAATCCGTTCGCGGCTTCGTGACCAGCGCGACGTTGACGACCATTGCCGATTTGCCTTTCGCGCTGCTGTTCCTGACCGTTTGCGCGATGATCGGCGGGGCTTTGGTCGCGGTGCCGTTGCTGGCTTTCCTCATCGTGCTCGCCCTGTCGCTGCTGGTGCAGATTCCGATGGCGAAGCTGGCGCGCGAGAATCTGCGCGAGGCGGCGGTGCGGCACGGCACGGTGATCGAGAGTCTGGAGGGGCTGGAGACGCTGAAAGCCTTGCGCGCCGAAGGGCGGATGCGGCGGCGGCATGAGATTTCCAGCGGCTTCATCGCGGACCGGGCGCTGGCCAGCCAGCGCTGGTCCAATCTGGCGCTCAACATCACCATTGCCGTGCAGCAGATCGGCTCGGCGGTCCTGCTCGCCTGGGGCGTCTATCTGGCGAGCATCGGCCAGACCACGGCGGGCGCGCTGGTGGCCTGCGTGCAGCTTTCCAGCCGGTCGCTGGCGCCGCTGGTGACGCTTTCCTCGCTGGCGGTACGGTTTCAACAGGTGCGGTCGGCTTTGGCGAGCCTAAACCAGATCATGGCCCTGCCGCTGGACCGCGATCCCAGCCGCCATTTGCTCTCCAGCGATGCCTGGCGCGGCGATGTGGAACTGCGCCATGTCAGCTTTTCCTATGAGCAGGGCGCGCAACCGGCGTTGAACGACGTGTCGCTGAGCATCAAGCGCGGCGAGAAAGTCGCGATCCTCGGGCGGATCGGCAGCGGCAAGTCGACCCTGCTGCGGATGCTGGCGGCGCTCTACCGGCCGCAGGAGGGTCAGGTCTTTCTCGACGGCGTCGACATGACCGCCATCGAGCCTGCCGATATCCGCTCGACCTTGTTGCTGGTCGGGCAGGACGCGCGGCTGTTTCATGGGACGTTGCGCGACAATCTGCTGGTGGGGGCGCCGCAAGCGAGCGACCAGCGGCTGTTGCAGGTGGCGGAGGCTACCGGGGTGACGGCGCTGGCGGGCGCGCATCCACTGGGGTTCGACCGGGGGGTCGGTGAGCGCGGCGATACGCTGTCGGGCGGGCAACGCCAGACGGTGGCGGTCGCGCGCTCGCTCATGGCGGAGGCGGCCGTCACTTTGTTCGACGAACCGACCTCCGCCATGGATCAGCAATCGGAGGCGGAGGTGCTGCGCAGCATCGCCGCCTTGGGCGAGCGCGGCGCGGGCTATGTGATCGTGACGCACAAAAATTCTATCCTGCCGCTGGTCGACCGCGTGATCATCATGGACGCCGGTCGGGTCATTGCCGACGGACCCCGCGACGCGGTGCTGCAAGCGCTGTCCGAGGGCAAGGTGAGGTCGGCGGCATGACGATGCTCTCTGCCCTGCGTTCGCCGCTGGCCGTGGCCGAGGTGCGGGACCGGCATCCGGGCTGGCTGGTCTTTTCCCTGTTGCTGCTGGCTTTGCTGGCGACGCTGCTGGTCTGGGCGCGCTTTGCGGTGCTGGAGGAAGTGACCACCGGCGCGGCGCAGATCGTGCCGTCGGGCAAGGTGCAGACGATCCAGAGCCTGGAGGGCGGCATCGTCTCCGCGCTCAAGGTGCATGAAGGCGACCTTGTGGAAGCGGGCCAGCCGCTGATCGTGATCGATCCGACGCGGGCGGAATCCTCCTTCAACGAGATGGAACGACGGCGGCGGTCCCTGCTGGCGAGCGCGGCGCGGCTGCGGGCGGAGGCGAGCGGGTTGTCGCTCTCCTTCCCGAAGGAGATATCCGGGGATGCCGACCTGATCCGCTATGAGACGGAGACGTACCGGGTCCGCCGGGCGGCGGTGGATCAGTCGACGGCGGCGCTGTCCGGATCGATCGCGCTGATGCGGCGGGAATTGGGGATTACCGCGCCCATGGCCGCGCGGGGGCTGGTGCCGGAGGTCGACGTGCTGCGCCTGCGCCGCCAGATCAACGATGCGCAGATGCAGATCAGCGATCGCACCAACCGTTACCGCGCCGATGCGGGAACGGAGCTGTCCAAGGTGGAGAGCGAGCTGTCGCAGGTGTCGGAGGTCGTGACCGGGCGGCGCGACGCGCTGAACCGCACGGTACTGCGCGCGCCGGTGCGGGGCACGGTCAAGAATGTGCAGGTGACGACGATCGGCGGCGTGGTGCAACCGGGCGCGGCGATGCTGGAAATCGTGCCGTTCCGCGACGTGCTGCTGGTGGAGGCGAAGATCAGACCGTCCGACGTCGCCTTCATCCGGCCGGGGCAGGATGCGACGGTGAAGCTCGCCGCCTATAATTACCTGGTCTACGGATCGCTGAAGGGCAGGGTCGAGACGATCAGCCCCGACACGCTGCGCGAGGATCGCAAGCCCAATGAGGAAGCCTTTTACCGCGTGCTGATCAGCACCGGGCAATCCTCGCTGGTCCATGACGGCAGGCCGCTGCCGATCATTCCGGGCATGACCGGCACGGTCGAGATCCTGACCGGGCGGCGGACGGTGTGGGACTATTTCCTGCGGCCGGTGCTGAAGATCGAGGAAGCGTTCCGGGAACGCTGAGAACCATTCACGGACAATATGTAACAGGGGAGTTCCGCAATGAAGATCGTAGCGAAGATTTCGACCAAGGGCGGAAAGCTGGTCCGCACGATCGCCCTGGGCAAGGGCGCGAATGTGCTGGCCGCGGACAAGGACGCCCTTGTTGCCATCATCGATGAAGCCACTGGCAAGGCGGTCGACGGCGCCCATTATGTGCGGCACGGCGGCGAAGTGACGGTGCAGGTGCCCGATGCCGCCTTTGCCGAGGCCGGGAACGGGATCAGCGAGGCGGCGGGCGCGGCGCAGGATGCTGCGGCGGCTCCGGCGGAGGCAGCGCCTTCCGCTCCTGCAGCCAGTGAAGGCGCAGGCGGCGGCAACGGGCTGATCTTCGGCGTGCTGGGCGGTCTGGCGGCGGTCGGCGGCATTGCCGCTGCGGCGGGCGGCGGCGGCAAGGCCAAGGACACGACCGCGCCTGTCGCGCCAACCGGCCTGGCGCTGGCGGCGGCGGACGATAGCGGCAGCTCCAGCAGCGACCGGATCACCAAACAGACCAGCGCGCTCACCATCACCGGCACGGCGGAGGCCGGGGCCACGGTGACGCTGCGGGACGGCAGCACGGTGCTCGGCACAGCGACTGCGGGCAGCGGCGGCGCGTTCAGCATCGATGTGTCGCTGGGCGAAGGGGCGCACAGCGTCACCGCGACGGCGACCGATGCGGCGGGGAATGTGGGGACAGCGTCCTCCGCTCTGGTGATCACGGTCGATACGACCGCACCGGCGGTGGCGATCAGTGCCGTACCTGCCGCCTTGGTGGCGGGGCAGACGGCGACGCTGACCTTCAGCTTCAGCGAAACGCCCGCCGGGTTCGACGCGAGCGACATCAGCGTTTCGGGCGGAACACTGAGCAATCTCGCCGTTTCCCCCAGCAACGCCAATGCCTATACGGCGACGCTGACGCCCACGGGCGCGGTCACCATCTCGGTCGTGGGCGGTGCCTTTACCGATGTGGCGGGCAATGCGTCGGGCGCGGCTTCGCTGAACGTCGCTTTCGATCCGGGCGCGAGCGGCTCGGCCATCGACGGCTATATCGCAAACGCGCTGGTGTTCCGCGATGCCGATGGCGACGGCGTCTGGGACCATGAGAGCTTCACCGACGGCAACAATAATGGGGTACGCGACGCGGGCGAGGCCTTTGTCGACGCCAATGGCGACGGCCTGTTCACCGCCGAATATTACACCACGACCGACGCACAGGGCAATTTCAGCGGCCTGTTCGGCACCGGCCAGATCGTGCTGACGCCGCTGATCGCGGGTGACGGCACCAATTTGTCGCGCGATATTTCGACCGGCATCGCCTTTACCGGCCAATTGAGCGCGCCGGACGGGTCGAGCGTCGTCACGCCGCTGACCACCATCGTTGCCGCGCTGGCGGGAGCGGGTGCGAATGCCACGCAGATCGCCAATGCCGAAGCGCAGGTAAAGGCGGCGCTGGGCCTGGACGCCGCGCTGAACCTTGGCAGCTATGATCCGATCGCCGTGGTGGCAGGATCGACCGATGCCGCCGCGCTCGCCAATGCGGTGGCGGTGCAGAAGGCCGCGATCCAGGTCGCCAACATCCTGTCGGTCATGGCCAGCGCCAGCGAGGCGGCGGGCAGCGGCGCGCAGGCGGGACTGGACGCCGCCGTCACCGCCATTGCAGGCCAGGTCGCAGGCGGCAGCGTCGACCTGACGAGCAGCGCGGCCATCGGCCAGATCGTGCAGGCCGTCGCGGCGGCAAGCGGGACCGGCATCACAGCGCAGGCCGCCGCGATCAGCAGTTCGCTCGCGAGCGTCAATCTCAGCATCGCGCAGGCCAGCGGCAGCAGCGCGGTCGACACGCTGACGGCGGTCGCCACTTCGCAAATCGTGGCGCAGGAAACTTTGGCGGGCGAAGTGAGCACGGCGGTCGGCGGCGGCGCTGCTCTCAACAGCACCGCCTATCAGGGCGCAGCGCTGGCGGAGAAGATCGACGACGCCTCGACCCAGGTGCAGGTGATCGTGCCCACCACGCCGACGGCAGGCGCCCTGGGCGCGCCCGACCGGCCGATGGTGGACGACGGCGCGCGCATTTCGGCGGCGGAAGCGGCGGACGGCGTAGTCGTGTCGGTAGGCCTCGGCTCCGGCAGCGGCGTGGCGGCGGGCGATACGCTGCGCCTGATGATCGGCGGCACGGAGGTCAAGGCGGTTACTCTCAGCGCCGGAGACATTGCCAGCGGCACCGTCAGCATTGCGCTGGCGGCGAGCGATCTGGGCGCGGACGGCGCCAAGTCGATCACGGCGGGCTTCGTATCGGCGGCTGGCCTCGCGGGCGCTGTGTCTCTGCCTGCCGCGGTGACGCTCGACACCACGCCCCCCGCAGCGCCAACTACGCTGGCGGCAACGGAAGGACCGCTGCTGACCGGCGGCGAAGCGGCAAACGGCACCAGCATCACCGGCACGGTCGAGGCGGGGAGCAATGTGACGCTGACCCTCACCAACGGCGCGCAGACGCTGGTCAAGCAGGCGGTGGTGACGGGCACGGCCTTTTCCGTGGCGCTGTCCGCTGCGGAGATCGCGCAACTGGGCGAAGGCACGGTGCGCTATTCGGCGGTGGCGACCGATGCGGCGGGCAACAGCAGCGCGCCCTCCCCGACCGGCCATTATTTCTACACGACGGAAACCATCGTCGACCCGAGCACGCGGATCGACGGCGTCGGCGCCCGCATCGAAGCCGATGACGAGGAAAATGCGCTGCGCCTGACCGCGCTGCCGGGCGGCGGCTTTGCGGTCAACTGGACGGTCGATACCAATGGCGACGGCGATGTCGATGGCCTCGCCATCCAGCGCTTCGCCGCCGACGGCAGCAAGGATGGCGGCATCATCCTGTTGCGGGGGATTTCCCAGCAACTGATCGACGGCGAAAGTGACGAACAGGCCTTCGACGTGCAGGCGCTGGCCAATGGCGGCTATGCGCTGACCTATTCGCTGGCACTGGAGGATGTGGGCCGGCCGGCGGCTTTCAACCCGCAATCGACCGGGACCATCCTTGTCGGCGTGCCGACCGATATCTTCATCCAGGCGGCCCCCGCCAACGCGGTTTTCGCGCTGGCCGGGCTGGGCACGGACGGACAGGCCAGGACGGTCACGCTGACCCCGGTCAATGGACGCGTAGAGGTCACGCAGGCGATGCTCGACCAGTTCGCGATCGACAACCGCCTGACCCTGACGGTCGGC
Source organism: Sphingobium sp. TB-6 (assembly GCF_012927365.1). Classification (NCBI taxonomy): domain Bacteria; kingdom Pseudomonadati; phylum Pseudomonadota; class Alphaproteobacteria; order Sphingomonadales; family Sphingobiaceae; genus Sphingobium; species Sphingobium sp. TB-6. Next base: position 58,534 of record NZ_JABBGL010000001.1, on the reverse strand, counting down.
GGCCTCACCACCGGGCAGACCGCCAATGTCTTCATCAATGCGCTGGAGGATTGGCATTATGATCCGGCGGCGGCGCTGGAGCAGATCAGCGTCAGCCGCGCGGTGACCAACAGCGTCGGCGTGCTCGCCACGCCCACGGGCCATCCCGAAGGCTTCCATATCGACGCCGTCGTCGGCACGCCAACCTTCGTCAACATGCAGATCACGCCCAATGGCGGATCGCTGATCGACCTGAGCGGCATGACCGGCGCCACCCAATTGCCCAATGGCGCGATCCAGATCAACAACCTCACCGCCGATGCGAACGGCATCTATCATGTGCCGCAGGCGCTGCTCGATCAGCTCGCCGGCCATGATTATCAGGCGATATTGATCGTCGGTGGGCTGACCAACGGGTCCACCATCACCGGCACGATCGACGTGCGCGAGCCGGTTGCCGTGCCCGAAGGCGTGTTCGTCCAGACCTTCGACGCGCAGGGCCAGTCGGTCAACGAAAGCGCGCGGCTGGATGGCGCGGAATCGCGCTTCTACAGCGATGATGAGGATAATGGCGTGCGCGTCACGCCGCTGTCGGGCGGCGGCTTCGTCGTCAACTGGGTGGTCGACGCCGATCATGACGATCAGGGCGACGGCTTTGCGGTGCAGCGCTTCGCCGCCGACGGCAGCAAGGTCGGCGGCGTCGTGCTGTTGCAAGGCATCGCGCAGCAATTGATCGACTATGCCGCGGATGAGGATGTCGCCTTCGACCTGCAGGCGCTGGACGATGGCGGCTATGTGCTGGCCTATTCGCTGGCCCGGCCGGAGGTGGGGCAGTCCGTGACCTTCAGCCCGTCGCTGACCGGCGTGCCGATCATCGGTGAGCCCACGAACATCTATCTGAGCAACGCGCCCGCCAACGCCAGCTTCGCCCTGACCGGCCTTGGCATGGACGGGCTGGCCAAGTCGGTGGCGGTGACTGTCGTCGACGGAGAGATCGCGATCACGCAGGCGATCCTCGATCAATTTTCCATCGACCATCGCCTGTCGCTGACGGTCTCTGGCCTGACGAGCGGGCAAACCGTCAGCGCCAGCATCTATGCCGAGGAAGTGCAGCAATATGATCCGGCGGCGGTGCTGCAACAGGTCAGCGTCAGCCGGCAGGTCGCAGGAAACGGCGTGGGCACGATCGTGCTGCCGGCCAGCAATGCCGAAGCCTTCCATATCGACAGCAGTTCCGGCCCGGCGAGCGGCGTCACCTTGCTGCTGACGCCCAGCGGCGGCGCCTTCATCGACCTGACGGGCATCGCCAACGCGACCCGGCTGGCCAGCGGCATCATCGTCATCACCAATATGGCGGCGGATGCAGGCGGCAATTATGCCGTGCCGCAGGCGTTGCTCGATCAGTTGGCGGGGCATGATTATCAGGCGTCGCTGAATGTCGCGGGCCTGACCGCCGGTTCCACCATCACCGGCACGGTCAGCGCGCGCACGCCGCATCTGCTGCCCGAGGGGCTGTTCGTCCAGACCTTCGACGCCAATGGCGTGGCCGGGGTCGATACCGGCCAGCGGCTGGACGGTCCGGACAGCCGGATTTCGGGCGATGACGAGGATAATCCGCTGCGCGTCACGCCCCTGACCGGCGGGGGCTTTGCCGTCAGTTGGGTGGTCGATGTCGATGGCGACGATCAGGCCGATGGCTTGGCGGTGCAGCGCTTCGCCGCCGACGGCAGCAAATCGGGCGGCGTCGTGCATCTGCAGGGCATCGCGTCGCAGCTTAGCGACGCCGACGGCGATGCCGTTTCCTTCGACCTTCAGGCGCTCGACAATGGCGGCTATGCGCTCAGCTATGTGCTGGAACCCGAGGAGGTCGGACGCCAGATCATCTTCACGCCCCAGCTCGCCAGCACCGCGATCGTCGGGCAGCCGGTCGATCTCTATGTCGGGTCGGCCCCCGCCAATGCCAGCTTCGCGCTGGTGGGCCAGGGCAATGACGGATTGTCGAAGACGATCGCCCTGACCGTTGTGGACGGCACCGTCCAGATCGATCAGGCGATCCTCGACCAGTTCGCGCTGGACAACCGCCTGACGCTGACGGTCAGCGGCCTCACCACCGGGCAGAATGCGACCGTCTATGCCTATGCGCTGGAGGATCAGCGCTATGACCCCACGGCAGGGCTGCATGATGTGGCGAGCAGCCTTCAGGTCGGGCCGGGCGGCTTCGGGGTCATCGCGACCGGCGCCGGTCATGCCGAGACGTTCCACATCGACTCCATCGCCGGTACGCCGACCACGCTGTTGCTGCAGGTGACGCCCAACGGCGCGACATCGATCGACCTGAGCGGCATCGCCAATGCGACCACCCTGCCCACGGGCGCGATCAACATCAGCGGGCTGACGGCGGACGCCAGCGGCCTCTATCATGTGCCGCAGGCGCTGCTCGACCAGTTGGCGGGGCATGACTATCAGGCGATCCTGATCGTCGGCGGCCTCACCGCCGGGTCCACCATCACCGGCACGATCAGCGTGCGGGAGCCGGTGGACGTGCCCAAAGGCGTGTTCGTCCAGACCTTCGACGCCAATGGCGTGGCGATCAGCGCCGACCTGCACCTGACCGGCACGGCGGGGAACGACCTGTTGCTGGGCGATGTCGGCAATGACGTGCTGAACGGGCTGGACGGCAATGACCTGCTGGACGGCGGCGCGGGCACCGACACGCTGACCGGCGGGGCCGGAGCCGACCTGTTCATCCTGGAAGCGCCCCATGGCCAGACGCTGTCGGCGGCCGACCTGATCACCGATTTCCAGGCCGGGGTCGATCATCTGCGGCTGCCCGACAGCGTGACCTTCGCCAGCCTCCAGATCGTGCAGGGTGACCCCACGGCCAATGGCGGCGGCAGCAGCGAAAGCCTGATCATCGACGGCGGCAGCGGCGACATATTGGCGCGGCTGGCCAATGTGGATGCGGCCGCGATCACCCAGGCATCCTTCGCCTGACCGGGACCGGCCCGCAGCGTCCCGGCGCTGCGGGCTGGCGCATATTGGGTCCGGCTGTAACCGTCATGGGCAAATGGTCGGGGCAGCCGGACCCGGAAATCGCGCCATGGGGGGATGGCGCGATGCCGCCGCCTCCCCGAACGGTCAGCGGCGGCGCCATCCTAACCCGGCGGCCCGCGCCCGGCATCTGCGCAACATGCTGATCCGCCAGCGATTCAGGGCAAGGGCCGATGCCCCTTTGGAGGCATTGACGAACGCCTTCGCCCGCGCATCGGCCTGGCCCCATGACGATTGGTTATCGGCGCTAAATCTGCTATTCCTTGTCCATTGGATGGCATTGGCCAGACCCGCCGCCCGCCCCAGTGCCGGCATCCTTTTCCGGCACCGCGCCTGACGCCCGGCTGACCATGTCTTCAGGCGTAGGCCGATGGAGGATGTCATGGCGATTTCCCAAAGATTGCGCGGCTATCTGGACCGCTGCGGCACGCGATTCGACGAATGGCCGCATGAGCCGGCCACCGAAATGGCCCGGGCGGCGCAGGCGGCGCATGTCCCCGGAAGACAGGTCGCCAAAGCCGTGCTGGTGCAGGCGGGCGACGAATATATGCTGGCGGTGCTGCCCTCCTCCAAGCATGTGAGCTTCAACTTCCTGCAGCAATGGCTGGCGCGCGACGTGGCGCTGGCGGAGGAGCATACGGCGGCGGCTCTGTTCCCGGACTGCGAGCTGGGCGCGATCCCGCCGGTGGGCGCGGCCTTCGGATTGAAGACGATCATCGACGACGACATGCTGATGGATCAGGATGTCTGGTTCGAGGGCGGCGATCATCACACGCTGGTGCATATGAATGCGGAAAATTGGCGGCGGCTGCAAAAGGGCGCCGGGCATTTCGCGTTCAGTATTTAGTTTGCTTCCTGATCCTCCCCCGCCGAGCGTGGGGAGGATCGGGCGTTCCTCTCATGCAATAAATTCCACACTGTTATCGGAAAAATAACATGGCCTGCCATGTTCCCCCCTCGCCGGGCATGGCCTAGAATCCCGGTCCCGGAGAAGCTGAAAGGAATCGTGCAATGGACGCAAAGACGAGCAATGATCCGCTGGCCTGCCCGATGAAGGAACCGGCCGCGCTGCGATCCCTGCTGGGACGCACCAATCGCGACTGGTGGCCCAATCAGCTCTCGCTCGACATCCTTCAGCAGAACGGCCTGTCGGGCAATCCGCTGGGCGACGATTTCGACTATGCGGCGGCGTTCAAATCGCTCGATTACGACGCGGTGAAGAAAGACCTGACGGCGCTGATGACCGACAGCCAGCCCTGGTGGCCGGCGGATTATGGCCATTATGGCCCCTTCTTCATCCGCATGGCCTGGCACTCGGCGGGCACCTACCGCACCGGCGACGGGCGCGGCGGCGCCTCTTCCGGCTCGCAGCGCTTCGCGCCACTCAATAGCTGGCCGGACAATGCCAATCTGGACAAGGCGCGCCGGCTGCTCTGGCCGGTGAAGCAGAAATATGGCCAGGCGCTGAGCTGGGCGGATTTGATGATCCTGGCGGGCAATGTCGCCATCGAGTCGATGGGCGGCCCGGTCTTCGGCTTCGGCGGCGGCCGCGCCGACGTGTTCGAGCCGGAAAAGGACGTCTATTGGGGCACGGAGGAGCTTTGGGTCAACCAACCCGGCAACCAGACCCGCATCCAGCCCGACAGGAACATGGTGCTGGAAAGCCCGCTCGCCGCTATCCAGATGGGCCTCATCTACGTCAATCCGGAAGGGCCGGGCGGCAATCCCGATCCGCTGCAATCGGCGCGGGACATTCGCGAAACCTTCCTGCGCATGGGCATGAACGATGAGGAGACCGTCGCGCTGACGGCGGGCGGCCATACTTTCGGCAAGGCCCATGGCGCGGGCGACGCATCGAAGATCGGCAGAGAACCGGAGGGCGCCGACATCGCGCAGCAGGGGCTGGGCTGGCAGAGCGGCTATGAAAGCGGCGTGGGCGATCACACCATCACCAGCGGCATCGAAGGCGCGTGGACGCCGACGCCCCGGACCTGGGACCACAGCTTCTTCCACATGCTGCTCGACTATGAATATGAACTCGTCAGGAGCCCGGCGGGCGCCCAGCAGTGGCAGCCGGTGAACCAGAAGCCGGAGGACATGGCGCCGGGCGCGCACAGCCCCGACAGGCGTGTGCCGACGATGATGACGACGGCCGACATGGCGTTCAAGATGGACCCGGAATATCGCAAGATCTCCGAGCGGTTCCGCAACGATCCGGCGGCGTTCGAGGATGCCTTCGCCCGCGCCTGGTTCAAGCTGTGCCATCGCGACATGGGGCCGAAGGCGCGCTATCTCGGCCCCGAAGTCCCTGCCGAAGACCTGATCTGGCAGGATCCGATTCCCGCGGTCGACCATCCTCTGGTCGATGCGGCGGACATCGCCTCGCTCAAGCAGAAGATACTGGCGTCCGGCCTTGGCGTCGCGGAGCTGGTGACGACCGCATGGGCGTCGGCCTCGACCTATCGCGGGTCGGACCATCGCGGCGGCGCCAATGGCGGGCGCATCCGCCTTGCCCCGCAAAAGGACTGGGACGTGAACCAGCCCGAGCAGCTTGGCCGGGTGCTGGGTGCGCTGGAGAAGATCAAGGCCGAGTTCGACGACGCGGGGGCGAAGAAGATTTCGCTGGCCGACCTCATCGTGCTGGCCGGATCGGCGGCGATCGAAAAGGCGGCGAAGGACGGCGGGCGCAGCATCGAGGTGCCCTTCACTCCGGGCCGCACCGACGCGTCGCAGGCACAGACGGACGTGCAGAATTTCGAGCCGCTGGAGCCGAAAGTCGACGGCTTCCGCAACTATCTGCCCGTACCGTTCAACGTTCCGGTCGAAGAACTGCTGCTCGACCGCGCCCAATTGCTGACGCTGAGCGCGCCGGAAATGACGGTGCTGGTCGGCGGCCTGCGCGTGCTGGGCGCCAATCATGGCGGGTCGCAGCATGGCGTGTTCACCGACAGGCCGGGGACGCTCAGCAACGACTTCTTCGTCAACCTGCTCGACATGGGCACGGCGTGGAAGGAAGTGGAGGGGCAGAAGGATCTGTTCACCGGCACCTGCCGCGATACCAACCAGCAGAAATGGACCGGCACGCGGGTCGATCTGGTCTTCGGGTCGAATTCGCAGCTCCGCGCCTTGTCGGAGGTCTACGCCTCCGCCGATGCGGGCGGCAAGTTCGTGAAGGACTTCGTCGCGGCCTGGACCAAGGTGATGGACGCCGACCGCTTCGACCTGGCGGCCTGATGGTTGGGAAGGCCGCTCCTTCGGGGGCGGCCTTTGCCAATCGGACTAGAACTTTCCGCTTAATTGAGCTTGCGTAACTTTCATGCGACACTGCCGCCCGCAGTGATGCGGGAGATTCGCTGTGCATGATCATCTGAAAGACGCTGCCGAAGCGGCCAATCTGACGGACGAACAGCTCGTCGCGATCCGCCGCAAGATCGGTGATCCGAAACATCCGACCGGGTTCGAACAGGCCGTGCTGGACGAAATGGAACGGCGGCATCTGGCCCCTTCCTAACCCTTCCTGCGCTACGCGTGGGGAGGATTCAACTGTTGCCAACCCCCGCACATCCTATTTCAACATCGTCCGCAGCAGCGCGCGCAATTGGGCAGGCTTGACCGGCTTGCCCAGCAGGGGAATGCCCCAACCGTCCAGCTTCGCCTTCAATTCCTCGCCCCGGTCGGCGGAGATCATCACCGACGGCACCACCCGCGCGAAATGGCCGTGCAGCCGCTCGATCACGGTATCGCCCGTCTCGCCGTCGTTCAGATGATAGTCGACCAGGATGACGTCGGGCGCCTCGTCCCCGGCGAAGGTGGCCACCGCCTCATCGAAACCCGCCGCCGTCGTCACCGTGCAGCCCCAGCCGCCCAGCAGGGTGGACATGCCGGTCTGGATCGCCCGCTCATTGTCGATCACCAGCACCTTGAGGCCGCGCATCGACCGATCGCTGCGCGGCAGGCTGCCCCCCTCCCCCTCTTCCACCACCGCCTCGCCCGGCGGCACGCGGATGGAAAAGGTCGCGCCCTGCCCCGGCACTGATTCCAGCGTCACTTCATGGCGCAGCATGTCGCTCGCGCGGCGGACGATGGCGAGGCCCAGCCCCTTGCCCGCCGTCCGGCTATCGAGTCGGCGGAATTCCTCGAAAATCAGTTGCTGCTTGTCGAAGGGGATGCCGGGGCCGCTGTCGGTGACGCTCAGACGAATGCCTTCCGGCCCAGGCGCGCAGATGACGCGCACCGATCCGCGCTGGGTATAACGCAGCGCGTTGGACAGGAAATTCTGGAGGATGCGACGCAGCAGGCGGATGTCGGACCGGACCCAGACCTGCTCCGTCTCCACCGTCAGCGTCAGGCCCGATGAGCGGGCCATCGGCGCGAATTCCGTCCGCAGCGTGCCGAGCAGCCGGTCGATGCGGAAATCGCTGATCTCCGGCTGGATCGCGCCCGCATCGAGGCGGCTGATCTCCAGCAGCGCCTCCAGCAAATCCTCCACCGAATCCAGCGCGGTGGAGGTCTGGTTGACCAGCGCCCGCGTCGGCAGCGCCAGCCGCCGGTCGCCCAGCGCCGCGACGAACAGCCGCGCCGCGTTCAAAGGCTGCAACAGGTCATGGCTGGCGGCGGCCAGGAAGCTGGTCTTGGACAGATTGGCCTTTTCCGCCGCCGTTTTCGCGTCCATCAACTGCGCCTCGATCTGGCGCCGCTCGGCCACCTCCGCCTCCAGTTCGGACGTGCGCTCCGCCACGCGCCGCTCCAGCGTCTCCGCCGTCTCGCGCAGCGCCGCCTGGGCGCGCAACATGTCAGTGACGTCGGTGAAGCCGATCACCTGCCCCCCGCGTTCCATGGCGTTGCTGCGTATCTCGAAGCGCCGTTCGCCCGCCTGCACCAGTTCGCTGCGATAGCGCGCCCCACCCCGGTCGAGGCAGCCTTTGTCGTCCATGCCCAGCGTGCCCCGGCACCAATCCAGCAGCGCCTCATGGGTGCCCCGTCCCTGCGCCCAATCCTCCGGCAATCCCAGCAGACGTTGCAACGCCTCGTTCCACGCCGCCAGCCGCCCCTCCGCATCGAACAGGCACACGCCTTCGGAAAGGTTATCGAGCGTCGCCTGGAGCACGATGTTGCGCTCGGCCAGTTCCCGCGCCCGGTCGCGAGCATCCTCCGCCTTCACCTCGGTTATGTCGGTATAAATGCCGACGATGCCGCCCTCGCTGGTGCGCAGTTCGTTGATCTGCACCCAGCGCCCATCGGACAGCGCCTGCACATGCCCGCCCTCCGCCACGCTATGCCGCGCAAGACGATCCGACACCCATCGGTCCTGCCCGACCGGGCGATGATGGGCGGCGGCGAGCTTGGCGATCTCGTCAAAGGCCATGCCCTCGCGGATGTGATCCGCAATCTCGGGCCAGAAACCCAGATAGGCCTCATTATAGAGGACCAGCCGGTCCTCCGCGTCGAACAGGACGAAGCCCTCGTTGATGGAGTCGATCGCATCGCGCAGCCGCATCCGCGCCGCGTCCGCCAGCGCATGAGCAGAAGCGAGATCAGCATTAGCCTCCGCCAACTTGGCCAGCGCGTCTTCGAGCTGCACCGTCCGCTCGCGCACCATGGCTTCGAGGGAAATCGCCGTCTCGAACATCGAAAAGGCGTTACCTGCCATGTCGCTCGATCGTTCGACGCGATCAATCAGCGCCGCGTTGATCTTACGCAGCTTGCGGTTCTCATGCCTGAGCGCCTCGATTTCGGCGGAAAAGAGGGCTGCGTCGCTCATCGCCCGATGGCTAATCCACTGAAGGTCTGGTTGACGTGCAGCGCATGATATTGCTCGCCATAGGTGTTGAAGCCGATCACCCGATGCCGCCCGTAAAGCGCCGACACGTCCCGGCTGATCTGCCGCTGTTCGGCATCGATGCGGTTGAGCACGCAATCGAAGGCGATGATCCGGTCGACCTGCCCGACATGCGCGGCGATATCCGCAAACAGCGCCTCCATGCCCGCAATCCTGTCCACCGGCTCGCCCACCGTCATCACGATCCCCTCATCGATGGCACAGTAGAAGGTGAGGCTGCCGTCGGGGTTCGCACTCTGGATCGACCGCACATGATAATCGCCTCCCGCCCGCACCATCAGCGGATGCGCGGCATAAAAGGCGACGCCCAGCGCCTCGCCCGCATGGCCCGCGAGCCTCAGATATTCCTGCGCGGCGGGTTCCGCATTGATCTCGGTCACGATCCGGTCCTGCGGGATGGCGCCGGTGACGACCATCTTCGCCTCGCTCGGCCGGTAATGCTGGGCCTTGAACACATGAATGGGGCGCGGCGTCGACAGGATCGCCACCACCGCCGCTCGCGGCTGAAAGCGGCCTCCGTCGAAAATCGCCGTTTCGCGGAACGCCATGCCATCGCCCGACGATCCGCCGATCAGCGCGATGTCGCCCAGCGCATCCTGGATCGTCATGGTCAGCAATTCCTCCCGGTGCGACAGACCGTCGACCAGGAACAAGGCGACGTGATTGACCCTGTCGCCCAGATGGCGGCTTTCCCGTTCGGCGCGGGCGGCAAGGCTGCGCACCGCCTGGCGCGCGGCGGCGGGGTTGAAATTCTCGATATCGTCGAAGCAAAGCGAACTCATGTGAAAGGCGGAAGCGGGAAAGCCGATGACGCTCAAACTGTCCTCATCATAGCCATTTTCGGTGAGCTCTCCGGAACTGGTGCAGCCAATCGCCACCACGCCATCGCCCCCCATATTCTCCTTCTGCCGGTTGACCGCTCGGGCCAACGCCTCCCGGTCGAAGCGATGCGAGCAGAAAAGCAGCATCCCGGCCAGCGGCTCGCCTCCCAATTGCCCGGCCACGTCCGCCATGGCCTTGGCCGGATCGCCCGCATGGCTCGACGCAAAGGCGATTTCCGATGCCAGCACCGTCATGTTCCTCTCCCGCAGATTCTCCTGTTCTTATCTATGCGTAATCAGCCGCCGCGCAAAGGTTCGCCCGCTGCGGCGAGCGCTTCCACCTCCTCGTCGGTAAACACCCGCGAGCGGACGATGAAGCGCATCCCCTCCGGACTTTCCAGCGACATGCCCGCGCCGCGCCCCGGCACGACGTCGATCGTGACCTGGGTATGGCGCCAATATTCGAACTGCGCCGCGCCAATCCACACCGGGATATCGCCCGCGACATGGCCCAGCAGCACGTCCTGCCCTCCGACCTTGAACTCGCCACGGGGGAAGCACATCGGCGCGGAGCCATCGCAACAACCGCCGGACTGATGGAACATCAAGGGGCCGTGGCGCGCGGTCAGCCGGGCGATCAAGGCTTCGGCTTCTAACGTGGCAAGGATGCGGGGTGGAAGGTTCATAGGGTTCACTCCTACCCCTTTCCCTTGAGGGAGAAGGATAAACAAAAAACGGGCGCCCGTTCCCAGGCGCCCGCCGAAAGCCGAAGGCGTGAAAGAGGAGAGGCCCGCCTTCGGCATTGCGACCCGCCGCTCGCCTCAGAAGAACCCAAGCGCCTTGGTCGAATAGCTCACCAGCAGGTTCTTCGTCTGCTGATAATGATCGAGCATCATCTTGTGGGTTTCGCGGCCGATGCCCGACTGCTTGTAACCGCCAAAGGCCGCATGGGCCGGATAGGCATGGTAGCAATTGGTCCACACGCGCCCGGCCTGGATATTGCGGCCCATGCGATAGGCGGTGTTGCCGTTGCGGCTCCACACGCCCGCGCCCAGACCGTAAAGCGTGTCGTTGGCGATGTGGAGCGCGTCCGCCTCATCCTTGAAGGTCGTGACCGACAGCACCGGGCCGAAGATTTCTTCCTGGAAGATGCGCATCTTGTTATGCCCTTCCAGCACGGTCGGCGTCACATAATAGCCCTGCTCCAGCTCGCCGCCCAGATGCGCCCGCGTACCGCCGGTCAGCACCTTCGCGCCTTCATCCCTGCCGATGTCGATATAGGAAAGGATCTTCTCCAACTGATCGTTCGACGCCTGCGCCCCGATCATCGTCGCGGGATCGAGCGGGCTGCCCTGCACGATCTTCTGCACGCGGGCGACGGCGCGCTCGATGAACTTCTCGTAGATGCTCTCCTGCACCAGCGCGCGGCTCGGACAGGTGCAAACCTCGCCCTGGTTGAGCGCAAACATCGCAAACCCCTCAAGGCATTTGTCGAAATAATCGTCGTCCGCGTCCATCACGTCGGCAAAGAAGATGTTGGGCGATTTGCCGCCCAACTCCAGCGTCACCGGAATGAGATTTTCCGACGCATATTGCATGATCAGCCGCCCGGTGGTGGTCTCGCCGGTAAAGGCGATCTTGCTGATCCGCTTGTTGGTGGCAAGCGGCTTGCCCGCCTCGACGCCAAAGCCGTTGACGACGTTCAGCACGCCTTCGGGGATCAGGTCGCCCACCAGATCCATCAGCACCATGATCGACATGGGCGTCTGCTCGGCGGGCTTGAGCACCACGCAATTGCCCGCCGCCAGCGCCGGAGCGAGCTTCCACGCCGCCATCAGGATCGGGAAGTTCCACGGAATGATCTGCCCGACCACGCCCAACGGCTCATGGAAATGATAGGCGACCGTGTCATGGTCGATCTCGGCAATCGACCCCTCCTGCGAGCGAACGCAGGCCGCGAAATAGCGGAAATGGTCGATGGCGAGCGGAATGTCGGCGGCGGTCGTCTCGCGGATCGGCTTGCCGTTGTCGATCGTCTCGGCCATGGCGAGCAGGTCGAGATTCTCCTCCATCCGCTGCGCGATGCGATTGAGCACATTGGCCCGCTCGGTGGCGGAGCGATGACCCCAGCTTTCCTTCGCCTTGTGCGCGGCGTCGAGCGCCAGCTCGATATCCTCGGCGGTCGAACGCGCGATCTTGCACACGCTCTGGCCGGTCACTGGCGAGATATTGTCGAAATAGTCGCCACGGGTCGGCGCCACCCACTGGCCGCCGATGAAATTCTCATATTTATCGCGGATCAGCGTCTTGCCCGCGAACCGCGCCATTGCCTGCTGTAACATCTATCCTCTCCCGGACTCGTCTGAAACTTGAGGGACAGGATGAACCTTTCGGGAGAATGGACAATTAGACCTTGGGTCGGGTCAGCGCACGCCGCCGCTCATCGCGGACGGCAGGCGCCCCCGCGGGACAAGCCTCCAAAGGGTGGCGCAAGCTGCCCGGAAGCGGCTATGAAAGCGCCCCGAAGCATCAGGAGCGCGAACATGCCGAACCCCAGTCCCTGGCAACATCATCGTCAACCCGGCCTGGCCGACGACATCGATTTCGAGATCAAGGGCCAGGAATTGCAATTTCTGGAGATCGAACTCGATCCGGGCGAAAGCGCCGTGGCGGAGGCCGGCGCCCTGGTCTGGAAGGATGCGGCGATCGGCATGACCACCGTCTTCGGTGACGGCAGCGGCGGCAGCGACGGCAGTTTCATGGGCAAGCTGCTGGGCGCGGGAAAGCGGCTCATCACCGGAGAGAGCCTGTTCACCACGGTCTTCACGCATAACGGCCATGGCAAGGCGCGGGTCGCCTTCGCCTCCCCCACGCCGGGCGCGATCCTCCCCATCCGGCTCGACCAATATGGCGGCCGGCTGATCTGTCAGAAGGACAGTTTCCTGGCCGCGGCGAAGGGCGTGTCGATCGGCGTCCATTTCCAGCAGCGGATCATGACCGGCCTGTTCGGCGGCGAAGGCTTCATCATGCAGAAGCTGGAAGGCGACGGCTGGGTGTTCGTCCAGATGGGCGGCACAATCGTGGAGCGCGAACTGGCGCCCGGTGAGCAGCTTCACGTCGATACCGGCTGCGTCGCGGCCTATACCGACACGGTGGATTTCGATCTGGAGCGGGCGGGTGGCGTGCGCAGCATCCTGTTCGGCGGCGAAGGCCTGTTCTTCGCGCGGCTGACCGGGCCGGGCAAGGTGTGGATTCAGTCCCTGCCCTTCTCCCGCCTGGCCGGCCGCATGCTCGCGGCGGCGGGAAGCCGGGGCGGACAGAATCGCGGCGAAGGCTCCGTGCTCGGCGGCCTGGGGGATCTGATCGGCGGCAATAATTAAAGGGGTTCGCGGCTGATCGACCGTCATGGCCCCATGCGTTCTACGGTGGGATCGGGAATGGTCTCGGTGAAACTGGGCGGGACTTGCGGTTCCCCTTGGCGGGTTCCGGCATCTGCGCTAGGCCGAGCGCATGCAACTCTGAAGTGTCTCGCGATCGGGGAACGATCGTCGCGACAATGCCCATTCCATGGGAACAGCCACGATAAAGGGGAAAGTCATGACAAGATCGGTTATCGTCACCGGAGGATTTGGCGCGCTGGGCCGCGTTGCCGCTGACGCCTTCATCAAACAGGGTTATGCGGTTGCCTGCATCGACTATGCTCCGGCGGCCAGGTCTGCCTTGCCGGGCGCGCTGGACATTGGCGGGATTGACCTGACGGACGGCGAGAAGACGACAAACGCTCTGGCGCAGGTTGTCGCCGCCCATGGTGGCATTGATGTCCTGGTCAATGTCGCAGGGGGTTTCGTCTGGGACAAGCTGGCGGGTGGCGATCTGGGCAACTGGTCCCGGATGCAGGCGATGAACCTGACGACGGCCGCGACGATCACGCAATTGGCCTTGCCGCACCTGACCGCGGCCCGCGAGGGGCGGATCGTCAATATCGGGGCCGGCGCCGCGATCAAGGCGGGTGCCGGAATGGGCGCCTATGCGGCGGCAAAATCGGGGGTACATCGCTTGACGGAGGCGTTGGCGGAGGAGCTTGTCGGCACCAGCGTGACGGTGAATGCGATCCTGCCCAGCATTATCGACACGCCGACCAACCGCGCCGACATGCCGGATGCGGACTTCGCGCAGTGGGTTCAACCTTCGACGATCGCCGACGTGATCCTATTCCTGGCCTCCAAGGCCTCTCGCGGCATATCAGGTGCGCTCATCCCGGTCACAAGAAACGGGTGAATCGCCCTGGAAGCAATGTCAGTCCTGAGCCGATGCCAATCCAGGCGGTGATGGAAAGCGTTGCGAAAGACATCTGCTGACTCGGAAAACGCGGCAAAACAAAGGTCTAGAGCAGCCGATCCGATGCAATCGGGTCGGATTCTGCTCTAGAACACGGTTTGTACAATTCGCCTGCGCCTTTGAGCAATCCAGTCAACTGAGGACGGTAAAGACAAGGAATATGCCGGTTGCGGCGAACATGACGATAGTGGCGCCCCAGCCCATGACGGTCGGACCGAAGGGGAGGCACAATCGTCCCATGGCGCGACGATTACGGGCGATGAGCATCATGACCACCATGAGGGGCGCAGCCAGAATGCCGTTGACGACAGCGGCCCAATAAAGTGCGCGGACCGGATCGATGCCAATTCCGTTTAGAGATGCGCCCCCGAGCGTCGTGGCAGCGATAGTTCCATAGAACAGACGCGCCGACAGCGGCTTGGCGTCGAGGCTGCCGCTTAACCCTGCCATCTCGGTCACCGCATAGGCTGCCGATCCTGCCAGCACAGGAACAGCAAGCAGGCCCGTCCCGATAATGCCCAGGGCAAACATGGCGAAGGCGAATTTTCCAGCGATCGGACGCAGCGCTTCGGCGGCCTGTGATGAGGTCGCAATGTCATAAATGCCGTGAGCGTGGAGCGTGGCGGCTGTAGCGAAGACAATTGCGAGCGAGACCAAGGTGCTGAACGCCATCCCCGTCAATGTATCGAAGCGAATGCGCGCCAGCTCGCGGCCGGCCGACTGCGGGGCGATGCAAAGCGGCTTGGCGTGATGGCGATGCTGCTCCTCAATCTCCTGCCCGGCCTGCCAAAAAAAGAGATAGGGGCTGATCGTCGTGCCCAAGATCGCCACGAGGGCCGTTGCGTAAGCGGCATTCCACTGAATTTCCGGCACGACGAGGGATCGGAGCGCGTGCGCCCACGGAACCTGCGCAACCATGACTACGGCGAAATAGGTGAAGAGCGAGAGTGTCGTCCATTTCAATATGGATGCATAACGGGGGTAGCTCAGGCCCACCTCAGCCAGGATACAGACGATTCCAAATGACAGGGTGTAAAAGGTGGAATTTCCCCCCGCCAAAAGAGATAGCGCTGCGCCCATGGCGCTCAGATCGGCGCCCAGATTGACAATATTGGCAATCAGCAGAAGGGCCACGACCGTCCAGAGCAAGGGACGCGGATAGTGACGGCGCAGATTGCGCGCGATCCCGGCACCGGTCACCCTTCCAATTTCGGCCGCCACCTGCTGGATTGCGACCATGAGGGGAAAGCTGAGGACGAAAGTCCATGCAAGACCATATCCGAACTGCGCTCCGACCTGGCTGTGCGTGCCAATCCCGCTTGGGTCGTCGTCCGCCGCGCCGGTGATGAGCCCCGGCCCAAGACGGCGCAACATGGCTCTCAAGCCGGGCGTCCCGGATCTTTCTCCCCTTCCCGGAGCGGCTGCCGTATCTTCCATCATCTCGTCCATCTCCCCGATATTTCAGTGACCGAAGGATGAAACGATCCGTATTAGTACGTGACGAGAGAAACAAGATAATCGCTTGAGAGTCTGTTTGGAAATGCGCCTTTGGGGGCATAGCCGCACCAGCCCTCTCCCCCACCCGGCCACCCATAGAATACTGCGGTTGGGTGGCCGGGTGGGGGAGAGGGCTGGTGCGGCGCCGAAATGCGCTCTTCCGCGCATTTCCAAACAGACTCTGAGCTCAAAACCGCAGGTCAAGGGCAATTCCACCGCCCGCTGTCTCTGCCCAGGGGACGATCCGTACGCCGTTGTCTCTTCGCGAAGTCATGAGAAACCCTGAAGCCTCACCGATAACCATTCCCGCTGCGGCATCCCCCCAATGGTGCTTCCTGGCTTTCACCCGCGCAACGCCCACAAACGCCGCGACGAGTTGTGCTGGAAGCCCAATCTTCCAGCCATAGCGATTTTGCAGGGAAGCGGCAGCGGCGAAGGAGGTCGCGGCATGTGTCGACGGGAAGGATCGCCGGTCGGTTCCGTCCGGCCTCATCTCTGGAATGAGCTCCTTCAATCCTTTGGATAGCAGAAAGGCGGAGCCGACGCTTGCTCCTGCCTGTAACGCTCCATCCCAGTCTTCCTGTACGCTGGGGACGCCCAAGGCGGTTGCGACGATTGCCGCTCTGGCGATGTTGCTCGCCCTGGACCAATCCCTCGCGCCTGCGATCGCTTGCGTGGAACAGAATAAGAGAATGGATCCCGACGCCAAGCATGCCGCCGCCCTTTTCATGTCCTCTCTCCCGACTGTGCGTTTTCGAGCGAAATCTCGCTGGCCAATTGATTTGGGGGAAATGGAATTCTGCCGCTTATTGTCGAAGGATGCAATCGAAGCGAAGTGGCGTTCGCGCCGATCCAGGCTGGCTACCCCGCGCGCCCGACCGCCGCGAAAAGACCACCTTCCCAGCCGATCCGGCCGATCCAGCCGATCTGCGCCAGCAGGTCTTCCAGCCACCATTCATCTTCCTCGGCGTCGGTCAACTTCATGTCCTCCATCTGGCCGAGCAACGCGCTGGGGAAGGTCCGGACATAGGCGACGCCATTGTCCGCGAACCAGCGGCGGAGCTGCGCCAATGTGTGGCTATGTTCTTCGGGATGATGATATTGATCGCGCAGCCAGGCCCGATACCGGCCCGGCTGCAGCCGACGGCTGGCGAGCACCGGATCGCCCGGAACCCAGCGTCCGCCGCTCAGCATCGCGACCCCCCGCCTCAATCTGTGCGGCAGCCGCGCATAGCGGTTGTAGAGACCGATGACGATCAGGCCGCCGGGGCGAACCAGCCGGGCCACATGACCGAACGCGGCGCCGGGATCGGGCGTGTGATGCAGCACGCCCGAGCAATAGACGATATCGAAGGCACCCTCACGCAGCCCCGGATGATGCAGGTCGGTTTCGACGAATTCGACCTGGCCGATGCCGAGCCGCCGGGCCGCCGCCCGGCCGAGCGCCAGCGATGCGCGGCAGAGATCTGCGGCAATCACCATCCGCTCACCGCGCGCGAGATAGAGGCTCATCTGGCCGGTGCCGCAACCCATCTCCACGATCCGCGCATCATAGGGGATCGCCGCATCGAGCAGCCGGGCGAACGGGCTACGCTCCGCCCGGGCGCGCAGCCAGTCGATGCTGTCGCGGGGCGGATAGCCGGGGAATGGCGCCGCCTCATAGAAATTCCTGACCAACTCGGTTCGCGCGGCGCCGGGCAGGCGCAGCTCGGCTATGCCGTCGGCCTGCCGGTAGTCTGCGTCGCATTCGCGACAGCATAGCGCCTCATCCAGCCGCCCGCCGCACCGGGGACAGGCGAGCAGCGACAGGGCGCGCGCATCCATCCCTAGAAGATCGAGTAGATGAACGGCGCCAGCGCCTCAACGCCGGCCGCCAGCGTCAATATCACCCCCACGGAGCAGAAGAAGATCACCGGCGGGATCATCCAGCGCCGCCCGCCGGGCGCCCGCCACAGACCCCGCACCAAATCCGCGATGGTCCCGGATGCACTGCCGACGATGATGAGCTGGCGCCGCAAGCGCCCCTTGCGCGGGATCATGCCACTGCCTCCAGTTCATGGTCCTGCCGCGCATGATCGCGGCGGACCATCAGATTATCCGCGATCAGCACGTCCATGCCAGCGCGGCGGAATGTCGAATAGCCTTCCGCGGCGCTGGTCACGATCGGATCGCCAGCCAGGTTGAAGGATGTGTTGAGCAGGACGGGAGAGCCGTGACGCTGCCCATAGGCCATGAGCAGCGCGTGCAGGCGAGGCGCCATGGCCCGCTCCACGATCTGCACGCGTGCGGTGCCGTCGACATGGGTGACGGCGCGCAGTCGATTCCGCCATTCAGGCCGGACCGGGAAAACGCCCGACATGAACCGGCCCAGACGTGCGCCGCCCGCGGGCAACTCGAAATAGGTCGCTGCATGTTCGGCGGGCACCACCGGCGCAAAGGGGCGGAAGGATTCGCGAAATTTGATGTCGCGGTTGATCCGGTCGCGCATCGCCGCATCGCCCGGATCGGCAAGGATGCTGCGGTGGCCGAGCGCGCGCGGCCCGAACTCCGCCGCGCCCTCCATCCATCCGACGATCGCGCCGTGCCCGATCGCATCGACCAGCCGGTCGATCAGCGCCGCATCCCCCACTCGTTCGAAGGGCAACCCGTCCTCAGCGGCCAGCCGCGCCAGATCGTCGGCCTCGACCGCGGGCCCCCAGAAGGGATGATCGGGGCAATCGCGATGCGGCTGGCCGAACAGGATGCGGTCGGCCCAGAGCGCCGCCCCCAAGGCGCAGCCCGCATCACCCGGCGCGGAGGGCACGAACAGCCGCTCATAGCCCGCTTCGCGCAGGATGCGGGCATTGGCGACCCCGTTCAGCGCCACGCCGCCGCCCAGGCAGAGATCGGGAAGGCCGGTTTCCTTCTGAAGCGCGGCGGCGATGTCGACGATCACCTCCTCCAGCACAAGCTGCGCGCTCGCCGCGACATCGGCTTGATGCTGCCCCAGCGGCGTCGCAAGGTCGATCGGCTCGAACCGGTCGCGGGGCGGGCCGAACAGTTCGACAAAGCGGCGGGAATAGGCGGCGTCGACCGCCTGATGAAAATCGAAATAGCGAAGGTCCAGCGCAAAGGCTCCATCGGGCGTCCGTTGCAGGATGCGCCGCACCTCCCCGGCGAAGCGCGGCGTGCCATAAGCGGCAAGCCCCATGACCTTATATTCCCCCTCATTGACCTGAAATCCCAGCCAGGCGGTGAAGGCGGAATAGAAAAGGCCGAGCGAATGGGGAAAGCGCACTTCCCGCCGCAGGCTGATTTCCGTCGGCCCGCCCACCTGCTTGCGCGCCTGCCCCACCGTCAGCGTCGCCCATTCGCCCACGCCGTCGGCGCTCAGGATCGCCGCCTGTTCGGTCGGGGCGGTCAGGAAGGCGGCGGCTGCGTGCGAGAGATGGTGGTCGGTAAAATGAACACGCTTTACCGGGATTCCCAACTGCGCGCTGATGATGCCGCGCACCCATAATTTTTCCCCCACCATATTCTTCATCGCCCTGGGGAAGATGCGCCAGCTATGCGGAAAGCCGCGCAGCAACGTCGTCAGCACCCGGTCGAACTTGAGCGCGGGCCGTTCGTAGAAGATCACCGCGTCCAGATCGTCCGGCTCCACCGCTGCCTGGTCGAGGCACCATTGGATGGCGCGCAGGGGAAAGGCCGGGTCGTTCTTGGATCGCGACAGGCGCTCCTCCTGCACGGCGGCAACGGGCAGCCCGTCGATCGTCAGCGCGGCGGCCGCATCATGGTAGAAGGCTGAAATGCCGAGGATCTTCATCAATATTGCCCTCCGCCATCGTCGCGCGGCTGATCCGTGCACATGTGCCAGCCGGACGCCTCCCGCCGGGCCGCCCGCTTCGCCATCCAGGCGAAAGGCGCCAGCAGCAGGAAATAGAGCAGGGTCAGCATGACCCGCGAGATCATGTCGGCCAGGATCAGCGCCAGCCGTAAATAGGCCCGCCAGAGCCGGCGCAGGCGTGCGCCCCACACCGCCCGGCGGCCGCGATCCGGCGCCAGACGAGCGAGTTCGTCGTGCGAATAGCGCATATGCCCCTCCTCGTCGCGGGCGATCCGCGCGATCACCGCCTGCGTCTCCGGATCGTGGTCCAGCGCCGCGCCATAGGCGGCAAAGGCGTGCGCCGCGGCCCGTTCCGACAGATGGATAAAGGCCAGCAGCGCGACCATGCTTTCTCTCTCGACCTCCAGCCGGTCGAAGCCGCGCTCGCCGGGAATCAGCCCGTCGCCCCATGCGCGATCGGGGCCGGGATCGGCCAGCGTCCGCCGCAGCGCGAGTCCCCGCTCGCGGAATAAAGCGGCGTGGCGCACCTCGTCCCTTCCATGGGCGAAGAGGCGGCGGCGCAGCAAAGGATCGCGCGCGATTTCTGCCATGCGGAAAAGGTCGCGCGCGCCCTGCGCCTCGACCTCCGCAAATTGCAGCAGCTTGCGCGCCCGACGGCGCGGGTCGCCCCACACCATCCGGTCGATCGGCGCGCGCCAGCCCATCATTGCACCACGATCCGCCCGGTCATCCCCAACATGCTGTGCATGAAATGGGTGCAGCGTATCTTGTAGCGGCCCGGCGACGGCGCGATCAAATGGATGTCGACGCTTTCCCCGCCGCTAAGTTCGACCCGGCCTCCGCTGATCCTGGCCGCATCCTCGGGCCTGATCCGCGCCTGGGCGAAAAATTCCTTCCCGGCAAAATCATGCCCTCCCGACGCATTGTTGACGAAATGCAGCCGGTACGGCTGGCCATGTTCCAGCACTATGTCCGCCGGCTCGAACCGGAAGCTCGACAGTTGGATGGTAACGAGCCGGGCGCCGCTCCAACTGTCGGCCTCGGGCTGCGCCCCGGCGGTCGATGCCAGAATGAGAGCGGCCAGAACCGCAGACCATCGCGCATGAGACATGTCATGCCTCCTTCCTCAATAGCCCTGAGTGGCGCGGGCCGAAGCGGCCGGTTCATGGCCCCCTGCAAAATATTTTTGAACCGCCGCGCCAGCGGGCGCACACTCATGCAGCGAAGGAGTCGCTCTTGGAGACAGTCGGGAAGGCAGGCCGAACGGAAGCGAGCGCGCATGCGCGCGCCGAGGAGGATCTGTATCTGCTCGCGCGGGTCAAGCGGCGCGATCTCAAGGCGTTCGAGGCGCTCTATCGCCATTATCAGCCGCGCCTCGCGCGGTTCCTGACGAACATCCTGCGCCGCCCGCATCTGGTCGAAGAGGTGCTGGACGATACGTTGCTGGTGCTGTGGGACCGGCCTGACAGTTTTTCCGGCAGGTCGAAACTGTCGACCTGGCTGTTCACCATCGGCTGGCGCAAGGCGATGAAGGCGCTACGCAAACAGGACGATCCGGTGGAGGACCGGTTCATCGAAGAACGGATCAACCCCGATCGCTCGCCCGAACAATGCGCCGGCGACAACAGGATACGCGCCGCGCTGCTCCAGGCGCTGGCGAACCTTTCGCCGGAGCAGCGGGCAGTCGTCGACCTCAGCTATTTTCACGAGATCGGCTATCGCGACATCGCGGAGATCATGGATTGCCCGGTCGACACGGTGAAGACGCGGATGTTCCATGCCCGGCGGCACTTGCGGCGCGCCCTGCCGGGCGATTTTGGCGACTGGATCTGACAGGTCATGGCCGACATTCTCTCCTTTCGCGGCGATCCGCACCGGGCGACGGAAATGCTGCTGCCCTGGTATGTCACGGCGCAGTTGGACGCCGATGACCAGGCGCTGGTGGAAGCGCATCTGCATGACTGCGGCCAATGCCGGACGGCCCTGGACCGGGAAAAACGGTTAAAGGCGACCATAGCAGGGCTGCCGATCGGAACCGATCTGGGCTGGGAAAAGTTGCAACGCCACCTGGCGCCGACCCAAAGGGCCGAACGCGTGACCCCGCCTCGGGAAACGTTCGCATGGCCGGTGCTGGCGGCCTTCGCCGCGATGCCGGCCTTGATGCTCTGCGGGGCCGTCCTCCTTTTCCGCCCGGCGGCGCAGCAGGCCGATTATCGCACGCTGGGCGCACCGGCGGCGCGGGGCGACGGCAACATGCTCGTCATCTTCCGGCCCGATACGCCTGAACGGGAATTGCGCTTCACGATCGAACGCGCCGGAGCGAGGCTGGTCGACGGTCCGACCGCCGCCGGCGCCTATGTGCTGGATGTCGCGCCGGCCCGGCGGGATGCGGCGCTGGCCGATCTGCGCACGCGGCGCAGCATCATGCTCGCCCAGCCGATCGAGCCCGCGCCATGATCCCGGCGCTGTTCCGCCTGCGCGCGACGATCGCATTGCTGATCGCGGCACTGGCCGCGCCCGCCCCCGCGCACCCGGCCAAGGGGGAGCAGATATTGGTGATGCTCCATCTTCCGCCGGCTCATTTCCGGGCGGGCGGCGACTATGACGGCGACTATGGCGACGGCATTCGCCGCGCCCAGATGCTGCACGCGGCGCAGCGCATCGCCCGCGATCATCATCTGACGCTGGTGACGGACTGGATGATGCCGGTCATCGGCCTCGACTGTTTCGTGATGCGCGTGCCGGACGGGGCATCTGCGGAAACGATGATGCAGGAGCTGGCGAAGGACAGCCATATCGCCTGGTCGCAGCCAATGCATGACTATCAGACCCTCGGCGGCGCTCAAGGTCATGATGACCCGCTCTACCCCGCCCAACCCGCACGAACCCTCTGGCATCTGGACGCGGTCCACCGGCTGGCGACGGGGCGCGGCGTCACGGTGGCGGTGATCGACAGCGGCATCGACGCGCGCCACCCCGATCTGGCGGGGCAGGTGCGGGCCAATGTCAATCTCGTCACGGGCAGGGCTTTCGCGGCCGAAGCGCATGGCACGGCGATCGCCGGCATCATCGCGGCGCGGGCCCACAACCGGATCGGCATGGTGGGGGTGGCGCCGGACGCGCAACTGCTGGGCTTGCGCGCCTGCTGGCAGGCGGGCAGTCCCGGGTCGATCGCATTGTGCGACAGCCTCAGCCTGGCCCGGGCGATCCATTATGCCATCGATCATAAGGCAGCGGTCATCAACATGAGCCTGGGCGGGCCGCCGGACCGCTTGCTTTCCACGCTGCTGGACGCGGCCATGGCGCGCAACACGGCAGTCGTGGCCGCCTATGACCCGCATCGGCCGGACGGCGGTTTCCCCGCCTCCTGGCCGGGGGTCATCGCCGTCTCCGGCAGTCCGGTATCAGGCAGGCACGCGCCCGTCCAGATCGCGCCGGCGACGGGCATCCCGGCGACCGAGCCCGGCGGCAAGTGGAGCCTGGTGGACGGCACATCCTATGCGGCGGCGCATGTCAGCGGCCTCATCGCCTTGATCGATCAGGCGCGGGGGCATAGGCAGGGACGCTTCATGTTCGTGATGTCGGCAGGAGGGGTGATCGATGCGCTCGCCACGGTGCAAGGCAGGGCCGCAGGGTGCGACGGCGCCTGCGCGGTGGCCGTGGCATCGGCGGGCCGCGACTAGGGGTTGCGCCCTGCTGCTGACCGCCCATCTTTTCGCCACCCCCGCCGCCGCGCAACTGGGTGGCAGCCTGACCCTTTCCAGCCAGACCCGGCTGCGCGGGCAGCCGATCAGCGATCATCGGCCCGTCGCGGAGCTGGAAATGGTGCATGACGGTGACGGAGGCTTCTATCTCGGCGCCGCGGCGGCGCTGGTCGCGACGCGCGACGAAGGGCTGAAGCCATTGTCCTTCCGGCCCTATGCCGGATTTGCAAAGCGCCTGTCGGATGCGGCGACGATCGATGTCGGCATCGTCCACAACCGCTACAGCAGCTATTCCGCCATCAACGGCGGCGGCAGTTATACCGAAGCCTATGTCGGCATCGCCGGTCGGCATGTTTCCGGCCGCCTTTACCTGTCACCCGCCTATTTCCGCAGGGACGCGCCGACGCTCTACATGGAACTGAACGGCCATCTGGGCCTTGCCCGCAATTGGACGCTGGTCGGCCATGCCGGGCGGCTGACCTTTTTGAAGGATCGGCCGGACAGCTATGCGGGGGACGCCACCGACTGGCGTTTGGGCCTGCGCCGCCGCCTTGGCCGGGCCGATCTTGACGTCGCCTGGACCGGTCAGGATGGGCAGCATGGCGCAGAAGGCGCGCTGGTGATCGCGCTGGCCTTCGCCCTTTGAACCACCGGCGGCGGCAGCGGCACAAAGGCTTGCCATGCCCGCCCATGCCGCCCGTCCGACAATGATTCCGCTTTTCCGGCGTATCCGCATGAGCCAGGCGCTGCGCTCAGGCGCCATGCTGTGCGTCGGCGCCGCCGCGCTGCTGCTGGGCGGGCTGGCGATCGGCATGACCCGTGCCTGGGTCGACCGCCATCTGCTCCCCGACATTCTCGTGCCCAGCGACCGGCTGATGACGATCGTTCAGATCGAGCGGCTCATCCTGATGGCGCTCGCCCTTGTCCTGATGCTCGCGCTGCGCTGGATCAGGGCCGGACGCGGCGACAGAGTATGGCGCGGGATCGTCATAGGCATGGCCATATTGCTGGCCTTGCCCGCGAGCGAGGTGATCCTGCAATGGAACTCCGGGCGGAAAGGCCGGCCATGGACTCCGGGCGATGAGCCGCTGCGCCGGGTCGATCCGCTGCTCGGCTGGGTCTATGTTCCGTCACGCCGCGTGGCCGACCCCGAATATGCGTGGCGGCCGCTCTATCAGATCGACAGCCATGGCTATCGGGTCGCTCCCGGCGCGCCGCCGCTCGACCTGACAGCACCCTCGATCCTGTTTGTCGGGGAATCGATCATGTTCGGCAAGGGACTGAACTGGCGGGATACGCTGGCGGGAAAAGTGCAAGGGTCGAGCGGTATCCAGAGCGCCAATCTGGCGGTCAACGCCTATTCCGTCAGCCAGAGCTTTCTGCATCTCCAGCGCGAACTCCCGCGCTTCCGGAATCCCAGGGCGGTGGTCTTCCTGTTCTCGCCCAGCCTGATGGTGCGCGACCTCGACCATAACCGGCCATGGATCGACAGCGCGGGGCGTTGGCACGCGGCAGAGCCGAGCTGGGCGCTCGGCCATCTGGGACGGGTGCTCTTTCCCTATCATGGCGCGGCCGCCATCAATGAAGCCATCGCCAGCGACCGCCGCCTGTTAAAGGCCGCGGTCGCGATGGCGCGGGCGCGCGGCGCCCGGCCGCTGATCCTGGTGCCCGTATTCCAGCCCGAAGGCGCGCGCGAACTCGCCCTTGGGAGGGCGATTTTCGGCAACGGCGCCATTCCGCATCTTATGGTGCCGCTCGCTCCGGACTGGCGGCTGCCGCGCGATTCCCATCCTGACGCCAGGGGCCACGCCGCGATGGCCCGTGCGATTCTTTACGAGTTTGAAGGGCCGGAATCCCTGACTGCCCCGGCCGTTCACCGGCAATCTCAAACCACCCTCGGGCGCGGATCCGATCCTCTCACTGGAGCGCGACGGATAAGTCCGTGAGCGCCACTCGACCATTTGGCATTATCCCTAAGCCGCCGGGTGATCCGCGTTTGGAACCGCCTCGCCCCTCCGGTTCGACATAAAAGCGCTGTCCTCCTCCCGGGCTTTCGTCCTTCAGGCCAAGATGCGCACCGGCTCTTCCACCAGGGCGCGCAGTGCCTGCATGAACCGAGCCGCGACCGCGCCATCGATGGCGCGATGATCGAAGCTGGCAGTCGCGGCGACTATGGTTGCAAGGCCGATCTTCCCATCGACCTTCCATGGCTGCTCGACGCCCGCGCCAACGCCGAGAATTAACGCCTGTGGCGGATTGATGACGGGAAATATCTCATCGATCCCGAACATGCCGAGATTGGAGATGGACGCGGTGCCGCCCTGATATTCCTCCGGCAGCAACTTCCCGTCGCGCGCCTTGATGGCGAGCATCTTGCTGGCCGTTGCGATGGCGGAAAGCGAGAGCGTGTCCGCACCTTGGATCACCGGCGTGACGAGACCGCCATCGATCGCCACAGCCATCGAAATGTCGACGCGACCGAAGCGATGCAGTTCATCGCCGCCGAACTGTACGTTCGCATCCGGCACCTCGACGAGCGCGAGCGCCATGGCCTTTATCAGCATGTCGTTGACGCTGAGCTTGACGCCGCGTGAGGCAAGGCCGGCGTTCAGTTCACCCCGCAGTTTCAGCAGCGGATCGAGATTGCAACGCGCCGTCAGGTAAAAATGCGGAACGGTCTGCTTGGCTTCGGTGAGCCGCCGCGCGATCGTCTTGCGCATCGAGCTGAGCTTGACCGATTGCGCCGGGACGCCTGCAGGGGGGCTCGCGATCGCGGGCGCCGGTTGAACGGCGATCGCCTGGGGAACGGCGTCGGGTCGTGACGTAACGAGTGACCCGATGCCAAGGTCCGCTCGAACAATGCGGCCATTGGGGCCCGTCCCGCTAATGCCGTCAAGGTTGATTCCCTTGGCCCCGGCGATGCGAAGGGCAAGCGGGCTGACCTTGACCCGTTCGGCAGGCGACAGGCGGGCACGCGGCGCGGCCACTTCCGGCGCATGCCTGGGCTGGACAGGAGCTTGAGCGGGCATGGACGCCACTGGGGTGGCCTCGACGGGCCCGGCAGCGGCAGGAACCGGAACCGCCTGCTCGAACAGGGGCTCCGGAACGGCGTCGCCGGATTCGGCGATCAAGGCTATGACCGTCCCGACCGCGACGTCGTCTGTGCCTTCGGCGATGACGAGACTTGCGATGCGACCTCCATCGGCTGCCTCAATCTCCATCGTCGCCTTGTCGGTTTCGACTTCGGCGACAGGATCGCCGGGCTTCACCATGTCGCCTTCGGCCACCAGCCATCTTGCGAGCGTGCCTTTTTCCATCGTCGGCGACAGCGCCGGCATCTTGAGTTCGATCGGCATGTCAGTTCCCCAGAAAGAGTTCGGCAGCAGCTTCGACGATGGCGTCGCTGTCCAACCGATAGGCATGATAGAGGTCCGGCAAGTCGCCGGTCTGGCCAAAGCTATCCGTGCCGAGCGGGCTGACCCGCATCCCCTTGACGCCGCCTAGCCAAGAAAGGGCGCCGGGCGATCCGTCCAGGACCGTCACAAGCCCAGCCCCCGGCGCGAGCGCGGAAAGGAGCATTTCGGCATGGCAAGGCGTTACCGCCCCTCCCGACCAGCGCGCCGCACGGCGTGCCGACCAACCACGATGCAGCAGGTCGGGCGAGGTGACGTTGAGCAGGCCTATGCCGGGGATGTCCTCGGCGAGTTGCTCCCACGCCGCCATCGCCTCTGGCGCGACCACCCCGGTGAAGACGACAGCGGCCTCCGCGCCCTCGGCGGGCCGTCGCAGCCAGTAGCCGCCCTTCAGCGCATCGACTTCCCAGCCATCATCGTGACGCACGATCTGCGGGATCGACCGGGTCGAAAGGCGCAGATAGACGGAACTGCCGTCGGGCTGCTGCATATGATCGAAGGCCCAGCGCATCATCGCCGCCAGTTCGTCCGCGAAAGCCGGTTCGAAATAGGTCAGATTGGGCTGGCCCATGCCGATGAGCGGCGTGTTGATCGACTGGTGCGCGCCCCCTTCGGCCGCCAGCGTGAGCCCGGACGGCGTGCCGACCAGCAGAAAGCGCGAATCCGAATAGCAACCATAGTTGAGCGCATCGAGGCCGCGCGCGATGAACGGATCATAGACGGTGCCGACCGGCAGCAGCCGTGTGCCAAAATGTGGCGCGGCCAGCCCCAGCGAGGCGAGCATGATGAAGAAATTATTCTCCGCTATGCCCAGTTCGATGTGCTGGCCGGCGGCATGCTGCGTCCATTTCTGCGCGGAGGGAATCTTCGCCTTGTGAAACACATCGGCCAGTTCCTGGCGGCGGAACAATCCCCGTTGATTGACGAAGGCGCCCAGATTGGTCGTCTGGGTGACGTCAGGCGCGGTGGTCACGATGCGGTCCGCCAGTTCCTCGCCGGACTTGGCGAGATCGAGGAGGATGCGGCCAAACGCCGCCTGCGTCGACTGGTCGGCGCCCTCGGGCGTCGGCAGGCGCGCGGGAACAGGAACGGCAGGCGCGACCGGCTCCGGCTTCACCTTCGCGACCGGACTTCCGGCCACGAACGCCTTGAGTTCGGCTGACGCATTGTCGCCAAGGCCGCCCCACGGCTCCCATTCCTCGCCTTCCTTTATGCCCAGGCTGGCGCGGAATTGATCCATCTGCGACGGGTTCATCATCCCGCTATGATTGTCCTTATGGCCCGCCAGCGGCAGCCCATGGCCCTTGACCGTATAGGCGATGAAAAGCGTCGGCCTGTCGTCCTGGGCGCCGTCGAACGCATCGATCAGCGTCTCGATGCAATGCCCGCCAAGGTTCGTCATCAGCCGGGCCAGCGCCTCATCGTCGAAACTGTCGAGCAGCTTCCTGACGTTCGGCTTCTTACCGATGTCGGCGGTCAACCGCTCGCGCCAGGCCGCGCCGCCCTGATAGGTCAACGCCGCGAACTCGGCATTGGGGCAATTGTCGATCCATTCCTCGAGCGCCCTGCCACCGGGACGGGCAAAAGCCGCCTGCTGCATCTTGCCATATTTGAGCGTGACGACCCGCCAGCCGCAGGTCTCGAAAATATCATCGAAGCGGCGGAACATGCGGTCCGCCGTCGTGGCGTCGAGCGACTGGCGATTATAGTCGACGATCCACCAGCAATTGCGAAGATCGTGCTTATACCCCTCGATCAGGCACTCATAGATATTGCCCTCGTCAAGCTCAGCATCGCCCATGAGGGCGATCATCCGCCCGGCATTCTCCTCCTTCACCTGCCCATGCGCGATCAGATAATCCTGAACCAGGCTGGAGAAGGCGGTCACGGCGACGCCGAGACCAACCGATCCGGTCGAGAAATCGACGGGGATCTTGTCCTTGGTGCGGGAAGGATAACTTTGGACACCATTAAGCCCACGAAATTTCTGCATGCGCTCGAGGGTCTGATTGCCGAGCAGATAGTGGATGGCGTGCAGGACCGGCCCGGCATGCGGCTTGACTGCAACCTTGTCCTGCGGACGCAGCGCATAAAAATAGAGCGCCGTCATGACCGCGGTCAGCGACGAACAGCTCGCCTGATGGCCGCCTACCTTCAATCCGTCGCGCTTGGGGCGGATGTGATTGGCATTGTGGATCATCCAGGACGACAGCCAGAGAAGGCGCGTCTCCAAATGCTCCAGAGCGCTGACCGTGTCATGCCGTGAATGGGAAATTGTCGAATCCATATGCTGTGCCCCGATGTGAGAGAAAAGGCATAGCGTAGGAAAACGGGGCATGTCCTTGCGAAGAATTGCTGTATCCGGAATCATTTTAGCTGATTATGCTTGTTTTCAGATTTTTGGAGACAGAATATGCCCTATGTGGAAATGGACGCGCTCGATTTCCGAATTCTCGCCGAACTCCAGGCCAACGGTCGCATGTCGAATCAGGAGCTGTCGGAAAAGGTGGGCCTTTCCCCCTCCCCTTGCTTGCGGCGGCTTCGGCACCTGGAGGATCGGGGTGTCATTTCGCGCTATGTTGCACTGGTGGATCCCGCTGCCGTCGGTTTGTCGGTCACGGCGTTCGTCCGCGTTCGCCTCGACCGGCAAGATGACAAGCACCTCGAAATTTTCGAGAATATGGTCTCGGGTTTTCCGGAAGTCATGGAATGTTACCTGATGTCCGGAGACGCCGATTATCATCTGCGCGTACTGGTAGGATCTTTGAGCGAGTTCGAAACATTCCTCAGGGCCAAGCTTACCAAGATCGCGGGTGTGGCCGAAGTCAAGACAAGCTTTGGCTTGCGCCAGGTGGTTTATCGAACGGAATTGCCGGCGCAGGTTTAACAGTCTCTTTGGGTCGGAACATCTCCCGATACAAGATCCTGTTCGCACATGGCATACCCGGCTCCGGCAGCCGTCGCGCCATCAGAACTGGTCGAAAATCGACCCCATGCGCGGACTGAAAAGCCGGTCATAGGCTTTGAGCAAGGCGCCGTCGGTCATGCCCGCAATATAGTCGCAAATGACCCTGGGCACATCCTCCCCCGCCCGGACCAGCGCCAGTTGTTCGGCGGGCAGCAACGTCTCCGGCTCCGACGCCAAGGCCTCGAAGACCGAGACGACCATTTTCTGCCCCTTGAACTCCAGTTGCTGCACCCCCGCGCTCTGGATCACGGCCCGGTAGACCGCGTTCTTGAGCGCGCCCAGGAACCGCGCCGGCCCTTCCAGCATCCCGGCCCGATAGCGGATCAGCGGTTCCTCAAATTCCTCCAGCGTTTCGATGCGGCAATGGGTGATTAGATGGTGGACCATCCGGCTGATGCAGCGCTTGCGTTCGCCGCCCTCGCCAAAGAGCGTCCCGACCAGCTTTTCATAGACATTATTCTCGGACTCGCCGGGATATTTCTGCTTCAGATGGACGAGGAAGGAGGCGCATTCCTCCTCCGGCACCAGCGAGCGGAAGGCCTCTTCGCTGATCAGGCGCAGCGCCAGCGCATCCTCCAGGTCATGGACGCCGAAACCGATATCGTCGGCCACATCCATGATGCTGCAATCGAAGGATTTATGGATGGCCTTGTGATGCTGGCCGGTCTGCGGCTGCAACGCGGTGAACGCCTCCCGGTCGGCGCTCGACAGGGGCGCCAATATCCATTGCACCACTTGCCTCTCGCTATCGAGATAGCATTTGGGCGGCTTCGATGCGGCGCGGTCGATGATGCGGATGGCGGTGGGCTTGTCGTTGAGCCGCGGCGCGCAGGCGGGATTATAGGCCTGCGAGAAGGGAACGGGATATTTGAGAACCCCCAGCAGCGTCCGCCGCATGAGATTGGCCCCCGCCCCGGCGGAGAATTTCTCGAGCCGGGAAAGGATGCGCAGGGTCTGGCCATTGCCCTCGAACCCGCCCGCCTGCCGCATGCAGTAATTGAGCGCGACCTCGCCGCCATGGCCGAAGGGCGGATGGCCCAGATCATGGGTGATGCCGATCACCTGGATCAAACTATGGTCGGGCAGGTGAGGAATGGCCGGATGGTCCGCGAAATCCTGCCGGAACTGCCGGGCGATCCCGCCCGCGATCTGCGCGACCTCCAGCGAATGGGTCAGCCGCGTCCGGTAGAAATCGCTGTCCCCCAGGTTGAGGATCTGGGTCTTGCCCTGCAATCGGCGGAAGGATGCGGAATGAATGACCCGCGCATAATCGATGTCCGCTTCGTTGCGGGCATCCTCGCTCTGCGCCTTCCAATTTTCCTGCCGATCGTACCAGCTCATATGGTGTCGTTCTCCGACGAATCCGTCTGCCGGTCACGCATAGCCCGAACGCGGCCCCTTGTCCCGGTTCGCCGGCAGAAAATGGCTTCATTATCCACCCTCGGCCCCGATCCGCATCTCAAATCCCCCTCATTTGCCAATTTGAAGGATTTATGGCACATCAATCCGGAACAAGCTTCAACTTCGCGCGTGAGGGCACAAATGAACGCAGTGGTAACCCAGATCGGGGATCTGGCGGAGGCCGGCGAAAAGATGGTCGAACGCCTGCGCCGCAAGGCTTTTCTGCCGGATAGCCGCAAGGAACTCAATATCCGCTTCGGCATTGCGGAGGCGGCGCAACTGCTTGGCTGCTCGACGAATCGGATCCGCATGGCGGAGGAGGATGGCCGCCTGCCCCCTGCCCCGCCGACCGAAAATGGCCGCCGCCCGGGTTACAAGGTGGAAGAACTGCTGAACATGCGGCAGGTGCTGGGCGCTTCGCCCGAACGCGCCCCGATGGACGTGCCCGCGATCATCGCGGTCCAGAATTTCAAGGGCGGCGTCGGCAAGTCGACCGTCACCACCCATCTCGCCCATTATTTCGCGGTCCAGGGCTATCGCGTGCTGGTGGTCGACTGCGACAGCCAGGCGACGACCACCACGCTGTTCGGCTTCAACCCGCATTTCAACATCCAGCGGGAAGAGACGCTTTACCCCTATCTGTCGATCGACCCGACGCAGGTCGACCTGCTCTATGCGGTCAAGCATACCGCCTGGCCCAATGTCGACCTGATCCCGTCCAACCTGGAACTGTTCGACGTGGAATATGAGCTGGCGGCGGCGGGCAGCGACGGCGGGTCCGTCCTGGCGGCGCGCTTCCGCAAGCTGAAGCAGGGGCTCATGGACCTCGCCCGCCATTATGACGTGGTGCTGCTCGACCCGCCGCCAGCGCTCGGCACGATCAGCCTGGCGGTGATGCAGGCGGCAAACGCCCTGCTGGTGCCGCTGGCGGCGACCACGCCCGATTTCTGCTCGACCGTCCAGTTCCTCTCGATGATGGATCAGGTGATCGGCCAGCTCCAGCAGGCGGGGATCGAGGTCGACTATCATTTCGTCCGCCTGCTCTGCTCGAAATTCGACAGCAACGATCCCAGCCATTCGATGGTCCGCGCCATCATGGAACAGAGCTTCGGCCCTGCCCTCCTTCCCATCCCGATCCTCGACAGCGCGGAGATCAGCCATGCGGCGCTGCGCATGATGACGGTCTATGAGCTGGAAAAGCCGATCGGCACGCCGCGCACGCACAAGCGCTGCCGCGCCAATCTGGACGAAGCCATGGGCCAGATCGAGGCGCTGGTGCGCCAGGGCTGGGGCCGCGTCGCCCCAGCGCGGGAGGAGGACATTGTCAATGCGGCATAAAAGTCTGTCCTACACGCATATGTTCACCATATGTTCCCGATTCGGGAAAGGGGAATGTCATGGCGCGTAAACAATCCGATTATCTGGCGGCGCTTCTGTCGGACGAGCCGGAGGCGGCCACGCCCGCGCCCGCCGAGCCGGAAACGGCCCAGACGCCCGTGCCGCCCCCCTCCCCTGCCCCGGCTGCGCCCCGCCAGGACCGCGCTCGCGGCACGACCTTGCTCGGCCGCGAATCCGCCCTCGCCCGCCTCGCTTCCGGCGAAGTGCGCCAGGTCACGCAATTGCTGCTCGATCCGGCCAGGGTGCGCATCTGGCGCGGCAATGCCCGCCTTTACGCGCATCTCAATGAGGAAAATTGCCGCGAACTGATCGATTCGATCATCGCGGAAGGCGGGCAGAAGGTGCCCGCCGTGGTCCGCCGGATCGAGGATGACCCGGATCATGATTATGAAGTAATCGCTGGCACCCGCCGCCACTGGTCGATCAGTTGGCTGCGCGCCAACAGCTATTCGGACATGATGTTCGTGGCGCAGGTCGCGCAACTGGACGATGAAGCGGCCTTCCGCCTTGCCGACCTCGAAAACCGCGCGCGCAAGGACGTGTCGGACCTGGAACGCGCGCGCAACTATGCCGAGGCGCTCAAGGCCCATTATGGCAGTCATCTGACCCGCATGGCCGAGCGGTTGAAGCTTTCCAAGGGGTGGCTCAGCAAGATGATCAAGGTGGCGGGCATAGAGGACGCGGTCATCGACGCCTTCGCCTCCCCTGCCGACGTGCAGTTGAAGCCGGCCTATGCGCTGGCCCAGGCTCTGGACGATCAGAAGGCGGCGCCTGCCATCAATGCCGAGGCAGGACGCCTCGCCTCCGAGCAGCGCGCCCTGCGAGTAGCGGGCGCGTCCCCGATTCCGGCGGCGGAAGTGCTCAAGCGTCTGCTCGACGCCCCTCGCGTCGCGCAATCCGCGCCCAAGGACGAGCCCTTCACCTGGAACACCCGCTATGGCCGCCCGGCGCTGACGGTGCAGTCGGTCAACCGCCAGGGCATCACCATCCGCCTTCATGCAGGGTCGGGCGCGGATATGGAGACGCTGGCGACCGCCTTGCGCGACACGCTCGAACATCTCGAACGCCAGGGCATAGGGCTTCAGCGCTGATGGAAAGCGGGGGGAAGGATAGAGACAGGGGGAAGGATAGAGGGCCGGTCGGGCTGACTGCCTTTCCCCTGCCCTTTGTTTCCCCGGGGAAACAGCTCTCCCGCACCCGCTTCTCCCCCCAGGAAACCTCTCTCCCGTTTCCCCGGGGAAACACCCACCCCCGCTCGATCGCTCTGCCAAACAAAACCGCCCCCTCCACAAAAATGGCGCGGCGGAACCCGCCCGCCCTGGCGCAAAGCCCCTGCCCTTCCCACTTCCTTTCCACCCCACCAACTCGTTCACGGTATCGCCCCGCCGACACCGATCCGCTTGCCTCCACCCCATGCCATGGGCTGCCGCTCATCTTCAGGATCCGCCCATGACCCGCGCCGCCAAGACCGAGGTCACCGACCAGTTCGAACTCTTCCTCCCCTATATTGCGGACATGCCGCTGC
The DNA here is from genome assembly GCF_012927365.1 of Sphingobium sp. TB-6. Taxonomy (NCBI): domain Bacteria; kingdom Pseudomonadati; phylum Pseudomonadota; class Alphaproteobacteria; order Sphingomonadales; family Sphingobiaceae; genus Sphingobium; species Sphingobium sp. TB-6. The sequence goes on along the minus strand of NZ_JABBGL010000001.1, from coordinate 24,774 downwards.
GCGACCAGCGCGAGATGATGGAGCGCCCCTTCTTCAGCCTCGCCAAGTCGAAGCGGGTCAAGCCGATCGACTATACCTCCCCTGACGGCAAGGCCTGGGTCCATGTCTCGGCCAATCCGGACTATGGCATGGCGACCATCTGGGACGCCGACATATTGATCTATTGCGCCTCGGTCCTAGCGGACATGGCGCGCCGCGGGCTCAACGACATTCCGCGCAAGCTGCATCTCATGCCCTATGACCTGCTGCGCGCTATCCATCGCCCCACCACCGGGCGCGCCTATGAACTGCTCGGCCAGTCGCTCGATCGCCTCGTCTCCACTACGATCAAGACCAATATCCGCGCCGAAAACCGCCGCGAAGCCACCTTTAGCTGGCTCGACGGCTGGACCCAGTTGGTCGACGAACGCACCGAACGCTCGCGGGGCATGACCATCGAACTCAGCAACTGGTTCTACGAAGGCGTGCTGATGCAGGGCGGCGTGCTCAGCATCGACCGCGCTTATTTCGACCTGACCGGCGGCCGCGAACGCTGGCTCTACAAGGTGGCGCGCAAACATGCCGGCGGGGCAGGGGAGGGGGGGTTCGCCATCTCGATGCCGACCCTGTTCGAAAAGTCCGGGGCCGAAGGCGCCTATCGCCGCTTCAAGTTCGAGATCGCCAAGATAGCCGAACGCGATCCCCTGCCGGGCTATACGGTCGAACTGGAACAGGCCGACGGCAAGCGCGAGCCGTCGCTCCGCATGCGCCGTCGCCCACAGGCCGATCCCCTGCCCAACGCCACATCGGCCCCGCGAACAACGGCGGAGACGCGATCCATGAACAGCCGCAAAGCGACAGCCATATCAGCATCTTCCCCCGCTCCCGCCGGCAAGGAGCCCCTCGTCGATGCCGGCGACATGATCCGCCGGACCTTGGCCGGGCTTTCCACCAAAGCCAGTGCCGGGGAACTCACCAATGCGACACTGGCGACCTTGCGCGCCGAATATCCCGGCTGGGATTATCAGACGCTCCATCAGGAATTCCGCGACTGGCTGGACGCCGATCCCACCCGCACGCCAGTCAATTATCAAAAGGCGTTCATCGGCTTCGTTCGCCGCTTCCACGAAAAGAACCGGCACCGCCTCTAGTGTGGTGGATTTGAAATACGCCCCATTATAGCGGCCAGGTGGGGAGCGTATTTCAAATCCACCACACTAGAATCCTATATTTTCTAGTGACCCTGATGAATCTGAAGTTCGTTCAACGCCTACCCAACAGTGTGACGAACTTCAGATTCGGGTCACTAGGCCGTAAACACTTTGCTGTTCGCTGAAATAGCGGTCTCCCAAAATCAAGTCAGGTTTTCCTGAAACGCTCCGGCATTACGGCGTCGCTGGAACGATCGATATGCGTTCTCATGCTTGAGATTCAGACAGACCTCTGTTTCGGGTATTCATCAGCGCTCCGCCTATAAATCCATGGCTGATCCGCGCCTTCAAACCCGCTCGACGAATGCCGTAAGCGAGAAGCGTTCCTGAAGTGTCGGGTTGTACCGATAGCAAAGCCAACCCATGGCCCAGCCGCTCTCCACTCACTCCGCCTGCCGATGATTTTGAACCTCCTTTCCAACACCCTTGGCGAATATGATTCAATCTCCAGAACCCCGCCGGCGCAAAATGGCGTCCTTCGACATTCCGGGAACGGGGTTCGCTCCTTCAGGAACGTTTCCCCGACATTTCGGGAACGGCATCTTCGACATTTCGGGAACGAACCATCGACCTTATGGGAACGCACGCTGGAACCCGACTCGTGCGATTGCTGCGATTCGCGCGGGATAGTGCGACCTCTAACTCTTTAACTTAACTAGAAACCTTATAACTACAGGGAGATATATGTTCTGGAATTGAGCTGGATAGGCTCTTAATGGCCCGTTCGCTCTAACTGGCCTTCCTCAGCTTTTCGACCTGCGCCACCAGCTTCGTCGCACCTTGGTGGGAGATCCCCAGCAACCGGGCGACCGCCGTCTTGTTGAGGCCCGGATAGGCCAATTCCAGACGCATAAGTAAAGGCGCCTTGCTTCGCCGCGTCACCGTCAATTCGGCTGGCAGACGCGCCAGCTTCGCCTCCAGCCGGTCCAGTTCAGTCAACCCCTGTCCCGCTTGGCGAGCGACCATGGCAGCGATCTGCCCCGTCAATAGATCAGCATCATCCGGCAGGAACCGCGGCAAGGCGACCAACGAGGGCAAGCGGCGCAAGCTCAGCCCGGTCGCCGTAAATACGCCAGGAAGATGGCAAGCGAGAATCCATCCCATGTCGAACCGCCGCGGCTCGATACGCCATTGCCGTCCGTCCACGGTGGTCACCAGCTGGCCTTCGGTGACTGGCGTGTCGAGGCTCGCTCGAACATCGATCAGGCGCTGAGCGATCGCGTGAAAGGAAGCTGTAGGGTAGGGGGCTTCCAGCAGCATCTGGGCCATGCGCCAGGCAGGGCCGAAGCGCACCAAGTCCTCGGCTGCCCATAGATCGGCTTCCTTCCGGTCGTCGAGCAGGGTTCGGGATATATTGAGCGTTGCCCGAACGATCGGATCATCCCCATCCGTCGCGGAAAGGGCGAAATGGAACAAAGCCGCGATCGATAAAGGATCGTTCAGCCCCTCGCTATGCCGGGGCGGCGGCGTTCGTCCGCAAATCCAGTTTTGAAGGTCGGTAACCCCAATGGGAACGCTCGCAAAGCTAGCCAGGGCCGCCGCCCCCTTCAACCTGGCCCTGGCTAGCCAGATGTCCGCTGCCGGGCTGTTGCAGAGCCGTCCGTCGAGCCGGCCGAGGAGAAGCAGGGCGTGCTCCGTTGAGGAAGAAAAATCCCGCATTTTCCGAGCATAGCGTAAGAAGCTATACAACTAAAGAGCATGGTTGGTTGTATTGGCTATGAGTGTATCGGAGGGGAAGGGGAGGAGTATGGAAACTATGCCTCGGGCGTCCGGCAAGCGAATATCTCCATGCCATAATAATTCCGCCACAGCCAGCCTTTCAATTAACGCTAGATCAGGCCACGGACAGGGCGACTGCGGTTCTTTGCTAAAAGGATTGGCCGAGACCCGGTGATCGCGTCGTGAAGAGCCTCCTCTCTTAGGTAACAAAGGTGGGGAAGGGCGAGGAGAGCTATCTGCGCCCGGTCATGGAAGGAGAAACGAGGAATTGCCATATTTGCTCCTAGGAGGCTCGTCAGGCATCGACAGGTGTTTTTGGTATGCTGCTATGGAAACCTTTCCTTTTCCTTCTCAGGAAGCGTCTGGCGCTGCCTAATTTTTAGGCAATTATCTGCACGGTTGGGCGATCCGGATCGGATTGCCGTGAAAGCGGATAAATCGCTTAGCGGTTGGGGATGGGATAAAGGGTCTCCATCTCCTCAGAGGCCATGGCCGCCAGATGGCCACCCCATTCATTCGCGCCGAAACGCCTGTGCCTGACGTTGTCGCTCGATCAGGAAACGGCTGAGGGAGATAGCTGGCATTGTGCACCTTTGCATAAGCATAAGGGAAGGAAGGGGGCTTAATCAGCTATTCTGGCAGCCACGTCTGCGCCGTGGGCATATCGCGTTGCTTCACGGATATCGTCGGCTTCCGGTCTTATGCCTGTATACAGGATGAATTGCTCTACTGCCTGGAGGACGATGATCTCTCCGCCGGAGATTATGTTCTTTCGCGCGGCTCTGGCGGCGCGAACGAAGGGTGTGTTGATCGGCTGGGCAACGACATCGAAAGCGATGTTGCAGGCGGCTATCTGGTCTTTGTTGAAGGCCAGAGTGTCGCTGTCCTTGCCGTCCATGCCCAATGGCGTGACATTGATCAGCAGCGGCGCACTGTCCCGCGGTAGATCGGTGCGCCAGCGATAGCCATATTGGTCTGCGATCGCCTGCCCCGCCACTTCGTTACGCGCGATGATCGTGCCATCGGCGAAACCTGCATCTCTAAGCGCGGCAGCGACCGCCTTCGCCATTCCGCCGCTGCCCCGGAGCAGAAATGGTACCGGTTTATCGATGCGCCTCTCCAGAAGCCGGCGAACCGCTACATAATCAGTGTTGTAGCCGGTCAGCCGGCCGCCATCGTTGACGATGGTGTTGACGCTATCGATCACACGGGCCGAGGATTCGAGGTCATCCATCAGGGGAATGACCGCTTCCTTGAACGGCATGGAGATGGCGCAGCCGCGGATCTCCAATGCACGGATACCACCGATCGCGGCCGCCAGGTCCTGGGTGCTGAAACTTTTATAGACATAGTCCAGCCCCAGTATCTCGTAGAGGTAGTTATGGAAGCGCGATCCGGCGTTTCCAGGGCGACCTGACAGCGACATGCACAATCTAGTGTCCCGGCCGATTGGCGGTTTCATGTCCTCATTCCTCATTGCGTCCTGATGATGCGTCGGGCCGGATCGTGGATCCGCGTGCGATGAGCCGTCCACTCAGGACGACCTTGCGAGCGGCGGCGTTCGGGTGATCGAGCCGGTCGAGCAGCATAGCCATGGCAGTGCGCCCTATCTCCTCCACCGGCTGTTCGATGACGCTCAGCCCGTCCGCTGCAAATTCAGTCCAGGCATCATTGTCGAACCCGGCCAAGGCAAAGTCGCTGGGGACGCTCAGGCCCAGCGCACGCGCCGTTCGCAGCACCGACATCAGCATCACGCCATTGCTCGCGATGATGGCTTCGGGTCGATCGGGAGCCTGTAGCAGGGCGCCTACCAGCCTTTCCGCTTCACCCTCGCCATGCGGCACGGACAGGGATTGCGTGTGGATACCAATCGTGCGGGCGGCCTGTTCAAAGCCGGCGCGCCGTTCGGCGCCGGTGGTGCTGGCTGCGCCGAACAGGCCCGTAATCGATGCGAAGCCCTGTGCATGCAAATGGGCAACCAAGGCGCCTGCCATCGCTTCATTGTCGAGCACGACGCAGTCCGTCGTCGTCGCGGCCACGCGATCGATCAGGATGATGGGATGCTCGGCCTTTGCCCGCGACACCTTCTCCGCACCTTGCCGGGTAGGCGCCAGTATAACCCCCGTCACCCGTTCCTCCTGCATCAACTGGAGATACATCGCCTCTTTGGCGGGATCTTCATCCGTATTGCACAATATGACCCGCAGGCCCCGTTCATAGGCGATATCCTCGACCGTGCGCGACACGGCGGTGAAGAAGGGGTTGCGGATATCCGCCACGATGAGGCCGATAGTGTTGCTGTGGCGCGAACGTAGCCGGCGAGCTGCAAGATTGGGGCGGTAGCCTGTTGCCCTAACGGCCGCCAGCACCCTGTCGCGCATGGCTGGATCAACCGACCGCCCCGAAAGTACCCGGGAGACGGTGGCCGGCGATACCTCGGCGATTCGCGCAACGTCCTTGATACCGACCGTCATGGGAAAATCGTTTTCCTCATCCTCTCTCAATGATGCCGAGGATATGACTGATTATATAGGGACAATGCAAGTGTATTGACAGAATCGCGAGAAAACGTTTTCTTTAGCAAAAGAGAGGACGCTGAAGAGCTATGATTGCCGAACCCTTGAATGCGCTTCGCCATGAAGACCTGATCCGCATCGATGCGCAGGCATCCGACAAGGAGGCTGCGATCCTGCAGGCTGGCCAGATACTGGTTGCCGCGGGCTGTGTGGCGCCCGGTTACGAGCAGAGCATGATCCGCCGAGAGGCGGTGGCAAACACCTATCTGGGGTCGGGTGTCGCCATTCCGCACGGGCTGGGGGAAGACAAGGGGCTGGTGCGGCGCGACGGTATCGTGCTGTTGCAACTGCGCGAGGGGATCGAGTGGAACCCTGGTCAGCGCGCCCATCTCGTCGTCGGCATCGCCGCCAATTCCGATAGCCATATCTCAATTCTGCGTCGTCTGACCAGGCTCATCCAGGATGAGGCTCGACTGGCAACGCTGATCGCGACCGACGATGCGATGGAAATCGCTGTCGCCCTCCATCAGGATGCCGCCCCGAGCGAAGCCCGGCCCGCCGCACAGGATCTGTCCGAGAGCATCGAATGGATGGTCGACTATCCGGCCGGGCTACACGCCCGCCCAGCCTCGGTCTGGGCGGAAGCGGCCAAGGCAGTGGCTACCCCCATGCGCATCCGTCATGACGAGGATATGGCCGATCCGCGCAGCCTTGTCTCGCTGCTGCAACTGGGTCTGAAGGCAGGTGATTGCGCGACTATTTCGGCAAATGACCGACTGGCGCTGGACCAATTCATGCGCACCGTTACCAGCCTCACCGCCCGCGAAAGGGCGGATGCCGCCCGCGCCGCCGAAAAAGCGAAGGCACCGGTGCGCGGCTGGAAACCGAATGGCAATCCCGCCATGATCGCGGGCGTTGCGGCCAGTCCTGGCCTGGCAATCGGTCCGGTCCTTGTCCTGGCTGCGGCGGAACTGGATGTGCCGGACCAGCCGGTCGATCTCGTTACTGGCGGCGCGCTGCTCAACGATGCGCTGGTCCGCACCAGGGCGCAGATGAAGGCTCTGGTCGACGACACCACCCGGCGTCTGGGCGCGGGGGACGCCGCGATCTTTGCGGCGCAGACCGGGCTGCTGGACGATACCGACCTCATCACCCTGACTTGCCAGTTGATGGTGGAGGGCCATGGCGTAGCCTGGTCCTGGCATCAGGCGATCGACCGCATGGCAGGACAGCTTTCCGCACTGGGCAATCCGGTGCTGGCTGCACGCGCCGCCGACTTGCACGATGTCGGTCGGCGCGTGCTAGCCCATATCGATCCGGGCCTGAGCGTGGGCACATTGGCCGACCTGCCGGAACAGCCGTGCGTGCTGGTTGCGATGGACCTGTCGCCGTCGGATACCGCGACGCTCGACACCAGCCGGGTGGCCGGCATCGCCACCGCGCTGGGCGGTCCGACCTCGCACAGCGCGATCCTAGCCCGTACCCTCGGCTTGCCTTCGGTGGTGGCGGGCGGCGCCGATCTGCTGGGGCAGGCGGCCGGGACAACTGCCATCGTCGATGGCGACAGCGGGCGCATATGGCTCGATCCTTCGGCGGAGGATATCGCCTCTGCCCGCGCCTGGATCGATGACATTGCCGCCAGGCGCGCCGCCGAGGAGGCTGAACGCGCTCTGCCTGCACGCACGCGCGATGGTCATGAACTGGCCATTGGCGCCAATGTGAACCGGCCTGACCAAGTCGCCTTCGCGCTGGCACAAGGCGGGGAAGGGGTGGGGCTGATGCGCACCGAATTCCTGTTCCTCGAACGCGGTGACAGCCCGAGTGAAGAGGAGCAATGTGCCATTTATCGCGGGATGATCGACGCGCTCGACGATCGGCCGCTGATCGTTCGCGCGCTCGACATAGGCGGTGACAAGCAGGTGCCGCATCTCGATCTTCCCAAGGAGGAAAACCCCTTCCTCGGCGTGCGCGGTGCGCGCCTTCTGCTGCGCCGACCCGACCTGCTGGAGCCGCAACTGCGCGCCCTTTATCGTGCCGCGAAGTTGGGGGGGGATCTGTCGATCATGTTCCCGATGATCACATCCGCATCCGAACTGGTGATCCTGCGGGAACGCTGTGAGGCGGTCCGGGTGGAACTGGATGCGCCGGCGATTCCCATCGGCATCATGATCGAAGTGCCCGCCGCCGCCGTTCAGGCCCATGCGCTGGCGGCTCATGCTGATTTCTTCTCGATCGGCACCAATGACCTGACGCAATATGCGCTCGCCATCGACCGCCAGAATCCGGAACTGGCGAGCGAGGCCGACAGCCTGCATCCGGCTGTTTTGCGCCTGATCGCCATGACCGTGGAGGGCGCGCGCCGGCATGACCGCTGGGTGGGAGTGTGCGGTGGCATTGCCGGTGATCCTTTCGGGGCTGCGTTGCTGGCGGGGCTTGGCGTCCATGAATTGTCGATGACCCCGCGCGATATTCCCGCCGTGAAGGCGCGCATTCGCGCCAGCAGCCTTGGCGATCTTCAGTCGCTCGCAGCCCGCGCGCTTGATGCGGCAAGCGCCGCCGATGTACGCGCGCTGGATGGGGAGGAGGCATGATGGCCGTCTTCACCGTCACGCTTAACCCGGCGATCGACCAGACGGTCATGCTCGACCGCCTTGTTCCCGGTGAGGTGCATCGCGCGTGTTCCATCCGGCAGGATGCGGGCGGCAAGGGGATAAATGCGGCCAGTTGCTTGGCTGACTGGGATGTGCCCGTAACGGTCTTGGGGTTGTTGGGTGGCGCCAACGCTGCTCCCTTTGATGTGCTTTTTGCCGCCAAGTCGATCATCGACCGCTGCCAGCGCCATGCCGGCAGCACGCGCGTCAATCTGAAGCTGGTCGATCCTCATGGCACGACCGACATCAACATGGATGGCGTCGCCGCAACCGGGGCGAGCATCGATGCCGTCATTGCGACACTGGATGAACAGGTCGGGGCCGGCGACCTTGTCATCCTGTCGGGTAGCCTGCCGCCCGGATGTCCCGCGGATATCTACGCCTCCCTTACGGCCATGCTGCAGAGGCGGGGGGCGACTATTCTGCTCGACAGCAGCGGGCCGGCTCTGCGCCATGCGCTTGCCGGCCCGGTCCTGCCGACTGTCCTGAAGCCCAACCTGCATGAACTGGCCGAATGGCATGGTGGTCCGATCGATGCGCCCCATCAGATCGTCGACGTCGCACATAAGCTGCTGGATCGTGGTGTCGACCTGATCGCCGTGTCGATGGGGGCACAGGGCGCGCTGTTCCTGACCCGATCGGAGGCGCTGCGCGCGCGTCTGACGGCGCAAAGCGTGGAAAGCACGGTCGGTGCAGGCGATGCCATGGTTGCCGGTCTGGCTGCGGCCCTGATCGAAGGGGCGGGGCTGGATCGTATCGCCCGCCTGTCGACCGCTTTTGCCGTCGGCAAGCTGGGCTGTGCTGGGCCCCATCTGCCTGCAAGGAACGAGATCGAAGCCCTGGCGGCCTGCGTGGAGACGGACATTCTGATGGGAGAGACGCGATGAGCAGGATTTTCGCGGTGGTCGATGCCGGCGAATCCGGTGTTGCCGGTGTCCTGGTCGGCGAAGCGCTGCGCAAGGCTGCACAGGCCAATGGGCAGACTATCGAAATCGAATTGCGTACCGCTCAGGGCATCGTCAATCCATTGCCGGGCGACGCTGAAGGCGATCTTCTCTTGATCGTTCCGGAAGGGACCGACGGCCCATCGGAAAGCCGCCCGCACCGCCGTCTGACGCTGGAGGCTGTCCTTGCCGATCCCGTTGCGGCGCTGCGCGGGGCCAAGACAGCGGGCACGTCGCCGACAACGCTGCGCATCGTCGCCATCACCTCCTGCCCGACCGGCATCGCCCATACGTTCATGGCGGCCGAGGGGCTGACGGAAGGCGCGCGCCAGCTTGGCTATGCCATTCGCGTCGAAACGCAGGGATCTGTCGGTGCGGGTAATCCCCTGACCGCGGAGGAAATCGCGGCCGCCGACATCGTGCTGATCGCCGCTGACCGAGAGGTCGATCGCGCTCGCTTTGCGGGCAAGCGCGTATTTGCCGGCAATACCAAGCCTGCCATCACTGGCGGCGCGCGGTTGATCGAGCGGGCGCTGGCGGAAGCGACCGTGCAGGGCGGTAAAGGGGCTGCATCGCAACCGGCCGATTCCGCCGCCGCTACATCGGGTGCGAAGCGCGCTGGCCCATATAAGCATCTGATGACTGGCGTGTCCTTCATGCTGCCGTTCGTGGTGGCAGGGGGGCTTCTGATCGCGCTCGCCTTCGCGCTGGGGGGCATCCACGCCAATGACGCGGCGGCCGAAGGCACGTTGGCGCATGCCCTGTTCGAAATCGGTGCGAAGGCTGGTTTCGTGCTGATGGTGCCGGCGCTGGCGGGATATATTGCCTATTCGGTTGCGGATCGTCCCGGCATCGCACCGGGCATGATCGGCGGCCTGCTGGCCGCCAATCTGGGCGCGGGCTTCCTGGGTGGCATCGTTGCGGGCTTCATTGCGGGCTATGGCGTCGATTGGCTCAACCGGTTGATTCAGCTTCCCAAGAATTTGCAGGGGTTAAAGCCGGTCTTGATCCTGCCACTTCTCGGCACGCTGGTGACCGGGTTGCTTATGCTCTATGCCGTGGGCACGCCCGTTGCCGCTGCGTTGGCGTTCCTCACCGACTGGCTGCGTAGCATGCAGGGCTCGAGCGCGCTCATGTTGGGACTTATCCTGGGCGCCATGTCGGCATTCGACATGGGGGGGCCGGTCAATAAGGCGGGTTATGCCTTTTCGGTCGGCCTGATCGCCAGCCAGGTCTACACGCCGATGGCAGCGACCATGGCCGCCGGGATGACGCCGCCCCTTGCGGTCGCTCTCGCCACCCGCCTGTTCCGCAACCGCTTCTCCTATGAGGAACGCGAAGCGGGGGCCGCCGCAGCAGTGCTGGGACTGGCATTCATAACCGAAGGCGCAATTCCCTTCGCGGCGCGTGATCCGCTGCGTGTCATCCCTGCGCTCATGGCTGGTTCCGCCGTTACGGGCGCGATATCGATGGCGATGGCGGTCGAACTGAAGGTGCCCCATGGGGGCCTGTTCGTGCTGCCGATCCCCGGCGCCGTCACCCATGTAGGTGTCTATGCGCTGGCCATATTGGTCGGAACCGTCGTGAGCGCGCTGCTCGTCGGAATGTTCAAGCGTCCCGCAATGAAATGAAGGTTTGACGCGTAAGCGACAGCATAATCGGAGAGAGTTTCGATGTATTTCGGGAAGATGGGTGCCGCCTGTGTGGCGGGTGCCGTAGCCTTTGCCACGCCTGTCGCACTGGCACAGGATCAGGCGGTCGCCGATAGTGATCGGCCAGCTGCCCAATCGGAGGCTCCAGTCTCATGGCAGCCGATTGAGAAGGAAGGTGTTACGCTATCGCTCAGCTACACCGGCGAGGCGGCGACTAATGTCTCGGGCGGTCTTCGCCGTGATGCCGCCCATGCCGGCCAGGTCTATGTCGGCGCTGACCTTGATCTTGACCGGATGTTCGGCATTGGCGGGGGGGAGCTTCATTTTGCCGTGACCAACCGCCACGGCAAAAATCTGGCCGCCATTGCCATCGGCAACAATACGTCGGTGCAGGAAATTTATGGCACGCAGAATACGCATCTCGCCATCCTGACATGGCAGCAGACTCTGTTCGACGGGCGTCTGGATATCGAAGCCGGGCGCAGCCAAGCGAATATCCATTTTCTCAACTCTCCGCTCTATTGCCATTTCCAGACCAACTCCGCCTGCGGCAATCCGACCTTCGTCTTCAAAAACAGCAACTTCACCTATTTCCCGGCATCGAGTTGGATGGCCCATGCCAAGCTGCATGTGACGCCGCAGGTCATGCTGCATGCGGGCGTTTACGAAGTGAACCCCGACCGCAAGCGTGCGAGCGACCATGGTTTCAATTTCAGCACGAAAAATGCGACCGGGGTGATCGTGCCCTGGGAACTGAGCTATGGCCGGGATTCTGCCAATGATCGCCTGCCTGGCCACTATATTCTGGGCGGCTGGTTCGATCGCGGCGACTATGCCGATCCGCTGCGTGATGATCAGGGTGATATCGCGATCCTGACCGGGCGACCGGCGGCGACGCGGAACGGTCGGTCAGGCCTCTATGTCCGCTTCGATCAGATGCTCACCCGCCCTGATCCGGCCTCGCAGCGGGGGCTCAGCATCTTTGGCGTGGCGATGACCAACCTGTCCGGCCGGGTCGAGGAAAGCCGCTATCTGGGCATAGGGATCGTACAGACCGGCACGTTCGCCAGGCGCGATCAGGATACGTTCGGCTTCGCCATCAACGATCAGCGTTTCAGCGATCTGGCGATGCAGAGGATGAACGCCGCGCGGGTTGCCGCGGGTGGGCGCGCCGATATTCGCCGCCATCAATATATGATGGAACTGGCCTATGGATTTCAGGTCAATCCTGCGATCCGTCTGTCGCCAAACCTGCAGTATATCCTGCATCCTGATCAGACCGGGGCGCCAGATCGCACGAGGGACATCAAGGATGCCTTCATCCTGGGGTTCAAGTTCACGGTGGATGCGATGCGCTTGCTAGGGCGATAGAAGAGGTCTGGTTGCTACCAAGGGCGATGCGTTCAGCAATAGCTGTGCAGATAGTGCCTCTACCATATGGTTTATGAAGGACCGGAACCCGTGGTGGCAGTTGTCCACCGCCGACTGCCGCGCGACGATCAAGGGCTCTTCCGTACATTTGGTGCAGATAGAGAATTCACGCGCGACTCGTGAAAGTGCATAGCGTCGAGATTGAGGTCAGCGGGGGTATTCTCGGGTGTTCCCAAGTTCGACGTCGTCAGTTCCAGAAGGTTTGACCATTACCGGGCGAACCGATGCTGGGGCCAAGATCATTTTAAGCGTGAGCCCGTTCTTCATCTTATCGGAGGGCAACCAACCTTTCAGCAATCCAGACCCCGTGCCCTTTAGCCGGGATCCTCCGCGATTACGTCATGTTCGTTCAATCCGGGAATTCCCAAAGCCCGGCGGATGCTCTAGAACACGCGGTGCATGCTCCTTTCCTACGACTCTTGTGGTGGAAAACTCCTTGGCCGATCCTGACGCATGAAACCCCAAAATTTCAGAGCAGAAGCCATTGCCGGTCAAGCCTTTACGCGCAGCCTGATCACATTCAAGCGCGAGGCCCCCGATGCCCGTACAGGCATATCCCGGGCCTGGGTAGAGAATTACACCTCGAACACGCCCATGCATGGCATATTCAGTTCATCGCAACATGCTTATCTCGACCTCGCCTTTCGACGGCCGCGACCGTGCGGCGGCTCTTTCTATGAGAGGTGGGGATCGAGGCAATTGCAACCAATCGGAAAAGCTTTGTTTATCCCGCCAGGCGTTTCGCTGTTGGGTACGTGCCCGCCGGGGACTACGATCAAGCTTACCTGCCTGCTTGATGTCACTATTTTTGGAGATGCGCTGACAGGCCTGAGCGAACAGGCATTGGAACAGTGCCTAGACGTGCGCGCACCGAATGTGTTGCACAATCTACAGCAAGCCTATTTCGAATTGTTGCGGCCCAGGCTGGGGGCTACCCTTATGGTGGAAGCCCAGATCATTTCCGCCTGCGTGGAACTGGCGCGACATCTCCAGAAGCTCCCAACCGAAAAACGAGGAGGCCTTCCACGTTGGAAGCTCGGAATAATCGAAGAGAGATTGCGCGCGAACAAACCGCCACCGACCGTCATAGAGTTGGCGCAGTTATGCAATATGTCAACGCGCCATCTGTCACGCGCCTTCTCCCAGGAAAGCGGCTATTCCATCTCCGAACATGTGCGAGCGGCGTGCCTCGCCAGAGCGCAAGAGATGCTCGCCGAGGGTGATTTGTCCCTCAAGGAAATCGCCGAAAAGCTAGGCTTTAGGAGTCGCAGCACCTTTTCGCTGGCCTATCGGCGCCAGACCGGAAGAAGCCCCCTTCAAGACCATGCGCGTCGTCGGACCTACGGCGCTCTCAGGCGATCTGATTAGGCTCAGCATCTGTATTGCAGTCGCTCGGCGGTTGTCCCTTGAGGGTTTCAAGGATCTGTCTGTTGGTTATGGGATGGCCCGCCGCTTTTCCCTGACATCGGATATGATGTCGGTGCTGGAAGAGGAAAGGAACGGACTGATGTCTGTACATATTCTTGGCGTAGATCTGGGCAAGAATTTTTTGTAGCGTTGTTGGCGTGAGCATGGCGGGTGAGGTTGTGCTGCCGAGTTCATTCAGTTGCTGGCCGACACCAGCCCGAACATCATGTTCAGGCTCTTCATCGACATTCTTTACAATTACGCTCTGCGGAGCGGGACAATTAGTGTGCTGCATCATGACAGCGCCGTCAGGATCCCCCTGCACAATGCGCACCGCCGGGCGCTGGGAGAGGCAATCCTGGCGGGCGATGAGGCGCTGGCGCAGAAGCTCAATCGCGAGTCCGGGCGCATGATCCAAGTTGAGGTCAAATCTCAGAGCCAGCAAGCAGGTGCGATGGTGTGCAGGACACGTGACTTGCTTGTCCGGTAGCGCACGCAGCTCATCAACGCATTGCGCGGTCATCTTGCCGAGCATGGTATTGTCGCCCCGCAGGGGATAACAAACGTCTGGATACTCGAGGCCGCGATTGAGGAAACCGAAATCTCGATCGACCTGCTGATCGTGGAAACGGCACGACTTTACCTTGCACAGATCGCCTCTCTGAGTGAGCAGATCGCAACACTTGAGAAGGTTCTCCAGAAAGAAGCGGCCAAGGCGGCCACAACAACTCGGCTGCTGACCGTGCCGGGGCTCGGCCACATCACCGCTATGGCTATCGAAGCCTTCGCGCCTCCAATGGAAACCTTCCGACGCGGGAGGGATTTTGCTGCCTGGCTGGGCCTTGTGCCTCTCCAGCGATCTACCGGCGGTAAGCAGAAGCTAGGCAGGACGTCCAAGATGGGCCAGCGTGATATCCGGCGACTGCCGGTCACAGGTGCAATGACGATTGTGCGCTGGGCCGGTCGTAAAGCGCCACCGGAAGGATCATGGCTATTCCGAATGCTGGACCACAAGCCTCGAATGCTTGTGGCCATTGTTTTGGCGAACAAAATGGTCCGTTCCGTCTGGGCGATGCTGACCAAGGGTGAGGACTACAGAGATCCGTTGGCTGTCGCGGCCTGATCAAGCGATCGCGCGATCAGTTCCGGTGCGTCGGGCGTGTGAGAAGATCGAGGAACAGTAAGGGCAAAGTGATCGGACGTTCCACTGCCGCCGAAATGCCCTGAGCTCAACCCGGTAGAAAATATATGGCAGTTCACGCGCGATAACTGGCTATCCAACCGCATCTTCACATCCCACGACAACATCATCGACCTTTGCTGTGAAGCCGGGAACAGGCTGGTCGATCAGCCATGGCGCATCATGACAATCGGACGCCGCAAATGGGCGCGTGGGTCGTGATCAATACAGGTCGGTATTGTTCCGGCGCGATCTGGCTTTCGTAGTCTCTTCACATTCATGCCGCTCGCTCGAAGGCCCTCCTGAGAGCTTGCATCGTCGCCGCCTGAAGGCGCTTGGTGATCGCAGCCTGAGGGGCGATAAAGTCAAAGCCGTGAAAGGCGCCAGGGATTACGACAAGCTCTACCGGAACGCCGATTTCAAGCAGGCGCTGCGCATAGACGATGTCCTCTTCCAGAAAGAGGTCGATCGCCCCGACAACAATGAAGGTTTGCGGTAGCCCACCGAGATTCTCGATCCGCGACGGAACAGACCCTGGAGGAACCTCTTTCCCGCCGGCTGGCATTCCGAGAAATGCCGTCCACCCCGCACGATTCTGTTCCGCCGTCCACACCAAACTGCCGATGTGCGATGGAACCTGACGGGTAGTTCCGGTGCGGTCGTCCAGCATGGGGTAGATCAAGGCTTGAAATAATATAGGGATTTCACCCCGATCCCGCGCCGCGATCGCCAACATCGCCGCATGACCGCCGCCCGCGCTCTCACCCATGACCGCGATGCGCGACGAGTCCGCGCCCAACGCGGCCGCATTCTTATGGAGCCATTTTAGTGCAGCATAATTGTCCTCAAGCGAGCCGGGAAAGGGCGTTCCCGGCGCCAGGCGATAGTCCACTGTCATGATCATGCAATCGAGGGCCGCACCGATCAGGCTGAGTTGTGGCATCGACATAAGCGCTGATCCCATGGTGTAACCGCCGCCATGCATGTGCAGGATAGCAGGTCGAGCCGTTCCATTCGCCTTGCCTCCGTTGAGAATATAGACCCGCACATCGGGCGCGCCCGCCGGGCCGGGGATTTTACGTTCGACCCATTCGGGAGGAGATGCGTTCGCGATTGCGGGATTTTGCTGAAATGCCTGCAGAGCCCTCATCAATTCCGGATCGACGAAGGGCGTGGCAGAAGGAGAAGCGGCGGACGCCTGCGCGTCTGTCAAAACACCAAGTTTCAAGGAAGAAAGCATGGCTAACCCACTAATAGTCCCGAACTCACGGCGCGTAAATATTGTCATGGCAATAGCTCGCATGGGTTGTCAGGACGGCTAATAGAAATTCTGGCGATGCAGCACCGGGGTTGCGCGTCGCTTTCATCGCCCGAAAGACGAGATTCACTCTTTGGGACCACCCAGATTCTCGGCGAAATATCGTATCGTGCGCATCACCCCATAAGGCTCTCTGCCGCCGGTATGAGGAGAGTCGGGCATGATTACGTATCATAGACTTTGTTCGCCTTCTCAAAGGCTCTAAATGTCTGGAATGCGCTTTGAAAGGGCACATTTTCGTCCAATCCCGCAAAGATCAACAGCAACTTGCCCTGGAGCCGATCGGCTATACTTTCCATAGATATCCGTCGATAGTAGTCGATCGTCGCGGGGTCGGTCGGAACGCCCGCAATACCCTCGGTCGCTATGTCGATGCTAGAAATCATCCAATCCGCTGGGCTTTCGCCGGAAACGCCGACCTTGTAGAATTTGGGAAAGAGTAGCATGGATCGCGTGGTAGCATAACCGCCCATGGAATGGCCGGTTATGCCGACTCGGTCCAAATCCATATAGGGCCGGCTGGCTCCGGCCGCCTTGATGGCGGCCACATGATCGACCGCGCCCAATATGTCGTCCGAACCGACAAACGCCGTCCGGAATTTCTTCGACCGCAGCCCGCCGCCACGGCCATCCAGGGCAACGACGATCGCGCCAGCCTCCGCGAAGGCATAGGCGTTCAATGTCGTCCCGAGCTGGAAATTCTCGCGAAAGGTGGTGGGCGTCAGCTTCCCGCCCTGCCCGGGATAGGTGATCTCGATCACCGGGTATTTTTTCAGGGGGTCAAATGCCTGTGGCTTGATGATGATGCCATAGAGATCCGTCACGCCATCAGCAGCCTTGACGATAAACTGCTCGGGTGGTTGCCAGCCTGCCGCCGAAAGCTGTGATATATCGGCTTGAGCGACGTCAGCGATGGCCCGTCCGTCAATGGTTTTCAAGACCACCGTGTCCGGTTCACTGATGGTCGAATAACTATCAATGAAATAGCGTCCGCTCGGCGATATGCTGCCGCCGCCCGGCGCTGCGAAGACGAAACCGGTGGCGAAATCATGATCCGCATTTTCCGGGGTGAGCAGCTTAGGCTCTCCGCCGTCTAGCCCAACACTGTATAAGTGACGATAATAAGGGTTGCGTCCGCGCTCACGACCGGTCGCCGTGAAATAGAGGATCCTGCTGGCTTCATCTACGCGAAGCAGGTCCATCGCCTCGTAGAGATCGTCCTCATCGCAATCGGCGACGCCAAATTCCTTGGCCAGGGTCGACTGCCGCCACCAGCGGATCGTCGCCAGCTGGATGCCTCTACAAACAGGTAGCGTTTGACGGCTTGCGGTGATTCACTGCCGGTGCGCGACAGCGGAGGCAGGGATGGCAGTGCAGCCAGGTTTCTTTGATCTTTCGGACCGATATGAGGCGTTGAGCGTGGCGGGCGATCCGCTGGAACGGCTGTCAGCGGTAGTGGATTTCGAACTATTCCGGGGTCCGCTGGTGGCGGCGCTGCGACGCGGCCCCCGGAACAAGGGCGGACGCCCGCCGTTCGATCCAGTGCTCATGTTCAAAATCCTCGTCCTGCAAGCATTGTATTCGCTGTCCGACGAGGCGACGGAATTCCAGATCAAGGACCGGCTTTCGTTCCAGCGCTTCCTGGGAGTTGGGCTGGAAGGCACCGTGCCCGATGCCACCACGGTCTGGCTGTTCCGCAAGCGGCTGGTAAAGGCCAAGGCGATCGATCGGGTCCATGGACTGATCCGCACCTGGGATGCGAGCGCCGCCAATGCCCATGACGGGGCGCGACTGCCCGAATTGATCAGCAAGGAGAACACCGCCTCGGGCGTTTGGGCCGATACCGCCTATCGATCGAAGAAGACCGAAGCGTTCCTCGCCAGGGGCATGTTCACCAGCAATATCCACCAGAAGCGCCTGCCCAAGCGGCCGCTGCCCGAACGGATAGCCAGGGCCAATGCCAAGCGATCAAAGGCCCGTGCTGCGGTCGAACACGTCTTTGCCGGGCAAAAACACCGCATGGGCCTCGTCGTCCGCACCATCGGCATCGCTCGCGCCAGGATCAAGATCGGCAGGGCCAACCTCGTCTATAATTTCCAGCGCCTCGCATGGCTCGAAGCCCGAACTGCGCCCGCATGAAACGGTATCGGGCTTGCACAGCGCGGCCGATACAAAAATCACACCACCAAGATCGACGGAAAACCGCCTTCCGCCAGTTTCGCGCGCTCCTTGCTACGCCATCTGGCCAAAATTACCCGGTTCTTCAAGCCGTCCAGCTGGGTACCAACATGTGGGCGGAGGATGTCACCGACACGCTGGGTCTGGCCCTCAAAGCCTCGGGCTGCGACAGTGCCACCGTGCTGTACAGGCCCAGGCTTCTCAGCGACAATGGTCCCAGCTAAGGCATCGGCACGTTGAGAGGGATGGCCTCATCCTGAGCCTTGGCCGTGATCCACTCGCGAAATGCCAAAACCTTTGGCCAATCCTTTTTAGCGTCAGGTACAATTAGATAATATGGCATAGCGACCTTTGCCGAAAAATCGAACGGAACCATGAGTGCGCTCTTAGACAGCTCTTCTTCAAGGAAGCATTTCATGCCCATCCCGACACCCAATCCCTCTACCGCCGCGCGGAATATCAGATCAAAGGTCGAGAAATAGGAGCAATTCAGCCTGTATGCTTCGTGTATTCCTGCACTGCTAAGCCAAAATTTGCCATAAGTTATGTTCCGGATTTGGCAGCGCCGTCCTCCCCGGGCAAAGTAGCGTATAATCAACGATGTCAGCCAAATTCCGTGGCGGAGGCTTCCCATTCACCTTATACGGGCTGCAAATTGGGATAAGATCAAATTCAATGAGTTTGTGGGAGGTTGTTCCTGGCATCGGACTGGGGAAGGCCTCAATCGAAAGATCGACGTCATCGCGTTCGAAATCTACGGGGCGCCCAGATTGTACATAGCTTATATTTAGCGGGCCTCCCCCATATCATAGATCTGCGGAATGAGCCAGCGCAGGATGAAAGTCTGTATGCCCTTGATCTTGAGAGGAGTAACATCATTTCGTGCAGCGATCGCTAATGTAGCCGATTTCATCATATCGAAAGCTTGCTGGATCGAAAACAGATAATCCTTGGCTGAAGGAGTCAGTTCGATCGTGCGCGCGCCCCCTTATGAAAAGCTTCACTCCCAAGCTATCTTCCAGGATTGAGATGTGTCGGCTCACCGCGCCATGTGTCACGCAAAGTTCCTTGGCGGCGGCAGTGAAGCTTCCATGTCGCGCGACGGCGTCAAATGCGCGTAGCGCATTCAGCGACGGGAGCCTATGTGTCGTCATACCTCGGAACTCCGCTTTGAAATCCTCCATGGCGCCGAGCCTATCTAGTCCCGCGGCCGAAACCCACATTAAGCCCGAAATGATCGCCTCGATCAATCTAACACCTCTGGTGATGGTGACTCACGTGGGGGATTCCCAAAGGGACGAATTTTCTGAAGCTATAGCTTACCGGCCGCCGAACATGGCTGACGGATGGCGCCAATCCCCAACGATCAGCTTCGAATTACGCATGATTGAGATCGCGGCTTTCTTCCACGCCCCGGCTATAGTGACTCGGTGAGCATCCCATGACGCGCTTGAACGCCATGCTGAACGAACTTTCGGATTCATATCCAAGGTCGATGGCGATCGTGGAGAGGCGGTCGTCGGCATGCTCCAGCCGATCACAAGCCAGCAGCATCCGCCAGCGTGTCAGATATTGCATCGGGGTTTCGCCCATGACTGCACGGAAACGTTCGGCGAATACTGTGCGCGACATACCGGCTTCGGCGCCGAGATCCTTCAGGGTCCAGCGCCGGGCGGGATCGGCGTGGATGGCGTGGATCGCCATCCGTAACTGCTTGTTTGCCAGAGCAGAAAGCCAGCCGCGGTCGCCAGATGCCGGCTGGTTGAGATAGGCCCGCAGCGCCTGCAGCAACATCATATGAGCAAGATCCTGCGCCATCAGGCGCGCGCCGGGCAGGTTCTCGCGCAGTTCCTGCATCATGCGTTCGACCGACCAGTTCAACGCAGCTTTCTCAGACGCCGTCCGCAGATGAAGAATCGGCGGCAACAGGGTGCGCAACAGGCCCGATGGCCCGCCCGCAACCGCGAAGCGGGCACCGACCAGCGCGAATTCGCCGCCAGAGCCGAGACGCACTTGTCCGCCGGCCCGTGCAGGCGGAAACATCGACCCGGCCTCGACCGATTCGACAGAAAGATCGCTCGCCATTCGAAACGGCAAACCGCGCGGTAGTACGAACGCCTCGCCTTCGCATAGTCGGATCGGGGTCTCAAGCCCATCGATGGCAAGCCAGCATTCTCCCCGCAAAATGCTGTAGCATTTGATTTGCCCGGCCTGGTCGCCAAAGCGGACCGCCCACGAGCCCCCGGCGTCGAAGCCCGAGGAAATCGTGGCCGATGGTTTGAGCAGGGTGAGAAGGTCCGAGAGCGGATCCATCGGAAATCCGTACGATTGAAGAAGATGTGCGGACGATACAAGATGGATCGTCCGGATCGCAAGCTCTAATCCGTATTCAGAAGATGTGGACGGGCATGATCGCCCTGTCGTGTCGTTAGTCGAAAGGACACCTCGTGATTGTCATCACCGCCCCCACCAGCAGGATCGGACAGGATCTGCTTCCGATCCTCCTTGCCGCAACCGCGCCGGTCCGTGTCATCGTGCGCGACGCCACGAAGCTACCTAGGGATATTTTCAATCATATGGAGATCGTGGAGGGCAGCCATGACGATGCGGCGGTCGTTGACCGCGCCTTTGCCGGAGCGACGCATCTGTTCTGGCTCTGCCCCGCCGATGATCAGGCACCTTCCGTCGAGGAGGCCTATGTCGGCTTCACCCGCCCGGCGGCGGAGGCGATCAGCAGGCACCGCGTAGCGCGTGTCGTCGACATTACGGCCCTGGGACGTGGCACGCCTTACGCGGGCGAAGCCGGTTATGTGACAGCTTCTCTTGCCATGGACGATCTCCTGGCATCGACCGGTGCGCATCTGCGCTCGCTTGCCATGCCGTCCTTCATGGACAATCTGCTCTGGCAACTCCCTGTCATGCGCGAAAAGGGCATGTTCTTCATGCCAATCCCCGGCGATCTGGAACTGCCCGCCTGCTCGGTCGGCGATATCGCGGCGGCAGCGGCGCGCCTTCTGCTCGACGATAGCTGGACCGGACAGCAAGAAGTGCCCGTGCTTGGGCCGGAAAACATCTCCTTCAATCAGATGGCCGATATCATCAGCGAGGTCGGGGGGCGAAAAATCGTCTGCACGAATATGACCTTCGAGGCCTATGAGGACATGTTCATCAGGCGCGGTTTCACGCCAGCGATGGCGGCGGGGATGACCGACATGGCCCGGGCCAAGGCCAGAGGGCTCGATCTCGGCATTCCCCGCACCGCCGAGACAGCCAGCCCGACGAGCTTCCGGACGTGGTGCGAAACCATCCTCAAGCCGGCATTCGACGCCTGAGGCAAGGAACAAACCCATGAAAATGACAGGGAACACCGTCCTCATCACCGGGGCGACCAGCGGTATCGGCCGTGGCCTTGCGGAAGCTTTTCACGCGAGGGGCAACCGGGTCATCATCGCCGGACGGCGACAGGGTCGACTGGATCAGATCAGTGCAGAACATCCGGGCATGCGCGGCATCGTGCTCGACGTCCGCGATGCGGATGCGATCGCTGCACTGGCTTGCCGCCTCGCTACCGAGGAGCCCGATCTCAATGTCCTCATCAATAACGCTGGTATTTCGCGCCAGGAAAAGCTCGCTCCCGGTGAGGCCGATCTGGCGACGACCCGTGACATCATCGAAACCAACATCATGAGCGTGGTCAACGCCACGGCTGCCTTCCTGCCGCTCATCGCCGGAAAGCCGAACGCTGCGGTGCTGACCACCAGTTCCGGCCTTGCTTTCGTGCCGCGGAACAATTTTCCGACCTACTGCGCGTCGAAGGCGTTCCTGCATTCGTGGATACAGTCGCTGCGTGTTCAGCTTGAGCAGGCCGGGGTAGAGGTGCTGGAACTGGTGCCGCCTTATGTGCAAAGCGAACTGAGCGGGCCTGCCCAATTAGCCGATCCGCACGCCATGCCCCTCGACGCGTTCATTGCCGAGGTAATGTCCAACCTCGAAGCAGGGAACACGCCCGAAGGCGAAATCCTTGTCGAGCGCGTCAAGGGACACCGCTACGCCGAACGACGCGGCGAATATGCCAGACATTTCGACCTATTCAATCCGAGGTCAGCATGAGCAACGTCCGAAATCAGACCACGGCCGCCCGCAGACAATCTCGCGGGAAATTCATGCTCTGGACGGTGATCGCCTCGGTCGTGGCGGCCTTTGCCGCATGGGTCAGCGCGGCACTCACACTGGAAGTCTGGGTCATGTTCGCCGGATTTATAGCCTGGTTCACGCGTCCGACATCGCTGACCAACAGCCTGTCGGCCATGCTATGCCTGTGGTTTGGCCTTGCCATCGGTGCCGTATCCGGAGTTCTAACCGGGGCGCTCATATCGTGGCTCGGACAACTAGCCTTGCCGCTGGTCGTGTTTCTCGTGGCGCTCGTCATCGTCGGCCTGCGAACGAACCGCATCGCCGGAAACATGCTCGCCTGGTTCCTTGGCATGGTGATCTGGTTCGCTGCCGAATTCGACATCACCGGCGCGTCTTTCCTTCACCTTGCGGTTGCTACCTCCATCGGCGGATTTGCTGGCTACACTTGCCAAGCCCTCAACCGTCGCTGGGCAGAATGATTGCGGCTGATCCGGGGTGTACAGTTCGCAAATATGTGGCAAGGCGTGCACAGTCTGCCCCGCGGCAGCTTTCTGGCCGTTTTCCTTCAAACGGATACATCAAGCTATCGGAGTTCGGCCTCCAGCGCGTCGAATGCTTCGCGCACGAGTTCCACGAGGGCGCGCTTGCCGCCCTCACGGTTAAACGCCTCGAGCGAAAGGCGCATTGCCCCGATGGAAAGCATAGCAATCCATCTGAGGGCAGCCTCACGCTCCGGCTCCGGCCACTTTTCGCGTAGGACCGCGAACACGGTCTGCTCGTGTTGAATATATGTGGCTGCCTTCCGGGCCTGGACCGTCTCGCTGGAGCGCATCAATCGATCCAGGACAAGCAACTCGTTCGTCGGAATAGGCGCACAAACCCTCACGACCGCATCGCGCACCGCCTCCAGAGGCCGCTTATCAAGTGGCTCATCTCTCAGGATATCGGCAAGAATATCGCCCGTGCCGTTCTGCATGGTCAGCAGAATATCGTCCTTGGATTTGTAGTAGTAGAAGAATGTTCGCCGGGAAATGCCAGCCTCAACCGCGATGTCGTCGAGCGTGGTCGCGGCGTAGCCCTTCTCCATGAACAGGCGGATTCCAGCCTCTTTGATGCGCTTCGCGGTCTCGCGGCGTTTGCGCTCCCGATGTCCAACGGTGGGTGAACTGTCGCCACTCTCATACGTCATGAAATTTCCCTTGGTGCGAAATCACACTTAGTGTAATTCTAATCTTACACCAAGTGCGAATCTCTGCAAAGGTATCATTATGGCAAACTGGATGGCATCCGACATTCCCTCTCAAAAAGGCCGCTCGGCCATCGTCACCGGCACCGGCGGCCTCGGATATGAAGATGCCCTGGCGCTCGCGCGGGCTGGCGCTGAGGTCATCATCGCTGGGCGCAATCCCGGCAAAGGTGCGCAAGCGGTCGAAAACATCCGCGCGCAAGTCCCGGCAGCAAATGTCCGGTTTGAGCAGGTCGATCTGGCGAGCCTCAAATCGGTAGCGGAGTTCAGCGAGCGGCTGCGAGGGCAACGGGCTAGCCTCGATCTCCTCATCAACAATGCTGGCGTGATGAATCCGCCGGAGCGCCGCGAAACCAGCGACGGCTTCGAGCTTCAGTTCGGCACCAATTATCTCGGCCACTTCGCATTGACGGCCGGCCTTCTGCCGCTGCTGCGGAAGGGGAAGAAGCCGCGTGTCGTCACGCTGTCGAGCGTCGCCGCACGGGGCGGTGCGATCAACTTCGACGATCTGAATGCAGAAAATGGCTACAAACCGATGCCGGTTTATAGTCAGTCGAAGCTCGCCTGCCTCATGTTCGCCTTCGAGCTACAGCGGCGGAGCGAGGCCGGTGGATGGGGCATCGCCAGTCTCGCCGCGCATCCCGGCGTCACCGCCACCGATCTGATTGTGAATGGGGCGGGTCGGCAGAGCATGAACGGAAGGCTCCGCCGCTTCCTGCCGTTCCTTTTTTCACCTGCGTGGCAGGGCGCGTTGCCGACGCTTTACGCCGCGACATCGCCAGAGGCGAAGCCCGGCACTTATTACGGGCCGGATCGGATGGGCGAAATGCGCGGTTATCCCGCTGTGGCGAAAGCACCTCCGCAGGCACTGGATACACTCGCTGCTGCAAGGCTGTGGGCGGAGTCCGAGCGGCTAACGGGTGGGGTCTTTGCCTCAGCCGGGCAATTGGAGCACTCATGAAAGCCATGCTGATAATTGGCTGCCCATCCGGGTTCGGCCTGGACGGAGTGACATGGCTACCAGCAGCTTTCGTTCTGTAATGGTCATCATTGCGAGCGCTGTTGTCTGCCGATCCACGTCTAGAGTATCCGTGATGGTCAAGCGAGTGATTTGCGCCAGATGCGATCTGCCTTGAGCAGGGCATTTGCGGTGACGATGAGCTTTCTCATGACGGCAGTGATGGCGAGTTTTGGTGGTTTTCCGCCGG